>NZ_JBEZZN010000001.1:0-825882 GCF_040639195.1 Micromonospora sp. NPDC023956
GCGCCGGGCCCCCGCGCCCGCGCGGCCGCGCGGGGCGGGGGGGCCGCCGCCCCGCCCCCGGCGGGCCGCCGTGGTCGGGGGGTTCCCGGCACCGTCCGCACGACGATGCCGGTCGATGGCGGGACTATCCTCGGACGCGGGCGCGCCGGGCGGCGCGCCCGCCCGGTCGTGCAGCGACGGAAGGCGGCGGCGATGCCCGAGATCCCCGGAGCGCGCGAGGAGTTGGAGAACGCCGCCTGGCTGCTCCGCCACGAGATGCAGTCCCTCGCCCAGGCCCTCGAACCGGGTCAGCACCCCGGCGTCACCATGCTGCCGGAGCCGGCCATCCTCGACTGGCGGGAGCCGCTGCGGCACGCCTACACGGCCAGCCTGGACCTGGTCGCGAAGGAGCACCCGTCCGCCGCGCACGCCGTCCGGTACGGCGGTGGCCTGCTCACCGCGCTCGGCTGGAGCGTCGAGAACCACACCGGCCCGGCCGAGACCCGGGCCGACGCCCGCCGCGACGGATATCTGATCACCCTCTGCGCCGTCCACCCGGAGCGGGGCGTCAGCCGCTACCGGGACCGCTACGGGATCCGGGGCACGACCCCGCACGTCCTGTTCCACGATCCGGTCGAGTTCGTCCCGCCCGAGCCGGTCGTCACCGCCGGGACCCTGCCCGCCGGGGCACTGCTCTGCTACGAGTGCGACGGGCTCGGCTGGTGCCCCGGCTGCCTGGGCCAGGGCTTCACCCTGGACGACGACCGGCGCCGGCAGCGGTGCAACCTCTGCTTCACCAAGCGGATCTGCCCGATCTGCGAGGGACGGGGCCTCAAGAGGATCCACGCGATGAACACGTGGGAGCGCAGGCACTACCCCGAGCTCCGGTCGGACTGACCGCGGCGAATTCTCCATAGGCGGCCGAACCCTTCCCTTCGGCACAATGGCCGGCGTGACCGATCTCGAGGTACGCCCGAACGAGACCACCGTGCCACTGCTGCCCTGCGTGTCCGCCGAGGAGACACTCGCCTTCTACCAGGCGCTCGGCTTCCGGGTCACCTACCGGCAGACCCGCCCCTACCTCTACCTCGCCTTCACCTGGAGCGGCTTCGCACTGCACTACGGGGCCGCGCCCGAACACCTGGACCCGAGCCGGGAGAACTCCGGTGGGTGCCTGGTGATGGTGGACGCCGTCGCGCCGTACCACGCCGCGTTCACCGCGGCGATGCGCGCGGCGTACGGCAAGGTGCTGGCCCGGGGCCTGCCCCGGATCACCCGCTACCGGCCCGGGGCGAGCCGCTTCACGCTCGTCGACCCCTCGGGCAACGCGATCATCTTCATCCAGCGGGACGAGGAGCAGGAGGTGGAGTACGGCGGGTCGAAGAAGCTGAAGGGCATCGCCCGAGCGCTCGACAACGCCCGCATCCTCCGGGAGTTCAAGAACGACGACCGGGCGGCGGTACGGACGCTCACCCTGGCGCTGCGCCGGTACGGCGACACCGCTCCGCCGGTCGAGCGCGCCCTGGCCCTGGTGGCCCTGGCCGAGTTGGCGGTCGCCCTCGACGAGCCCGACCGGGCCGAGGAGTGGATCGCGCAGTTGCGCGACACCGAGCTGACCGACGCCGACCGGCAGCGGGTGGAGAGCGAGGCCGCCAACGTCACGCGGCTGCGCGACTGGCTGACGACGTAGCCGACGGTCCGGGGCGTCGGGCCGGTCCGGTCCGGTCCGACGCGCCTACCGGGTCGGCCGCCAGTCGGGCGGCGGGTCCTCGCCGACCCGTCCGTCCACCGCCTCGCGGAGCAGGTCGGCGTGGCCGGTGTGCCGGCCGTACTCCTCGACCAGGTCGCAGACGAGACGACGCAGGCTGGCGTGCCGGCCGTCCGGGGTGGCGAGGTGGACGAGCTGGTCGAGCCCGCCGTCGGCCAGGGCGGCGTCGAGCCGCACCCGGGACCGTTCGACGGCGTCGTCCCAGAACGCGTAGAGCTGCTCCGGGCTGTCGTGCTGCGCGGAGGCGAACTCCCAGTCGGGCTCGTCGGTCCGGTAGATCGCCTCCCACGGCGCGCCGATCGACCCGCCGCGCAGCCGGACGGTGAAGATGTGGTCCTCCACCACCGCCAGGTGCTTGAGCAGGCCGCCGAGGGTCAGGGCGGAGGCGCCGAGGCGGGTGCGCAGACCGGCCGCGTCAAGACCGTCGGTCTTCCACCGGAACGTCGTCCGGAGGCGGTCGAGGGCCCCGACGAGGTGCGCGGTCTCGCTGCCGGCGAGCGGCGGTTCCCAGGGCGGGTCGATGTGGGTCACGGGACGCACCCTAGCCGGCCGCACCGACATCGGCCGGTCGACGGCGCGGCACCGGCCGGACCGGAGGTGACCGGTCCGGCCGGTGCGCGGCCGACAGGTGGACCCCGACGGGATCCCCGACGAGGGTCAGCCGGTGCGCCACTTCTGGTTGGGGGTGCCGGCGCAGTCCCACAACTGCAACCGCGCGCCGTCCCCGGTGTTCCAGTCCTTGATGTCCACGCACTTGTTGGCCTGCGGGTTCACCAGGTCACCGGCGGCGGAGAGGACGAACTGCTGAGCCGGGTTGCTGCTGCAGTTGGCGATCTGGATGACCGCGCCGTTGTCGTGGGAGCCCCAGGCGACGTCCATGCACTTGTTGTTCTGGGTGCGCAGCGTGCCGCCGGTGAAGGTCCAGCTCTGCGCGGACGTGCCGTTGCAGTTCCAGGTCTGCAGCGGTACGCCGTCGGAGAAGTTGGAGTTGGGCACGTCGATGCACCTGTTGCTGAGGTTGCTGATGATCCGGGTGCCCGGTCCCCCGCCGCCGGTGGTGACCAGGGACAGCCCGTAGACGCTGAGGATCTCGTTGACCGGCTGGAACCACGTCGTCCCGCCGGACGTGCAGTTGCCCGAGCCGCCGGAGGTGACGCCCTGGGCCTGGTTGCCGGCGAGCCACGCGCCCCCGGAGTCGCCGCCCTCGGCGCAGGCGTTGCTGCGGTGCAGGCCGGACACCGCGCCCTGCGGGTAGTTCACCGTCTCGTTGCGGCCGAGGAGGGTGCCGCAGCGCCAGCCCGTCGTCCGGCCGGAACGGCACACCCCGCTGCCGATCACGGCCTCGGTGGAGCCGGCGACCGACACGTTGCCACCGGCGTAGTTGTTGACCCACGGTCGGGGCGTCCAGTCGCCGTTGGTCCGGACCCAGCCGTAGTCGTTGCCCGGGAACGAGGAGCCGGCGAAGGTGCCCTGGTTGACGTTGTTGTACCCGAGGGTGGGGCTGCCGGTGCCCCCGCAGTGGCCGGCGGTCACGAAGCCGCCCGCCACGGCGAAGCCCACCGAGCAGAGCGTGTTCCTGTTGATCACGTACTGGTCGCCGCCGCGGATGTCGTACAGCGGACGGGGTGCCTCCGGTTGGACGACGTAGCGGACGAGGCCGGCGGAGATCCCGCTGCGCGCCACGAAGTCCCGGGCCGACGCGGTCCGGCCCGGGGCGACCGCCACCACGAGGCTGTTGTCGACGACGTCGGTGTACCAGCTCCGGACCGCCTCCGTCGGACGGTGGCGGGCGGCGTACCGGTCGAGGGTGGTGTGGGCGGCGGTGAGCGCGGTCAGGCTCCGGGAGACGAGCCGGGGCTCGGCCCCCTCGGCCCGCACGGTGTCCAGGACGGACGCGTCGGTGACGGCCACCGTGAGGCGGTCCCCGGCGGCCAGCCAGGAGCCGGCGTACCGTGCCCCGAGGCCGGTGCGCAGCCGCTTGTCGACCACGGCGGCCGCGGCCTCGACCCGCAACCGGCCGGCGAGTTGCCGGTCGGTCAGCCCGAGGTCCCGGCGCATCGCCTCGGCCATGCCGGGTGGCAGGTCGGCCGCGTCGACGTGGGTGGCCTCGCCCCGGTCCGTCCGGTCCGGACCGGTCGGGGGCGCGGCGGCGGCGGGCACGGTCAGCCCGACGACCGCCACACCGGTGGCGAGCAACGCGAGGAACGACTTCATCGGTGTCCTTTCCGAGGGGGGATCCTGGAGCTGCCCGGCGGCGGGGTGACCCCGCCGCCGGGGTGGAGCGGGCCGGGTGGCCGGGAACGGCGTCCGGTTCAGCCGGTACGCCACTTCTGGTTGGCGCTGCCGGCGCAGTCCCAGAGCTGCAACCTGGCGCCGTCGCCGCTGTTCCAGTCCCGGATGTCCACGCACCGGTTGCTGGCCTGGTTGAGCAGGTCGCCGCTGGCGGTGAGGGTGAACTGCTGCGCGCCGGTGCCGTTGCAGGTGTAGAGCTGGACGACCGCGCCGTTACCGGTCGCACCACCGTCGACGTCGACGCACTTGTTGTTCTGGCTCTGCACCGCCGTGCCGGTGAAGGTCCACTTCTGGGCGTTGGTGCCGTTGCAGGTCCACATCTGGAGCGGCACCCGGTCGGCGAAGTTCGAGTTGGGCACGTCGATGCACTTGTTGTTCCAGGTGCTCAGCACCGGCACTCCGGTCGGCGGCGGGGTGCCGCCCCCGCCGAACGGACTGAGGACCAGGCCGGCGGCGCGCGGGTCACCGTCGTGCACCAGCGACTCGAAGGCGCCGACGTCGTCGAAGGCGAACGCGTACGCCTTGCCGTCGACCATGTTGGCGTGGATCACCCGGGCGTACTGGTTGGTGGGGTTGCTGCGGTAGAACTCGGCCGGGTTGAGGCTGGGCTGGGTGTCGATGGTGCCGAGGGTGCCCCGGTTCAGCGCCGCGCAGAGCGTCCGGGCGATCGGACCGACGACCTGGTCGTTGGGGGCGTGCAGCTGCCCGTCGCAGCCCCACACGCTGGCCGACGAGGGCCGCTGGAAGGACGCCACCACCTGACCGGAGCTGTTGGTGAAGGTCATCGTGCTGCCCGAGGTCCGGCCGAAGTAGCGGACGTTGGGCTGGTTGGCGAAGGGCACCACGGTCAACGTCTTCGTGGTGTACGCGTTCCAGGCCGAGGTGATGTACGGGTCGAGGTAGGTGGGGCTGAACAGGCCCGCGTCGGCGGCCTTGCCCGGGGCCAGGACCCGCAGCACCGTGCCGTCCGACCGGGTGTACACGGAGTTCCCCCAGCCGGCCTGTGCCCGGATCCCGTTGATGATGGCGGCGCGGCCGTTGGCGACGACGTCCCCGGTCCGCTTGGTGACCCCGTTGGCACCGGTGACGGTGACCGCGTGCGGCACGGCGAACATGTCCACCTGGGAGCTGTTCAGCCAGAGTCCGGCGTCGTTGTAGGTGAACTCGCTCCAGTCGAACAGGATGTTCCGGTTCGCGTCACCGGCCGCCCAGGGCGCGGGTTGCACCAGGCCGTCCGGGGTGAGGAAGAACTTGAGCTTCTCGCCGAAGGAGAAGTAGACCCGCCCGGAGAAACCCCGGGGGAACTGGATGGTGGTGCGGCCCCCGTTGCCGGGGCCGGGGATCGACGCGTCCGGCGCGGGCGACGGCGGGAGCTGGCCGCCGGTCCACGGTACGAACGCGCCGCCTGCGGTGACGTAGCCGAGCCGGCCGCTGGAGAGCTGGGTGCCGATGACGTACAGGTGCACCGCCTCGCCCCGGCCGGTGCTGTTGGTGACCGTGACGGGCAGCAGGGCCGGCCCGACCGCCTGTGCGGGCGTCGCGTGGATGGTCGCCGCCATGGTGACGAGGAGGGCGGAGACGATGGCGAACAGGTGTCGTCGAACGCTCATAGGACCACCTCAGACGTGGGGAAACAGTTGAGAGAGCGCTCTCACAGGCTGCGACTGGAAACAAAGTTTGTCAATAGGTGAACGCCGGTCGGCAGGGCTCCGGCATCCGGGCGGACCCGGTGCCTGCTCGTCATGGTGTCCATCGGCGCTGTCACCGCGCTGTCGTCCCGCTGTCGCCGGGGAGACCGGGTCCGCGCGGCACACCGGCTCCGGGCGGGCGACGGGTGGGGCGTTTTCTCGGTGACCGCCAGCAACGCCCGTGCGGTGTCGACTGCCGTGGACTACGTGGTTAGCGTCGTCGGTACCGCCCCGACCGCCGTGGCCCGGCGTGCCGCCGGTGGCGGCCACCGTGAGGAGGACCAGCGATGATGTCTCTCGGCCTTCGTCGACACCGGCTGGCCGCAGCCGGCGTGCTCGCCGCCTCGGCGCTGGTCGCCGCAACGGTCGGCGCCCCGGCGACCGCGGCACCGGCCGTCGACGAGATCATGAACGACGGCGGTGCCACCGCCGTCGCCGGAAGCTACCTGGTCGTCCTCACCGATGCCGCCGTCGGCGGACCGGCCGGCACCCGGGTCGCCGCCGTGTCGGAACGGGCCGACGCGCTCGCCAGGCGCTACGGCGGGAAGGTCGGCCACCGCTACGGCCACGCGCTCAACGGCTTCGAGGTACGCCTGCCCGAGGCGACCGCCCGCCGGCTCGCCGCCGATCCCGCGGTCGCCTGGGTCGAGCAGAACCACACCATGCGGGCGACCGCCACCCAGCCCGGCCCGCCGTGGAACCTGGACCGGATCGACCAGCGGACGGCGGCACCGGACGGCGGGTACAGCTACACCGGCACGGGCCACGGGATCCCCGTCTACGTCGTCGACAGCGGCATCCGGATCACCCACACGCAGTTCGGCGGTCGGGCCAGCTACGGCTACGACGTGGTGGACGTCGACCCGGTCGCCGACGACTGCACCGGCCACGGCACCCACACCGCCGGAGTCGTCGGGGGCAGCACGTACGGGGTGGCCAAGTCGGCGCGGTTGATCGCGGTACGGGTGTTGGACTGCTCCGACACCACCACGTTGTCCACCGTGATCCACGGACTCGAGTGGCTGACCGACCACCACGTCACCGGCCAGCCGGCGGTGGCCCTGATGAACGTGGTCGGCGTCCACAGCACCGCGCTGAACAGCGCGGTGCAGTTCTCCATCTCCAGTGGGATCAGCTACGCGGTCGCCGCCGGCAACGACAACGCCAACGCGTGCTCCTACTCTCCCGCTCCGGTCGCCACCGCGATCCGGGTCGGGGCCACCCAGCCGGACGACACCCGGGCCGGCTTCTCCAATTACGGCACCTGCGTCGACCTCCACGCCCCCGGGGTGAACGTCCTCTCGGCCTGGCACACCGGCACCGCCGCCAGCGCCTTCGCCAGCGGCACGTCGGCTGCGGCGCCCCACGTCGCCGGGGCTGCCGCGCGCGTGCTCCAGCGCTACCCGACCTGGTCGCCGAGCCAGGTGAAGGCGTACCTGACGGGTCAAACGACCCCGGTCGGCAACCTGCGCCTGCTGTACCTGGACCCGCTGCTCTGATCCCGGCACCCCCACGGTCCGGACGCGGTCCGGAGCGCCGGTGACGCCGGTCCCGGCGCGTTACCGGCCGCCGGTGACGCCGGTCCGGGCCGCCGTTCCGGATTCCTCCACGCCGTTCCGCGACGCGCTGCCGGTCCGCCGTCCGACACTGGGGAGGGCGGACGGACAACCGGCCGGGGTGGGTGGCCTACCCGGGCCACCGGGCGGTCGGACGGGGGCGAGGGGCGGCGTGGAAGGTCTCGTGCTGATCGCGGTGCTGGGTGCCACCGTGCTCGTCGGGACCACGCTCGGTGGGCGGTACCGGGTCGCGCCGCCGGTCCTGCTGATCGGCATGGGCGCGCTGCTGGCCCTCGCGCCACCGCTGTCCGACGTGGTCCTCGATCCGGACGTGGTGCTGCTGCTGTTCCTCCCCGCGATCCTCTACCGGGAGAGCCTCACCACGAGCCTGCGGGAGATCCGGGCGAACCTGCCGGCCATCGCGCTGCTCGCGGTCGTGCTGGTGGGGGTCACCATGGTCACCGTGTCGATGGTCGCGCAGGCGTTCGGCGTCGACCCGGCGGCGGCCTGGGTGCTCGGGGCGGTGCTGGCGCCCACCGACGCGGCGGCCGTCGCCGGCCTGGCCAAACGGATGCCCCGCCGGTTCCTCACCATCCTGCGGGCGGAGAGCCTGATCAACGACGGTACGGCGCTGGTGCTGTTCTCCGTCGCCCTCGGCCTGCTGGGCGGGGGCGCCGCACCCGGGGCGTGGGCACTCGTCGGGCGGATCGGGGGTTCGGTTCTCGGCGGTGTCGCGGCCGGCCTGGTGGTCGGTGGCGTGGTCGTGCTGGTCCGGCGACGCCTCGACGACCCGCTCCGGGAGGGCGCGCTCAGCGTGCTCACCCCGTTCGTCGCGTTCCTGCTCGCCGAGGAGGTGCACGCCAGCGGGGTACTGGCGGTGGTCGTCGCGGGTCTGCTGCTCTCCTACGCCGGCCCCCGGGTCATCCGCGCCCCGTCCCGGCTGATGGCCTACGCCTTCTGGGACCTCACCACGTTCCTGATCAACGGGGGGCTGTTCGTCCTGCTCGGGATGCAGATCCCCCGTGCCCTGCGGGACGAGACCAGCACGTCGATCGGAAAGGCCCTGGTCATCGCCCTGGTGGTGGCCGCCACGGTGGCCGCGACCCGGATGGCGTGGGTGCACCTGGCGACGGGCGTCCTCCAGGTCGTCGACCGCCGCCGCTCCCAGCGGGACCTGGAGGTGGGCTGGCGGGTGCGGACGGCGGCCGGGTGGGCCGGCTTCCGGGGCGCGGTGTCCCTGGCCGCGGCGCTCGCGGTGCCGTTGACCGCCGCCACCGGCGAACCGGTCCGGCAGCGCGATCTGATCATCTTCTGCACGGTGGTGGTGATCGTCCTGATCATGCTGGTGCAGGGGACCACCCTGCCGCTGGTGGTCCGGTGGGCCGGACTCGTCGGCGACCAGCCCCGCGCCGACGAGGTGCACCACGCCCGGCTGCGTTCCACCCAGGTCGGGCTCGCCGCGCTGTCCGAGGTGGGGCGGCGGCTCGGCGCGACGGCGGACGTCGTCGGCCGGGTACGCGCCGACTACCAGGCCCACCTCGACGACATCCGGGCCGAGCAGGAGGACCAGGTCTCCTCGGGGACCCGGGAGGTCGAGCGTCGGCTACGGCTGGAGGTGCTCGACCGCAAACGCCGCGAGATCACCCGGTTGCGGGACACCAACGCGATCGACGACACCGTGCTGCGCGAGCTCCAGGCAGCGCTGGACATCGAGGAGATCCGCCTGCTGGGCCCGGAGGTTCCGGACTAGACGCCGGTCCGACCCACGAGCGGGGCGGACCCCCGGCCGCCGGAGTTCGTGAACCCCTGCCCGCCGGGAGCCCGCCCGCTCGGTCACCGCTCCGACGTCCTGCCGCCTGCCGGTCCGCCCGAGGTCAGGAGAACTGCGCGAAGAACCGCCAGATCTCGCCCTTGGTCCAGGTCGTGACGCCACTCTCGGCGTACGTCCCGTCGACCGGGCCGGGCATGTGCCCGTTGTCGAACGCGGCCCACTGCACCGGATACCCGGCCCGGCAGCCGGAGTAGACGGTGGTGACGTGCGTCCGGCTACCTGCCGCCGGCTCGGGCGGGTTCTGCTGGGCACAACCGTTGTTCCGGACGAACGTGTCGCGCAGCGCCCGTCCCTGGGCGATGGTGAGCACATTGTCCGAGATGCCGTGCAGGCCGAAGTACGCGACGGGCTGGGTGCCGCCGCTGCATCCGCTGATCTGCCCGCCGGCGATGACCGCGACGGCCCGGAAGACGGTCGGCCGGGCGCAGGCGAGGGCGTAGCTCATGCCGCCGCCCCAACTGAAGCCGGTGGCGAAGCGCTGCGCCGGGTTGACGCAGAGGTCACCCTCGATCCGCCGGAGCATGTCGTCGACGAAGGTGACGTCCCCGCCACCGGAGTTGGCCCAACCGTTGCCGAGGCCCTGCGGCGCGACCAGGATCGCGTTGTTGCCGGACTGCTCCCACTGACCGTAGTAGGACCAGGCCTGCCCACTCGTGCCACCGGAGTCGATCTCGTTGGCGGTCCCGCCCCGCCAGTGGAACGCGAAGATCAGCCGGTACCGGTGGTTGTTGTCGTAGGTGGCGGGCATCCGCAGGATGAACGACCGGCTCTTGCCGTTGCTCTGGATCTGGTGCGTGCCGTTGCGCAGCGTCGGGGCCTTGCCACAGCCGTCGCCCCCAGGAGGCGCAGTGGTGGGCGGCGGGGTGCCACCGTCGACGCGGACGAGTTGCCACTGCTGGTTGGCGCCGTTCCAGTCGTCGTACTGCACGATGTTCCCGCCGTCAGCGGTCGAGGCGCCCTGCACCTCCAGCGCCCTGTTGCTGTTCCGATTGATCAACCGGACGTGTCCGCCGTCGGAGTCGGCCAACCGCCACTGCTGGTTCGCCCCGTTGTGGTCGGTCCACTGCTGGATCGTCCCCCCGTTGGCCGTCGACCAGTTCGCCACGTCCAGGACCTTGCCCGAATGCCGCGACGTGATCCGGTAGTGGCCGCCCCCGGAGTCCACGAACTTCCACTGCTGGTGGTTACCGTCGTTCCGGGACCACTGCGTGATCCGCGCGCCGTCGCCGGTCGCCTGGTTGTACAGGTCCAGCGCCTTGCCGCTGTTGCGGTTCACCAGCACGTACCAGGCGTTGGTGTCCACCGACGCCGCGTCGGCGGGGACGGCGTTCACCGCGACCAGCGTGCCGCTCGCGACGACGGCCGCCGCGACGACGGCCAGTCCGGACCGCCAGCGGCGTCCCGGGGTGGAGGCGGGACGAGCCTCGTCCATCGTTCTCATGATCTGCTCCTCTGTACCCCGTCCGATCGGAGACGGACGGATTCGGTCGGGTCCCGGCGTCGACAGCGGCGTCGGCGCCGGGCAAGGGTCTGCGGGCCCACCACCCCGGCCGCCGGCCTGCGCGTCCGGGGGGTTGGTCGACGGGTCGCGTCCGCGCGGTTCAGGCGATCACGCAGGACGCGCCGTTCAGGGTGAAGCCGCTCGGCTCGGACGAGTCGCCGGTGTGCGTGGCCTGGAGACCGACGGTGATCGAACCGTTGACGGGGATGGCGGCGTTGTGGGCCACGTTCCTGGCCGTCACCTGTCCCGAGGACGGCGCGTAGGACGCGTTCCACCCGGAGGTGACGACCTGTCCAGCGGGCAGGGTGAAGACCAGGGACCAGCCGTTGATGGCGCTGGTACCGGTGTTGGTGATGGTGATGTCCTCGGTCAGCCCGCTGTTCCAGGCGTTGACCCTGACCGCCACCCGGCAGGCGCCGGACCCCGGCGGCGGCGTGGTCGGCACGGGCGTGGTCGGCACGGGCGTGGTCGGCACGGGCGTGGTCGGCGTCGGCGTGGACAGGCCGAAGAACTGGACGGCGGCAGCCGCCATGCCGCTGGAGGGCAGGCTGTGCCCGGCGCCCTGGATGGCGTACGCCTCCACCTGGACGGTGCCGTTCGCGTCGGCGTACCGGCGGCGGTTCCAGTTGGGCTGTGGGGTGTCGACGGAGGTGGGGGTCTGGCTGAGACCGAAGACGTCGGTCCACTGCTCGATCGTCTCCTGCAACAACTGGTACGGCACCAGCGTGTCGTTGGTGCCGTGCCAGAGCTGCACCCGCGGGCGCGGGCCGGCGTAGCCGGGATAGGCCTGCCGGACCGCGTCACCCCACTGTTTCGGGGTCCGGTTCATGGTCCCGCCGGTGCACTGGCTGGCTCCCGGCGGGTAGTCGGCCGCGTTGGCGAAGCAGGTGTACGGAACCCCCATGAACGCGGCTCCGGCCCTGAACACGTCGGGGTAGAGGGCCAGCATGTGATTGGTCATCATGCCCCCCGACGAACTGCCGGTGGCGTAGACCCGGTTCGGGTCGCCGCCGTGCTGGCGCTGCACATAGCTGACCATGGACACCAGCGACCCGGGGTCGCTGCCGCCACCACGGCGCTTGGCGGCGTCGGACCAGGTGTCGAAGCAGTTGCCGAACCCGGCCTGCTGGGTCGCGCTCGGGTAGATGACGATGAATCCGTACCGGTCGGCCAGCGAGGCGAACTCACTGCCGGAGTAGAACCCGGGGCCCGACCCGCCACAGCCGTGCATGGCCACCACGATCGCCGGACTGGTCGGGCGGGAGTCGGGCACGTAGAGGTGCATCCGCATCCGCCCCGGGTTGTCCCCGAAGCTGGTCACCTCGACCAGCGACGCCGCCTGAGCCGGTCCGAACGCGGGGATCACGAGTCCGACCACCGCCAGGGACGCGGCCAGGGCGAACAGCAGACTCCGTCTGATTCTCGTACGCACGTTGTCCTACCTCTGCGGGTTGAGACGGGCCGCCGCGCCCTGGAGCGGGTACACCCGGTTCCCCGCACTGGCACGTTCTGGCCCAACGACATCTGGGGATGCCCTGCCCGGCCCCGCGCACGTCGTGTGACAGATAGTCTCCCCCTCGGTCAAACAAGTGTCAATTGAGACAGCTCAATGAGATTGGGGGCGCGGAGCGGGCCACTCCCCGTCGGCCGGCGATGACGCCGTCTACAGTCGATGCACCGTCCTCGAGCCGTACCGGAGCGCCCCCGTGAACAGCCCTTTCAGCATCGAGGAGATCTTCCCTGACGACGGGGACCACCCGGTGCGGCTGCCCCGACGGCAGGCCGGAAACGCACCACAGGGCCTCGCGGTGACGCTGCTGGCCGACTACACACTGCGGGACCTGTCCTGGCTGCCGTCCGCGGCCATCGTCGCGTTGCTCGCCGAATCCCGGGTGACCCCCACCGGTGCCCGCGCCGCGATCAGTCGGCTGGTCCGCCGGGGCGTGCTGGAGGGCAGCCGACAGGGGCGGCACAGCTTCTACCGGCTCAGCCGGGCCGCCGCGGTCGACCTGGCCGGCGGTGGCCGGTGGATCCTCACCGCCACCACCGCGACGAAGCCGTGGGACGGACGCTGGACCCTCGTCGCCTTCTCGCTGCCCCAGGAGCGAGGGGCCCAGCGGCGGGCCCTCCGTGGGCAGCTCCGGTGGCTGGGCTTCGCGCCGCTGTACGACGGTCTGTGGATCTCGCCGCACGAGCTGACCCCGCAGGACCAGACCCGACTCGGTCAGGTCACCGGCACCGTCACGGTGTTTCGCGGGCGACCGGCAGACCTCGACACCCTCACCAACCGCCAGCCCCTCGACGCCTGGGACATCGCCGCGATCGCCCGGCACTACGAGACCTTCCTCCAGCGCTGGCGTCCACTCCTGCCGCAGGTGAGATCCGGACAGGTCAGCGGCGCGGAGGCGGTGCGGGCCCGTACCGAGGTCATGGACACCTTCCGGCGCTTTCCCACGCTCGATCCGCAGCTACCGATCCAGCTCCTGCCCTCCGGATGGCTCCGGGAACCGGCCCGGGAGGTGTTCGCCGCCGTCTACGACGGCCTCGCCGACCCCGCCGAGCAGCACGTCCGCGCCGTCGTCGCCCGCGTCGGCGACAGCCCGCCCCTGGGCATCCGGGCCCATCTCACCACCGACCTCCTCGCCGGAACGGTCGTGCCCCCCGCCGCACCGTCCGCGCTCGTACCCAGGTAGGCGGCGGTCGACTGCGGGCCGGTACCAGCGGGCAGCCGCCGCTGTCGGACCCTGACCGCAGGGGCCTCCGGCTTCCTCGGGTCTGCCGGAATTGCTCCGCCGCCCGGTCCGGCGCACGCATGACACGTTCCCGCACGTCCGATAACCTTCGGTGACCGGTTTCGGTCGACGGACTACCGGGAAGCCCTCTCGGCTCCACGTCGTCCGATCGGCACCCCTCGCCGCTGCCAGCTACCGCTCGTCGAGGAGTGTCATGCGTCAGATCGTTCGAGGGCTCAGCCTGGTGGCGACCATGGCCACGCTGGCGTCCTGCGGTGGGACCGCCACCGTCGCCCAGTCGCCGGCCGACCAGGCGACACGATTTCCCAACCCGGCGACGGGCCCGCCGACTGTCCGAGCCCAATGGCGCTCCTGCGCGGTGGACGCGCCGATGGATCCGGAACCGCCGCAGGTGGCACTCACCCTGCCACGCCTCGACGGCAGCTTCCCCGCGACGGCCGCGATCCACTGCCAGCTCGACCACCGGCGACGCGCCGACGGTGGTCTCGACCTGGTCCTCACCGAGGGGCGGGCCACCGACCTGACGCTCCTGATCACCGCGCTCCGCCGCCCTGACACGTCGACCGGCCCCGAAGCCTGCACCCTGGAGGGGCCATGGGTGCCGAACCTGCTGCTGATCGACGGTCGCGGCCGGTGGATCCGGCCGGGAATCCCGGTCGACGGCTGCGGCAAGCCGCTCCCCGACGTGGTGACGACGGTGCGAGGGCTGCGGCTGACCACTGTCTCGGAGCGGGTCGTCCGCGAGATCGAGTCGGCGGGCGCGGCCAGGTCCGGCTGTTCGCAGGATCACCGCGACGTGGTGGCCAGCGATACCGGGTATCCCGACTCCTCGGTACGGCCGGGGCGGGGAGCGGTCCCGTTCCGGTCCAGCGACCCGGTGCGGCTGTGCGGGTACCGCGTCTCCGCTGACAAGAGCGGGCCGGCGGATCCCGTGGGCGACTTCGCGTACGGGCGGACCCTCTCTCCGCAGCAACGGACGTCCGTGGAGCGGGCGTTGACCACCCTGCCCCCGGCGGCGGACTGCGTGGGCAGCGCGCACCGGTTCGCCGTGCTCGCCAACCCGAACGGAGTGGGCGGAGCCGTGTACATCGAACTCGACCACTGTCGACGGGTCCTGGTATCGCCGCTCTACGGCACGCCGACCCTGGCCCAGGCCGACCGTGCGTTCCTCGGACTTGTCGAGGATCTCGACGGGTCCGCCCGGTCGACGCCCCGCTGAACAGCAGCTCACCCCGGCCGGGAAACCGGCGGAGACGGACGGGCCGGCCCTCCCGACGTCGATCCGCGTGCGGATCATGGACGAGGCCCGCCGGAGGGTGACCCGCACCGCCGGCCGCGTCGTCGCGACGGGGTGGTGAGGACGGTGGGTCGCTTGCGCTGTGGCATCATGTCGCGACGGTCGGCCCGCCGTCAGGACGATGCGACATACGGACGGTGGAGAGCGATGCTGCGCCCTGGCCTGCGACTCGGCGACCGGTACCGGCTCGACGCCCGGATCGGCGCCGGTGGCATGGGCGAGGTGTGGCGGGCGGTCGACGTGCTGCTCGGCCGGACGGTCGCGGTCAAGGCCATGCTGCCGGACGTGGCGAACGACCCGGACTTCGCCCGCCGGTTCCTGGTCGAGGCGAAGGCGATGGCGAGCGTGAACCATCCCGCCGTGGCGTCGATCCACGACTACGGGCACAGCGACGGGCTGACCTTCCTGGTGATGGAGTTCATCGACGGGCAGTCGCTGTCCGACCTGCTGGCCCGGCGGGGCCGGCTCTCCCCCGCCGACACCATGCACCTGGTCGCTCAGGCCGCGGACGGGCTCCAGGCGGTCCACGAGTGCGGCATCGTGCACCGGGACGTCAAGCCGGCCAACCTCCTGGTCCGGCCCAACGGGTCGCTGCTGATCACCGACTTCGGCATCTCGCGCCGGCACGACGCGTCCCTGCTGACCGCGTCCGGCGCGGTTCTCGGCACGCCGACCTATCTCTCGCCGGAACAGGTGCTCGGTCGGCCGGCCACCGCGCTCAGTGACGTCTACTCGCTCGGTCTCGCCGCCTACGAGTGTCTGTCCGGGCAGCGTCCGTTCACCGGCGACAACCCGTACGCGATCGCCCTGCAACGGGTACAGGCGGTCCCCCGGGCCCTCGGTGACGACGTACCGCAGCCGGTGCGGGCCGTCGTCGAACGGGCCCTGGCCACCGAGCCGGCGGACCGCTGGCCGTCCGCCGCCGCGCTGGCCGCTGCCGCCCGCTGGTCGTCCGGTGCGGTGGCCCACCCGCCCACGCTCCCTCCGGTCGCCGCCCCACCGCTGCCGGCCGGGCCGGCACCGGTTTCGCCACTGCCGGTCGCGGGCGCGCCGGCCACCGTTCCTCCACCGGGGCCGACCGACCCCGCCCCGGGACGGTCGACGCGGCGGCGGTGGGCGGTGGTGGCCGGGACGGTCGCCCTCGTGCTGGCCGGCGGGGTCGTAGCCTGGCAGGCGATCGGCGACGACGGCACCGGGTCACCGGCCGACGCCGGCCCGCTCCGGCAGAACGCCACGCCCTCGGCCGCACCGGCCGTGCCGGCCGGGTTCGCGGCCTGCGCCACGGCGTTCTGCCCGACCACCCCACTGTGCTGGGGTGGTCTGGTCAGCATCAGCGGGACCGCGATGCCACCCCGGAAGGCGGACTGTGCCGGCGAGCACTCCTGGGAGACGTTCGCCGCGATCCGGCGCCCGGACGACGCGGTGGACCTGCCGCAGGACGAACTGCTCACCCACGACGTGATCGGGACGGCCTGCTCGGCATCGATCCTGACGGCGCGCAGCGCGGTGCCGGACGACACCCGGGGCTGGGTACGTGACGCCTGGCCGATGGAACTCCCCGCCGACCAGGGTTGGCTGGTGCACTGCCTGGCCCGCCCGGAGACCGGCAGCACGACGGGCGCCGCGTTCCGGCCGGCCTGACGGGTGGCCGGAGCCAGAGAGGTGGTCCACCTCCCCGGCGGCGGAGCAGCGGGTGCAGCCCACACCGGATCAGGCCGGGACGGGCAGCTCCTGCCGGTAGAAGATGTCGATGTCGACCTCTTCCCCACCGACGGTCAGCGTGTCCCAGGCGCCGCTGGCCAGCAGGGTCCGTACGGTCTCGCCCTTGAGCGTCCGCAGGTGGTCCAGGAGGACCTGGTCGTCGGGCAGGCCGGTGAGGCGGGACGACAGCCGGGCGCGGATCTCGCGCATCCGCTCCATCAACGCATCGAGGTCCGCTTCGCGGTCCGGACCGTCCGCCGCCCCACCGCCCTCGGCGATCACGTCGGCGATCACGTCCTTGATGGCGCGGTTGGCACCCTGCTCGTCGGTGGTCACCATCGCGTTCCACGCGCGGCTCTTGTGCCGGTACTGGAGCATCGACATCGCCGCCTCGTGGCGGACGAAGTCGGCGTCCCGGAAGGGCCGGCCGTTCCAGCCGCTGGCGAGCGACCGGGCCAGGGAGATGGCCGACGCCAGCCCGCTGTTGAGCCCCCGGCCCGGCCAGAAGTGGATCGAGTTGGCGGCGTCGCCGATCAGGAAGCCGTAGGTGCCCGGGGTGGTCGACGTCGGGGCGTACAGCCGGGCGGTGAAGCGTGGGCGCTGCACCATGTCCAGGCGGAACGCGGTGACGGCGCTGAGATTCTCCGGCGCGACGCCGAAGAACGCCAGGCCCTCCGTCACCCGTCGCCACAGCGGCGAACCGCGCAGCAGGGCGGGCAGGAACAGCGTGCCGTGGGTGGAGCACTGGAAGTCGCCGTCGTCCTCCCGGGCCATCAGGCAGGGTCGGGAGGCGATGCAGTCCTTGAACTCACGACGGACCGGGTCCAGCCCCACGACCTCGGCCGCTTCGGCGTCGGTGAGGCGCATGTTCAGGAAGCCCTCACCGCCGAGGGAGTTGAGCAGGAAGCGGTTCTGGGCCACGGTCAGCAGGACACTCATCGCGTCCGGCAGGTCGGACTTCACCCGCAGGCCCAGGACGACGTCCTGGAGGTGCCGGCCGTCCACCGAGTAGATCGAACTGTCGGCGACGCCGAACCTGGTGGTGAAGTGCTCTCGGGTACGGGATCGCGCGCCGTCGCAGATCGCGAGCACGTGCTCCCGGGCGACCGTCTCGTGCTGCTCGGCCGCGTCGAACCGGGCGGCCACCAGCCGGATCCGCTCGGACTTCTCGTTCGCCAACTCCAGGAGCCTGTCCTCGATGTAGGCGATCCGGATGTTGCGCGGGCCGTAGCCACGGATCGAGTCGGGACCGGTCGGCCACATCTCCGAGTACGCCCCGGAGACGAAGAGCCGATCCTGCACCTCCTCGGGGAGGTTCAGGTACTGGCGACTCTGGACGGTCACGACCTGTTGCCGCCGGGTGTTGCCCTGTGCCTCGTTCTTCCACACGACCCGCGAGCCGTCCTGGATCCAGCGGCTGTCGTACACGGTGACGGCCACCCGGTGCCCGAGGAGACGTTCGAGGAGCAGGGCCAGGCTCAGCCCGACCGGTCCACCACCCGAGACGGTGACCCGTAGGACGGGACCCGGGTCGACGACCACGGCCGGCTCGGTGGCGGGTTGGAAGAGGGTGAGGTCGGAGATCATCGTGGTCACATCGGCCGCCACCTCGAAACAGAACGTCTCGTCGGTGATGGTGATCAGGTCGCCGTGCTGGAGGACGTGCGCGCTGATCCGCCGCCCGTTGACCAGCGTGCCGTTGCGGCTGCCCCGGTCGTACAGCACGTAGCCGCGCTCCTCGCGCACCACCTCCGCGTGGGAACGGGAGACTCCACTGCTGGAGATCACCACGTCGTTGTCGCTCAGGCGGCCGAAGGTGAACCGGGTGTCGCCGACCGGAATCCTCCGCCCGGCAAGGGGCCCTTTGCGCCCCACGATCTCAGGTACCACTCGGTCCGGGCCTTTCTGGGGGCGTCGACGAGGTCACGGGCTCACGGCAGAGGCCGGATCACGAGGGGTGAAAGCCATGATCCTCTGGAGAGCATGTGCACTCTAACCACCTCACCCGCACCGGGTAAGTCGGCCCGCAGGCTCATTCGGATCGGGTTGCCGACACGGAAAATCGCTTGCCGGACACGTCGATCCGGACCTGCGGGCGGTGGATCGAGACAGGCGGATCGGCTGGACCAGGGCAACCTCGTCGGGGACGCTGACCTGTTGGCTCGGGTCGAGGCGCTGCCACCGGGATCGACGCTGATCGCGGTGCGCTCGGATGAGGTCGGCACGGTGGTGCGGGGTGCGGCCGGGGCTCAGCCGAGCCGGAGCTGCCACCCCTCGACGTAGGTGGGCGCGGTCACCGTTGACGGATAGTAGCCCCACTCCTCGCACATCGAACCTCTGGCGCGCCATTTCTCGACGTAGTAGGAAACCTGGTAGGCGTGCACCCCGTAGTCCGCGTAGACCGTCTGGTTCGGCTGCACCTCGAAGGTGGTGGACACTCCGACCGCCGTGCTACGAATCTGCACGATCTGGGTGCTGACATTGATCGTGAGCTGTTCGGTGAGCTGGGTAGCCACGCCGACCGACGTGGTGACCTGGTGCGTCCGTGTCTGGGTAGCGGTCACGGTCGCCGAGACCGGATACGTCAGGCCATTGCTCACGGCGCGACCGTCGCTGGCGAGAAAGACTGGCGTCGATGAGACGATCCGATAGCGGTGAGCTTCCCACACGGAGCCGTAGCGGTTCCAGTACTGGAGGTCGGTCGGGCAGGCCACGATGGCCCCTGCCTGCGCGGCGGCGGGCGTGACCACGACCAGCGATGCGACAGCCAGGCCGACCACGGTGGAATAGGCTTTGAGTCGGGTAGGTCGCGGGATTCTCGCCCCGTCCCGTCCGCGATCCTTCGGCCGCCTCTTGAAGATCATATCGACACTCCTCACGCGATTGACAGAATTGTTGCCCCTTCGCGCCGGCCGGCACGGCCGTTATGATGTCAGCACTCGACCCTCCGAGGCATCAGTAGAGCTACCTAGAACGATCTACCTAACCGCTGCGCGGAGGCACGAGCATGTCGTCGGTTGCAGTGGCTCGGCCGAGCGCGGTGATCGGTCGTACGGAATGCGGTCGCGATCTCGAATGTCTGGTGGACAGCCTCCAAGCCGGCAGGGGCGGTGCCGCCGTCATCATCGGGGAGCCGGGGATCGGCAAGACCACTCTGCTGACCGCGTCGCTCGCGTACGCGAAGGCTCGCGACCTCTGCGTGGTGTCGGCGCCCAAGGGCGCGCCCGGCGACCGGCGCTCCGACGCGCCCGCACCGTCGGAGTGGTGGCGGCGCCTGCCGGACGGGCTGACCGAGTTGTCAGCCCGCACCGCCGCACTCCTCGTCCTTGACGACCTGCACCGGCTGCCCGGCTGTCTTGCGCCCGTCCTCGACCGCCTACTTGAGCTCACGGTCTGCGCGCCCGTCCTGCTGATCGCCGCCTACCGTCCCCGGCAACTTCCGCTGGAGGCGGCTGCTGTGGTCTTCCGGGCGACGTCCTCGCGAGCACTGCGGACGTACCCGATCGGCGCGCTCTCGCTCGCCGACACCCGACAGATACTCGGCGACCGCCCCGATCTGGCCACCATCCACCGCGACGGGCACGGCAATCCGGCATACATGCGAATGCTGGCCGCCGGATCGCCGGACACCTCCGATGCCGCCGCCGTGTTCTCCGACGAGCTCGCGCACCTGTCGCCGACCGACCTGCGAGTGGCCCAGCTGGCGTCGGCGCTCCGCGATCCGTTCTCGCCCGACCTGCTGGTCGCGGTCGCGGCGGCCGGTTCCGACGAGACGCTCGCCGCCCTCGACACACTGGTCGCACGGGATCTGATCCGACCGGCCGAGCCGGCACCACGGCTCGCCTTCCGACATCCGGTGCTCGCCGACGTGGTCTACGCCCTCATACCGGTCAGTCAGCGCCGCGCGGTACATGCGCGGATCGGGGCGGAACTGGGTCGGCGGGGTGGGCCGATGGCGGCGCGCGCGTACCACGTCGCACGGGCAGCCGACCCGGCGGAGCCCGCGCACGTCGACACGTTGCTGGTGGCGGCCCGTGAGGCGACAGACGCTCATCCCGACGCGGCGATCGGCTGGCTGACCGTCGCGCTGACCCTGATCCCCGAGTCCGACGGCCGGTGGTACGAGGCGCACCTCCTGCTGGCCCGTGCCCGGCTGCTCGCCGGGCAGCCACGGGCCGGCCGGGAGGCGCTGCACACGCTGCTTGCCCGGGAGCCGGTTCCGGACCGTCAGGTCAGGGCGACCGCGCTGGTCCTGTCCAGTGAGGTGGAGCGGCAGCTGGGTAACTTCCGGGAGGCGGACGCGTTCGCCCGTACCGCGGCGGCTGCGCTGACGGCACTCCCCAACGGAGACCGGATCATGAGCCGGCTACGGCGTGAGCTGGCCGAGAACGCGCTGGAGGCGCTACACCTCGACCGCGCGGCGCGGCAGGCGACCGCCGCCACCCGGCACGCGCGCCGCAGTAGCGATCCGGCAGGCGAGATCATCGCGTTGAGCCTGACGGCGTTGGCGCGGTACTCCGACGACAAGCCGGGCAACGCCGAGCCCGCTGTCGGGCGGGCAGCTCAGCGGGCCGACGCGACGTCCGACATGGTGCTGCTGCGTGACCTTTCCTGCCTGTACAAGCTGGCCCGGGTCGAGGCGATCATGGAGCGTATCGGTGACGCCGAGCGCCATCTCGAGCGCGGGGTGACGCTGTGCCGTAGCAGCGGGCAGTCGCACGTCCTTCCCGCGATGTTGAAGACCCTCGGAGACATCCAGCTTCGGCTCGGGCGACTCGCGCGCGGCTTGGAAACCCTGGACGAGGCGGCGCACCTGGCCCGGATCAGCGACGACCGGCCGAGTCAGGCGCTGGTCGCCGGGCTGCGCGCGAACGCCCTGGTGTGGCTTCGGGCCGGTGCCGACACTGCCGAAGCGGTGGCCGCGGCGGACGAGGCCGTGCGGGTCTGCGATGGGCTCGACACCACGTTCGCCGTGGTGGTCCGCGCCATGGCGGCCGAGGCGTTGGTGCACGCGGGCGAGCCCGAGCGTGGCATCCACCTGACGCTCCGCGCAGCGGGTGGACGGGACCTGCCCCGCCTGCCGGCATGGCGTCGGTCCCGACAGTGGGAACTGCTCGCCTACGCGGAGCACGGGACCGGCGGCGAGCCGGGCGCTGCCGACGGGTATGCACGACGCGCCAGACGTCATGCCGGGCGACGGCCGTCCCCGCTGTGTCTGGGATACGCCGGTCGGGCCGAGGCCCGCGCCCACGGCCTACACGGGAATCCCCGCGGGGCGGCGGAGACCGGTACGGCGGCCCTCGCCCAGTTCGAGGCCCGCGATGCCAAGCTCGACGCGGCCCTCACCGGCCTCGTCATCGCCAACGCCTGTATCGACAATCGAGTAGCTGACGGCGTTCCGGGCCACCTTGACCGCGTCGCCGGGCTGGCTGACGCGTGTGGGTCGCCTCGACTGGCGGATTACGTCGCGGTGGCCCGGCGGGGCCTCGACGCCACCCGGCCGCTGGCGACGGCCGCGCTGCACCAGCTCACCGCACGCGAGTCCGAGATCGCGGCGTTGGTCAGCACCGGAATGACCAACAGCCAGGTTGCCGCCGACCTGGGGCTGAGCGTCCGTACGGTGGACAGCCACCTGTGGCGTGTCTACCACAAGCTCGGAGTGACGAACCGGGCCAGCCTCACCCGGCTCCTGGCCCGCCGGTGCTGACCGGTTCGACCGGAAGCGGCGTCGCCCGATCGCCGGCAGGTCTGGGCGAGGTACCAACCGGGCGGAGGCCGCACGGCACCGAGAGGCAGCCGACCGAGTTCCCTGTGCTGCGCCTCAGTCGTCCCACGACGTCGGGGGCGGGCCGAACGCGTGACGACTGGCCTTCACGGTCAGCGCGGCGACCGCAGCGTTGGCACCGCCACCGATCAGCGCGCCGATACCGAACGGTGCCACCCGGCCCAGAACGATGACTCCCTGCTTGGTCCCGTACTTCGTGACGAAGTTCCTGCCCAGGATCCGGTTGATCTGACGCAGCGTCTCGATGGGCACCTTGGCGACGATCTGACGTCCCCAGTGTTGCCCGGTACGTTCGGCGACCTTGGTGATGGTGGTGGAGCCGCTCCCGCCGAGCAGGATTCCCATCACGATCGTCCGGCGACGCTCGATCTCGTCGATGGGGACTCCGTGGACCTCGGCGACCGAGAGCACGAAGAGGGCGCTCAGCTCGAGGGAGGAGAGCGCCTCGCCGGCCGACAGCGCCAGTGCCACCCCCGTGCCGACGCCGGGCGCGGCGGCGGCTCCGCCGACCGCAGCACCCGTCCCGGCCAGGGCGCTGACGTACATCCGCTCCAGGTTCCGGATCACCTCGGCGGGGGTCGCCTCCGGGTTCCGCTGACGGGCGCGGGCGATGTTCTTGCGCACCAGTGGGCTCTGGAGGTCGATCGCCTTGTCCAGAAGGTCGAGGACCCGTTGCCCACCTGCTGATACTGCCGGAACCGGTTCGTCGGGCGCACCTGCTGCCATGCCGTGAACTCCTTGGGTCGTCACCTTCCACGGCTACCCCATCCGACGGAGTCGCGAACGGCAGCTGCCGCACTGACGTCGCCATGGGTCGTGCTGTGGCGCGGGATCCGCCAGGAGATCCCGACCGTGGAGTATGACCTAGTTGTCCACAGTGGCTCTCCCGCCGGTTCGGCAGGCCTGCCGGGCCGAACATCAGGAGCAGCCTCGGCCGATCCGTCACCCCTGGTGGCTGACCTGCGGAGATCAGCCGTCGGCGGTCGACTGACCGGTCAGCCGCGCGTCAGGTCACCACGGTGAAGCCGGCCCGCAGCAGGTGCTCGTCCCGCGAGGACGCCCCGACGAGCAGCTCGAACGCACCCGGCTCGACGACCCGCGCACCGTGCGCGTCGACCAGCGTGCAGCTCGCCACGGGCAGGTCCAGCTCGACCGTGCGCGCCTCGCCGGGGGCGAGGGACACCTGCCGGTACCCCTTCAGTTCCTTCTCCGCCCAGGTGACCGAGGTGACCGTGTCGCTGACGTACACCTGCACGGTCTCCCGGACCGGCCGTCGCCCGGTGTTGCGGACCTCGACCCGGGCCCGCAGGGTGTCCCGGGCGGTGACCGTCGGGGTCAGCACGCGCAGGTCGGCGTACTCGACCGTGGTGTAGCTCAGGCCCTCGCCGAAGGCGAACGCCGGGCGCTGGGTGAGGTCGGCGTACCGGGTGCCGTGCTGGCCCCGGACCTGGTTGTAGTAGGTGGGCTGCTGGCCGGCGTGCCGGGCGAAGGAGATCGGCAGCCGGCCCTCCGGTTCGGTCAGCCCGAGCAGCAGTTCGGCGATCGCGCGACCGCCCCGCATACCCGGGTTGGCGGCGAAGACCACGGCGGCGGCGGAGAGCGCGGAGGGCGGCAGCACCAGGGGCTTGGACGCGATCAGGACGACGACCAGGGGCCGCCCGGTGGCGGCGAGCGCGTCGAGCAGGGCCACCTGGCCGCCGACCAGTTCCAGGGTGGCGGTCGACTTGCCCTCGCCGACCAGTTCGATGCGGTCCCCGACGACCGCGACCACGTAGTCGGCGTGCCGTGCCGCCTCGACCGCCTCGGCGATCAGCCGTTCCTCGGGGGCGGCGGGGACGACGACGGGCGGTCGGGGCTGCCCGTCGGGGAAGAACTCGCCGGCGGGATCGGGTCCGAGGGTCAGGATGTCCGCACCCCGGGCGTGGGTGACCGTCCAGTCCGCCGGCACGTGCGCGCGCAACCCGTCCAGGACCGTCTGGGTCATCTCGCGGGGGTGCCCGTCGGGCAGCCAGTCGGCCTGTCCGGAGGCACCGGCCCAGTCACCGAGCTGGGTGTGCGGGTCGTCGGCGTTCGGGCCGACCACGGCGATCCGGCGGGGCGTGGGGTCGTCCCCGGCGACGGCGCGGCCGTCGTCGGCGGCGGTCAGCCCGCCGGCCAGCGGCAGCGTACCGTCGTTGCGCAGCAGCACCAGGCTGCGGCGGGCGACCTCCAGGTTGAGCGCGGCGTGCGGGGCGCTGCCGATCACCTGCGCCTGGCGGCCCGGGTCCGGCCGGCGCGGGTCCTCGAAGAGCCCCAACTCGAACTTGAGGGTGAGGATGCGGGTGACCGCCCGGTCGAGGTCGGTCTCGTCGAGCAACCCACGCGCGATCGCCTCCTGCGCCCCCTGGAAGAAGCCCGGGGTGGTCATCACCATGTCGTTGCCGGCCCGCACCGCGGCCGCCGAGGCCTCGGCGTGGTCGGGGTGGATGCGCTGTTCCCAGACCATCCGGCCGACGTTGTCCCAGTCGGTGACCAGCGTGCCGGTGTAGCCCCACTCGCCGCGCAGGACCTCGTCGAGCAGCCAGTCGTTCACCGTGACCGGCACACCGTCGATGGACTGGTAGCCGAGCATGAACGTCCGGCAGCCCTCCCGGGCGACCCGCTCGAACGGCGGGAGGAACCAGGACCGCAGCTTGCGGCGGGAGATGTCGGCCTCGCTGGCGTCCCGGCCGCCCTGGGTCTCGGAGTATCCGGCGAAGTGCTTCGCGCAGGCCAGGACCGCCGTCGGATCGGTCAGGCCGGAGCCCTGGTAGCCGCGCACCATGGCCGAGGCGAACTCGCCGATCAGGAAGGGGTCCTCGCCGAACGTCTCGTCGACCCGTCCCCAGCGCAGGTCCCGGGCGATGCAGAGCACCGGGGAGAAGGTCCAGTGCACCCCGGTCGCGGCGGCCTCGACGGCGGTGGCACGGGCGACCCGCTCCGCCAGGGTCGGGTCCCAGGTGGCGGCCATGCCGAGCTGGGTGGGGTAGATGGTCGCGCCGGCCCAGAACGAGTGGCCGTGGATGCAGTCCTCGGCGACCAGCAGCGGGATGCCCAACCGGGTGCGGGCGGCCAGGTCGACCGCCTCGACCACCCGTTCGGGAGCGGCGTGCAGGATGGACCCCACGTGCATCCGCTCCACCAGGTCACGTACCCCGTCCTGGGCCGACAGCTGGAGCATCTGGCCGACCTTCTCCGGCACGGTCATGCGGGCGAGCAGGTCGGTGACGCGGTCGGCGACCGGCAGGGCGGGGTCGCGGTACGGCGCTGTGGGCACGCGTGTTCCTTCCCGGACGCCGGGGGCGTCGCGATCGCGGTGGGGCCGGGAACGACTGGTCGTCGGCAAAGCCCCGTTCGGCACCCTCCGACTGTGGACCGGGACGCCGTCCCCGGCAACCGCGCCCGTCGCCGACGCCGTCCGGGCGCTCCTGGCGGCACCTCGCCACCCCCCTTCCAGCACAAAGACGATGGTCAATTGCATTCCGGCTGGTCACGCATGGAACACCAACCCCGACCGCCTTCGGTAAAGGAGATCGACCGCTGAGGAAAAGCCGATGACCAGGCACCTTGTCCATTACGGAACTTCCAGTACCAAAAAGCCGCTCAGGAGCGTTAAGGTATTGATGTGCGACGGTACGTTGTCGCACGGCATTCGTGATCATGCGTGGTTCGGCACTGCCCGTCGCACCGCGGAGAAGATCACGGATGTCGGATGACGGCCGGCCGGATGAGGCGGCGCGACGCAGGGACGCGTCGCCTCGTCCGGTGACATCGGCCGTGGCCACGACGATCGACACAGAAGGGTCGAGCTGCTTCGTATTCGATGGACGGAATAGCACGGCTGGCCTTCGGCAGCCCCAGGTAAGACGGCGAGGTGAACGTGAAGACAGAGACGTCTCTCCCTCCGGTGGCCGGTATGCCTCCGAGTGTGCCCACGCACCCGGAGGGGATCGTGATCGACTGGTCGGCAACCCGGGCCTGCTCGACCGAGGGCAGGCGGACGACCAGCACGAAGACCGAACTGCCGGCGGGAAACGTGTTCTGGTTCGGGCGCTCGGCGCGAACCGTGGCGGTGGATCCGTACCCGCCGAACGCCATCGGCGCCGTCCGCGCACTGCCGCACTGCTGGTCGCTGTCGAATCTGACGAGCAACACGACGTTCGTGGTGGAAAACCTCGAGGGCGGAACCGAGTTAATCAAGGTGGCACCCCGGCGACTGGACGCGGTGGTGCCGTTCGAGATGTCGAGAGTGCTCGTTCCGTCGGCCGGCGGACTGCTCGAACTCCGGGTGTTCGCCTCGCCGCCGACATTTCTCGACTCACCGATGTCCGGTGCTGCTTCGCAAATTCCACTGCCGGTACTCGATGAACAGACCAAGTACTTCCTGGTGCTGGTCGCGCTCTGTGAACCCCGCCTGCGCGGGTCCTCGACGGCGGCCGTGCCGTCGGTGCAGCAGGTCATCGAACGGCTGCGACCGGCACCCGGGTTCGCAAATGTGAACCGCAGCAGCATCAACTATCACATCGACTATCTGCGGCAGTGCAAGTTGCCAATCGACGAGGAGTCGATGTCGTCGAACGGCGGCCGGATGCACTCCAAACGTGAGGCGCTGGTCGCCTTCGCGCTCCGCTACGACCTGGTCCGGGAGGAGCACCTCAACCTCCTGCCCGGCCGCCGGGAGTGGACGGGCCAACCCGGTGGGCGTTGGGCGCACGTGGGCTGAGGCGGGCTACCCGTCGACCACCCCCGGGGAGGTCGCCACCGGTGCCCCGTCCAGCAGGGCGGCGATGCCCGCCAGGTCGGGTTGCCGCATCAACGCGGCGGCCCGCAGCCGGGTGCCGGTGGCATTCTCCAGCGCGACCAGCAGGCGCGCGACCATCAGGGAGTTGCCGCCGATGTCGACGAAGCGGTCGTCCAGGGTGGTCTCCGGCCGGTCCAGCAGGTCCCGACACACCCGCAGGACGAGTCGCTGCCGGTCGGTGAGGTCCTCGGCGTCCGAGGGCGACGCCGCCGCCGGTACCAGGTCACGCAGGGCCGCCCGGTCGGTCTTGCCGTTCGCGGTCACCGGTATCGCCCCGACGACCCGCAGGACGGCGGGCACGGCCTGCTCGGGCAGCCAGCCCCGGACCCGGGCGAGCACCGCGTCGGCGTCGATCCGGCCCCCCGGCCGGGGTTGCGCGAAGGCGGTCAGGCGGGTGCCCGCGCGGGACGACGTCGCCACCACGGCCGCCCGGACCACGTCGGGATCACGTTCGAGTGCCGCCTCCACCTCCGCCGGTTCGACCCGCACCCCGCTCACCTTCACCTGGTCGTCGACCCGGCCGAGGAACTCCAGCACCCCGTCGGCGCCCATCCGGACCCGGTCGCCGGTCGGGTAGACCCGGTCGAGACCGGGCAGTTCCGGTGGCGGGGACACGAAGGGGGGACCGCCCCGGTCACCGAAGCAGGCCAACGCCAACCCGTCACCGCCGATGCGCAGCTCGCCGGGTTCGCCGCGGACGACCGTACGCCCCGCCGGATCGGTGACGCAGACCACCGCGCCGGCGACCGGACGGCCGATCGGTGGCCGTCGGTCCCGGTCCGGGCGGTCGGTCAGCCGGCACACCACCGTCGTCACGGTCGCCTCGGCCGGGCCGTACATGTTGTGCACCGTCGCGGTCACCTCCGGCCCCGGCCACCGGCGCAGCCGCTCCCCGCCGACCCCCAGGTGCCGCAGTCGCAGGTCCGCCGGCCACGGCCGGGCCAGCACCAGATCGGCGACCGGGGTGGGGAGGTTGCTCACCGTCACCCCGTCCCGGGCCCACCACCGGGTCAGCAGGTGCGGGTCCCGACACGCCTCGGCGGGCGTGACGGACAGGGTCGCCCCCGCGCACAGGGTGGCGAACAGCTCCATCACGTGCGGGTCGAACGCCGGGTTGACCAGCAGGCTGTGCCGCTCCCCCGGCCCCAGCCCCACGTAGTCGTGGTACCACCGCACGAGCGCCGCCAGCGACCCCCGTCCGACGGCGACGGCGCGGGGGGCACCCGACGTGCCGGAGGTCAGGACGACGTAGCAGGTGCCGGCGGGCACCGGCGCGGCCTCCGGCGGCACCGGCGGGAACACCGCCACCGTGGGCTCCCCCACCGGCCCGCCGGCGGCGGGAAGCGCGATCCGGTCCGGGGACGTCGCGTCCGCCCGGTCCGCGGAGCGCACCGCGGCCCGGTCCACCACGCACGGCACCCGGACGGTCCGTCGCACCAGGTCGAGGCGCTGCTCCGGGCAGCCCGGCCCGAGCGGCAGGTACACCGCCCCGAGACGGACGATCGCCAGGGCGGTCGCCACCAGCTCGACCGACCGGTCCAGGCGTACGCCGACCACGTCCCCCGGTCGCACCCGGCCCCGCACCGCGTCCGCCGTCCGGTCGGCGAGCGCGCCCAGCTCCGCGTACGTCAACCGTCGGTCGCCGTCGCGTACGGCCTCCCCGGTGCCCCGGTCGGTCCAGTGTCGCAGCCAGTCGTCGACCTCCGTCCCCTCGACAGGTGGCGGCGGCAGCGGACCGCCGGATGCGATGCTCCACGCCATGTCGC
This sequence comes from Micromonospora sp. NPDC023956, assembly GCF_040639195.1. Lineage (NCBI taxonomy): Bacteria > Bacillati > Actinomycetota > Actinomycetes > Micromonosporales > Micromonosporaceae > Micromonospora > Micromonospora sp. NPDC023956. Next base: position 28,737 of record NZ_JBEZZN010000001.1, read on the forward strand.
CACCGACCACGGTGTCGTTCCGCACGCCGTACCCCTTCCCTGGCTCAGCCAAGACCCATCGCCCCCGCGATGATCACTTTCTGGATCTCGGTCGTGCCCTCGATGATGGTCATGGTCCGGACCTGCCGGTACAGGAACTCCAGCGGATGACCCCGGACCCAGCCGGTGGCCCCGTGGACCTGCAACGCCCGGTCCACCACCCGGACGGCCATGGTGGACGCGGTGAGCTTCGCCAGCGCGGCGTTCTCCGGCGGCTCCACGCCCGAGTCGACGAGCCGGGCGCAGGCGAGGGTGAGCACCTTCGACGCCTCCAGTTCCGCGCGGCTGGTCACCAGGTGCTCCTGCACGTGCTGGTAGTCGCCGATCGGCCGGCCGAAGGCCCGGCGGTGCCGGGCGTACTCCACCCCGAGGGACAGCGCGTACTCGGCGATGCCGTTGCACTGCGCGGCGACCATCAGCCGGCCCCGGGACAGGCTGCCGATGCTGGCACCGAGCGCGTCCGGGTCGGTGGGGTCGCCAAGCAGCGCGTCGTCGGGCACCTCGGCGGCGTCCAGCACCAGTTCGTGCAGCACCTCGCCGGACATGCCCTCGTAGCGCTGCCCCAGCCGCATCCCCGGATGGCCCTGTTCGAGCAGGAACACCGCGGGCCGCCGGTGCCCCGCCGACGTGTCCACGGCGGCGACGACGAGCACCAGGTCGGCGTGGGCGTTGCTGACGAACGTCTTCCGGCCGGAGATCACCCAACCGCCGTCGACCCGTCGCGCGGTGGTGGTCAGCCGGAAGGCGTCCGAGCCGGCGTCCGGCTCGGTCAGCGCCAGGCACCGGGTGCGCTGCCCGCGCACCAGGGGTTCGAGGTACCGCTTGACCTGCGCCTCGGTGCCGGCCAGCAGCAGCGGGCTCGGCCCCTCCGATCCGGCCAGGGCGTACGGTGCCAGCCGGCAGCCGGTACGGCCGGCCACGTGGTGCAGGGCCACCACCGCGCTGAACGGCATTCCGCTGCCGCCCAGCGACTCGGGGTAGTCACCGGCGTAGAAGCCGAGCTGGGCCGAGCGCTGCCGGACGTAGGCACAGAGGTCGGGCGAGGGATGTCCGCCCTCGCCGAGTTCGGCGGCCAGCGGCTCCAGCTCCCGGCGCACGAAGCTGCCGAAGGAGTCGAGCAGTTCCCGGTACTCGTCCTCGAAGACCGCTGCCGGCTCGGTCACGGCCGCACCACCCCGATCGTCGTGTCCCGGCTCATGGCGTCCGCACCGGCCGCCGGATCCGGGCTCATGGCGTCCTCACCGGCCGGCCAGGACGGACTGCAGGAGGCGGCGTTCCCGGAACTCGCCCATGCCGACGGGCGGCAGACCCGGCATGGGGGTGGGACGCCCACCCGACGCCATCCACCGCCAGGTGTCCGCCACCGTCTCGCCGACCGGCCGGCAGGTGAGGCCGGCGTCCGCCGCTGCCGCTCCGGAGGTGTCCCAGGCGGCCCGGTTCTCCGGACGGTCCGGCAGCCACAGCGGCAGCTCCCACCAGGGCAGCACCTCCCGGGCGAGCAGCATCTCCTCGGCGGCCCAGACCAGCTCGGCGTCGCTGCCGGTGGCCGCCACCGCGTGCGCCAGCCACGCCCCCATGGTGGTGTTCGGTCCGTCCGGGACGGTGTTGAAGACGCCGCTGGCCCAGTTCTCGACCCGGTCGACGACGAACCGGGCGAGGTCGCGGACGTCCAGCAACTGGAGGGGGCGGGACGGCTCCCCGGGGGCGAGGACGGGCCCGCCCCGGCTGATCCGGTCCAGCCACCACAGCGCCTGGCCGATGTTGTCGTGCGGTCCGACGATCGTGCCCGGCCGGACGATCAGCGCCCGGTCCCTCGGGTAGACCAGGTGCACGGCCTGCTCGCAGCCGACCTTGCGGGGCCCGTACCGGCGGTGGTCGGCGGGGTCGCCCTCCTCGTCCGGTTCACCCGCGTGACACGGCGACCCCTCGTGGACCGGGACGGACTTCCAGTCCGGGTAGACGGAGACGCTAGAGACGAAGGCGTAGAAGCCGGTGCCGGGGGCCAGGAGCCGGGCGGTCCGCAGCACGTCCGCCGGGACCAACCCGGACGGGTCGACGACCGCGTCGAAGGACCGTCCGTGCAGCGCGCCGAGTCCGCCGTCGTGACCCCGGTCCCCCCGGACCGCCTCGACGCCGGGAACATCCGGGCCGGTCCGGCCCCGGTTGAGGGTCGTCACCGCGTGGCCACCGGCGAGGGCGTCGGCGACGATCGCCCGACCGACGAAGGAGGTGCCGCCCAGGACCAGGATCCGCATGCCCGCCATCAGCCGCCGTCGCCCGCCGTGCGTCCCTCGGCGGCCAGGGCCGCCCGCACCGAATCCGCCAGCTCGGCCACCACCGGGGCGGCGTACACGCTGCGCAACGGCAGGTCCAGCTCGTAGGTCTCGTTGATCCGGGCGGCCAGTTCGATCGCCAGCAGCGAGTCGCCCCCCAGGTCGAAGAAGTTGTCGTCCGGTCCGACCTCCGGCACCCCGAAGAGCTCGACGAAGAGGGCCCGCACGGTGGTCAGGACCGCCTCGTCGGCCACGGCACCGGCGGTGGCCGGGGCGGGGGAAACGGTGGCCGTCGGCGCGGTGGGAGTGCTGTCGGCCAGCGCGGGCCAGGCGACCTCGGGGCGGCCACCCCCGGTGGGGGCGGACGCGGTGGGGGCGGACACGGTGGCCGCAGCGGTCCCGGCGGCCGGAGCCGGCGCGGGGGCGGGGGCGGGGGCGGGCTCCGGCAGGTGGGAGCGCCGTTCGAAGGGGTAGGTCGGCAGCGGCACCCGGCCGCGCCGCTCTCCCTCGTACAGGCGCCACTGCGGGTCCAGCCCGGCGGCCCAGAGCTGTCCGAGGGTGGTGAGGACCGCCGCGTACGTCGACCCGTGCCCCGGCACGGACGCCAGCACGGTGTGCCGGCGCACCGCGTCGGCGCGCGCGGCGAGCCGGTCCGCCACGGTGGTACCCCGTCCCACCTCCAGCAGCGTCAGCGCACGCCAGTCGAGCAGCGTGTCGAGCGCGGCGTCGAAGGAGCCGTCGGACCCGGCGTGCGTCGCCCAGTGGCCGGTCGGGTCGACGGCCTGCCGGGTGTCCATCCAGCCGCCGGTCAGGTCGGACACCCACGGCAGCGCGGGGCGGCGGGCGGGCACCCGGCGCGCGAGGGCCTCCAGGTCGGCCCGCGCGGTGCCACCGGCCGCGCCGTCGCGCCGGACCCGGGCCCGCTGCGCCACCAGCGGCAGGGCCTCGTCGGGGCGGAGCACCCCGGCCACGCACGCGGCGGTGTACGCCCCGGTACCGTGCCCGGCCACCGCGACGGGTTCCACGCCCCAGTGCCGCCAGAGCGCGGCGAGCGCGTACTGGACGACGAAGGTCACGCACGCCTCGACCGCCGGGTCGGCGGAGGGTTCCCGGTGGAGGACGGCCCCGCCCAGGTCCCCGGCGAGTCCGGCGGGAGCCGCGCGGACGCAGTCGTCGACCGTGGCCCGGAAAACCGGTTCGTGCGCGTACAGCTCGTCCACCGGCGGGTGCGCCGGATCCCGATCGGCGAAGAGGTGTACCACGTCACCGGCGACCGTGCCGGTCCGACCGGCGGCGGACCCGGGGTCGGTCAGGGCGGTCGCCTGCGCGCCCGAGGCGCACACCGCGAACCGGCGGTACGGGTGCCCGGCGCGGCTCTGCTGGAGGGTCCAGGCGGCGTCGGCGAGGTCGGCGCCGGACCGGTCGGCCACCGCCCGCGCCACCCGGGCGGCGGCGGTGTCGAGCGCCCCGGCGCTGCGGGCCGAGACGGTCAGCAGGTGCCACGGCCGGTCGGTCGGCGCGGTCGTCGGCGTCGGGGCCTCCTCGACCACCACGTGGGCGTTCGTCCCGCCGATCCCCATCCCGCTGACCCCGGCCCGCCGGACCCCGGCGCGCGGCGCCCAGTCGCTGAGCGTGGTGTTCACGACGAACGGGCCCGCCGCAAAGTCGATCTTGCGGTTCGGCTCGCGGAAGTGCAGGCTCGGCGGGATCCGCCGGTGCCGCAGGGCGAGCACGGTCTTGATGAACCCGGCGACGCCGGCCGCCGTGTCGGCGTGGCCGATGTTCGTCTTGACCGAGCCGATCCGGCAGAACCCCCGTGCGTCGGTGCTGCTCCGGAAGGCGTTGGTCAGCGCCTCCACCTCGATCGGGTCCCCCAGCGGGGTGCCGGTGCCGTGGGCCTCGACGTAGCTGATCGTGTCCGCGCCCACCCCGGCCACCGCCAGGGCCGCCCGGACCACCTCGGTCTGCCCGTCGACCCCGGGCGCGGTGAAGCCGACCTTCGCGGCACCGTCGTTGTTGACCGCCGAGCCCCGGACGACGGCATGGACGTGGTCACCGTCGCGCAGCGCGTCCTCCAGGCGGCGCAGCACGACCACCCCGACCCCCTCGCCGCTGACGAAGCCGCTGCCCGCCTCGTCGAAGGCGCGCACGTGACCGTCCCGGGACACCGGGCCGCCCTTGCTCCACGGCACGAGGGCGTTCGGCACGACGGCGGACACCCCACCGGCCAGGGCCGCCTCGCAGTCCCCGGCGAGCAGCGCCTGGGCGGCCAGGTGGATCGCCACCAGCGAGGTGGAACAGCCGGTCTGGACGGTGACCGCCGGGCCGGTCAGGCCGAGCTTGTAGGCGACCCGGGCGGTCAGCAGGTCCATCGAGTTGGCCAGCCGCACCGCCCAGTCGTCGACGGTCAGGTGCTCCCGCACGTGGCGCTCGTACGACGACTGCGAGCTGCCGGCGTACACGCCGACCGGCCAGGGGCAGCCGGCCGGGTCGTAGCCGGCGTCCTCCAGCGCCTCCCACGCACACTCCAGGAGCAGCCGGTGCTGGGGGTCCAGCATCGTGGCCTCACGGGGCGTGAAGCCGAAGAACCCCGCGTCGAAGCGGTCCGCCCCGTCGAGGATGCCCCGGCCCGGGGTGTACGTGTGCCCGCCGGACTGGCGGGCCGGGAAGCGGGTGACGGACTCCTCGCCGCCGCTGAGGTTGCGCCAGAACTCGTCGAGGTTCGCCGCCCCCGGGAACCGCCCGGCCATGCCGACGACTGCGATCAGGTTGCTGTCAGGGTTCACGGCTGCGTCCGTTCTCGTCCAGCGGTACGACTTCGTGGGGTCCCGCGTCGGTGCCGCCCCGGCGGGCCCGCGCGCGGGAGAGCCGGTCCCGTCCGGCCGACCGGGCCGGCCCGGGGTCGGGCCGCCCGGACGATTCGCCGCCCTCCCCGGCCAGGTGGGTGGCGATCGCCTCGACGGTGGGATAGCGGAACAGCGTCACCACCGGCAGGTCAGCCCGGAGTTCGCGGACGAGCCGCGCGTGGACCCGCAGCAGCAGCAGGGAGTGCCCGCCGAGGTCGAAGAAGTTGTCGGTCCGGCCGACCCGGTCGACGCCGAGGACCTCCCGCCAGATCCGGGCGATCCGTTCCTCCCGGTCGGAGGCGAGCGGGACGTCCTGCCGGGTCACGGTGGCCACCACCGGCGGGAGGTCGTCCCGGCGGACCTTGCCGACCGGGGTGCGCGGCAGCTTCGGCACCGGCACGAAGGCCGAGGGGACCAGGTGCTCGGGCAGCCGGCCGGCGAGGAAGGCCCGCAGCTGTCCGTGTTCCGGCGCGTCGCCGTCCGGCCCGGGTTCGACGTAGGCGACGAGCTGCGCCTGTCCGTCCGGCCCGGTGGTCAGCAGCACGTACGCGTCGCGGACCCCCGGGTGCTCCACCAGCACCGACCGGATCTCGCCCGGTTCGATCCGGTAGCCCCGGAACTTGACCTGGTCGTCGAGGCGACCGGCGAAGTGCAGCCGGCCCGCGGTGTCGCGGTAGCCACGGTCGCCGGTGCGGTACACCCGCTGCCCGCCGAGGGCGTCGACGTGCCGGAAGGCCCCGGCGGTGGCCGCCTCGTCGTGCAGGTAGCCCCGGGCGAGGCCCACCCCGGCGACGGCGATCTCGCCGACCGCGCCGTCCGGCAGCGGCCGTCCGGACCGGTCCACCACGTACGTGCGGGTGCCGGGCAGGTCGGTGCCGAGCGGTACGGTCGCCGTGCTGGCCAGGTCGTCCCCGGTCACCTCGTGCACGGTCGAGGTGACCGTCGCCTCGGTGACGCCGTAGGCGTTCAGGACGGTGGTCGTGCCGGTCGACACCAGGTCCCGCAGCGACTCGCCGGTGACGGCCTCGCCGCCGACGACCAGCAGCCGGGGCCGCCAGCGCCCGTCGCGCCACGCCGAGGCGAGGTCCGGCGCGACGGTGCGGACGTAGCTCGTCGGCAGGTTCGCCACGGTCACCCGGCGCGCGGCCGACACGGCGACCAGCTCCGGTCCGCCCAGGACCTCGCTCTGCGGGACCACCAGGCGGGCGCCGACCGCCAGGGTCGGCAGGATCTCCTCCAGGGCGACGTCGAAATGCGGCTGGGTGAACGTCAGTACCCGGTCGTCCGCCGTCAGCGCGTAGCGCCCGACGATCGCGTCGACCAGGTGGGACAGGGCGGCCCGACCCACCGCCACCGGCTTCGGCACACCGGTGGAGCCGGAGGTGTGGATGACGTAGGCGACGTCGTCGAGGGTCGCCGCCGGCCCGGCCGCCGGCCACCGGTCGCCGTCGAGCACGGCGAGGGGCGCCGGGACGGCGGGCAGCCGACCGGCGGTGGCCGCGTCGGTGAGCGCCAGCGCCGGACGCAGCCGGTCGAGCAACAGGTGGAGCCGGTCGGCCGGGTCGGCGACGGACATCGGGCAGTACACCGCACCGACCCGTGCGCAGGCCAGCAGCGCGACCACCACGTCCGGGCCCCGGGGCAGCAGCACGGCCACCGGCTGCCCGGCCAGCACGCCGGCGGCGGTCAGCGCGGTCGCGACGCGGCGCACCCGGACGTCGAGGTCCCGGTAGGTGAGGGTGCGGGCTCCGCTCACCACGGCGACCGCCTCGGGGTCCCGGCCCGGGGGCAGCACCTCACCGGAGACGACGGGATGCTCCGCTCCCCCGGCGACGTCGCCGACGGGATCCGGCACCGGGGCCGGGGCGAGCGACGCGACCGGGGCCGTCGGCGGCGCGTCGAGGTACGCCTCGACCAGCGCGGCGAGCCGGTCGGCGAGCAGCCGGACCGTCTCGGCGGAGAACAGGTCGGCGTCGTAGTCCCAGTGCAGGTCGAGCGCCGCCGGACCGACCCGGGGCCCGACGACGCGCCGGGCGTCCGGGATGAAGACCAGGTCGAGGTCGAAGCGGGTGGTCCCGAAGTTGTGGCCCTCGGAGAGCACCACGTCCAGGCCGGGCACCCGGACGTCCGGCACGGTGTCGTCGACGCCGCTGAAGGCGATGTTGAACAGCGGGTTCTCCACCCCGCTGGTGTGCCGGCCGACCTCCCGGGTGAGCTGCTGGATCGGCACGTCCTGGTGCGGGATGGCCCGGATCAGGGTTTCGGTGACGTCCGAGAGCATGTCGTCCACCGGGGTTTCCCCGGACAGCCGCAGCCGCAGCGGGATGGTGTTGACGAACATGCCGACCGACGTGTCGACGGCGTCGTAGCGGTTGCCGACGGCGGTGCCGACGACGAGGTCGTCCTGGCCGCAGTGCCGGCGGACGAGTTCGGCGAAGAGGCCGAGCATCGTGGTGTAGACGGTGTGTCCGCTCTCGGCACTGCGGGCCCGGATCCGGTCGGCCACCTCCGGGGCGAACCGCTGCCGGTGCTGGGCGCCGTGGTTGCGGCGGACCGCGCCGGGCCGGGCGAGGCCGGGCAGGGTCGCCTCGAACGTGGCGTCCGCCAGTTCGCGGTGCCAGAAGGCCAGGCTCTCCGCGCGGTCGCCGGGCGACACGGCGGCCACCCGGCGCAGGTGGTCGGTGTAGGAGACGGTCGCCGGCAGCTCGACCGGTGCACCGGCGACGAGGGACCGGTAGGCGCGGAACAGGTCGCCGGCCAGGATCAGGAAGGACCGGCCGTCGTGGATCAGGTGGTGCTCGACGTGGATCAGGCGGTGCTCCCGCGCACCGGTCCGCACCAGGCACCAGCGGACCAGCGGGGCCTCGTACGTGTCGAAGCCCGTCGTGGCCTCGACCCGGACGACCTCGTCGAACGCCGCGTCGACGTCGGGCTCCCCGGAGATGTCCAGGGTGCGGAAGCGGGGCCGGCACCGGGCGCGCACCCGCTGCGCGGGCCGGGCGTCCGGCGTGTCGGCCAGCTCCAGGCGCAGCCCGTCGTGGTGGTCGAGCACGTGGCCCAGCGCCTCGTGCACCGCCTCCGGGTCGAGGTCGCCACGCACGACGACGAACGCGGTGAAGTTGTAGGCACGGCTACCCGGGGACAGTCTCTCGTGGACCCAGACGATCTCCTGGGAGGGTGCGAGGTCGAACAGACCTTCCTGGCCCATGTCACACCTTCGTCTTCTCGGTTCGGCAGAGGCACTCCGGTGCTCAGCGGACACGGCGACCACGGCGGGCGGGTCCGCCGACCGACCGTAACCAGCGGTGCCCGGCAGCGGTCCCTGACAGGTGACAGGCCCCTGCCGCCGTCGGGCTCGGTTACGTTTCCGACTCACCAGGGCCGAGGGAGGTTCGCCGACGTGACGACGGTCTGGGACGAGCTGGCGGACCGGCTCCGCAGCCTCCGGGACGAGGCCGACGGGTGGCCGGTCGCCGCGCCCCGGGACGCGGTCTTCGTGCCACCGGGCGGGTCGCTGGACCCGACCCTCGTCGCCACCGCGCTGGCGGTGCCGGAACCCTCCTTCGTGCTGTGGGACGCCGCGACCGTACGCCGGCACGTGGGGTTCGTCCGGCAGACGCTGGCCGAGCACGGCATCGGGCTCGCCGTCGGGCTCAAGGCCTGCGCCAACCGGACCGTCCTGGCGATCCTGGCGCGGATGGGCCTGCTCGCCGACGCGCAGTCGCCGGGCGAGGTGGCGCTGGCCCGGTCGGTGGGCTTCGGGACGGTCACCGCGACCGGCCCGGCGTTCCGCCCGCCGGACCTGGACCGCCTGCTCCGCGACGGGGTGCTGCTGGACATCCAGTCACCCCTCCAGTTCGCCCAGGTGGAGGAGCGCGGCACCGTCGAGCCGGTCGGCTTCCGCGCCCGGGTACGGCTGCCCGAACGGCTGCGGCACCCGTCGACGTTCGACGTGGTGAGCCGGTTCGGCATCGAGCTGGACCGGGCCGGGCTGGAGCGGGTCGCGCGCTCGCCGTTGACGGTGGAGCGGATCCGGGTGCACACCGGGGAGGCGCTCTCCGCCGACGTGGCGCGCAGCCTGGAGTACCGGGCCCGGCTGGGCGTGCTGCTGGCCGCCGCGTTCCCCGAGGTCCGTGAGATCAACCTGGGCGGCGGTTTCCTGGCGCTGTCCCGGAACCCGTCGGCGCTGCCGGAGGCGTTCAAGCGGGTCGGCGAGGTGTTCGACGAGGCGGCCGGGACGCTCGGCAGACGCCCGCGGTGCTGGGTGGAGCCCGGTTCGGCGCTCTTGCTGGACAGCGCGTACCTGGTCACCGAGGTGCTGGACGTCGACCCGGCCCGACACGCGGTCACCGTCGCCGCGTCCCCGTGGAACGTGGCGCCGTGGACCTTCGCCACGGTCCACGTGCTCGACGGTGGTGAGCCCTGGGAGTTCGCCGGCGACGTCTACGGACCGGCGCTCTACGAGAACGACCGGCTGCGGCGCACCGAGCGGCACCGCCCGACCGGTCGGCTGCCGAGGGTGGGCGACCGGCTGGCGGTCAGTTCCTTCGGGTCGTACACGCTGGTCCACGGCCGGACGTTCGGGCAGATCCCGCTGCCCCCGCAGTACATCTTCGACGCGAACGGATGGCAGGAGACCGCATGAGCCACGTGAACTGGATCGTCTCGGCCGACGGGGAGGGCGGGGCCGGCACCGGTCTGGTCGGTCGGGTCGACCTGGACGTCGACGTCGACGAACTCGCCCGCGCCGCCGACGAGCTGGTGCGCCACCGGCCGCTGATCTTCGACCAGACCCAGCAGCTCGCCATCCAGGTGCGGCCCGGCTCGGCGGACCCCTGGTACGAGTCCTGCTACCAGGAGAAGGACATCGCGCCCGAGCACGAGTACGCGGACCTCAACCCCGAGCTGAAGGGCACCTACTTCGAGGAGGTCGTCGCGCGGTTCCCGTTCCCGGTCTTCCGGACCCGGCTGATGGCGCTGACCGCGCGGACCTGCTACTCGGTGCACCGGGACGACACCGCCCGGCTGCACGTGGCGATCCGGAGCAGCGAGCACGCGGCGTTCGTGTTCGTCGAGCGCAACGAGGTCTTCCGGGTGCCCACCGACGGCAACGCGTACCTGCTCAACACCACCGAGGTACACACCGCGCTCAACGGTGCCCGGGACCTGCGGCTGCACCTGGTGGCCGGCGCCGCGCTGGACGCCTCCCGGTGACCGACGCACCCGGACCACGGGCATGAGCCGCGGGGACGCGGTCGAGATCTGCGACCTCACCCGGGTGTACCGGGGCGTGCGGGGCGAACCCCGCACCGCCCTGGACCGGCTCACCCTGAGCATCGGCCGGGGGGAGATCCACGGGCTGCTCGGGCCGAACGGGGCCGGCAAGACGACCCTGTGCAAGATCCTGTCGACCGTGCTGCTGCCCACCTCCGGCACGGCCCGGGTGGACGGTCACGACGTGGTGACGGAGACCGCCGCCGCCCGGCGGCGCATCGGCATCGCCTTCGGCGGGGAACGCGGCCTGTACGGGCGGCTCACCGCCCGCCAGAACCTGATGTACTGGTCGGCGCTGTACCGCCAGCCCACCGCCGCCGCCAAGGTGCGGGTGGCCGGGCTGCTGGAGCGGGTCGGATTGGCCGACCGGGCCGGCGAGCGGGTGGAGACCTTCTCGCGCGGGATGAAGCAGCGCCTGCACCTGGCGCGGGGCCTGGTCGGCGACCCGCAGGTGGTCATCCTGGACGAACCGACCGTCGGCATGGACCCGGTGGCCGCCCGCGAGTTCCGGGTGCTGGTCGGCGAGGTCCGGGCCGAGGGGCGCACCGTCCTGCTCACCACGCACGACATGGCCGAGGCGGAGGCGGTCTGCGACCGGGTGTCCCTCGTCGACGGCGGCCGGCTGGTCACCACCGAGGATCCGCGCACCATCGGCGGCTGGCTCTCCACGTACGAGCGGGTCACCGCCGAGGACGTGCCGCCGGTCACCGTGGAACTGCTGCGGACCCTCTCCGGGGTGGTGAGCGTCGGCACCCTGCCCTCCGGGGCGGTGCGGGTGGAGACCGACGCCCCCGGGGCGGCCCGGGAGGTGCTGCGGATCCTGGTCGACGCCGGGGTCACCCGGCTCGCCACCGGCCGGCCGTCGCTCGAGGAGGTCTACCTGCACGTGGTCGGGGACCGGGGGCTGGAGATCCGGTGATCGCGCTGTTCTGGGCGGCCGTCCGGTTCCAGGTGGCCCACGTCTGGCAGTCGGTCAACGACCTGATGGTCCTGGTGACGATGCCGCTGTTCACCGTCGCCTTCCTGGCGGTGCTGGTCGAGTCGGGCCGGGAGGACCTGGCCCCGTACGCGATCGTCGGCTCGGGTGCGATGTCGCTCTGGTCGATGGCGGTGAACATCTCGGGCGGCACCATCGAGGGCGACCGGCGCAACGGCGTCCTGGAGGCCGCGGTCGCCACGCCCGCCCCGCTGGTGGTCGTCCTGCTCGGCCGGATCACCGCGGTCACCGTGATCAGCCAGCTCGGGCTGGTCGAGTCGGCCCTGGTGGCCTGGCTCGGCTTCGGCATCACCATCGAGATGCACCATCCCCTGATCTTCCTGCTCACCGTGGCCTGCAACACCGTGGCCGTGGTGGGCACCGCGACGGCGCTGGCCGGGGTGTTCGTGCTGGGCCGGTGGGCACTGACCCTGAAGAGTTCGCTGACGTACCCCTTCTACGTGCTCGGCGGCGCGGTCGTGCCGGTCACCTTCCTGCCGGAGTGGTTGCAGCCGCTGACCAGGGTGGTCTTCCTCTCCTGGTCGGCGCAGCTGCTGCGGGACTGCCTCTCCCCGGCGGCCGTGCGGGACGTGCCGGCGCGGCTGGCGGTGCTGCTCGTGCTGGGCGCGGCCGCGTTCGCGGTCGGGCTCTGGGTGATCGAGCGGATCCTGCGGCGACTGCGGGCCCAGGGCACGGTGGGGTACGCGTGACCGGCATCCTCCGTGACCACGTCCGGGTCCTGCGGTACGCGGTGCTCACCGCCCTGGCCGACCTGCGGGCCATCTACACCTGGCGGTCCTGGACCTTCATCTGGCTGGTGCGCATCCTGTGCCAGGTGAGCCTCTTCGCGCTGCTGGGTCGGCTGCTGGGGGCCCCGGACAAGGTGAGCTACCTGATCGTCGGCAACTCGGTCTTCATGGTGGCCAACACCGCCCTCCAGGTGGTCAACTCCACCGCCTGGGAACGGCTGCTGGGCACCCTCCCGCTGCTGGTGGCCTCCCCCACCGGCCCGTTCACGGTGTTCACCGGCCGTAGCGTGCTGTGGCTGCTGGACGGCATCGGCGTGGGTACGGTCTCCCTGCTCCTGCTCCCGCCGCTCTTCGGGGTGCCCCTGCCGATGCCGACCGCCCTGCTCGCCGTCCCGCTGGTCGTGCTCGCCGGGGTGTCGACGTACTGCTTCGGGCTGCTGCTGGGTGCGCTCGCCCTGCGGACGGTGTCGCTGCGCGCCCTGATCGCGAGCCTCGGCGGGCTGTGCCTGATGGTGTTCACCGGCGTGCAGGTGCCGACCACCTTCTGGCCGGCGCCGGTGTCCTGGCTGGCGGAGGCGCTACCGCTGACGCACGGGCTGGCCGCCGTCCGCGAGCTGCTGGCGCAGGGGCCGACCGCCGGGGTGGCCCGGCTCGCCGTGACCGAGGCGGTGATCGCCGCCGGGTGGCTCCTCGTGGCGGCCCTGGCCTTCCGACGGTACGACCGCAGCGGACGCCGGGAGGCGTCCGTCGACTTCACCGACTGACCCACGGAGAACACGTGATCATCTGGCTCAACGGACCGTTCGGGGCGGGGAAGACCACGCTCAGCGAGAAGCTCGCCGCGCTGCTGCCGGGCAGCATGGTCGTCGACCCGGAGGAGGTCGGCTTCGCGCTGCGCCGGCTCGTGCCGGCCCCGCCCACCGGTGACTTCCAGGACCTGCCCATCTGGCGGAGCCTGACCCTGGCCACCCTGCGGGAGATCCGCCGGTGGTACGACGCCACGCTGATCGTGCCGATGACCCTGGTCGTCCCCGCCTACCTGACGGAGGTCGTCGGCGGGCTGGTCGACGGCGGCGAGGACGTCCTGCACGTATGGCTCGACGTCGACGAGCGGGTCCTACGGTCCCGGATCACCGCCCAGGTGATCGACCCGACCGATCCGGTGCACGACGCGGAGGTCCGCCGGTGGCGGCTGGACCAGGTCGACCGGTGCCGGGCGGCCCGGACGCACCTGCCGGAGGGCACCCGCTTCCTCGACTCCGGCACCACCGACCCGGACACCCTGGCGGCGGCGATCACCGGCTGGGTGACGGCCGGCAGACACCTCTAGCGAAGGAGCGGACGGATGGACGTTCTCGGCGGCGGACTCCGGACGGGCACCGGGAGCGGTGCCCCGGACCCCCTCGTCCCGATCGGCGCGAACTGGGGCATGTGGCCGGTCGTCCTGCTGCGTTCCGCCGGTCACGCGGCGGAGCAGTTACGGGACTTCCTCGCCGCGGCGCAGGAACAGCGGCACACCGGGAGCGGACTGCGCGAGGTCGTCGAACGGTTCGCCGCCGACCCGTGGCTGCTGGAGGCGATGTGCTGGCAGAACCCCACCATCGTCAACTCCTGGCTCGGCCGGTACGCCACCGAGGGGGTGGGCGGCACCAGGCGCCCCACCTACTACCGGGGCAAGCTGCTCACCCTCGGCGTCTACCTCCAGCGGTACGCGACCCGCAACGAGACCATCGGGTTCTTCGGCCCGATCGCCTGGGCCCACCTCGACCCCCGCCGGGACCTGGTGGTGGAGGTCGGTGGGACGGGTGAGCGGGTCCGGCACACCACGTACTTCGAACCCTGGGCGCTGACCGCGCTGGCCCGGACCTGGGAGGCCGATCCGGAGGTGCGGTGGCACCTGCCGGTGGTCGTCAACCAGGCCGGGGCGCTCCGGGACGACGCGTTCGTCCGCCCCCGCCGGGGACCGCACCGGCTCACCGCCGACCAGCGCCTGGTGATGACCGGTCTGGGCGGGTCGGGGTACGCCGACGACCTGCTCGGGGCGCTCGGACCGGAGTGGGACCGCGCCCGGCTGACCGAGGTGCTCGACGCGCTCCAGCGCGCCGGATGCCTGCACTGGGGCTTCGACATCACCGTGGTCGGCGGGTCGGAGGAGGTGCTCGACGCGCACCTGGACCGCCTGCCGGCGGAGCCGCGCCGCCGCCTGCGCGAGGACCTGCACCGGCTGAGTCGGCTGCGGCGGGAGGTGAGCGCCGCGGCCGGTGACGCCACCGGCGTCTGGCGGGCCACCAACGCGCTGGCCGAGTCGTTCGAGACGATCTCGGGGGTGGACCGCTCGGTCCAGAAGCGGATCAACCCCGACTGTCGGGAGCTGCTCTACCACGACGTCACCGTGGACTGGGACGCCACTCTCGGCGCGCGGGCGGTCGCCGGGCTGGCCGGCCCGCTGGAACTGCTGATGGAGACCTGCCGGTACGCCAGCTGGCGGTTCGCCGCCGGGATCGAGGACCGGGCGCGGACGGCGCTGCGCCGGGACCCGTCGCTGGAGGCGGTCTTCGACGAACTCCTGCCCGACCTGGACGACCGCCGTCCCGGCCGGATCGTGCGGAGCGTCATGACCGAGGTACGGCAGATCGTCGGCGACCTGCTGGCGGCGGAGCCGGGCGCCGAGGCACCGGACGGGTCCCGGGTGCACCGCAGCGTCGTACTGCGCCAGCGCTGGCTGGCGGCCTTCGCCGCACCCCGGGCGGGCTGGTCGGCCGCCGAGCTGCACAGCACGGACATCATGCTCGCCCGGCGGGACGACGAGCACCTCTGGGTGCTGGGTGAGCTGCACACCACGATCAACCCGTTGGACTACCGGTTCTGCCTGGAGAACCAGCCCGAGCCGGGCCGGTTGGAGGCGCTGATCGACGCGGCGACCCCGCCGGAGCGGTTCATCGCGGCCGTCCCGCCGACACCGCGCCTCTCCCCCCGCACCGCGCCGCCCCCGGCGGCGTACCTGCCGGAGAAGCACCGCTACTGGACGCTCTGGCCACGCACGTCGATGCCCGCGTCGGTGCCGAAGCTGTCCTGCGTCGACCTGCGGGTCGTCGAGCGGGACGGCACGGTGGTGGTGGTCGACGGCACCGGCCGGGTGCTGACCCGACTGACCGAGTTCCTCGGCGAGTTCCTGTCGCTGGCGCTCTACAACACCCTGTCGATCTTCCCGGACGCCGACCGGATGCCCCGCGTCCGCATCGACGACCTGGTGGTGCAGCGCGCCTACCGGCGCATCCCGGTACGGGAGTTCGCACCGCTGCTCTCCGCGCCGCCCAGCCGGGTCGAGTTGGCCGGCTTCCTCCGCGAGCGGGGCCTGCCCCGCTACTCGTTCGTCCGGGTGCCGGGTGAGCCGAAGCCGGTCTTCTGCGACGCCACCAGCTGGGTCACCACGCACAACGTCGTCCGGCTGGTCCGCAGGGTCGCCGACCGGCCGGACGCGATGGTGACGGTGCAGGAGATGCTGCCCGACTTCGACGACCTCTGGCTCACCGGCCCGGACGGCCGGACCAGGACCAGCGAGTTCCGGTTCGTGCTCCAGGACCGGCAGGGAACGGGGGGCCACGGTGTCCGGTGAGACCGTCCCGCTGCGGCAGGCGACCCGGGGCTCCCTCGTCCCGATCGGCCGGAACTGGGGCCTGTGGCCGATCGTCCAGCTGCGTTCCGCCGGCTGTCCGGCCGAGCGGCTCCGCGACTTCCTCGCCACGGCCGAGGAGCAGCGGCACGACGGGGGCGGGTTGCGGGAACTCCTCGCCCGCACCGCCGGTGACCCGTGGTTGCTGGAGGCGTTGTGCTGGCAGAACCCGGACATGGTCGACCGGTGGGTGGGCCGGTACGCCACCGAGGGGGTCACCGGCTCCCGGCCGCCCTCCTACTACCGGGACAAGCTGCTGATCCTCGGGGCCTACCTCCAGCGCTACGCCACGAAGAACGAGACCATCGGGTTCTTCGGACCGATCGGCTGGGCGCGCGTCGACCGGGCACGTGATCTGGTCGTCGAGGTCGCCGGTCGGGGCGAGCGGGTCCGGCACACCGCGGACTTCGAGCCGTGGGCGCTGACCGCGCTGGCCCGGGGGTGGGAGGCCGATCCGGAGGTACGGTGGCACCTGCCGGTGATCGTCGACCAGGCCGGGGCGCTCCGGGACGACGCGTTCGTCCGTCCGCGCCGGGGACCGTACCGGCTCACCGCCGAGCAGCACCTGGTACTGACCTGCCTGGGCGGTTCCGGGTACGCCGACGAGCTGCTCGGTCCGGTCCGGGCGGCCGGCGGCCCGCACTGGGACCGGCGACGGCTGACCGAGGTGCTCGACGCGCTCCAGCGCGCCGGGTGCCTGCACTGGGGCTTCGACGTGCCGATGGTCGGCGGGTCGGAGGAGATGCTCGACGCCCAGTTGGCCCGCCTGCCCGAGGAGCCGCGCCGCCGCCTGCGGGGGCAGGTGCACGAGCTGACCCGGCGACGCGCCGACGTCCGCGCCGCCGCCGGCGACGCCACCGGCGTCTGGCGGGCCGGCACCGCGCTCGCCGAGTCCTTCGAGGCGGTCGCGGGGGTGGACCGGTCGATCCGCAAACGGATCAATCCGAACAGCCGGGAGCTGCTCTACCACGACGTCACCGTCGACTGGGACGCGACCGTCGGCGCGCGGGCCGTCGCGCAGCTGGATGGTCCCCTGGAGCTGCTGATGGAGACCTGCCGGTACGTCAGCTGGCGGCTGGCCACCGGGATCGAGGACCGGGCGCGGACGGCGCTGCGCCGGGATCCGTCGCTGGAGGCGGTCTTCGACGAACTCCTGCCCGAACTCGACGACCGCCGCCCCGGCCGGATCCACCGGGGCGTGACCGCCGAGGTACACGCGATGGTCGCCGACCTGCTGGCGGCCGAACCCGTCACCCGGGCGCCGGACGGCACCCACGTGCACCGCAGCGCCGCCCTCCGCGAGCGCTGGCGGTCGGCCTTCCGGGCACCCCGCGCGGGCTGGTCGGCGGCGCGCACGCACAGTGCGGACGTGATGCTCGCCCGGCGGGGCGTCGACCACCTGTGGGTGCTGGGCGAGGTGCACGCGACGGTGAACCCGCTGGACTACCGCTTCTGCCTGGACAACCAGCCCGAGCCGGGCCGGTTGGAGGCCCTGATCGACGCGGCCACCCCGGCGGAGCGCTTCGTCCCCGCCCTTCCCCCGACGCCCCGGCGCTCGCCCCGGACCGCACCGCCCCCGGCGGCGTACCTGCCGGAGAAACACCGCTACTGGACGTTGTGGTCGCGGACGGTGCTGCCCGCCTCGGTGCCGAAGATGTCCGGTGTCGACCTGCGGGTCGCCGAACGGGACGGTCGGGTGGTGGTCGTCGACGGTGCCGGTCGGGTGGTGGCCCGGCTGACCGAGTTCCTCGGCGAGTTCCTGTCCCTGGCGTTCTACAACGCCCTGTCCCTCTTTCCCGACGCCGACCACGTGCCCCGCGTCCGCATCGACAACCTGGTGGTACGACGCGAGGGCTGGCGCCTGCCGGTCCGGGAGTTCGCGCCGTTGCTGGGCACCTCGCCCAGCAGGATCGATCTGGCGGGCTTCTTCCGGCGACGGGGACTACCCCGCCACTCGTTCGTCCGGGTGCCGGGCGAGCCGAAACCGGTCTACTGCGACGCGCGGAGCTGGATCACCTCGTACCAGGTCGTCCGGCAGCTCCGCCGGGTCGCCGACCGGCCGGACGCCGTGGTCGGGGTGCAGGAGATGCTGCCCGCCCTCGACGACCTCTGGCTCACCGGTCCGGACGGCCGGACCAGGACCAGCGAGTTCCGATTCGTCCTACAGGACCTGAGCGATGCGGAGGACACCGATGTCCGGTGAGGTGGTATCCCTCCAGGAGGAGTCGTGGCTGGGCTCGCTGGCCGGGCAGCCGTACGGCTCGCCGACCCTGGTGACCTCCGCCTGGGAGGTCACCGGGCCGCTCGACCGCCGGGCGCTGGAGGCGGCGCTGCACGGGGCGGCCGAACGCCACGACGTGCTGCGCCGGAGCTACCCGTCGGCCACCGCCCGGACGGTCGACGACGCCCACGTGCGGTGGGAGGTGGTGCCGGAGGGCCCGGAGGAGGACGTCCGGCGGGAGATGCTGGCGGCGCTGCGGCAGCGCTTCGTACGGGACGAACCACCACTGTGGCGGGTCGTGCTGACCCGGCTCGGCCCGGACCGGCACCTATTCGGCATCGCCCTCGACCACCTGGTCATGGACGGGCTCTCCATCGGGCTGGTGCTGCGCACCGTCACCGAGCTGTACGCCGTCGCCCGCGCCGCCCCGGACGGGCGACTCGCGCCGCAGGTGCCCGCCCGGCCGTACGCCGACTTCGCCGAACGGCAGCGGGCGGCGCTGGCCGGCCCCTGGGGCGAACGGCGGGCCGAGTACTGGCGGCGCGTCCGCCAGGAGTCGGGGCCGTACCCGCCACGCTGCCCGTCCGGGAACCCGGGCGCCGGCACCGGTCCGGCCGTGGAACTGCGCCAGCACATCCCCGCCGAGGTCGCCGACCCGATGACGGCCCGCTGGGCGGCCCACGGCGTCACCGAGTTCGCCCTCGCCGCCGAGGCGCTGCTCCAGGCGTTCACCGAGGTCTCCGGCGTGTACCACGGCGGCCTGGTCACCAACTCGCACGGCCGCTGCCTGCCGGGCTACCTGCGCACGCCCGGCCTGTTCTCGCACGGCATCCCGGTGCACCGGGCCCCGGTCCCGGGCGGGACGCTGCCGGCGCGGGTCGGTGCGCTCCAGGACCGGCTGCTGGAGACCATCGACCACGCGCTGCCGCTGCGTCCGGTGGACCGCCTCTGGCAGGCGGGTCTGGTCGACACCGGCCCGGTGGCCCAGTGCGTGCTCGGCGTCTACACCGCGCGCCCGGAACGCGACCTGCGCCTGGCCGGGCTGGGCATGCGCTGGGTCGACCTGTACGCGGCCGTCGGCGAGCCCATCTACCCGACGCTCGGCACCACCTGCTTCGTCGACTGGGTGCGCAACGCGCGCGGGGTGCAGGTGACCGCGCAGGTCAACCCGGCCGCCTTCGACGCCGACGGGATGGACCGGATCCTGCGGCGGACGGTCGACCTGGTCCGCGCCGACGGGTGAGGGCGGTCAGCGGCGCGGGCGCAGCACGGTGTGCACGGCGGAGACGGGCGGCACCTCCTCCGGGACGATGGTGAACGCGGCCCGCGCCCGCGCCACCGGTGCCGGGCCGGCCTCCCGGTGGTGCACCTGGGCCAGGGGCTCACCGGCGACCACCCGGTCACCGACCCGCTTGTGCAGGGTCACCCCGACGGCGTGGTCGATCGGCGCGCTCTTGACCTGCCGGCCGGCTCCCAACCGCAGGGCCAGCGTGCCGATCGCGCGGGCGTCGACCGCCCGCACCCAGCCGCTGTGCTCGGCGGTGACCAGGTCGGCGCGCGGGGTGGCGGGCAGCAGTCGCGGGTCGTCCACCACCGCCGGATCCCCGCCCTGGGCGGCCACCCAGCGCCGGAACGCGGCGAGGGCCCGACCGTCGGCGAGCACCGCGCGGACCTGCTCCCGCGCCCGGTCCTGGTCGGTCTCGGTGCCGGAGAGCAGCACCGCCTCGGCGGCCAGCGTGACGCACAGCTCGGTCAGTCCGGGCACCTCGGTGCCCCGGAGCACGTCGACCGCCTCCCGGATCTCCAGGGCGTTCCCCGCCGACCACCCGAGCGGCTGGTCCATGTCGCTGATCACCGCGTGGCAGCGCAGTCCGAACGCGGCCCCGACGTCGATCATCAGGGCGGCCAGGTCGGTGGCGCTGGCCAGGTCGCCGGTGAGCGCGCCACCGCCGAACTTGACGTCGAGCACGACGCCGTCCGTGCCGGCCGCGATCTTCTTGCTCATGATGCTCGCGGCGATCAGTGGCAGGCTCTCGACGGTCCCGGTGACGTCCCGCAGCGCGTAGGTGGCGCCGTCGGCGGGGACCAGCCGCGCCGACTGCTCGACCACCACCATGCCGACCTCCGCGAGCACCGCCCGGATCCGGTCGGAGTCGAGACCGACCCGGAGGCCCGGGATGGACTCCAACTTGTCGAGCGTGCCACCGGCGAAGTCCAGCCCCCGGCCGCTCATCTTGGCCACCGGGACACCCAGCGCCGCCAGCGCCGGCGCGACGACCAGGGTGGTCTTGTCGCCCACGCCGCCGGTGCTGTGCTTGTCGACCACCCGGTCGAAGCCGCGCAGGTCGAGCCGCTCGCCGCTGTCGACGTACACCCGGGTGAGCGCGACGACCTCGTCGAAGTCCATTCCCCGGCAGGCGACGGCCATCAGCCACGCCGCCATCTGGTAGTCCGGCACGTCGCCCCGGACGTAGCCGTCGACCACCAGGGCGATCGCCTCCGCCGGGAGCCGCTCACCGCGCCGTTTCGCGGCGATCACGTCCAGCACGCCGAGCGTCATCGGATTGCCTCCTGTCCTCGCAGGTCCAGTGCCCGGTGCAGGAACCGCAGGTTGCCCCGCAGTTCGCCGGCCGGGACGGAGATGTTGAGCCGGATGCCGTACCGGTCGGGGTAGAGCCGCTGCCAGTATTCGGGTGCCGCGCCGAACAGGTAGTTCGGGTTGACCTTCAGCCCGGCGTGCCCGAGCCGGTTGACCCAGCGGGTCCAGGCGTCGGGCGAGGCGAACGGCCGGGTCAGCCAGCGGAACGTGGAGTAGCCGGCCACCGGCCGGGCCGCCCCGATCACCGGCTCGAACAGTCCGCACCCGTCGAGCAGGTCGAGGTTACGGGCGAAGAGTCCGGTCGCCGTGTCCAGCTCCGCGAGGAACGCCGTCTCCTCCTCGTGGTCGAGGAACGGAACCCCGTGCCGGTCGAACAGCTCCCGCAGCCGCAGGGCCGTCCGGCTCCGGGCGGCGGGGTCGGCGAGGGCGAGCACGAGCAGCCCGAGGTGCACCGCCGCCACCAGCGCGACGGCGGCGTTCACCGAGTAGCCCCGCTCGAAGCGGACCGCGGCGGCGAACTCGGCGAACCCCGGTTCGGTGCCGGCCACGAAGCCGACCCGCAGACCCGGGATCGACAGGTCCTTCGACGGCGTCATGCACAGCAGCCACCGGGGGTACGCGGTCACCTTGCGGTGCAGCACCGCGCGGAAGTCGTCGGCGCGGTCGAACTGCGGCAGCGAGAAGGGCACGTCGATCAGGGCGAGGTCGTCGGGGCCGGCGGGCGGCGGCCACAGCCAGGAGCCGAGCACGCCGTTGGGCGCGACGTCGACCAGCAGCCGACGCCGGCCCGCCGGGACCGGCCGGTCGAGCTGCCCGTCGGTGCCGTAGTAGACCGGCGTGACCGCGCCGTGGCGGGACAGCGAGTGCTCGAAGGAGTAGTAGTTGGGGATCGGCAGCACCGGCTGCACGCCCCGGTGGGCGGCGTACTCGCAGGCCACGCTGATCGCCTCGGTGGTGCCGTGGAAGAGCACGACCTGCTCGGCGGCGAGCGGTTCGACGTCCAGGTACCAGCCGAGGAGTTCACCGACGAGGGTCCGGGCCGGGACCAGGCCGGCGTCGTCGTACTCGACCACCCGGTGGGTGACGACGTCGGCGTAGAGCCGGCTCAGGCAGCGGGTGACCCCGGCCGGCACCGGTCGTCGGTTCACCCCGTAGCCGAGTTGCCGGCACGGGCCGGTGACGCCCGCCCGGATCGTGCGGTAGTACCGGACGCACGGCACGTCCGGGAAGCCCGCGGCGTTGAGGTGCGGCGTGGACAGCGTCGCCTACCTCGGGTCGTCGACCCGGCCGGCGGCGACCGGCGCCGGCCGGGCGTCACCGGCCGGCCGGCACACCTGGTCGAAGGCGGCCAGGAGCGTGTCGGCGAGCTGTTCGGTCTCCCCGGCGGTGAGGGTCAGCGGCGGGATGACCATCACACAGGCGCCCTGCTGGCGGACCAGCAGGCCACGGGCGCGGGCACCGAGCACGGCCGCCGAGGCCAGACCGGGGTCGGCGCTCTCCACCGTGACCACCAGGCCGAGGCCCCGCACGTCCACCACCCCGGGGTACGCCAGCAGCGGGTCGAGCCGGTCGAGCAGCGTCGCTCCCCGGGCCGCCGCGTTGGCCACCAGCCCCTCCTCCTCGACGACGTCCAGGACGGCCAGCGCGACGGCGGCGGCCACCGCGTGCCCGCCGGTGGTGTGCCCGTACCGCAGGCCCCGCAACAGCGGCTCGGCGTGGAAGGACTGCTTGACCGCGTCGGTGGTGGTGACCGCGCCGAGCGGGACGTAGCCACCGCTGATGCCCTTGCTCGTGGTGACGATGTCCGGGGTGACGCCGTCGTGGTCGAAGCCGAACATCCGTCCGGTACGGCCGAACCCGCAGAACACCTCGTCCAGGACGAGGAGGGTGCCGTGCTGGTCGCACAGCGCCCGGATCCGGGCCAGCAGTCCGGGCGGCAGGACGATACCGCCACCGACGTTGAGCAGCGGTTCCACCACCACCGCGGCGGGCGGCGGACCCGCCGTGAACGCCTCGGCGAAGCGGGCCGCCAGCATCGCGCCGTCGACGGCGGTGCGTGCCGAGCGGGCGCTGCCGGGCAGGGCCACCCGGTGCACCGGGAACGGGTCGACCCAGCCGCTGTGGGTGTAGGGCAGGCCGGACAGCGCGAGCGCCAGCGCGGTCGAGCCGTGGTAGCCGGCCGCGAAGGTGACCACCCGGTCGCGGGGCTCGCCGACGTTGCGCCAGTGCTCCAGGGCGATCCGGACGGCTGCCTCGGTGGCCTCCGAGCCACTGTTGACCAGCAGGGTCTGCCCGAGGTCGCCGGGGAGCAGCGCGGCCAGCCGTTCGGTGATCCACTCGGCGGCCGGGTGGACGGCGTTGACCAGGTCGTAGTGCGCCAGGCGGGCCATCTGCCGGTGGGCGGCCTCGATCAGCCGGGGATGACCGTGGCCGCAGGAGGCGTTCAGCGCACCGGCGATCCCGTCGAGATACCACCCGCCCTCGCTGTCGCGCACCCGGTTGCCCTCCCCGTGCACCAGGGTCAACGGATGGGTCGGGCTGGCAACCGGCGACCAGGGCCGCCACATGTGACTCGCGGACATCGCGTGCACCCCTGTTCCTGTCCTACCGACCGAGGAGGTCGTGCAGCCGTGGCACCAGCCCCCACAGGTCGTCCCGGTACTCGAAGGCGTTCACCGCGCCACCCGCCGGCCGGGCCGCGAGGGTCTCCGTCAGCGCGTCGGCGAGCGTCTCCGGGCACGGCTCGTCGAGCACCCGTCCCGGGCCGTCCCGGCGTACCTCGTCCGCCGTCGCGCCGAAGCCGTCGACGATCATGGGCACCCCGTACAGCCGGCTGTCCCGGACGCGCAGCCGGACACAGGTGTCGTTCTCCGCGCCGGGCCGGGCGACGCAGACGAAGGCCCGCGCGGCGGTGAGGTACGCGTCCCGGGCGCGGTGCGTCACCGGTCGGCGTACGACCGTCACCAGGTCGGTCACCGCGCGCTCGGCGATCCGCTTCTCCAGCGCCTCGACGATCTCCCGGGTGTCCGGATGGGGTTGGCCGTAGAGGAAGGCGGCGGTGACCGGCGACCCGCGACGGGCGCACAGGCTCACCGCGTCCACCAGCACGTACGGGTCGTAGAACGACCAGATGCCGCCGGTCCAGAGGACGTCGGCGAGCGGCTCGGGCCGGGTCCGCTCGGCGACCAGCCGGCTGTGCCGGCTGAACCCGATCGGCACGGAGGTCACCAGGTGGTCGAGCGTCGCCGACCCGGTCAGGTCCCGCACGCCGACCCGGCCGGCGGTGACCAGGCTGGCCAGGACGGTCGCGCGTTCCACCCGGGAGCGGCAGATGAAGTGGTGGGAGACGCGCAACTGCCGCCGGTACGCCTCGACGACCTCCCGGTACCGCTCCTCGGGCGCGGCCTGCCGCAGCAGCGACGGGTAGCTGCCGTGCTCGATCGGCGGCGCGGTCTCCGAGACGATCAGCGGACCGGCCTCGACCGCCTGGGCCAGCCGGTCGGGATCGGCGACGTCGAAGAAGAAGACCGCGTCGGTCGCGTCGAGCAGGTCCCGCCACCGGTCGGCCCGCGTTTCGAGCCGGGCCCCGCCGAGGTGCATCGGGTCGGGCACGTCCGGCGAGTAGACGGTGACCGCGAACCCGTCGCCGAGGGTCTCGGCCAGTTCGGCTATCCGGACGGCCAGTCCGGACGCGGCGGACTGGGACACCGGGTAGTCACCGGCGTCGAGGAGCAGTCGCCTGCGGGCCCCGGTCACAGGTCGTCCACCCGGTTGACGTTGTGGAACCCGTCGACCAGCACGGCCGGCGCGTCGACCAGGGCGGTGGCCCCCGCGCCGACCACGATGTGCGGCAGCCCGTCCCGGTGGCGCGCCGCCGCGAAGACCGTCGCCCAGGCGGCGTTGAAGCCCGTCGGGTCCGGCGGCTTGTCCGCCGCGCCCTCGACCACCCGCACCGGGCCGTCGCCCCGCAGCCGCAGGGCACCGTCGTTGGCGAGCCGGACCGGGTCGTCGATCATCGCCGCGAGCACCGCGTACGGGTGTCGGTCCAGCAGGTCGTGCGCCTCGGCGAACCGTTGGGCGACCGTGTCGCCGGTGACCACCTGGTCCGGCAGCACGACCGCCGTCGGCCCGGCGCACAGGGGCAGCGCCGCGGTGACCGCGCCCGAGAGGTCGGGACCGTGCCGGTCGGTCTGGTGGACGAAGACCGTCTCGAAGACGTCCGCGTACCGGGCCAGGTAGGCCACGGTGTCCGTCTTGTGCGGCCGGATCACCACCACGAGCCGGACCCGCGCCCCGCGTCGGGTGGCGAAGTCCCGGACCGGGGCCAGGGCGTGATCGATGATCGACTCGTGGTGGTCGATACGGTGCAGCTCCTTGGGGTAGGGCGCGTCGAACCGGCGTTGCGCCCCGGCACAGGGGACGATCACCGTCAGCGTCGGCCCGGTCCGGCCGGTCCGGTCAGCGCTCATGGCCGTCGAGCTGCTCGCGGCGGAGGAAGTACGGCTCGCCGAGGTTCTCGCGCAGCGCCACCCGGCGCGCGCCCGCCTCGTCCACCCGGCCCCGGCGGACCAGGTCGAAGACCTGCACCAGCTCGGACATCGACTCGGCGCGGGCGCCCTCGAAGGTCAGTTCGGCCGACCCCAGCCGGAGCGCGGGGCGGCCGTCGAACCCGGGCAGGTCGGGGATGACGTTGACCCGTACCCCGGCCGAGGCCAGACCGGCCGCGAAGCGCATCGGGTCGAGTTCCGGCCCGGTGTCCACCCAGACCTGGTGGCAGTCGGTGATGTCGTCGGTGCCGACGACCACCTCGAAGCCGACGGTGAGCAGTTCCGCGCCGAGCACCCGGGCGTTCTCGACCACCTGGGCCGCGTAGCCCGCCCCGAACAGCTCGAACTCGGCGGCGGCGAGGCAGAGGGAGAGGGTCTCGGCGAAGTGGTGGCTGCTGATCGTCTCGAACTGGGTCCGGGCGATCAGGTCGGCGAGTTCGGGATCCCGGGTGAAGAGCACCCCCTTCTGCGGCCCGGGGAAGGTCTTGTGGGTGGAGCCGCCCATCGTGTCCGCGCCGACGTCCAACGGGTTGCGGTGCACGCCGCCCAGCACGAGCCCGAGGGTGTGGCTGACGTCGGCGTGGACCCGGGTGTGCGGGCTGACCTCCCGGACGGTCCGGACGATCCCGGCGACGTCGATCTCGGCCAGGCTGTTCTGGAGGTCCAGGTAGACCAGCGCCGGCCGGTGCTCCCGCAGGACGGCCCGCAGGCGCTCGTCGTCGACCGTCCCGCCGCACTGGCCGACGGTCACCGGCCGACGGCCGAGCCGCCGGATCACCGACGTGGTGGCGTAGTGCCCGCCGGCCGCCGGGTCGATGCTCACCACCGTGTCGCCCGGTTCGCCGCCACACGTCATCAGGACGAGGAACATCGCGCTCATCCCGGAGACCGGCCGGACGTTGACCAGGGCACCGCCGGCCAGCCGGGCGAGCGTGGGGATGCCGACGGTGACCTCGACGTCGCCGACGCCCTGCCCGCCCCGGAAGTTCCACTCCTCCTCGGCGAGCCGCGCGTTGAAGAAGTACCGGTTGTAGAAGTCGTACCGCAGCGGAAGGCTCGCCAGCGGGGAGAGCCGGTTCTCGCTCGGCACCAGGTTGACCACCTGCCGGCTGACGTCTCCCTCGGCCCGCAGCCGGGCGGCGATCCCGTCCAGCAGCCGGTGCCCGTCGGCCACGCTCGCGGCCTGCTGTCCCTGGATGGTGGATCCGGTCATCGGGGACCGACCCCGAAGGTCGCGCGGAGCAGCTGACGGGGCTGCGCGGCGGTGTCCTGGTAGCCCCGGCGGGCGTGCGAGACCCGGTCGTTGCGGACGACGAGGCACTCGCCGGCCGCCAGCCGGACGGAGAGCCGGTACCGGCCGTCGCCACTGCCCTCCTGCCGGATGAAGGCGAGCGCCCGGGCGAGGGCGGCCTCCTCACCGGCGGGCGCGATCCAGGTGGTGGTGCTCGGGACGTCGGAGTACCGGTTGACGATGCCGCCGTCGTCCCGCACGACGAAGGCCGGCCCGTCGGTGTGCGCCTCGACCCCGCGCAGGGTGGACGAGCGGCGCAGCACGGTGGGCCGGGTCAGCACGGCCGCCGCCGCCGGATCGGTCTCCCGCAGCGCGTGGAACACCCCGATCGCGTTGAGCAGCAGCGACTCGCCACCCCGGGCGGCGGGCCGGACGCAGTACATCATCACCATCGGCACCTCCCCGGGACCGTCCAGGGTGCCGTCGACGTGGAACTCCTGGGCCGAGCGGACCGCGAAGCCCGGGTGGTCACCGGCGTCGGTCGCGCGGATGTCGGCGTAGGGGCGGTTGAACTGTTCGGCCCCGGGCAGCCGGTACAGCGCGGGAACGTACGGCGCGCCGAGCGACCACGCCCCGGCGAGGACGTCGATCGCGTCCTGGGGCGGCAGGTCGCCGGGCATCTGTGCGATGGCGAACCCGTAGGTGTCGAGCCGGTCACCGAGTTCGTCCACCCCCCGTCCGGAACGGGCCACCGCCACCGGAGACGCGGCTGTGGCGTCCCGGTAGTCGACGAACAGCTGCTTCAACTCGCAGGGCCCCTTCTCGTTCCCGGCCGGGCCCACCCGGTCGGCGTCTCGGCGTCCGTCCCGACGACGGCGGAGGTTGTCGACGGGCCAGCTCGGGTACATCGTGCCGGTGGCCCGGGTCAGCCGGTCCTGTCGTTTGTTAGTAGTGGCGGCCCGGTGGGGAGCGAGGGGGCCGGGACCCGGATCACGGCAGCTGCACGCCGCCCACCGGCCGGGGTCCGACGTAGTCTCGTCGGTGTGAGTGCCGAACCCCCGCCGCCCGTCCCCCTCGACAACCGCTTCGCCCGCGACCTCCCGGAACTTGCCGTGCCCTGGCGGGCCGAGCCGGCTCCCGACCCCCGGCTGCTCGTGCTGGACGAGTCGTTGGCGGCGGAACTGGGCCTCGACCCCGGCTGGTTGCGGAGTCCCGACGGGGTGGGCCTGCTGGTCGGCACCACGGTTCCCGTGGGCGCGACCCCGGTGGCGCAGGCCTACGCCGGGCACCAGTTCGGCGGGTACGTCCCACAGCTCGGCGACGGGCGCGCGCTGCTGCTCGGCGAACTCGTCGACGCGGACGGCCACCGCCGTGACCTGCACCTCAAGGGTTCCGGGCGGACGCCGTTCGCGCGCGGCGGCGACGGTCTGGCCGCGGTCGGCCCGATGCTGCGCGAGTACGTCGTCAGCCGGGCCATGCACGCCCTGGGTATCCCCACGACCCGGTCCCTCGCCGTGGTGTCCACCGGCCGTACGGTGTACCGCGAGACCCCGTTGCCGGGAGCCGTGCTCGCCCGGGTCGCCGACAGCCACCTGCGCGTCGGGAGCTTCCAGTACGCCCGCGCCACCGGTGACGTCGACCTCCTGCGCCGGCTCGCCGACCACGCGATCAGCCGGCACCATCCCGCCGCCGCCGGGGCAGAGCGCCCGTACCTGGCCCTCCTCGGGGCGGTGGTCGCCGCGCAGGCGTCGCTGGTGGCCCGGTGGATGCTCGTGGGGTTCGTCCACGGGGTGATGAACACCGACAACATGACGATCTCGGGCGAGACCATCGACTACGGGCCGTGCGCCTTCATGGAGGCGTTCGACCCGGCCACGGTCTACAGCTCGATCGACCACCGTGGGCGCTACGCCTACGGCAACCAGCCGGCCGCGGCCGAGTGGAACCTCGCCCGGCTCGCCGAGGCGCTCCTGCCCCTCCTGCACGACGACGAGGAGAAGGCGATCGACCTGGCGATGGAGTCACTCGACGGTTTCCGCCGCCGGTTCGACGCGGCCTGGTCGACCGGCATGCGGGCCAAGCTCGGCCTGCCCGACGACGTCGACCAGGCGGTCGTGACGCCGCTGGCCGAGGAGCTGACCGCCCTGCTGGCGGCGGGCCGGGTCGACGTCACCTCGTTCTTCCGCGCCCTGGCCGGTGCCGCCCGGGGCGAGGTCGAGCCCACCCGCCGCCTGTTCCCCGACCCCGGCGCGGTCGACGACTGGCTGACGCGCTGGCGCGCCCTGGGCCCGGACGCCGACGGGATGGACCGGGTCAACCCGGTCTACGTCCCCCGCAACCACCTGGTAGAGGAGGCCCTCGCCGCCGCGACCGACGGCGACCTGGCCCCGCTCGGGCGGTTGCTGGACGTCCTGAGCGCCCCCTACGACGAGCGCGCCGGCCTGGAACGCTACGCCGCTCCCGCCCCACCGGACTTCGGCGCCTACCGGACCTACTGCGGCACCTGAGCCGCCGCCGGGGTCACCGTCCGCGCCGCCGGATCCTGATGCTGTCGAGATCGGTCGACACCGACGTGAGGTCGCGGTAGTCGGCGCCGAGTCCCCGGACGGCGGCGGCGGCGAGCGCCTCCGCCCGGCCGGTCACGGCAGCCTCCCCGTCCTGCTCGGTGGCCGGAACGAGACAGCGGACGGTGAACGTCTGCAGGGACCGCTCGTAGGTCACGGTTCCCTCCTCGGTGAACCGGGCCCCGAACACGTCGTGGTCGTCGGCCACGGCGAGCAGCGCGGCCCGCTGCTCCGCGTCGAGCGGCGCGAACCTGCCGCGCACGATGACCTGGTAGGTCTTACTGGTCATGGCGGGAAACCTCCGGATCTGTGACACCGACATGGTCGGCGGGCTGGTACGTCAGGAAGGACAACGGGCGGCCCCGGCGGGGCCGGTTCCCTCGCCGGCAGGGGCTCTCGACGCCCATTCCTCGGCCAGGATCGCGAAGACCAGTTCGTCGTGCCAGGTGCCGGCGTAGTGGACGCACTGGCGGAGGTGGGCCTCCTGCCGCATGCCGAGCCGGTGCAGCGCGCGGATCGACGCCGCGTTGTGCGCGTTGGTCTGGGCGGTGACCCGGTGCAGTCCCAGCCGGTCGAAGGCGAGATCGAGCAGGGCCGACACCGTCTCGGTGGCGAAACCTCGTCCCTGCGCGGCCGGGTGCAGGATCGCCCCCACCTCACCCTGCCGATGCTCGACACTCAGCCACCGCAGGTCCACCTCGCCGATCATGCGGCCGGTGGCCCGCTGCTCCACCGCCAGCACCAGCGAGTCGTTCTCGCCGGACAGGGTGTTCATGGTGAGCCGTTGCGCGACGACGTCACGGGTCTGTTCGATCGTCGCCGGCGGCCAGTACAGATAGCGGAGCACGTCCGCACGGGTACGCAGGTCGTGGAGCGCGTCCACGTCGTCGTCCCGGAACGGGCGCAGCAGCAGGCGGTCGGTCTCCAGGGGCGCGTCGACGCGGAGCATGGCCCCATGGTGTCCTGTCACCGTCCGAAGAGCAGGTGGATTTTTCCTGCGGCGGTCGACCGACGGTGGGGATCCCGGGCTGCCGACCGGGCAGGCGGAGCTGCCGCCGGGCACCGCACCCCCGCTGGCAGGCGGTCCGCCCCGGTGATGTCGGTGGTGCCTGGTTCAATGCCGCGAACGATCGGACGCGGGTGGGAGCGAGGACCACATGGGCACCTGGGGCAGCGGCAACTTCGACGACGACACGGCCGCCGACCACCTGTCGGACCTGACCGGGCGGCTGATCTCCGAGGTCGCCGAGGCGATGTCCGGCGATCCGGTCGGCATCGAGCCCGACGAGTACTGGGGCGTCGCGGTGCCCTGCAATCTGGAGCTGCTCCGACTCATCGCCGAGCAGCAGTACGTGGGGGCCGACCTGCCCACCCCGGAGACGATCGCCGACTGGAAGGGCCGATACCTGGCCGTCTGGGACCGGACGATCGACGGTCTGGAACCCGGGCCGGAGTACCGGGAGCAGCGCCGCGAGGTTCTCGTGCGGACCTTCGACCAGCTGACCGAGCTGGCGAAGCGGTAGGCAGGGGGCACACCGGGCTCCCGGTCGGCGATTCGCGCGCCGCCGACCGGGAGCCCGGGTGGCTCAGGCGCAGAAGTCGGGTTCGGGGGCGCCCGCGGGAACGAAGTCGGCGACCGTGGCCAGGGTGTCGCCGTCGTCGGCCAGGGCGACCCAGAGCACCTCGCCGGCGGGGATGACATCGGGGCGGACGACGAAGACACCGTCGCCGAGGGCGTCGAACGCGTACAGCTCGGGGTGTTGCTCCCGCGACGGCGGACCGGTCAGCGGCGGGTGCGACGGGACCACCGACGGCGCGTCGAGCACGCCGAGGCAGTCGTGGGTGGTGGCGACCAGTTCGATGCGCACGCCCCGGCTCTTCAGGTCGGCCTCGGCCTCCGCCACGTCGTCCGCGTCCATGCTGTTCATGGTGACCGTCACGCTGCCGTCGACGGCGACCTCGATGGCGTAGGCGGGTGGGACCATCGTCAGCCCGGCGACCGCCGTGCCGCTCACCGCCACCAGCGCGGCCGCCACCAGCCACGGCTTCCTACCGGCCCCCGCGCTGGCCGGCAGTTCGGTCCTGAGCTGCGCGAGCAGGCGCTCTTCGAAGGTGTTCGTCATGGCATCCTCAGGCATGGTTCCTCCACGGGCGCGGGGGTGTCGGCGAGGGCGCGGCGGGCACGGAACAACCTGGCCCGTGCCGCGCCGGGGCGGATCCGCAGGGCGGCGGCGGCCTCGGTGACGGTGAGACCGTCCACGGCGACCAGTTCGAGGACGGCCCGCTCGGACTCCGGCAACCGTTGCAGTCGCCGGTGCAGGTCGCGGGCCGCCCGGTTGGCGTCGATGCGTTCCTCGAGCCGGCCGATGTCGTCGTCGTCGAGCAGCCGACGACCGGCCACCCGTCGACGCCCGGCCGTCTCCCGGGCCCGCCGCCGGGCGTCGTCGACGATGTGGTTTCGGGCGATGCCGTAGAGCCAGGCCACCGGCTTGCCCCGGGCCGGCTCGTACGTCGCGGCCGAGGCGATGACCGCGAAGAACACCTCGGCGGTGATGTCGGCCGCGAGGTGCGGGTCGTCGACCCGGCGCGTGACGAAGTGCAGCACCGCGTCGACGTGCGCGCGGTAGAAGGCGGTGAAGACCTCGGGATCGGTCAGCGGGGGCGGGCGACCCATCGGCGGCTCCTCGGTGCGGCGGGCGTGACACCTGTACTTCGTCCCGGGGCCCCGCCGCGTTACGCGCCCCGGACGTCCACGGCTGCCCCCCGGTGGGAAATGGCTTGGCCGGGGCGCCCGATCGGGGTCACGATGGCCCGGTGTCTGACGTCGAGGGGGGTACGGACGACATCACCACCGGCCGCCTGATCCTGCGCACGCCGACCCTGGCGGACGTGCCGGCGCTGTTCGCGCTCTACGCCGACCCACAGGTGTGGGGGCCCGACCCGCAGACCCGCCACCACCGTACCGGGCAGACCGCTCAGATGATCGAGAACTGGCGCGCGGCGTGGCACCGGGACGGCCTCGGCATCTGGACCGCCTGGCGGCCGGGGCGGGACGCGGACGCCCTCGTCGGTATCGGTGGCTGCTTCGTCCGCTACGGCGTCGCGTGGAACCTCGGCTTCCGGCTTCTCCCCCGGTTCTGGGGTCGGGGCTACGCGCAGGAGATCAGCGCGGCGGCGTCCACCGAGGCGCGCCGCCTGCGCCCGGATCTGCCGCTGACCGCCTACCTGGTGGAGAGCAACGACCGCTCCCGGCGGGCCGTGGAACGCGTCGGGCTCGACCTGGTGTGGCGGGGCCCGGACGCGGGCAACCCCGACCCCTCCGCCGTTCGACTGCTCTACAGTGACCGGCGGCTGTCCTCGGAGCTGCTGCGGGTCCTGACCGCCCACTGACGGCGTGACCGCCCCGGCAGCGCCGCCCCGGTCCACGACCTGCCCCTCGGCGTGCCCGGTCGGACCGGCAGTCGAGGTGGGGCCCGCCGGGTCGCGGGCCCCGGACGTCGACCATCGGGCCCGGCCACGGGAGGTGATCCCGCTGCGGCAGGGCCCGGTGTCGACCGGAGCGGGTGGCCGGGACGTCAGGGACGATCAGGCCACCGGTTCACTCCCACTCCTTGTAGTAGGACGTCAGCGCCTGCCGCAGCGGGTCGTGCAGGTCCTCGTCCAACACGTCGTCCATCTCGACCAGCAGCTCGGACGGCGGCGTGAAGGTCGGGTGCACGCTCTCGGCGATGCTGCGGTACGTGGCACGCAGGTTCGACGAGAGGATCTTGGGCCACTCCCCGCTGACGGTCCACTTCGACTCCCACCCGGTGCCCAACATGTGGTCCACCGCGGTCTCGATGATCTCGTCACGGGTGCCGGTCGGCAGTGGTGGGCGGACCGGCACGAAGTCGCGCAGGGCCGGGTGCGCCTCGCCGCCACCGAGCATGTCGGCCATCTGCTGCGCGAGCAGCGGCGACTGGTGCAGGCCGTCGCGGTAGGTGCCGGTCGCCAGCCAGACGTTGGCCGTCCCGTCGAGCCGCCCGAAGAGCGGGAAGCCGTCGGCGGGGATCGGCCGGTTACCCACCTGGAGCTTCTGCAGGGAGGCGTCGTCCAGCCCGGTGTGCAACTGGTCCATCGCGCATTCGAGCAGGAACTTCAGGTCGCTGAGCAGCGCGTACTGCCGGGGGTCGTGCGAGATGATGTTCGTGGCGCCGACGTAGAGGCTGCCGTCGGCCCGGGGCACGCAGTGCAGGCCACAGGCGAAGGACCGGTTCGGCGTCCGGAGCACCGAGTCGGGCACCCGGCCGTCGCCGGTTTCGACGATCACCGAGACGCCGTACCCGCTGACCATGGGCGGGACGCGCCGGGCGATGTCCTCGAAGGCCCCGAGCAGGTCGAGGGAGGTGGCGCCGGCGGCGACGATCACGGTGTCGGCGCCGACCACCGTCCCGTCCTCGAGGGCGACGCCGGTGACCCGGTCCCCCTGGGTGACCAGCGTGCGGGCCCGCCCGTCGACGATCGTCCCCGCCGTGTGACGCAGCGCCGCGTCGAGTTTGGCCAGCAGCAGCGCCGAGTCGACCGACCGCTCGGCGGGGATGTAGAGCCCCATCAGCGACCGGTGCAGGTCGTTGGGGGCGAGCCAGGCGTCGTCCTGCGGGTCCACCCGCTCGTAGGGCTCCTCGTAGGAGCGCAGGGCGGACTCGATGGCCTGGAAGTTGCCGGTGTCGACCGCCTTGGAGCCGGTGCTGTTGAGCATCACCAGGGTGCCCCGCGAGGTCACCAGCGCCCGCTCGTCGGCGGCGGCGTCGGCCAGGCTGTCGGCCCACCCCGCCCACATGCCCCGGGCCTCGTAGTCGACGGCCAGCTTGGCGCGGCCGTGTGCGGTGGCCAGCAGTGAGGTGGTCACCTCACCGAAGCAGCCCAGCATGGCGCCGGACGCGGTCGAGGCCGCGTACTTCCGGTTCGGCTCGCCGATACGGGCCACGCGCGCCCCCCGACGCGACAGCTCGAAGGCGATGGACGAGCCCACGACCCCGTTCCCGACTACCACCACGTCGTAGTGACCACTCGATGTCATATGGTTCCCCTGTCCCTCAAGCTGCGTGGGCCCGGACGTCAACTCTGGTTCGCCATCGCCGACTCCCGCCGGGGCGCGTCGCCGGGCGGGACGGCCGGTACCGCCGGGACCTCCGGCGGCAGGTCGGCCACGGCGGGTAGACCCGGCATGTGCAGCCGACCGGGGAAGACCTGGAGTCGGCTCCAGTCGTCCCGGGGGTCGAACCGGGCGATGGCGCGTCGGTGCTGCCGCGCCGATTCGAGGCTCCGCTCGCGCGACGTGTCCGGGGCGGCACCGCCCCGCGCGCTCGCCGGGCGGTGCGAGGGCTGCGCGAAGTCGTCCCGGCAGATCCGCAGGTACGTCGCGGTGTCCTCGCTGATCCGGTCGGCCAGCCGGCGGACGGCCACCGCCGCGGTGGCACCGTCCTGGCGTTCCTGCCAGTAGTCGCGTACCCGGCAGGCGTGGCCGACGATGCCGTGCATCGCGCCGCTGGTGCTCAGGAAGCTGCCGGTGCCGAACGAGTCACCGGCGACCACCACGTTGGGCGCCACCTGCGCGTCCACGCCGATCCGGGCGACCACGGTGACCAGCCGGGGGCTGGACAGCGACTGGGTCCGACCCAGTACCGACGTCGGCAGACCGGTCAGCAGGGCCGCCTGTTCCAGGTAGAACTCCCGGACCAGCTTCTTGTAGCTGCCGAAGTACGCGGCGGACCGCCGGCTGGTGCCCGGCCGCACCATTCCCTGCCGCACCGGGTCGAAGCGCTCGAAGTCCGGCACCTGGACCACGGTCCAGGCGCTCTCCGCGTAGTCCTCGTGGCCGACCACCGCCTGCCGCACCCAGTACTCGTTGCCCGCCTCGTCGAACATCGAGCCGATCCGCCGCCGGCCGTTGTTGTGCACGTACACCCCGAGCAGGCCGAAGATGTAGTCGGCCTGGGCGACGACCGGGCCCCGGCCGTCCCCGTGGTCGATCCGGACGATCTCCTGGCGGAAGCCGAGCCGGGCGGCGTCGACGCCGGTGACCCCCTCGGCGATCATGACCAGTTCCGGGGTGCCCAGGTCGAGCAGGTCCAGGTCGTCGTCCCGGACCCGCTGGATCCGGCCCTTGTGGTCGACCTCGCGGACCCCCTCGATCCGCACCCGCACCCGCCCGTCCGGGCCGCGCTCGAACCCGGGCGCGCGGTCGGGCCGGGACGCCGCGGGCGAGCGCCACCGGTCCCACCACCGGCCGGCGACCGGCTGCGCCACCTGGTGATAGAGGAAGATCCGGCACCGGGGGTCGACGCCGGCGGCGAGGTCCATCCGCTCCAGCTCCTCCAGGTAGCGGCGGAGCAGGATGAGCAGTTCCTCGGCGGCGAGCAGGACGGCCTGCGGTTCGGTGAGCACCTCGTCCATGCCCCGCCCGACCAGCGTCGGGTCGTACTCCGGCGACACCTCGGGCAGGGTGGGGACGGTGACGGCGCGGTGCGGCCGACCGTCCACCCACCGGTCGTCGACCACCTGGATCGACTCGGCGGCCCCGGCGATGTACGCGTCCGAGTGCCACCCGGAGATGATCTCGTCGCTCCGTCCGCCGCTACCGCCCTCGGCACCGGGCAGGTAGAAGCACTCGTGCAGCCGCAGCAGGCGGCCGTCGCCCCGCCGCGGGATCCGCTCCTCGCCGTAGCGCTGCACCATCAGCCGGTCCAGGAGGACGAGATGGTGGTAGAGGTCGCGGCTGATCTGCCAGTGCATCAGGTTGACGAAGGGGTCGCCGCGCAGCTCCACGCCGACCGCGCGGCGGCCCGCCGCGATCGACCAGAGCATCGCCATCATGTTGGTGCCGCCCAGGCCGATCGCGAGGAAGTCGGCGTCCTCGGCGCCGGTGGGGTTCCGGTCCGCCACGACGGGCCGGCGGGTCTCGGCGTCGTGGCGGGCCGCCGGCGCGGTGACCGCGGTTTCCGAGCGCAGCAGTACCAGGGCGAGCAGCAGCGCCGCCACGGTCATCGCCAGGCCGACTGCGAAGGCGGTGCGGTACCCGCCGGTGAGCGCGTCGGCGGTCGACGCACCGGCGCGCAGCGCGTCGGCGGTAGCGGTGGCGGCCACCGGGGCCAGCACCGCCAGCCCGATCGCCGAGCCGATCTGCTGGGTGGTGTTGACCAGGCCGGACCGGACGCCGCTGTCCCGGGTGGTGGCCCCGGCCAACGCGAGTTGCAGCACCGGCGGCGTGGCCAGGCCGGACCCGACCCCCATCAGCAGCACGGCCGGCAGCACGTCGACGAGATAGTGGCCGTCCGCGGGGATCCGGGCGAGCAGCAGCAGGCCCAGCGCGAGGAGCAGGATCGCCGGCGCCAGGACGGTCCGGGCCTCCCAGCGGCGCAACAGCCGGGGGGCGACCTTCAACGAGCCCACGCCCACCGCGACGGTGGCCGGCAGGAAACCGAGGCCCGCCTGTACGACGGTGAAGCCGAGCACGTCGCGCAGGTAGAGCGAGGTGAGGAAGAACATCGCCGCCGGCCCGGCCACCATCAGGGCCAGCACCACGTTGGACCGGCCGACGTTGCCCCGACGCAGCAGGCTCATCGGCACCAGCGGGTGACGGGCCCGGGTCTGCCAGCCGACGAAGAGCGCGAGCAGCAGCACCGCACCGCCGCCGAGCAGGAGGGTACGGCGGCTGCCCCAGCCGTGCGCGGCGCTCTGCGCGATCGTGTAGACGGTCAGCATCACCGCCGCGACCATGGTCACCGCACCGAACCAGTCGAGGCCCTCGCGGTCCCGCTCCTCCCGGACGTTGTCGAGCAGGAACAGGGCCGCCGCGATGGTCGCCGCGCCGACCGGCAGGTTCACGAAGAAGATCCACTGCCAGCTCAGCCACTGGGTCAGGGCTGCCCCGGCGAGCAGACCGAGCGCGGCACCGGACGACGCGACGAAGGCGTACAGGCCGAGGGCACGACTCTGTTCCCGGCGCTTCGGGAACATGGTGACGATCATGCCGAGCACGACCGCGGTGGTCAGCGCGCCCCCGGCTCCCTGGACGAAGCGCGCGGCGACCAGCACCGCCGGGTGCCCGGCCAGACCGCAGACCGCCGAGGCGGCCGTGAACAACGCCAGCCCACCGACGAACACCCGCTTGGCGCCGATGGTGTCACCGAGTTTGCCGGCCAGGAGCAGCAGGCCGCCGAAGGGGATCAGGTACCCGTTGACCACCCAGGCCAGCGTGGTCGGTGCGAAGCCGAGGTCCTTCTGGATGTCGGGCAGCGCCACGTACACGGCGGTGCCGTCGACGGCGGCGACCAGGGCGCCGGCACAGACCACCAGCAGGGCGAACTGCCGCTGCCGGAGGGTGCGCAGCCGCTGCGGTCGCAGCCGCAGCGGCACCACCGTCTCGCCCCGGGTGCCGTGCGAGTCGCCGCTGGGCTGCGCGGCGACCGTCGTCACGAGGCGGCCCCGTGCGCCACCGGCTCCCGCGCCGACGTCGCCGCACCGGCGGGGGCATCCGCCGGGGGACGGCCCGCCCGCTCGCGGATCGCCGGATGGATCTCGGACAGCGGCGGCAGTTCGGCGGCGTGCAGCCGGCCGCTGCGGACGGTGAGCCGACGCCAGTCGGAGGTGTCCAGCGGCACCAGGGAGTGCCGGCGACGGCGGACGGCCTCCACGGTGGTCGCCCGTTCGCTGGCCTCGCGGGAGGTGCGCTTCTGGATCTCGCGTACCCGCTCGTCACCGAAGTTGATCGGCACGGCCTGGCTGAACTCCTGGGCGCTGACCTGCAACCAGTCGAAGGTGTCCGTCCTGATCGAGTCGGCCAGGGTCCGGAGCGCGGTGGACACCGGCACGCCCCGGTCCCGGTCCTGCCAGTAGGTGAGCATCCGGCAGGCGTGCCCGACCATGCCGGTGATCGCGCCGCCGCTGGTCAGGAAGTGGCCGTTGCCGAAGGAGTCGCCGGCCACCACGCCGTTGGCGGCCACCAGCGCGTCCGCGCCGGCCTTCTCGACCAGGCTGAACAGCTTCGGCCCGTACGGCAGCTGGACCTTCTCCAGGTCCGCCCGGGGCATCTCGAGGATCAGGGAGACCTGCTCGAGGTAGTAGTCCCGGATCAGCCGCTGGTGGGCGCCGACGTACTCGGTGGACTGCCGGGCCGTGCCGGGGGGCACCAGTCCTGCCGCGACCGGGTCGAAGGTCTCGAAGTCCGGCACCTGGACCAGGATCCAGCCCACCTCGGGGTCGTCCTCGTGACCCACCGCGATCTGCCGGACCCAGTACTCGTTGCCCTCGCTGTCGAACTCGGAGGCGATCCGGCGGCGCAGCCGGGGACCGACGTAGAGCTCGATGAAGCCGGCGAGGTAGTCCGCCTGGGCCACGGTGGGGCCGCGCCCGTCGTGGTGGTCGACCTCGATCTCCTCCTGCCGGAAGCCGAGCCGGTCGGCGTCGCTGCTGTCGAAGCCCTGCGCGATCATGAACACCTCGGGCACGCCGAGGTCGATGACACCGGTGCCGGGCTTGCGGACCCGCCGGAACCTGCCCCGGTAGTCCAGTTCCTGGATCTCCTCGATCAGGAGCTGCCGGCGGCCGTCGCGCCGGGAGACGAAGCCGTCCTTCTGGCGCAGCCAGCGCAGGAAGCCGTCGCCGTCCCCCTCGTCGCCGACCACCACGCGGTGAGAGAGGTAGAGCCGTACCCGGGGTTCCAGGCCGGCGGCCAGGTCCATCTCCTCGACGAGTTCGAGGTACCGCCGCAGCAGGATCAGCACCTCCGAGGCGCCGGCCTGGAACACCGACGGGCCGTTGAGCACGTCGATGACCGGTCGCCCGATCTTCGAGGGGTCGTTCTCGGTGGGCGGCTTCTGCGGCTCGAGGATGGTCAGGACGCGGTTCGGCTCGCCGTCCACCCACCGGTCGTCGATGAACTCGGTGTGGTAGATCAGCCCGGAGATGTGGGAGTGCTCGAAGCCGGCGATGACCTCGTCCGCGTAGACGTCACCCGGCTCGGTGTCGTTGCTGTAGAAGATGTCGCGCAGCGCGATCGGCCGGCCGTCCGGGTAGCGGGGCACCCGCTCCTCGCCCCAGCTCTCGACCATCATCCGGTCGATCAGGCCGAGGTGGTGGTAGAAGTCCTCGCGGATGTTCCAGTGCACGCCGAGCGACGGGTCGCCCCGCATCTCGACGCCGACGGCGCGCCGCCCGGAGGCCACCGTCCACAGCATCGCCATCATGCCCGTCGCACCGAGACCCAGCGCCACGAAGTCGGGGTCCTTGATCTCGGTAAATTCCGCGTGTGTATCTTCCTCGGGCCGCTTCCCCGATTCCTTCTCAGGGCCGAGCGCGGTCGACGCGCCCTTCCGGCCCCGATCGAGCAGTCTCCCGACAAGAGAGGTGTCCATGGCTTCCTCTGTCCTTGAAACCCGAATCTCGGAGGTGTCGAACTCACGACGGGCGGGACGCTGAGAGGAATAACCCCTGCACGCAGCCCAGTGGCGCACCAATAACGGTGAAGACGGCGTAGAAGCGCGGAATGATGGAGGATATCCGCAGGTCAAGAGGGTTGAGGATTGTTCGACTGGCCGCAGTTCACCATACCGGCCTACAGTCTCGAATCAGCATTGAACTATGTGTGCGGCGACAGCCGCCCCTACATCACCAGCTCGACCGCATCCCCCGCCCCACCAGATCGAAGGCACTTGCGGGGGCCGACTTTAACACGGACATTCAGATCGGTCCACACCCTACTATCAGCTATCACTCAATTCCTATGCGTCATTACGACACCTCCCGCGCCCGCCGTTGCATTGCGTCGGGAACAGCTCCGGCTCACGGCGCGACCCGACGGAAGTACCGAATGGCCCGGCGGGCAGGTCGGCCCCGGTGCACCAGGAGGGACAGCCCGCCCGGGGCTAGTCCAGCAGCCAGGTGCGCAGATGGGCGCCGTACGGGGTCAGCATGACCACGGTGACCGCCGCGCAGAGCAGGGTGCCGACCAGGAGGGCCGCGGACCGGCCCCGCCCCACTCCCCGACCGGCGAGCCGGGCCACCCCGACCACCACGCCGACGAGCCCCAGCAGGGTGGTCCCGTGGGCCACGACGAGCACCCGGGCGACCACGAAGATCCACAGGATCGGGTTCCAGGGCGACTCGACCCCGAGCGGCGGGTGCCACTCCTTCGGGTCCCCGTAGCGTGCGAGGCCGGGGTCGGCCAGCCCGGCCCAGTCGCCGGTCCCGGCCGCGGCGGCCAGCAGCGGGTACCCCGCGCCGAGCAGGACCAGCACCACCGTGACGCACTGGAACACCAGGGTGCGACGTCCCGGTCGACCCGACGGCACGGTCCCGGCCTCCTGCCCGTCCATACGGGACACCGTACGACACCGATCCGGGCGGGGGTGGCGCGCGGGCGCGTTGCGTGGTCGACCAGCCTTGCGTAGCGTTCTGCACGAGCCGGGCCGTCCTGTGACGTCCACACACTCCGGGCCGACCGACGACCGTCTGGGCAACGGGTCGTCGGGCCCGCACGCCTGTGACCCCGGCTGTCGCCCGGTCTCGGGCCTTCCCCCTCTGAGGTAGGTCATGAAGAGACGACTCACCCTTCTCGGTGCGGCGTTGCTGACGCTGGTCAGCTCCGTCCTGATGTTCGTTCCCCCCGCCCACGCCGCTGTCGGCCTGCACGTCTCCGACGGCACGA
Organism: Micromonospora sp. NPDC023956; assembly: GCF_040639195.1. NCBI lineage: Bacteria > Bacillati > Actinomycetota > Actinomycetes > Micromonosporales > Micromonosporaceae > Micromonospora > Micromonospora sp. NPDC023956. Next base: position 69,415 of record NZ_JBEZZN010000001.1, read on the forward strand.
TCGTCGAGGCGAACGGTCAGCCGTTCGTCATGCGCGGGGTGAACCACCCGCACGTCTGGTTCACCGGCCGCACCGACTCCTTCGCCGACGTCAAGGCGCTCGGCGCCAACACCGTCCGGGTGGTGCTCGGCACCGGCAAGCGCTGGGGCCCGTCGAACGACGTGGCGCAGGTGGTCGCCCTTTGCAAGGAGAACCGGCTGATCTGCGTGCTGGAGGTGCACGACACCACCGGCTACGGCGAGGAAGGCGCCGCCGCCTCGCTCGACGAGGCGGTCGACTACTGGATCAGCCAGAAGAACGCGCTGGTCGGCGAGGAGGACTACGTCGTCGTCAACATCGGCAACGAGCCGATCGGCAACGTGGACGCCGCCCAGTGGACCGCCGCCACGGTCGCCGCGATCCGGAAGATGCGGGCCAACGGCTTCGCGCACCTGCTCATGGTCGACGGCCCGAACTGGGGCCAGGACTGGCAGTACGTGATGCGGGACAACGCCCGGACGGTCCTGGACGCGGACACCCAGCGCAACACCGTGCTGTCGATCCACATGTACGCGGTGTTCAACACCGCCGCCAGCATCGTCGACTACCTCGACCGGTTCGAGGCCAACGGTTGGCCGCTGGTCATCGGCGAGTTCGGGTGGCGGTTCCGCGACGGCGAGGTCGACCACGAGACCCTGCTGGCCGAGGCGGACGCCCGGGGGCTGGGCTACCTCGGCTGGTCCTGGAGCGGCAACACGGACCCGATCCTGGACATGGCGTCGAACTTCGACCCGGACCAGCTCACCACCTGGGGCGAGCGCATCTTCAACGGCGCCCACGGGATCAGGGCCACCGCCCGGGAGGCCACCGTCTTCGGCGGCACCCCACCCACCACGCCCCCGCCGACCACCGTCCCGCCGACCACCCCGCCGCCGACCAGCCCGCCGCCCACCCTGCCGCCGCCGAACCGGTGCGCCGCCACCTACTCGGTCGTCGGGCAGTGGCCGGGTGGTTTCCAGGGTGAGGTGACAGTGACCGCCGGCACCTCGGCGATCCGGGACTGGACGGTGGTCTGGACCTTCGCCGACGGGCAGACCGTCGCGCAGGCCTGGAACGCGACGGTCACCAGCAGCGGGGCCACGGTGGCCGCCCGGAGCATGGCCTACAACGGTGCACTCGCCCCCGGGGTCAGCACCACCTTCGGCTTCGTCGGCACGTGGAACGGCAGTAACAGCCGGCCTCCCACGCTGTCCTGCACGGCGAACTGACGCCAGCCGCACGAGGACCGGGAACCGCCGACGTCGGCGGTTCCCGGTACCGGCCCGCGCCCGCCGACCCGGCAGGTGGTGGGGCCCGGCGTACGCGACCCGGCGGCCGGGAAAACCCGGCAGGGAACGACGAACAGCAGCAGCAACGACGAACGGAAAGGAGGTCAGCCACTCCTTTCCGTTTCTAACGTATAACACGCCAGGGGGCTTGCGGCAAGACCCGGGGCGTACCGCAGAATCGCCGGTCCGGGGCCAGAACAACATCGGAGCTGATGCCGTGAACCCCCTGACCGCCAGTGTTTTCGAGCTTTCCGAGCAGCTCGCCGGCAAGGCCGACCCGATGCTGATCGCCGACGACGAACGGCACTTCGCGGCCGTCGCGGCCAGCCTGAAACAGGTGACCGCCGACCTGTCCGGCCGCCTCGACGCCGCCCGCCGGGCACCCGGTGGCACGGGCCAGCAGGCGTTGGACCGGGACATGGAGATCCACCGGCTGACCGCCCGCCTGCGCGCCCTGCGGCGCTTCGGTCTGGACCTGTGCCTCGGGCGCATGGTCGGCGCGGACGGCGCCGAGCCCGGGTACGTCGGACGACTCGGCCTCACCGACGGCGCGGGCCGCCGGCTGCTGATCGACTGGCGCTCCCCCGCCGCCGCGCCGTTCTTCGGCGCGACCCACGCCAACCCGATGGGGCTGGCCAGCCGCCGCCGGTACCGCTGGACCCGTGGCCGGATCAGCGACTACTGGGACGAGGTGTTCACTCCGGACGGACTCGACGGACACGCCGCGCTCGACGACCAGTCCGCCTTCGTCGCCAGCCTGGGCGGCCACCGGTCGAGCCGGATGCGCGACGTGCTGGGCACCATCCAGGCCGACCAGGACGCGATCATCCGCGCGGGATCGGCCGGCACCCTCGTCGTCGACGGCGGGCCGGGTACGGGCAAGACCGTCGTCGCCCTGCACCGCTGCGCGTACCTCCTCTACTCGGACCCCCGCCTGCGCAACCGCCGGGGCGGCGTGCTCTTCGTCGGTCCGCACCAGCCCTACCTGTCCTACGTCGCCGACGTCCTGCCCAGCCTCGGCGAGGAGAGCGTGCAGACCTGCACCCTGCGGGAGCTGGTCGCCGAGGGCGGCACGGCGGTGATCGAGACCGACCCGGAGGTGGCCCGGCTGAAGTCGTCGGCGGACCTGGTCCGGGCGATCGAGGCGGCGGTCAGGTTCTACGAGGAGCCGCCGACCAGGGACATGACGGTCACCACCCCCTGGTCCGAGGTCCGGCTGGGCGCGGACGACTGGGCCGAGGCGTTCGCGGCGGTGGAACCCGGCACCCCGCACAACGAGGCGCCCGACCAGATCTGGGCGGAGCTGCTCCGGATCCTGGTCGACAGGCACGACGGCGGGGAACCGGCTGACCTGCTCCGCCGGTCGCTGTCCCAGGACCGGGAGCTGCGGACGGCCGTGCACCGCGCGTGGCCGCTGCTCGACGCGGCCGACCTCGTCGGGGACCTCTGGTCGGTCCCGGCCTACCTGCGCAGGTGCGCGCCCTGGCTCAGCCCGGACGAGGTGCGGGTGTTGCAGCGCGCGGACCCGCACGCCTGGACCGTCTCCGACCTGCCGCTCCTGGACGCCGCCCGGCAGCGCCTCGGCGACCCGGAGGCGTCCCGACGGCGACGGCGGCACCACACCGCGGTCGCCGCCCGGCGCGAGCAGATGACCCGGGTCGTGGACGACCTGATCGAGGCCGCCGACGACGAGTACGGCGTGGGTCTGGTGACGATGCTCCGGGGCGAGGACTTCCAGGACGCCCTGGTCGACGCGACCGTGGACCCGGCGACCGACCCGGACCTGCTCGCCGGCCCGTTCGCGCACGTCGTGGTGGACGAGGCCCAGGAACTGACCGACGCCGAGTGGCAGATGCTGCTGCTGCGCTGCCCGTCCCGGAGCTTCACCGTGGTCGGGGACCGCGCCCAGGCCCGGCACGGGTTCCCGGAGTCGTGGCGGGAACGGCTGGAGCGGGTCGGGCTGGACCGGATCCACCTGGCCGCCCTGAGCGTCAACTACCGGACCCCGAGCGAGGTCATGGCGGAGGCCGAGCCGGTCATCCGGGCGGTGCTCCCGGACGCCAACGTGCCGACCTCCATCCGCAGCGGCGACGTCCCCGTCGTCCACGGGCCGGCCTCGGCGCTGGGATCGGTCCTCGACGCCTGGCTCGCCGCGCACGCCGACGGCACGGCCTGTGTCATCGGCGATCCCTCCTTCCGGGCGACGTCCCGCGTCCGGTCGCTGACCCCGGAGCTGTCGAAGGGGCTCGAGTTCGACCTCGTCGTCCTCGTCGACCCGGAGGCGTTCGGCGACGGCGTCGAAGGGGCGGTCGACCGGTACGTGGCGATGACCCGGGCGACCCGGCAACTCGTCATCCTCACCCGACCCTGACGACCTGCCCTCCACCGGACCGACGGTGTGGCACGATCTCGCAGGTGACCAGCACACCCGCCACGGAGCAGCGGCTGCACGACCTCGCGCGGCTGCGCCGCGTCCGTGACCGGATCGACCGGGAGTACGCCCAGCCGCTGAACGTCGAGGCGCTCGCCCGCAGCGCGCACATGTCGGCCGGGCACCTCAGCCGAGAGTTCCGCCTCGCCTACGGGGAGTCACCGTACGCCTATCTGATGACCCGACGGGTCGAGCGGGCGATGGCGCTGCTGCGCCGGGGCGATCTCAGCGTCACCGAGGTCTGTTTCGCCGTCGGCTGCTCCTCGCTGGGCACCTTCAGCACCCGCTTCACCGAGTTGGTCGGCGTGCCGCCCAGCGTCTACCGGCGCCGGGCGGCACGCGCGACGGCCGGGCTGCCGTCCTGCGTGGCGAAGCAGGTGACCAGACCGATCAGGAATCGAGAAGCCCCGGCCCCCGGTCCTCACCTAGCGTGACTGCCATGGACATCACCATCAACGCGAGCTTCCTCCCGCACAACGACCCGGAGGCCTCCCTGGCCTTCTACCGCGACACCCTCGGCTTCGAGGTCCGCAACGACGTCGGATACGACGGGATGCGTTGGATCACGGTCGGCCCCGTCGGCCAGCCCGGCACCTCCGTCGTCCTGCACCCGCCGACCGCCGACCCCGGCATCACCGACGACGAGCGCCGTACCATCGCCGAGATGATGGCCAAGGGCACCTACGCCATGATCCTGCTGGCCACCTCCGACCTCGACGGTGTCTTCGCCCGGTTGCAGGCCGGCGACGCCGAGGTCGTCCAGGAGCCGACCGCGCAGCCGTACGGCGTGCGCGACTGCGCCTTCCGTGACCCGGCGGGCAACATGGTCCGCATCCAGGAACTGCGCTGAGCCGTCCGGCGACACCGACGGGGGCCGCTCAGGCGGCCCCCGCGCAACCCGATGGAGACACCATGAGCATGGCCCCGAGGACGGATCCGCAGTCGCCTGCGCCGCACTCCGCCGACAGCCACGACCTGATCCGCGTTCGGGGGGCGCGTGAGAACAACCTCAAGGACGTCAGCATCGAACTCCCGAAGCGCCGGCTGACGGTGTTCACCGGGGTCTCCGGCTCCGGCAAGAGCTCGCTGGTGTTCGGCACCATCGCCGCGGAGTCGCAGCGGTTGATCAACGAGACCTACAGCGCCTTCCTCCAGGGCTTCATGCCGACGCTGGCCCGCCCGGACGTCGACCTGCTGGAGGGGCTGACCACGGCGATCATCGTCGACCAGGAGCGGATGGGCGCCAACGTCCGCTCCACGGTCGGCACCGCCACCGACGCCAACGCGATGCTGCGGATCCTCTTCAGCCGGCTCGGGCAGCCGCAGATCGGGCCGCCCAACGCGTACTCGTTCAACGTCCCCTCGGTGCGGGCCAGCGGTGCGATCACCGTCGAGCGCGGCGCGGGCCGGACGAAGACCGAGAAGGCGACCTTCACCCGGCTGGGCGGCATGTGCCCGCGCTGCGAGGGCATGGGCTCGGTCACCGACGTCGACCTGTCCGCGCTCTACGACGACAGCAAGTCGCTCAACGAGGGTGCGCTCACGATCCCCGGCTACAGCGTCGACGGCTGGTACGGCCGCATCTTCAGCGGCTGCGGCTTCTTCGACCCGGACAAGCCGATCCGGACGTTCACGAAGAAGGAACTCCACGACCTCCTGTACAAGGAACCGACCAAGATCAAGGTCGACAACGTCAACCTGACGTACGAGGGGCTGATCCCGAGGATCCAGAAGTCGTTCCTGGCCAAGGACCGGGAGGCGATGCAGCCGCACATCCGCGCGTTCGTCGACCGGGCCGTCACCTTCACCACCTGTCCGGAGTGCGACGGCACCCGTCTCAGCGAGCCGGCCCGGTCCTCGCGGATCGCCGGCGTCAGCATCGCCGACGCCTGCGCCATGCAGATCAGCGACCTGGCCGACTGGGTCCACGGCCTCGACGAGCCGTCGGTGGCGCCGCTGCTCGCGAAGCTGACGCACACCCTCGACTCGTTCGTCGAGATCGGGCTGGGCTACCTCTCGCTCGACCGGCCGTCGGGCACCCTGTCCGGCGGCGAGGCGCAGCGCACCAAGATGATCCGCCACCTCGGTTCCTCGCTCACCGACGTCACCTACGTCTTCGACGAGCCCACCGTCGGCCTGCACCCGCACGACATCCAGCGGATGAACGACCTGCTGCTGCGGCTGCGCGACAAGGGCAACACGGTGCTCGTCGTGGAGCACAAGCCGGAGACGATCGTGATCGCCGACCACGTCGTCGACCTCGGTCCCGGCGCCGGCACGGCGGGCGGCACCGTCTGCTTCGAGGGCACCGTCGAGGGACTGCGGGCCAGCGGCACCCGCACCGGCCGCCATCTCGACGACCGGGCCACCCTCAAGGAGAAGGTACGCACGCCCACCGGCACGCTGGAGATCCGCGGCGCCAACACCCACAACCTGCGCGACGTCGACGTCGACCTCCCGCTCGGCCTGCTGGTCGTCGTCACCGGCGTCGCCGGCTCCGGCAAGAGTTCGCTGATCCACGGCTCGGTGGCTGGGCGGGACGGGGTCGTCTCCATCGACCAGGGCGCGATCCGGGGTTCGCGACGGAGCAACCCGGCGACGTACACCGGCCTGCTCGACCCGATCCGGAAGGCGTTCGCGAAGGCCAACGGCGTGAAGCCGGCGTTGTTCAGCGCCAACTCCGAGGGCGCCTGCCCCACCTGCAACGGCGCCGGCGTGATCTACACCGACCTGGCGACCATGGCCGCCGTCGCCACCACCTGTGAGGACTGCGCGGGAAAGCGGTTCCAGGCGTCGGTGCTGGAGTACCGGCTCGGCGGTCGGGACATCAGCGAGGTGCTCGCGATGTCGGTGGTCGAGGCAGCGGAGTTCTTCGGCACCGGCGAGGCCCGCACGCCGGCCGCGCACGCCATCCTCGACCGGCTCGCCGACGTCGGGCTCGGTTACCTCAGCCTCGGCCAGCCGCTCACCACGCTCTCCGGCGGCGAACGGCAGCGGCTCAGGCTCGCCACCCACCTGGCCGAGAAGGGCGGGGTCTACGTCCTCGACGAGCCGACCACCGGCCTGCACCTCGCCGACGTCGAGCAGCTGCTCGGCCTGCTCGACCGGCTCGTCGACGCCGGCAAGTCGGTCATCGTCATCGAGCACCACCAGGCGGTCATGGCGCACGCCGACTGGATCGTCGACCTCGGTCCCGGCGCCGGCCACGACGGCGGTCGCATCGTCTTCGAGGGCACCCCCGCCGACCTCGTCGCGGCCCGCTCCACCCTCACCGGCGAACACCTCGCGGCGTACGTGGGCAGCTGAGCGAACCCGCCCCGCGGCACGGTCGCCGGGCGCAGCGGCAGCGCGGCGGCCGGCACCCGCCCCGACACGGGCCGCGCCGCGACCTGACGCGGCAGGAGCACCGGGAGCCGCCGTCGACGTGCGTCGACGGCGGCTCCGCCGTCCCCCGCCGGATGCCGCTGGGCCCGGCACCCGCCCCGAACCGCCCCCGTCGTCCCGCTGAGCGCCCCCGCCGGACCCGGTCGACGGAGACCCCTCCCGTCGACGCCCGGACGGTCCCGCCCTGCCGTCGCCCGGCCGGGACACCCCGCTGGCGCCCCCTCACCCCGGGCGCCGAGACGACCGTGCGGGAAAAACCCGCGCCACGGCTCTGCCGGTCCTTCCCTGTCGGTCGACCCGCCCTGCCCGGAGCCTTGTCACCGGGTCTGCGGCCGGTGCGGCCGCGACCGGCGTCAGCCGGTGACGGCGGGAGGTGGGGCGGGGGACGACCGGGGACGCGTGTCCGGGCCGGTGAACGAGCAGAACAAGAAGGAAGGCCAGTTGTGAGATCAACGATCAGATCATCCGTGCTGGTGGCCGCCGTACTGGCGCTCACCGTCGTCGCGGCTCCGGGTGCCGTCGCGTGGCCGACCGGGCCCAGCGCACCGGCGGCGTCGGGGCTTCCCGTGGAGGTGACCGACCTCGGCCCGCTGGCCACCAAGCTGACTCCCGCGCTGGTCGAGGCGAGCGGGCCGCAGACCGTCTTCGTCGAACTGGCCGACCGGTCCGCGACGGATCTCTCCGCCACCGGGGCGGACCGCGCCGCGGTGCGGTCCGCGCGCCGTGACGTCGAGAAGACGGCGCGCGAGCTGGTGAACGGGATGGCCGGCGCCCGGCTGTTGTCCGTCACGTCGAACGCGGTGTCCGGGCTCATCGTCTCGGCGGACGCCGCGCAGCTGCGGGAACTCGCCGGCCGGCCGGACGTCGTCTCCGTCCGGCGCATCGTCGAGCACGTGAAGAGCAGTACCAACTCGGTGCAGTTCACCAACGCGCTGAACGCCTGGCGGCACACCGGCAGGACCGGCAAGGGGGTGCGGATCGGCATCATCGACGACGGCATCGACTACACCCACGCGGCCTTCGGCGGACCCGGCACCAAGGAGGCGTACCGGAGCATCGACCACACGGTGATCGACCCCCGTTACTTCCCGACTGCCAAGGTGGTCGGCGGTACCGACCTGGTGGGTGACGACTACGACGCCTCCGGCACGGCCGGGTCGCCGGTGCCGGTGCCGGACCCGAACCCGATCTCCTGCGGGCACCACGGCACCCACGGGGCCAGCATCATCGGCTCACTGGGCGTGAACGCCGACGGCACCACCTTCACCGGCGACTACGCGAAGCTCACGCCGGAGCAGGTCGAGGCCATGCGGGTGGCTCCGGGCATGGCGCCGGAGGCGACGCTGTACACCATCAAGGTGTTCGGCTGCCACGGCCTCACGTCGGCGCTGACGCCGAAAGCGATGGACTGGGCCCTCGACCCCAACGGGGACGGTGACCTCGGTGACCGCCTCGACGTCCTCAACCTCGCTCTGAGCAGCAACTACAACGCCGTGGACGACCCGGTGTCCCTGTTCGTCCGTAAGCTGGCCCAGCACGACGTGCTGTCGGTGTTCTCCGCCGGCAACGGCAACGACCTGTACGACGCGGCGGCCTCACCCGGGTCGGTCGCTCCCGAGGCGCTCACCGTGGCCAGTTCCCGTGACGGGTACGTGCTCCGCGACGTGGCGCAGGTGCACGCGCCCGTGCCGGGGGCGAGCGCCGGCCAGTTCAGTCTCGCCTTCACCGGCTGGGACACCCTCGACGTACGGCGTCCGGTCGTGGTGCTGCCGGCGGAGAACACCACCGGGTGCAGCGGGTACGGCGCCGCCGAGAGGGCCCTGGTGAAGGACCGGATCGTCTGGGTGGAGATGGACGACCAGGCCACGTTGGAGGGGCGCGAGTGCGGTTCGGCGGCCCGCGCCAACAACGCCCAGGCGGGCGGCGCGGCGGGGCTCGTGCTGTCGTCCACGCAGGATCACTTCGCGTCCCGGATCACCGGCAACAGCACGCTGCCGATGTTCCAGTTCACCGCGACGGAGACCCGCCGGCTGCGGCCCACCGCCGTCGCCGGCACGCTCGAGGTCTCGCTGCGCGGCGTGGACAAGGCCAGCCTGCCGACGTACGACCCGCGCCTGCCGGACACCGCGAGCAGCTTCACGTCCCGCGGCGTGCGGGGGCCGGCGGTGAAGCCGGACATCTCCGCGCCCGGTGACACCATCGCGGCAGCCTGGGCGGGCAGCGGCACCGACCGGGCGGTCTTCTCCGGCACGTCGATGTCCACTCCGCACGCCACCGGCATCACCGCGCTGATCCGCCAGGCCCACCCGGACTGGACGTACGAGGAGGTCAAGGCGGCGGCCATGAACACCGCCGGACACGACCTGCGCAACGAGGCCGGCCTGCGGTACGCCCCGCAGCGGGTGGGCGCGGGACGGATCGACGCCACCGCGGCCCTGACCACGAACGTCCTCGCCTATTCGCAGGACGATCCGGGCGCGGTCAGCGTGACCTTCGGGGTCGTGGCCGCGTCCCGGCCCACCCGCCTGACCAAGACCGTCAAGGTCGTCAACAAGGGGACCACGCCGGCGGTGTTCACCGCCCGGTACGAGGGCATCACGACCACGCCGGGCGTACGGTACACGGTGGACCGGAACACCGTGCGGCTCGCGCCGCGCGGCACCACCCAGGTCAGGGTGACGCTGCACATCGACGACGTCGCCGCGTTGCGCAAGACCATGGACCCGACGATGGAGGCGGTCCAGGGCGGCCTGGCCCGGCAGTTCGTCGCCGACGCCGCCGGGCGCCTCCTGCTCACGCCGGTGCGCGGAGCGACCGTGGCCCTGCGACTGCCGGTGGCAGCCTCCCCCAAGCCCGCCGCCGCGGTCACCGTTCCGCCCGTGCTCCGGATGGGTGACCGTGCCCAGGCCAGCCTGCGTATCGCGGGGCGCGGCCTGCACCAGGGCAGCGGCGCGGCGGCGTACCGCAGCCTGGTCAGCGTGCTGGAACTGCACGCCCGCTCACCGCAGCTGCCGAGCTGCGGTGGCCCGATCGTCAACGGGTGCACCGTGAACGGCACGGCTCGCGGCGGTGACCTGCGCTTCGTCGGTGCCACCTCCACCGCGCCGGCGGCCCGCGCCAAGGGCCGACCGCAGGACGCCGTGCTCGGCATCGGTCTGGCCACCTGGGGCGACTGGGCGAACCTGGGTAGCAACACCGTTCCGGTCGTACGCTTCGACACCACCGGCGACGGGCGTGCCGATTTCGAGTCGACGGTGGTGAAGGCACCGCGCAGCGACGTGCTGCTGGTCTCGACGGTCGACCTGAACCGGTCGCAGCCCACCGTGGTGGACGTCCAACCGGTGAACGGCCGGTTCGGTGACACCGACACGAACATCTTCGACACCAACGTCGTACTGCTGCCGGTGAAGCTCGCCGCGCTCGGTGTGGACCCGGCCGGGCCGGCCCACCAGATCAGCTACGAGGTGGCCGTCCGGGGCTTCTACCGGGCGCCGGGCGACGCCGTGGTCGACCGGGTGGGCGGCCTGACGTTCGATCCGGTCCGCCCCGGAACGTGGGTCCTCGGCGGCACCGAACCGGCACTGACCTATCTGGCCCGACCCGGCACCGCGCTGACCGTCGGGCGGGATCCGGCGCAGGTCCCGCAGGACCTGCTCGTCCTGCACCACCACAACGCCGTCGGCGCTCGCGCGGCCGTGGTGACCGTCGAGGCCCGCGCACCCCGCGGGAGCTGAGTGGATGCCTGCGGGCGTCGCGCCTCCCGAGGTGGGGGCAGGCGCCCGCAGGCCCTGGGGAGGAGGCTCGATGAGGTACGACTTCCGCCTACTCGGTGACCTGGAGGTTCGCGTCGGCGAGGAGCGGCAGCGGCCCCTGCCGCTCAAGCCACGCCGACTCCTCGCCGCGCTGCTGCTCGAACCCCGCCGGCACGTGACGCGCAGCCGTCTCGTCGACGCCGTCTGGGACGGCGAACCACCGCGCAGCGCGCACGGTGCCCTCCAGGTGTACGCCTCCCAGGTACGCGCCGCCGTACGGGACGTGCGCCTCGTCCACCGGGCTGGCGGGTACCTGCTCGACATCGATCCCGAGGCGGTGGACCTGCACCGCTTCCGGGCGCTCGTGGGACGTGCCACGGCGGCGGCGCCGGCAACCGGGGCGGACCTGCTCCGCCGGGCCCTCGCCACCTTCCGTGGGAGCCCGCTCGCGGACCTGGGTCCGGGGCTGCTCCGCCGGGAGGTCGAGCCCGTGGTCACCGAGGAGCGGCTCACCGCCTGGGAGCGCCTCGCCGAGCTGGAGCTGACGCTCGGCCGCAGCGCGGACCTGGTGCCCCAGCTCGTACAGCTCACCCAGGAACATCCACTGCGCGAGCGCTTCCACGAACTGCTCATCGTCACGCTGGCCCGGCAGGGCCGGACCGCGGACGCGTCGGAGACGTACCGACGGGCACACCGGCTGCTCCGCGACGAGCTGGGGGTCGACCCGGGCCCCGGTCTGCGCGCGGCACACCGCCGGGTGATCGTGGCCGGGCCGGGCCACCCCGACCAGCTCGGCGCGAACATGCTGCCCCGGGACCTGACCGACTTCGTCGGCCGGGCGGCGCAGCTCACCGAGGCGGCCCGGGTGACGGCCGAGCCGCGGTCGGCTCCGGCGCTGTTGCAGATCTCCGGAATGGCCGGCGTCGGCAAGACGGCACTGGCGACCCGCCTCGCCCACCAGCAGCGCGCCGCCTACCCCGACGGGCAGCTCTTCGTGGACCTGCACGGCTGCACCCAGGACCGGGAGCCGCTGTCCATGGAGTCCGCGCTGGGGCTCCTGCTCGGCATGCTCGGCGCGCAGGCCGGCCCGGACCCGGCGTTGAACGCGGCGCGCTGGCGCGCGTTGCTGGCCACCCGACGGATGATCGTCGTGCTGGACGACGCGGTGGACGCCCGGCAGGTGCAGCCGCTGCTGCCCGGGAACTCGGCCAGTCTCGTCATCGTCACCAGCCGCACGGCGGGTGGGGTGGACGGCGCCCACCCGATCCGCCTGGACGTGCTCGAGCCGGCGGACGCGGTGGACCTGTTCATCCGGGTCGCCGGCGCCCCGGCGGCGACGGATCCGGCCGCCGTGGCCCGCGTCGTCCGGCTGTGCGGATACCTGCCGTTGGCGATCCGGCTCGCGGCGGCCCGGTTGCGGCAACGCCCGGCGTGGCCGATCCGGGAGTTGGCGCACCGGCTCGACAACGGGCTGCGGCTGGAGGAGCTGTCCGCCGGTGACCGCAGCGTGGAGGGCGTGTTCGAGGCGTCCTACCGGACCCTGCCCGAGCCCGAGCAGCGAATGTTTCGCCTGCTCAGCCTGGTGCCGGGGGACGAGTTCGACGCCTCGGCGGCCTCCGCCGCCACCGGACTGCCGGTGTCGGCGGTACGCCGGCTGCTGGAGAACCTGCTCGATCGACACCTGCTCGAACAGCATCGTCCGCACCAGTTCCGACTGCACGGCCTGATGCGCCTGTACGCCGCGAAACTGTGGCTCCTGGGCAGGACGGCACCGCTCTGGACGGCCCCGGTCACCCCTCTTCCGGCAGGCCGAGCGCTGCCGCGTCCCTGATCGCGGCGGCCAGCGGCCGGTCCCCGTCGAGTGGCCCGATCGCCTGTCGGAGCCGCGTCCACAGGCCGTCGGTGGGCGCCGGACGCAGATGGGTGTGCTGGTTCACGGCCACCAGCAACGACCCGGCGATCCACCGGACCCGCGTCAGCATGTCGGCGACCGCGTTCGCACCGTTGAGGGCCAGTGGGGTGTGGTCCTGGTTCTCCAGGTTGGCGGGGATCGTGGTGGTGGAGGCGGGATGCGCCAGCTGTCGCAGCCTGGCCAGGTGCGACGCCGCCGCGATCTGCACACCCGCCAGACCGCTGGCGGCACCGGGCGCGGGAGTGAGCATCGGGGGCAGGCCCCCGTTGACGGTCGGGTCGATCAGCAGCGCGAGCTGCCGTTCCATCAGGAGTGCGACCTGGTGGGCGCAGACCGCGTGCGCCTCGGTGGCGAGCGCCACGGGCGCGGCGTGGAAGTTGCCGCCGTGGTGTACGGCCCCGTCGACGGTGACCGGATTGTCGGTGCAACCGTCGGCTTCCCGGGACAGGATCACGCCCTGCGCGTCGAGCTGGTCGAGGACCGCGCCGAGCACCTGCGGGGCGCAGCGCAGCGAGTACCGCTCCTGGAACGGTCGGCTGTCGGCACGCACGCTCGCCGGGGGCAGCGCGGCACGGATCCAGGCGGCGACGCTCCGCTGGCCGGGCTGGTTGCGTACCCGCGACAGCGGCTCACCGTACGGTGCCGGATCGGCGCCGAGCAGCGTGACGATGCGGGCGGTGGCCGCCGCGGCCAGCCGTACGGACGCGCGCAGGATCCGGTGGTTGTGCAGGGCCTGGGCGAGGCTGGCGCTGGACCCGTTGACGAACGCGAGCGCGGTGCGTGCCTCCCACACCACCGGGGACAGGCCCAGGGCCCGTAGCCGCCCGGCCGAGGGCACCCGCGCGCCGTCGTGCCATGCCAGCTCGGTGCCGGACCCGCCAGCGGCCAGCGCCGCGTGGGCCAGCGGCACCAGGTCGCCGCTGGCGCTGAGGCTGCCCTCACGCGGCACGACGGGCGTGAACCCGGCGTTCCACTGATCGGCGAGCGCGACCCACAACCGCGGCTCCACGGCCGAGTACCCGAGGGCCATGCTGCGCAGTCGGAGCCACACCATCGTGCGGGTGACGCCGGGCGACAGCGGCTCGCCCTGTCCGACGGCGAGGTGTGCGACGAGTCCGAGCCCCTGTCGACGCGGATCCGGGTCGGCCGGATAGGCCGCCAGGGGGCCGAAGCCACGGGTGGTGCCGTACACCTCGGTGGTGGTGGCGGCGAGGACCGCGCGGCTGCCGGCCATCGCGCGCCGTTCGTCCGGCGACGCCTCGATCGGGGCGGCGGTCCGCGCCAGGACCTCCTCGACGGGGTCGGTCACGGCGCCGGCACCCGACGTACGCGGCGCGGGGCGGGCAGGTCGGCGCCGGCCGCCGCCAGCAACCGGCGCAGTTCGGCGGGTTCCGGTCCGGCCGAGTAGTACAGGTCGTAGTGTTCGCCGCGTAGCGGGTCGGTCACCGGCACGCAGCGCGCGTCGCACCCGGGCACCATGCGGCTGACCAGCGCGGCGACGGCGTCCGTGTCGCACCGGCGCCCGTTGACCTTCACCAGGCCCCCCGAGCGGCCGAGGTGCCGGAAGGTACGCGCGCCGGTGAACTCGACGAGGTCGCCGGTGCGGTAGCTGGTCAGGGATGCCGCCAGGCGCGGCCCGCTGACGTGCAGCCGGCCGTCGGTGGCGGGCAACGACTCGACATCGGGTAGCAGCGTCCAGTCGCACCCGGCGCGGGTGACCACCCGGGTGGCGACCGCGCCGGTCTCGGTCGATCCCAGCACCTCCACGGCGGTGAGACCGAGACGATCGACGACGTGGTGCGTCGCCGGGGTCGTCCGCGCCGTGCTGTGCACCGCCACGAGGTCGGTGCCGCGCAGCCTCTCGACGTGCCGCCGCAACAGCGGCCAGGTCGACGGCAGGCAGACCACCAGGTGCCGGGCACCGGCGGTCATCGGGGGCAGCGCCAGCGGGTCGGTCCACGCCGCCACGACCGGCACGCCGGCCAGTCGCGGCAGCTCCACGCCGAAGATCCGGCCGTAGAGGTGGTGGGGTGGTGCGAAACTCAGCACCCGGTCGACCCGGCCGAGCAACGGCAGCAACAATCGCACCTCCGCGTCCAGCTGGTGCTGTTCCCGCCACCAGGTGACCGCAGGTCCGGTCGTGCCCGACGTCCTGAACGGGATCATCGGACCACGCGGAGCACGGCAACGTCTTCGAGCCGGCGGCTGACGAACGCGGCCATCCGGTCGACGGTGGCGAACCAGTAACGGACGTCGTCGGTGACGAGGTCGACCTCGATGCCGAACTCCTCCTCCACGGCGGTGACGCACTCCAGCGCCGAGATGCTGTCGTAGGCGTCGCCGAGCGTCTCGGGCAACAGGTCGGTGTCGGCCACGCCGGTGAAGGCGTCCCCGAGCTGGGCGGCGAGCGTCTTCCGGAGTCGGGCTGTCACGTCGGTGGTCATGCTGTCTCCTCTCGGACTGGCCGGGGCTGGTCGGCCCGGACGAGGTGGTGGCCCGCGCGCACGTACACGTCCGCGGGCGAGGTGGTGCGGAACTCGAGGTAGAGGAAGCCCGTGCCGCCGAGCGTGGTGGCGACGTGGCCGGCCAGGGCCGCCCGGAACTCTCCGTCCCGGTCCGGGCCGACGCAGCACGTCACCGTGGTGTGCCGGGGAACGGGCCAACCTCCCGCGTACAGGTCCGGGGCCGGGTCGAAGCGCACGACCACCCGCTCCGGACGGACCCCCCGCTCGACCAGCCAGCGGGTCAGTCGCAGCACGACCGCGCGCTGGCCGGCCGTCGGGAGCGGTGGCGCGGCGGCGATGGCGATGGTGGGCACGAGGAGCCTCCCGGGCACAGGTGGTCAGGACAGGGCGACGGCCGGCAGCGGACGCCGCCGACCGGTGAGCCGGGCGCGGAGCAGCCCGCCGAGACAGTCGGCCAGCACGCCGCCGCCGGTCGGTGCCAGCGGTGTCCAGGCGACCCCGCCGCCCCGGTCCGTGCTGTCCAGGAACCGTTCGACGTGCGGCCCGTCGAACGGCAGGCCCAGCCGGTCGGTGGTCAACGCCGCCTCGTACGTGGAGAGCAGGTCCGGCATCCGGTCGCCCTCGTTGGCCCAGCCGCCGCCGCGCACCCGGTGCCTGGCGAGCAGCCGGGCGACCGCCGACGTGTCGGGCTGGCCGAGCGCCGCCAGCAGCCGGTGCGCCTGCAGGCCGGCGCGAAGCGTGGGACGGCCGCCCGGCACGGGTGCGTGCCCTTCCCCGGCCCCGCAGGAGCGCACGAAGGCGAGCAGTCCCTCCGCGTCGAGGCCGCGTCGCGCAGTGACACCGAGCAGCCGCAGGATCTCCGCCGCCGACACCGTGGACACCAGGTCGGACCCACGTCCCGCCCAGTACCCGAAGCCGCCGTCCGGATTCTGGAGGTCGACGATCCACCGGGCGATCCGCGAGCGGCCCACGGCGTCGCCGGCGAAGGCACCGGCGGCCAGCGCCCACAGGGTGCACCGCACCTCCGCACCGCGACCCGGCATGTACATCACCCCGCCCTCGTTCGGCAGCTGACAGCCTTCGAGCCAGGTCCTTGCCGCCGCGTCGCCGTCGCTCGACAGGATCACCGCAGCGGTGGTCAACGCGTCCGCGGCCAGCGGCGCCTCCCGGTAGGTGTAGCCGCCGGGGCAGGCGACCGCGCGGATCCTGGCCACCACCGGTGCCTCGACGAGCGCGGTCGGCACCCCGAGGGCGCGGAGGGTGCCGACCGCGCAGAAGGCGGCCCACACGTCCTCGACGGGGTAGCCGGCCCAGCGCACGAACGCTCCGCTGCCGCCCCGCATGCCGAGCACCCAGGAGGCCACGGCGGCCGGGTCCCGGGGGGAAGCGCCCAGGGCGGCCAGGGCGGCCGTGGCCCGGTACGTCGCCCAGAGACAGGGCACCTCCGCCGCCTCGCCGAACCGGAATCCGCCGTCCCGGTCCTGCCGTCGGCGCAGCCACGCCACCAGCCGTGGCACGTCCCACGGCGGCGGGTCGCCGGCCCCGGCGACGGCCAGCCACGACATCACGCCGTAGTAGCAGGCGCGCACGTCGGCGTTGCCGTGCTCCGCGTCGCCGGGCGTCCAGCAGAGACCGCCGCCCGGCGACTGCAGGGCACGCAGCCAGCCGGCCAGCGCAGCGCGGTCCGGCACGGTGTCACCGCAGGTCGCGGACACGGTACGGGTGGAGAAGTGGGTGGCCCAGACGTCGGGAGCCTGGCCGGGCGTCATGCCGTACGCCGCACCGGACCAGGTGTCCCGCAGCCAGCCCCGGGTGCGGTCCACCTGGGGGACCACCTCCCCCAGCTCGGCGAGAGCCTGCGTGCAGTAGTAGGTGGACCACGCGTCGGACGCCATGCCCCGGCTCCACGCGTACCCGCCGTCGGCGTTGCGACGGCTGGTCAGGTAGGCCCGCACACCGGCGCGGTCGTCCACCGCATCGGTGCGGCCGAGCCACGCCAGGGTGCGTACGGCTGCGTACGTGCACCACAGGTCGGCCTCGCCGGTACCGGCCGGGCCGGTGGCGGCGCGGGTCACGCCGACTCCAGGACGCGCACGTTCGACCGTTTCCAGCTCTTCTGCGCGGCTCCGCTCTTGGTGTTGACGGGCAGGGTGTTGACGAACGCCACCTGGTCCCACGCCAGCCCGAGGCTCCGGTCGAAGACGGTCTGGAGGGCCTGGACCATCGCGGGCTCGCCCGAGCGGTAGCCGTCGACGTCCCGTTCGAGCAGCAACCGGGCCCAGGTACCGTCGGCGTCCACCTCGATCAGGTAGCCGGTGGCGGTGGTGGCGGCGTAGACGATCTCCTCCACCTGGCCCGGGGCCAGCGCCACACCACGCACCTGCGTGGTGTCGGAGGCACGGCCGTGTACCCGGACCAGCGGGGTGCGCCGGCCGCACGGGCAGCCGGTGGTCAGGGTCACCACGTCCCCGGTGTTGAGCCGCAGCAGCGGCCGGGCGTACGCGTTCAGGGGCGTCACCACCAGTTCGCCCGTCCCCGCCGCGGTGCCGGCACCGGCACCCGCCCCGGCGGGCACCAGGCCCTGACCGGTCAACAGCTCGAAGTACGCGGCGGTCGGCAGCAGGTGCTGGTTTCCGGCGGTGCACGCGGTGGCCAACGTGCCGGTCTCGGTGCTGCCGTAGCTGCCGTCCAGCGCCGTGGCGCCCCACCACCGGCCGAGCCGGGCCCGCAACGCCGGGGTGTTGACCTCGCCGAGCAGCATGAGCCGCTGTACGGAGCCGTTGAGCGTGTCCAACAGCCGACGCTGTTTGGCCAGCCGGGTCCATTGCAGAGCGACGCCGGGCGCCACGAAGACCGTCGTGGGGGCGACCCTGCACCACAGGTCGGCAAGCCGGTCCCAGTCGAGGATGCCGGTGGTGAACGGGTACGCCCGGGTGTGCGCCACGCCGAGGTAGTCGCAGGCCTGAGCCACCAGGTCGCCGACGGGCACCACGTCCGAGGGGAGCAGGTTCAGGACCCGTTCGTCCGGCCCGTCGAGCAACTCCCGCCACGCCTCCGCCACGGAGACGGTGTTCCAGATGACGTCCTCGGCCAGCCTCGGCGTCGGCGTCGGCGTACCGGTGCTGCCCGTGGTCTCGTAGTAGCGCAGTGCCGCGTTCGGCGCGACGGCGAGGAAGTCGGCAGGGCGTGCCTTGAGTTCCTCCCGTGCGGTGACCGGCAGCGCGGCGAACGCCGCCGGCGTGTACCCGCCGATTCCCGCGTACGCCGGGGTGTCCCCGGCACGCCGCCAGACCTCGGCCAGCTTACGCTCGTAGAACTGCGCGTCGGGTATCCGTCCGCCACTTCCACACATTTCTCGGCGCGCCTGCGCCAATACGTCGATGCGTTCCTCGTGGTGCCAGATCATCTGCGTACCTCGCTATTCCACGTCGGTCCGGTGCGGACATTAACAGCGACCACGACAGGTCGTCCACAATGCTTAAGAAACCGGGTTTCCGGGCCTTCGCGCTTTGGCGGGTCTTAAGTGTTCCTTAAACGCCGGTTGGCATTCTGTCCGGGTCCCCCAACTCGAACGGTGAGGTGTCATGGCTGACCAGCGCATCCTCTACCTCTTTCCCGACCGCAGCTCGGAACTGCTACGGGCGTACGAGGAACAGGAATTCTGGCCCGACTACGCTGCTGGAGCAGCACGTGCCGGCCTCGATTTCGTCGTGGCGGCCCCGGATCACGTCGCGATCGCCGACGGCGTCGCCTACCACCGCGACGAGGCGCTGTCCCCGGACCGCGACATCGTCGTCTACGGCGTCCGTACCGGCCCGACCCACATTTCTGACCTGTGGACCGGGATATCCGTCGCGACGTGCCTGGAGACGATGGGATTCTGGCTTCCCATTCCCATCGAGGCCGGCATCCTGCTGAACGACAAGTACGCCACGCTGAACCTCTTCGCCGATTCCCCGGTGCCCGTGATCCCGACTCTGCGGCTGACCGCCGACCGGGACGTGCACCGCATCGGCCAGCACCGGCTGGTGCCGGAGGAGTGGTTTCCGGTCTTCGTCAAACCGACCGCCTGGAGCGGCGGGCAGGGCTGCGTGCCGTGTGCCGACCGCGCCTCGTTGGAGGCGGTGCTCGGTCTCGCGGCGGGCAGCCGCACCGGGATGATCGTCCAGCCCTGCCTGGCCGACGTGGTCGCCGACACCCGGGCCGTCGTCGTGGAGGGGAAGATCGTGGCGGCCGTCGACCGGCGGCCGAAACCCGGGTCGCACGTGGCCAACGTCAGCCGGGGCGGCTCGTTCACCGTACGGCGCGACCTCGAACCCGAGGTGCACGAGTTGGCCCGCCTGGTGTCGGACCGGCTCGACCTGTCCTACGTGTGCATCGACCTGCTCCGTACCGCCGACGGCGGGCTGTGGTTGTCCGAGCTGGAGGCCGACGGCGCGGTGTCCCGGCTGCTGTTTCCGCCGGACACCGTGCACGAGGTGGTGGCGACCCGCTTCGCGGCGTACGCGCGACGTAACGAACTCCAGGCAGCCCGATGAGCAGGGCGGCGGCGCTGCACTACCTCGACCGCACCCTGGTCGCCCCGCCCGACGCCACGACCGTGCCGTTGCTGCTCGGGCCGGTGGCCGGACGGGACACCGCGCTCGCCGACGCCGGCCTGGACCGGGACACCTGGTCCGACCTGCGTCGGGCGTGGGTCGGGTACGCGGACCAGGTCACCCGCGCGCTGCGGTGGGTGGACCCGCGGGCCGACCACGGCGGCTGGACGGTGACCGTCAAGGACACGATCGACGTGGCGGGCATGCCGACCAGCCTCGGGCACGCCACCCACCGTCACTACCCTGCCGTCACGGCGGACGCCGTCACCCGGCTCAGGGAGATCGGCCTGTCCGTGGTCGGCAAGGCCTACGCGACGGAACTCAACATCGGCCCACCGGACCAGGCGCTCAACCCGGCCTTCCCGGACCTGTCGCCGGGCGGGTCGAGCACCGGCTCCGCCGTCTCGGTGGCCGCTGGGATCAGCGACTACGCCCTCGCCACCGATGTACTCGGGTCCGCGCGGTGGCCGGCGGCGAACTGCGGGATCGCCGGGCTGCGCGTCTCCTGGCATCCCGCGCGCCTGGCCGGGGTGCTGCCGGTGTCGCCCACCCAGGACTCCGTCGGTCTGATGGCCCGCACCGTCGAGGACCTCCGGCTGCTGTGGCGGCGCGCACCGGTGACCCCTCCGCCGCACGGTGGGCGCACCGGCCGACCGGTGGTGGCGACGGTGCGCAACGCCGCTTCGGCCGCCCCGCCCATGGCGGGCGCGCAGGACCGGGTCGTGGACGTGCTGCGCGACCTCGGCTACACGGTCAGGGAGATCGAGTTGCCCGAGGCGATGTGGAGCGCCCGTGAACTGGCCTGGGAACTCTGCGCGGCGGATGTCGGCGAGGTGGTCGCGGAGACGGAGGGTCGGCTCGGGATGGCCCTCTCCGCGCCCGCCCGCGCCTCACTGCGCGAGGCCGTCACCGCCGGCCGGCACCGCGAACTGCACGACGCCCAGCGGGCGTTCCACACGGCGATGCCCACCTTCCTCGACAGGACCGGCGTGGACGTCATGCTGCTGCCCGTGAGTCCGTTGCCGCCGAAGCGGGTGGTCGAGCGGGCCGGGCGGCCGACGCTGCCGAAGCCCGTCGACACCGACTACACCGACCGGATCGGTTACACGCCGATCGCCAGCTTCGCCGGGATGCCGGCGCTGGTGCTGCCGGCCGTCGTCGACGACGAGTGCGGGCCGCTCGCCGTGCAGTTCGTCGGCCGGTCCGGATCAGACGGTGCCCTGCTCGACCTGGGCGTGGCCGTGGAGCACCGGCTGGGCGTGACCGCGACGATCGCGACCCGGGTCGCCGCGACGCTCACCGGGAGGTGGCCGTGCTGATCGGATCGGCCCCCGTGCCACCCGTCGCCGAGACCGGTCCGGGCGACGTCGCCGCCCTCAGCCGGGCCGCGACGGCCGGCACCGGCGGCCACCTGGTCGCGAGCGGGGGCACCACCGGGCGGATCAAGGTGACGACGATCGCGCATCACCAGGGCGTTCCCCGGTTGCTGCGCGACTGGCGTCCGCTACGCCCCGGGGACGTGCTGCTCAATCTGTTCCGACCCGGGCGGCTGTGGGGCGCGCACTACTTCTACAACACTCTGGCGGCCGGCTGTGCGGCGTCCGTCCTGCCGATGGGGCCGGTGGCGGCTGACGACCTGCCCGACTGGTGGGACACCTTCGTGGACACCGGCGTGACCGCCCTGGCCGGGGCACCGAGCGTGCTGGCCGAGTTCGCCGCGGCCGCCGCGCCGCTGCGCCCCGCGCTGCCGGTGCGCACCGTCATCTGGGTCGGCGAACCCCTGACCACCGCCCGGCGGGACGCGATCCGGGAGGCCTTTCCGGACGCCGGCCTGTGGGGCAACTACGGCTCGATCGAGACGTACGTGATCGCGGTCAACGATCCCGCCTGCGACCCGGCCGTCCTGCACCTGCTCCCCGACCAGGTGCTCGAGGTCGACGGCGACGGCACCCTGCTCAGTCGGCACGGCGAGGGTTGGCCGGCGCCGGCTCACCGGTACCGGCTCGGCGACCGGGTGACCTCCGCCGCCTGCCCCTGCGGCCGGGAGGACGGCCTGCGGGTGCTCGGCCGCGCCGACGACCGCGTCAAGTTCTTCAACACCCTGCTGCGCCTCGGCGATCTGCTCGAGGCGGTACGCGAGGCACCCGGCGTCGCCGACGCGCAGCTCGCGCTGACCGTGGATCCCCGCGACGGGTCGAGCCTCGCCGCCGTCGAGATCCGTCACCGCGGCGGCGAGCCGCAGGGCCTCCGCGCGTACGTCCTGCGCCGGGTGTACGCCCTCGACGCCATCGCCAGCGCCCAACCGGACGCCGTGCGGTTCGTCCGCGTCGACCGGCTCGCCCGCAACGACCGGACCGGAAAGGTCACCCCCTACC
This sequence comes from Micromonospora sp. NPDC023956, assembly GCF_040639195.1. Taxonomy (NCBI): domain Bacteria; kingdom Bacillati; phylum Actinomycetota; class Actinomycetes; order Micromonosporales; family Micromonosporaceae; genus Micromonospora; species Micromonospora sp. NPDC023956. The sequence continues at coordinate 91,639 of NZ_JBEZZN010000001.1, forward strand.
TGACCCTGGAGCAGCCCAGATGACGACCACGACCGTCGCCGGGGCAACCCTGGCGGAGAACGCACTCACCCGCGCCCTGCTCGCCGACGTCGGCTCCGTCGACACCGCCGCCGCCGCGTTCGGCGGTACCCACGCCTGGCTCGGCCGGCCCGTCTTCAATCGGCCGGCGTTGCTCGACACGGACGCCGCCACCTCGCTCGGACGGGACCTCCGGGTCTTCCTCGACGCCCTGCGCGCCCTGCCCGACCGGCTCTTCGACGGGGATCCGGCGGCGTTGGCCCGAGCACTGGGCCTGCCCGAGGCGCAGGCTGCCGCGTCGGCCGTGTCCGCTCGGGAACTCCCGTCGATCGGACGGGCCGACCTCGTCCAGGACGCGACCGGTTTCCGCCTCGTCGAGTTCAACACCAGCAGTTCACTCGGGGGCTGCGAGATCGCCGAGATGAACCGGGCCATGCTGGCGGACCCGACCTTCGCCGCGTTCGCGGCCGGCCACGACCTCACCTACCGCGACCCGATCGCCGGGATGCTGCGGGCGTTCCCGCCCTCGGCGCACCCGATCGCGGTACTGACCTGGCCGGGCGGGAGCCACGACCACCTGACGCTGTTCCTGGCCTCACTCGCCGCAGCCGGGCACGAGGCGTTCCCCTGCCACGCCGGGGAACTGGCCTACCGGGGCGGGGTCCTGACCGCGGGTGGACGACGCGTGGACCGGGTCTTCCGTACCTTCCAGCTCGGCCGACTCGACGGCTCGCCCGAAGCGGACGCGCTCGTCCGGCCGCTGCTGGACGCAATCGACGACGGTGCGGCGACCCTGTTGGCGCCGTTCGCCGCGGACCTGCACGGAATCAAGGAGTGCCTGGCGCTGCTTGCCGAGGACGCGTGTCGGTCGGCCCTCTCCGCCGACGAACGGGAGGTGGTCGACCGGCTCCTGCCCTGGACCCGGCGACTGGACAGAAGCCTCCTCGACCACGCCCGCGAGCACCGGGAGGACCTGGTCCTCAAGCCCAGCACCGGCTACGCCGGTCGCGGCATCACCGCCGGCTGGATGGTCGATCCCACCACCTGGAAAGAGCGTCTCGACGCGGCCCTGTCCGCACCGCACGTCCTACAGCGTCGGGTGCGACCGGTCGCCGAGCGTTTCCTCGACGCCGACGGGCGGACGGTGCCCTGCCTCCTGAGTTGGGGAGTCTTCCTCACCGACGGCGGCTACGGCGGGGCCTTCGTCAAGGGCATCCCCGGTGTCGGTCAGGACATCCGATTCCTCGGCGACGGCTCGTACGTCGGCTGCGTCTTCCACCGGGAGTCCCGATGACCCGCCGCGTCGGCGTCGTGGTGGACGCCTACACCACCGGGAACCTGTTACCCGCCGCGTTCGCCGCGCACGGTGTCGACCTCGTCCACGTGCAGACCGCGGAGCAGATGCACGACGCCCTGCCCGGCCCCGATCTGACCGCCTTCGTCGACAACATCGTCTTCTCCGGTGACGCGCTCCCCCGCCTCCGGGCCCTCGACCCGATCTGCGTCGTGGCCGGGCAGGACTCCGGAGTGGCCCTCGCCGACCTGCTCAGCGAGCAGCTCGGGCTACCGACGAACGGCTCGGCGACCTCGCCGCTGCGCCGCGACAAGTACCGGATGGTCGAGCAGCTACGCACCGACGGGTTGCGGTGCGCGCTCCAGTTCCGCGCGGCGGACCCCGCCGACCTGGTCTGCTGGATCAAACAGAACACGACGTACCCGGTGGTGGTGAAGCCCGTACGGTCGGCGGGGACCGACCGGGTCCGGCTGTGCCACGACGACGCCGCCGTCGAGGCCGCCGCCCGCGCCGTGCTCGCCGCGCCCGACGTGTACGGCACCGCCAACACCGACGTTCTCGTGCAGTCGTACCTGCCCGGCGAGGAGTACATCGTGGACACGGTCAGCCGCGACGGCCGGCGATTCGTCTGCGGGGTGTGGCGGTACCACAAGCGCCTCGTCGCCGACGGACGGCCGGTCTACGACCGGGACGTGCTGCTCCACCCGGCCGAGCAGCCGGTGCCCGAACTGATCGCGTACGTCGACGACGTGCTGGCCTCGCTCGGCGTGCGTAACGGGTCGGCGCACGCCGAGGTGATCGTCACGCCGGACGGGCCGGCGCTGGTGGAGATCGGCGCGCGGATGAACGGCAACATGAACTGCGGGTTCCACGACGTGTGCCTCGGGCACAACCAGGCGTCGCTGACCGCCCTCGCGTACGTGGACCCGGAGCGTTTCCACGCCCGGTACGCCGGCCGGATCTACTCCCCCGCCCGGCCCGCGATGGTCTGCAACACCAGCACCGATCGGACCGGGGTGGTGGCGGCGGTCGACGACGGCGTCCTGAACCGGATCGCCGCCCTGCCGACGGTGCACGCCGTCGCGGTCAAGCTACGACCCGGCGACCTGATGCGTCCTACCCGGGACCTGCTCACCTCCCCCCTGCGGATCTTCCTGACCGGCACCGGCACCGCCGAGGACTACGCCGTGATCCAGGACCTCAAAGACGATGTGTTCGTGCTGCGATGACCACCTCGACCACGCCCAACCTGTGGCGACACGCCGACTTCGTCCGGTACTGGACCGGCGAGAGCATCGCACGCCTCGGTGTGCAGGTCACCGCTCTGGCCCTGCCGCTGCTCGCCGTGGTGGACCTCGGTGCCACCCCCGTGCAGGCCGGTCTGCTCAACGGGGCACAGTTCGCGCCCTACCTGCTCGTCACCCTGTTCGCCGGGGTGTGGGTGGACCGGGTACGTCCCCGGCCGTTCCTCGTCGCCACCAACCTCCTCCGGGCGGGGCTGCTCGCGCTCGTGCCCGCTCTCTTCGTCGCCGACGTGCTCACGATCCAGCAGTTGTACGTCGCCGGCTTCGTCATCGGCACCCTCGCCGTCCTGTACGACCTCTCCTCCTCCACCTACCTGCCGTCGCTCGTGGAACGTGACCTGCTCACCGCCGCCAACAGCCGGGTCCAGGGCAGCATCTCGGCGGCGCGCATCGGGGGTCCCGGTCTCGGTGGCCTGCTCGTACAGGCGATCTCCGTGCCGGTGACGCTGTTCGCCAACGCCGTCGTGCATCTGGTCTCCGCGCTGGTCCTGTTGGCGATCCGGCACCGGGACCCGGCGCCTCCGCCGCGCCCGCACACCGGGGTCATCGCGGAGATCGGCGCCTCGCTGCGGTTCGTACGCGCCGACCCGTACCTGCGCGTCTGCGCGTTCCGTGCCGGCTTCAACAACCTGTTCTTCATGGCGATGCAGACGGTCTTCCCGCTCTTCGTCATCCGCTCGCTCGGCGCGGACGTGGCGACGGTCGGCCTCGTCCTGGCGGTCGGCGCAGCCGGATCGCTGGTCGGCGCCGTCCTCGCGGGCCGGGTCGGCAACCGGCTGGGTCCCGGGCCGGCCATCGTCACCGGTTTCGGGATCGGCTCCTTCGCGCAGGCGCTGATCCCCCTCGCGGGTGGCCCGGACTGGCTGGTGCTGACGGTGCTCTTCGGTTCGTTCCTGCTCGGTGGCATCGGCACCACGATCGGCAACGTGCACCTGGCGACGCTCACCCAGAGCGTCACACCGCGGGCCCTGCTGGGACGGACCACGGGTGCCCTGCGCTTCCTCACCTGGGGAACGATGCCGCTCGGCGCGCTTCTGGGCGGTTGGCTGGGAGACCTGGTGGGTCTGCGTCCGACGCTGGTGATCACCGCACTCGGCTTCACCGCCTCGCTGCTGCTGGTCCTGAACTCCCCGGTCGCCCGGCTGCGTACGCTCCCGGAACCGCCGGTCACGCCGGACGCCGCGGTGGCCCGCCGAGGCTGACGGGTGCCCGGCCGGCTGAAGAAAGTGCGTACCGAACACTCATGAACGTCGAACGTCCGAACAGGACGATGGGTGGATGAGCACGGGGCCGCTTCCGAGGACCGCGAGCACCCGCGCCGACGCCGGGCTCGACGGCCACTGGTGGGTCCGAGCGTTGGCGCTGCACGAACGCGTCCCCGGTGCCCCCCGAGGCACCGGGGACGTGGACGGGCCCTCCCGGGCCCGGCTGTCACGGTGGCGGGACCGGTACGGCCACGACGGCACCGAGATGTTCGACCGCCGGCTGGCCGCGATCCGGCTCGACCAGGCGACCCTGCTCCGGCTGCTCGCCGAACCACCCGCCGCACTGGCCGCGCGAACCGTCCAGCCGAGCTGGGCGGGCGTCGTCGAGGCGGCGGTCCGGCGGACGGTCCCCCCGGGCGCGGAGGTCAGGCTGAACTGGCGCGAGGCCCTGGCCTGGCCGCTGCGCACCCTGGTGTCCGAAGCGGCGGAACAGGTCGCGGCCCGGCTGGGGCCGTACCGGCGGATCGCGAGGCTCGACGTGGCCACGCTGGTCGCCGGCTTCCGGGACGACCTGGGTCGCCGGCTCGTGGACCTCGCCGGTCCCACCCTCGTCACCGAGCTGGACGCCCGCCGCGCCGCAGGCCGCCTGCACGGCGCGAACGGCCGGCAGCGCTTCACCGACTTCGTCCGCCAGCTGTCCGAGCCCACCGGGCTGGCGGAACTCGTCGACCGGTACCCGGTGTTGGCCCGGCTGCTCGCGCAGACCAGTCAGTTCGAGGCCGAGGCGTTGGTCGAGGCGGTCGCCCGATTCGCCGAGGACCGGAACGACGTCGTACGTACCGTGTTCCGGGACACGGACCCCGGGGTGCTGTGCCGCGCCACCGGCCACTGGGGCGACGCCCACCATCGGGGTCGTACCGTCCGGCTGTTGTCCTTCGACAGTGGAGCCCGGATAGCGTACAAACCCCGCGATGCCGGGGCGCAGCTCCGGCTCGGCGAGCTGGTCGGTTGGCTGAACCAGGCGGTACCCGGCCTCGATCTGCGGGTGCCCGTGGTCCTGGCCCGCGCCGGGTACGGCTGGTCGGAGTTCGTGCCGCACACGGCGTTACCGACGGAGGCTGCCGCACCCGAGTACTACCGGCGGCTGGGGGCACTGCTCGCCCTGCTGCACGTGGTACGCGCCACCGACATCCACTGCGGAAACGTGATCGCGTGGAAGGACCAACCGGTGGTGGTCGACGCGGAGACCCTCTTCCACCCGACCATGCCGACAGCCCCTCGGCCGCCCGATCCGGCCGTCCGGATGCTGGCCGATTCGGTGGCGCGCACCGCCCTGCTGCCCCTCGTCGCGCCGGGCCGGGCCGACACGTCCGCGCTGGCGGGTTCCGGGTGCGCGACGATCCACCAGTGGGAGTCGGTGGGCACCGACCGGATGCGGTTGGTCCGACGGGTCGCCCTGCCGATCCTCGCGCCCAGCCGGCCCCACGTCGCGGGTCGGGCGGTGGAGCCGACGATCCACCGGGACGCGCTGCTGCACGGCTTCGGCCTGGGCTACGACGCGGTGGCGCGGGACCGGGAGGGACTGACCACGGTCGTCCGCCGCTGCGCCGGGATTCCGGTGCGGGCGGTGGTGCGGCCGACCCGGTGGTACCGGGACCTGCTCGACGCGGCGGGTCGCCCCGAGTCGCTGCGGGACGGGTTGGACCGCGACCAGGAACTCGACCAGCTCTGGACGCGGGCCGCGAGCCCTCTCCAACTCGTCACGGCCGGTGCCGAGGCGATCGACCTGTGGGCCGGGGACGTCCCGCTGTTCCAGACCCGACCGGACAGCCGTGACCTGTGGACCTCGACCGGTCGACGGCTGCCCGACGTGTTCGGCCGCCCCGCCCTCGACCGGGTCGGGGAGACGCTCCGGGAGCTGAGCGAGGTGGACCGGCGGGACCAGGCGTGGATCGTCGCGGCTACCCTGGCGACCCGGTCGGCGACCTCGACGCACTCCCGGCCCGAACGGTCGTTCCCGCGGCTGCGCCCGGTGGCCGCGCCGCCGCAGGAGTTGCTGACCGCGGCGTGCGCGGTCGCCGACCGGATCGTGGCGGCCGGCATCGACGGCGACGGGCGCATCAACTGGCTGGGGCTGGAGCCGGTCGACGACGAACGCTGGCTGCTCCTGCCCCTGGGTGCGGGGCTGGCGCACGGGTACCTCGGCGTGGCGCTGTACCTGGCGCAACTGGCCACCCTGACCGGCATGCCGCGGTACGCCGACATCGCCCGCCGCGCCCTCCGGTCCTATCCGGCGCTGTGCCGATCGCTCGCCGCACGGCCGGAACTGGTCACCGTGGTCGGCTGCGGGGGACTGTCCGGGCTGGGCGGTATGGCATACACGCTCGCCCGGCTGGCGACCCTGCTCGCCGACCACGATCTCGCAGCCCTGGCCTCGGACACTGTCGAACTGGCCGGCATCGCCACGACGGCCGAATCCCCGGCGGGCTGGTCGGACGGACTCGCCGGCTGTCTGGCCGCGATGCTCGCGGTGTACCGCGAACTTCGACTCGACAGCGCCTGGCGGCTCGCCGAGCGGTGCGCCGACCTGCTGCGGACCGTCGTCCTGGACGCCACGCCCGGAGACGTCCCGGACGGGTTCGCCCACGGCTGGGCCGGCATCGGGTACGCCCTGCACCGGATCGCCGGGCCGGTGCCCCGGTACCGGCCCGTGGCCGTCCGCGCCCTGGAGCTGGGCGGACCCGTGGATCTCTCCGACCCGGTCGAGACCGGCTGGTGCGGCGGAACCGCAGGACGACTGGTCGCTCAGCTGGTGGCGGTGGACCGGACCGTGGTGGCCGACCGGGGGGCGCGGGCGATCGGTGACCAGCCGGTTCGGCGTGACCTCAGCCTGTGCCACGGCGAACTCGGCAGGACCGAAGCGTTGACCGTACTGGCCGGGACCGGCGACCCCGCCGCCGCACGGGTACTGCGCCACCGGGCCGGTCTCGTCCTGGACGCCGTCCGTCGGGAGGGACCCGTCTGCGGGACCCCCGGCGAGGTGGTGACCCCCGGTCTGCTGGCCGGGCTCGCTGGTATCGGTTACGGGCTGCTGCGCCTCGGTTTCGCCGCCGAGGTGCCCTCCGTGCTGCTGCTCGAAGAAGCGGGGAGGTCCTGCTCCCGCCGTTGATGGATCCACCACCGCACCTGATGAACCCCGACCGTCATGTCAGCCATGCCCCGTCACGTCAGGAGGAAGTCCGATGTTCGTCGAAGACTCACCCAGCAGCCGGGACGACGCGGTCGACTCGCCGGGTCGACGCCCGAACGGCCGTACCGGCGTCCCCTTCGGGCTGCGCGCCGCCGTGCTCGCCGGCCTGGTCGTGGCGACCGCGCACGGCGTACCGGCACAGGGGCTGACCGACGACTCCGTGCGGGTGCTCATCGAGACCGGGTCGACCTGCTGCCCACCGGAGGAGGCGTGACCGCGAGGAAGCGGTGACGGACGGGGCCCGATGGTGACCGGGCCCCGCCCAACGCTGGCCACCTGGCCGAGGACACGCCGCGTGACGCGACACTAGCGTTTAGCTGTGGGGCTACGTTCATCGACCATCGTGGGCCGCGACAACGAGCAGCGGGTCGTCAGGTCAGGACTTCTGGCTGCTCGAACGGGCCGTGGCAGTGCCATATTCCTCGTCGGCGAAGGCGGCATCGGCAAGTCGCGGCTCGCCGCGGCGGCCGCCGACGCCGGCTACGGCTCCGGCATGCGCCTGATGCGGGGACGTAGCAGCACGACCGGGCCACTGGTGCCGTACCGACCGCTGACCGAGGCGGTCCTGTCACTGCTACGGGCCGGCGATCCCGTCGACATCGATGCGCTGGGTCCGTACCGACCGGTCCTGGGCCGTCTGGTGCCGGACCTGCGCCCCGCCTCCACCGAAAACGGCGACGCCTCGCTGGTGATCCTCGCCGAGGCCGTGCTCCGCCTGATGGCGTTGGCCGGCAGGGAGGCGGGATGCCTGCTGACGCTGGAGGACCTGCACGACGCCGACCCGGAGACCCTGGGGGTGATCGAGTACCTGGTCGACAACATGTCCGACCTGCCGGCGTTGCTGCTCGGAACCCTACGGCGCGATCCCTGTCCGGCGCTCGACCTGGTGCGGTCGATGGCCCAACGTGGGCATTGTGTGCTGCTCGAACTGGACCGGTTGAACCGGCCACAGGTGCATCGGATGATCGCCTCCTATCTCGCCGTACGTCCGCAGGACGTGCCGGACGCCGCCACCGACCTGGTGTGGGCGGGCAGCACCGGCAACCCGTTCCTGGTGGAGGATCTGCTGGCCGGCATGTGCGACACGGCCGTCCTGGTCGAGACTTCCACCGGGTGGCGGATCTGCGCGGACGCCCTGACCAGCCGGCCGGACACGTTCGTCCGCAGCGTGCGGCGCCGGATCGAGCAGCTCTCCGACCGCGCCCGAGAGCTGATCATGGCAGGTGCCCTGCTCGGCTGCCGGTTCCCGCTCACCGTGGCGCAGGCGGTCACCGGGATGTCCGACCGCGAACTGCTCAGCCACCTCCAGGGCCCCCTGGCGGCTCAGCTGGTGGTCGCGGACGAACAGATGCCGGACTGGTACCGGTTCCAGCACCCGCTCATGCAGGAGGCGTTGACCAGCCTGCTGGAGCCCACCGAGCGGACGCGACTGGCCCGTCGGACGGCCGATGCGGTGACCGAGGTGCATTCCGGCCTGCCGGGCGAGTGGTGCCAGGTCGCCGCCACGTTGCGACTGGCCGCAGGTGAACCCGTCACCGCGGGAAGGCTCTTCGCCGAGGCGGGGCGGCGTTGCCTGGCCGAGGGGGCCGCCGGTTCGGCCGTCGCCCTGCTGGAACGGGCCTGGGAACTGCTCACCGACGACGAGCCGGGGATCCGCGCGGACGCGTTGGAACCGCTGATCTACGCACTGGCCGAAGCCGGCCGGATCGACCGGGCGCTGGCTTTCGTGGAAACCGTCGAACAGGTGGCCGGGGTCCTCGACCACCGACGACTCGCCCGCCTGCACACCCGGCTGGCCTGGGCCGCGATGTTGGCCGGCCAGTCCGCGGAGGGACTCGCCCGGGTCGGGGCGGCGCGCGCGCTACTCGGCCCGGACCCGCGTCCCGAGGACGTCGCGAGCGTCGACGTGGTGGCCGCCCACCTCGAGTTGGACCGGCCGGGCGCCGACCGTCTCGACCACGTGGAGGCGATGGCCCGGCAGGCGGCAGCCGTGGCCGAGGAGGTCCCCCTGCCGGTGGTCGCCTGCCAGGCCTGGCAGCTGCTGGGGGCGCTGGTCCGGCAACGGGACCCGGATGACGCCACCGCGTGCCTCGAGCGCAGCCGGGTCATCGCGGCGGAACACGACCTGCCGATCTGGGACATCCATGCGCTGGTGCGCCTGGGCAACGACGACGCGCTGCGCGACGCCAACACGGAGCGGCTCGAACAGGCCAGGACGCAGGCCACCCGGATCGGCGCGGTCACCGCCCGCTATCAGGCCGAGGCGAGCATCGCCCTCCAGGCCATCCTCCGGCACGAGTTCGACCGGGCGCAGGCCCTCATCGACGACGTGTGGACCGCCACCAGTCGGCTCCGCCTGCTGGAAACCGCCGAGTACGTCCTGCTGCTGCGCGCGGTCCTGCACGCCCACCGTGGCCAGCGCAAGGACATGGAGGCCACGCTGGACGAACTCGCCGACGCGCACGGCGATCAGTCCCGGAACGGTCCACGCATCCACGGGCTTGCCCGCGCCTTCTGCGCACTGCTCGAGGAGAACCGGCCCCGGGCCGTGGAGGAGATGTCCCGGGCACTCGCGGCCGCGGACCGGAACCCGACCACCTTCCTGCTCGCCGGGCGGGACGGGCTGCATCTGCTGCTCACGGCGCTGTGCGCGCGGCCACCCGGGGCAGGGCCGGCTGACCAGGTGCCGTTGAGCGCGTTCGGCTGGGACCGCCAGTTCGCCCTCTTCGCCCTAGCCGTACGGGCCGGGCGGGCCGGGGACGCCGAGCGGGCCTGTGCCGCCGTCGACGAGGCGGTCCGGGTGGGACAGCCGTATCCGATGGGCCGGCACCTGGGCCTGCGGTTGTGCGCGGAGGCCGCCCTGGCGGACGGGTGGGGTGACCCGGTCGACTGGCTACGCACCGCCGAGGAGCACTTCCACCGTACCGACGTGACCGCCGTGGCGGGCGCCTGTCGCACCCTGCTCCGCGCCGCCGGCGTCCGGGTGCCGCAACGCCGGACGGGTTCCCACCAGGTGCCCGGGACACTGCGCGCTGCCGGTGTCACGGTTCGGGAGTTCGAGGTGCTGCGACTGCTCGTCGAGCGGCTCAGTAACCGGGAGATCGCCGGCCGGCTCCACCTGTCGCCACGGACCGTGGAACGGCACGTCTCCAACCTGATCATCAAGACCGGGCTCCCGAACCGGCTCGCTCTCGGCGAGTTCGCGTCCCGGGGCTACCAGGGCTGAGCGGCGGTCGGCACCGCCTCTCGGCGTGGACCCGGACGCGCCCCCACCGACCGGGGCCGGGCCGTCCGGCGCGGTCCCACCCGACCGCCGGAGCGGTCGGGTCCTCGCGGCACCGGCTCACACCAGACCGGTGCGTACCGCGCGGGCCACCGCCTGGGCCCGGTTACGGGCCTGCAGCCGGGCCATCAGCTCGTAACCGGCGTTCTTGACGGTGTGCTCCGAGCAGCGCAGCCTCCGGGCGATGGCGGCGTTGCCGTGCCCCTCCGCCATCAACGCCAACACGTCGATCTGCCGGGCGGTCAACAGCGCCGACACCGACGGATCGGCCTGCGCGCCCAACAGCCGGACGACGGCCTCCGACGGCAACCGCGTCTCGCCGTGCCGTGCCGCCTCGATCGCCGCGACCAACTGCCTCGGGCTCGCGTCGGACCGCCGCAACATGGTCCGCACCCCGGCGTTGACGGCAGCGCGCACCGCCACCGGGTCGAACACGTCGGCCACCAGCAGCACCGTGCGACCCGGTGGACCTGCGTCATGGCGTCGGCACAGCGCCAGGGCCCTGTCGACCGTCGCGGCGGCGGTGACCAGGACCTCTACCGGGCCGTCCACCACCTGCGCAGCGACCCCCGGGCTGGCGCACAGCGCCGCCAGCAGTTCCCTGCCCGTACCCGGGTCATCGGCCAGCACTGCCACCCTCAGCCGGTCCCCCGAGCCGCTCACAGCAGCCCCGCCCGGAGCGCGTACGCGACGGCGTGCGCACGGTTGCGCAGCCGGAACCGGCGGGTGATGTCGTGCACCACGCCGGACACCGTACGGATCGAGTAACTCAACTCCCGGGCGATCTCGCCGGTCTCGCGGCCCTCGGCCACCAGGTGCAGCACAGCCCGTTCCCGTTCGTCGAGGCCGACGCCGTCGGACGACCCGTCCACCGCCGGGGCGGGCGGGCGGCCGGGATCCGGTTCGAGCAGCAGGGCCAGCATGTCCGGCGGCACGGAGCAGTCGCCCTCGGCGACCGCGAGGACGGTCCGGGCGAGACGGGCCGACCCCGCCTCACGTCGGCGGACCAGCCCCCGGGCTCCGGCGGCGATGGCGTGCAGCGCCTGGGCCTGCGTGAAGTCGCTCGCCACGAGTACCACCTCCGACCGTCCGCCGGTGTCCCGCACCCGACGGACCGCGTCCAGGGCCAGCGGATCCACCCGGTCGACAAGCACCACCGCCACGTCGGCCGGGGCGTCCCGGGGCGCCAGAGCCAGACCCGGACCTTCACGCAACGCGGCCGTCGCCCCGGCCGCCAGGACCGGATCCGGAGCGAGGACGCTCACATACACAGGATTACCCATGGCCCTTACCACCCGACCTCGTATCGCTGTTGGTGGATCCAGCGTCGTCGGCAGCGCGACCGACCGCATCGGGCGGTGCTCCGCACATTCCGCCGAGCGCCCTGAGCCGCGCCGATGCCCGCACGCCACCCACCCGTGGACGCGGACGGGCCGTGGCGGCAGCGCAGGTGCGGAGAATGTGGGGGACGGACCCGCACCCAGCGGGCCGGGCAGCCCGGGGCACGGCCGGGCGGCAGCCCGGGGCACACCCCGGGCCGCCGCCCGTGCCGGGTCAGGCCGGCGTCGTGGGGGCCGCGACGAGGCGCAACTCCGAGCTGTACCGACGGCCGTCCCGGTCGGCGAACCAGAGCTGCCCGGGGTCCGGCAGCATCTCGGTCACGGTGATCTCGGCGGCGGTTCCGTCGGTGCGTCGGGCCCGGCGGACCGCGCGGCAGAGCACCTCCACCGACGCCAGACTGGCCAGGTCGACGTGCACCGGCTTCCGTTCCCCGGTGCAGCGGAGGAAGACGTGCCGGGGCAGGCCGAGCCCTCGCGCCCAGGACCGCACCCGCAGGAAGCGACGGGCCTCGTCCGGGTCGGCCGCGAAGTCCACACCGGTGGCCGGGACCGTCCACGACTCCCGGCTGACCACCAGTCGGTCGATGGTCACCCGGGGTCGGTGCGGTGCCGGGGAGAGCAGCCGGAAGTGCGGCATCAGGTTCGCGGCGACCAGGTCCGCGAAGACCTCCATCAGGTCGTGGCAGTCGCCGTCGGAGCGGCGGCGGACCAGCAGCCGGCCGCCGGTGTCGACCACGTCGCAGCCGCCCACCACCAGGTCGTGATCGGGGTCGTGGCCGCAGGTGTCCGGGGCGAAGACCAACCGCCGGTGGCCGGGGGCGAGCAGCCGGGGCGAGAAGCGGGTGGCGCTGCCGCCCTGGCTGCCGGTCGCGCCGAGCCGGACCACCGGGCCGGGCAGGTCGGCAGCCATCGCCCCGGCCAACGCGGCCGGGTCCGGGTGGCAGTCGACCCAGCTGGCGTAGCGCATCGTGTGGTACCCCGGATGCAGTTCGCCGAGGACCCAGTCGACGTCACCGGCGGCGATCGCGGCCAGGTCGGGGGCGGCGATCATCAGGTCCGGGCTGTGCTGGACGGCGGTGGCCCAGCCGGGCGGGCCGGCGGGGAACGCGGCGGCTGCGGCGGCGCGCAGGTCGGCAACGCCGCGCCGCACCCGCCGGTCACCCTCCCCGACCGCGAGCAGCCGTTCCCACCGGTGGTGCAGGGCGCGGGTCAACGGGCGGACCACCGGCCCCGGGTCGTCGATCAACACGCTCCGGGCGGCGAGCCACAGGTCGGCCAACGGCACCGGTACGCCCGGCCGCCGGGCCGCGAGCTGGTCGTGCAGGGTACGCAGCGCCCGCCGGTAGAGCGCCGCGCCGGCCGCCGTGTACCAGCGGGCGCTGTCCAGCAGGAGAGTGAGCGGACCGGCGAGGGTGTCCAGGGCCGCCCGGCCGAGCCGGATCGAGTCCGGCCGCCGGCACTCCTCGAAGACCAGGGTGCGGCCGGCGTAGAGCTGACCGGCCTCGCGGACCGGCGCCGCACCGGTCAGGTCCGTGAAGGTCGCGCCGAGGCCGGCGAGGGCGTCACGGACCGCCGTCGCGTCGTCCCGGGCCGCCGCCACGGTCGCCGCCGCCGAGGTGAGCCGGTCCAGCGCGGCCAGCGCGGGTGCGCGTACCGCCGGGTCGTCGACGGCGGCGACGACGGCCCGCAGGGTGGCGGCGGCGTGCAGGTCGTCGGGGGCCGCCTCCAGGGTCCATTCGATCCGGCGGTCGGTGTGCAGCCGGTCCAGCGCCGCCCACACCCGGTCCGGGTCTGCTCCGGCGTCGGCGCGGACCGCCGCGACGACCTGCCGGGCGGTACGCCCCGGTCGCAGCGCCCGCAGGACGGCCGCCTGCACCGGTTCCAGCGGCATTGGATCGGCCAGCGGGACCCGCAGACTGTCCCCGTCGACGTCGAGCAGCGGCAGCAGCCGGGGCACCAGCCAGGGCCGCAGCGCCGGGGCGAGGGCCCGGCCGAGCGCGGCGACGGCCCAGCCCTCCAGGTAGAGGGTGCGGTCCCCGGCGGTGCCGTCGTGCGCGGTGGTCACCGGTTCCGGCTGTGCCGGATCGATCCGGGCCCAGCGCAGCGGCCCGAAGAATCCGATCGTGTCGTTCTTCGCCGCGTACCGGTGCAGGTAGCTGGTGACCAGGGCCTCGGTCTTGCGGTGCCGGCCGGTGCGCGACACGGTTTCCGGGTTCCGGCGCAGCAGGGTGTCGAAGCCGGTGTCCAGGGCGGTCGGGTTCTGCCAGGCGACCGCCTCCCGGAGCCGGGGATCGGCGGCGGCGGTGTGCAGCGCGCGGGCCAGGGCCCGCTCGGCGTGCCGGAACCGGGCGCGGTACGCGCGGTCGTCGGCGCCGGCGTCCACCGCGTCGGCGAGGGCGGCCAGTTCCGGGTCGGCCAGGGCGTCGAGCAGGTCGACGGGGAAGCCGGCGGCCCGGACGCAGCACCAGCGCCACAGCCCCCACCCGTCGCCGAGCGGGACCAGGTGCTCGGACATCAGCCGGCCAGCACCGCGGTCACCAGGTGGTCGGTGTCGGACCGTGTCAGCATGTGCTGGTCCACGTCGGTGAAGCCCGCCTCCTCCAGCAGCGCGACGAGTTCGGGGTAGGCGTACGCCCGGCCGCCCTGGGTGTGGAAGAGGTTCAGGCTGAACATCCGGACGAACGCCTCCCCCGGTCCGGCCGGGCGCTCCGGCACCTCGGCGAGGGGTTCGAGCAGGACGATCCGGCCGCCGGTGCGCAGCGCGGCGGCGACCCGGCGCAGCAGGGTGAGCACCGCCTCGCGCTGGTAGCCGTGCACGATGTTGAAGAGCAGCACCAGGTCGTGACCGGTGCCGAGGTCGGCGGTGAAGAGGTCGCCCGGTCGCAGGGTGACCCGGTCGGTCAGGCCGGCGTCGGCGACCGTCCGCGCCCCCTGGGCCAGCGCGCCGTCGAGGTCCACCACGGTCGCCCGCAGCTGCGGGTGGGCGGTGAGCAGGGCGACCGGGTACGCGGCGTGCCCGCCGCCGACGTCCAGCACGCTGCGGGCGTCGGCGGGGACCGGCACCAGGTCGACGATCTCCGGGCCGAGTGCGTCGGCCAGGCCGCGCAGCATGGTGTGGAAGTCGGCGAGGGCCTCCGGATGCCGCTCCAGCCAGGCGTAGAAGTCGCCGGTCGGGCCGCCGGAGCGGATCGACGACTCCAGGTCCTGCCACCAGCCGGTCAGCACGGTGGACCAGAAGGAGAGCGCCGGGGCGAAGCTGCCCGGCGCGTCGCGCAGCAGCCAGCGGGCCGTGTTGGCGCTGTTGGCGTACCGCCCGTCCGCGCGGGTGAGGTAGCCGTACCCGGCCAGCGCGTCGAGCAGGATCCGCAGTCCGAGCGGGTCGGTGCCGGTGTGGTCGGCGAGTCGGTCGGCCGGCAGGGGGCCGTCGGCCAACGCCTCGAACACCCCGAGCCGCAGCCCGGCGGCGGCGCTGCGGAAGGAGACCGCGTCGAGCAGGTCGAGGTACGCGGCGGGGGCGGCGTCGGAGGCGAGGAACAGGTGGGCCTCGTCCGGGCTCAACGGCACCGGCATGGCGGGGCGCTCCTTCGGAGATCGGGGTGGGGCGGTCGGTGGACGGGTCAGCGGTGGGCGGGCACGGAGGACGGGCCGGACGACTCGGTGGCGTCGGTGGCGCTGTCGGCCTCCGCCCCGCTGTCCGGCGGCGTCGCCGGATCGTCGGGCAGCGCGTCGGGCAGGTCGTCGACCCGGCGCAGCGCCGGCCACGCCCACGCGCTCGCGGCCAGCAGCACCATCAGCGCCCCGGTGACCGCGAAGACCAGCGCGACGCCCCGGCCGTCGCCGGTGCCGATCACCGAGCCGACCGAGCCGGCGAGCGCCCCGTCCGCGCGCAGCAGCGGCTCGACCCCGTCGGCGATCGGTCCGGCCAGCACGTACGCGAACGGGATGCTGGCGTCGCCGATCACCCGGGCGGTGGCGAGCACCCGACCCAGTACGGCCGGCTCGGTCTTGGTCTGGATCAACGTCATGGTGGAGCTGTTCACGATCGGCAGGGTGAACAGGAACAGCGGGGCGACCACGCCGATCAGCCACACCGACGGGGCCGCCGCGTGCAGCACCAGCGCCACCCCGCCGATCGCGAGGCCACCGCACACGGCGGTGATCCGGCGGGCCGGGCCGCCCCACGCGCCCATCAGCAGGCTGCCGGCGAAGAGCCCGGCCCCACCGGCGAACATCAGCACGCCGAGGGTGTCCGGCGAGGAGAACGAGAGGATCAGCGGCTGGACGAGCACCCCGGCGATGCCGAAGAGGAAGTTGAAGCCACCGAAGACCAGCATCAGCCGGAGCAGGCCCGGACGCTGCCGCAGGTGGTGCCAGCCGGCGGCGGCCCCGCGCAGCACCGGCTCGTCGGCGGCGCCCTTCCCGGCCGGGCGGGTCACCTCGGCGGGCAGTCGGACCAGCAGCAGCGTGCCGGCCGCGACGACGAAGGTGCCCAGGTCCACGACCATCACCCCGCCGACCCCGATGGTCACCACCAGTACCCCGGCGACCAGCGGCGCGGCGATCTGCACCGCCCGGGAGACCTGCATCAACCCGTTGAACCGGCCGAGGTGCCGCTTGCCGACCAGCGCCGGGGTCATCGCCTGGTAGGCGACCTGGTGCACGGTGGACGCCCCGGCGCTGAGCACCGTCGCCAGGTAGATGTGCCACACCTCGAGCGCGTCGGCCACGACCAGCGCGGCGAGCACGGCGGTGCCCACCGCGGCGAGGGTGTCGCTGGCCAGCATCAACCGGCGGCGGTCCCGGCGGTCCGCGAGGGCCCCGGCGAACGGCGCGACCAGCACCGCCGGCAGGGTGGCGGCCAGGAAGATCATCGAGAACTGGGTGACCGAGCCGGTGCGCTGGTAGACCCAGACGCCGAGGACGAACGCGGTCAGGCTCGACCCGATCAGCGAGACGAGCTGGCCGAGCCAGATGGCCACCCAGCGGTAGTGGGTCAGCGTACGGTCAGCCACGGGTCCTCCCCGGCGGGTCGAGGAACCCGGCGGCGACGAACGCCGCCAGGTAGGTGTGCAGCAGGTGCGCGTCGGCCGCCGGGCAGGTGACCCCGGCCGCCGCGAGCGTGTTCTCGGTGCCGGTGCAGTCGAAGTCCGGTTGGCTGCGTACCGGGGTGGCCTCGCCGAACAGCGGAGTGAACCGGGCGAGGGCGGCGTCCGGCCGGGCCAGCAGCGCCGCCCGCCACCGCGGGTACGGCACCAGGTCCACCGGCAGACCGAAGTCCGTGACGGCCTCGGCGAGAACGGCGTAGGTGATGGTGCGGTTGTTGTAGTAGTGGTGGTCGCCGGTGGATCCGGTCCTGGTGAGGTGTCCGATGCCGGCTCCCACGTAGTCCACCGGGGCGAGGTCGGCGGGGTCGTCGAGGTCCGGTACGGCACCGAGTTGCACGCAGGTCTTCAGCAGCCGGCTGAAGAAGTCGTCCACGTTGCCCACCCCGGTACGGGCGTCGCCGGTGATCCGGGCGGGCCGGTGCACGCTGACCGGCAGGCCCCGGTCCCGGGCGGCACGGACCAGCGCGTCGGCGACCCACTTGCTGGCGTTGTAGCCGTCGTACAGGCCGGCGCAGTCGTCCGGCACGTCCCCCTCACGGACCAGGGTGCCGGTGCGCGACGGGGTGACGAAGACCCCGAGGGTGGAGACGAAGTGCACCGCGCTGGGGCGGGCGGTGGTGGCCAGCCGGAGCACCTCACACGTGCCGTCAACGTTGGCCGGGCGCAGCATCGGGTACGGCTGCACGAAGTTGACCACGCCCCCGTTGTGCACGACGACGTCGATCCGTTCACCGAGTTCGGTGAAGGCCGGCCCGGTCAGCCCGAGCCGGGGCGCGCCGAGGTCCCCGGGGACGCCGACGAGCCGGTCGGCGTACTCCGGTCGCCAGAGGCCGTACCGGTGCAGGTTGGCGCGGACCCGGTCGACGGCGGCGGCCGGTGTGGCCGCGCGGACCAGGCAGTGCGCGGTGGCCCGGGTGTGGCTGAGCCAGTCGGCCAGGAGGTACGCGCCGAGGAAACCGGTGGCCCCGGTGAACAGCACCTGCTCCGGCACCGCCGGAACGGCGCCGGCCGGCACGGACAGGTCGTCGGCGCGGCGGGCCTCGGCGCGCAGCAGGTCGCCGTGGTCGACCGGGGCCGGACCGTCCCCGTCGAGGACGGCGGCGAGCCCGGCCAGGTCGGCGGCGGAGAAGAGCGCCCGCAGCGGCAGGTCCGCGCCGAGAGCGGTGCGGATCCGGGTCACCACGGTGGCCGCGAGCAGCGAGTGTCCACCCAGGTCGAAGAAGTTGTCCCGCCGGCCTACCGGCCCGGTGCCGAGCAGGTCGGCCCAGATCTCCGCGAGGGTCTTCTCGGTGGGGGTGGCCGGTGGCTCGTGCGCGGGCCGGTCGGGGGCGTCGGCGGGGGCCGGCAGGGCGGCCAGGTCCAGCTTGCCGTGCCGGTTGGTGGGCAACTCCGGCACCCGCACGAAGGCCGCCGGAACGAGGTGCTCCGGCATCCGTCGCCGCAGCGCGGCCCGCGCGGTCGGCCCGTCCGGTACGTCCGCGTCGCCGACCAGGTAGGCGACCAGCCGGGGACCGGTGACCGGGTGGTCGACCAGCACGGCGGCCCGGCGGACGCCGGGCAGGGCCGCGCAGGCCGCCTCCACCTCGCCGACCTCGATCCGGTGCCCACGGATCTTGACCTGCCGGTCGGTGCGGCCGAGGAACTCCAGCGTCCCGTCGGCACGGTGCCGGGCCAGGTCGCCGGTGCGGTAGAGCCGTGTCCCGGGCGGGCCGTAGGGGTCGGGCACGAAGCGGGCGGCGGTCTCGGCGGGGCGGCCGAGGTACCCCCGGGCGGGCGCGGTGCCGCCGACGTACACCTCGCCGGGCAGGCCGATCGGGACCGGCCGCAGGGCGGCGTCGAGGACGTGGACCCGCACGTTCGGCACCGGACGGCCGATCGGCAGCCGGGTCAGGCCGGGCAGTTCCGCGCCGTCGACGGTGGCGAGGGTGGTGGCGCAGACGGTCGCCTCGGTCGGGCCGTAGTGGTTGAAGACGGTGACCCGACCGTCGGTGAGCCGGGCCCACCGGCGGACGGTGTCCAGGTCGACGGCCTCCCCGCCGACCATCGTGGCGCGCAGCGGGCCGGCGTCGACCGGCCCGGACCGGGCGGCCAGGTCGTCCACCCACCGTGCCCAGAGCGGCGCGGCGGTGTCGACCAGGGTGATCCCGTGGGTACGGCACAACTCGGCCAGGCCGGGGCCGGTGATCGCCGCCGGCTGCCGGTGCACCACCAGCGCCGCCCCGCTGGCCAGGGCCGGGAAGAGGTCGCCGACGGAGGCGTCGAAGCTGAGCGGGGGCAGCATGAGCAGCCGGTCACCGGGACCGATGCGGTGCAGGTCGGCGAAGGCCAGGGCGAGGTTGACGGCGGTGCGGTGGCCGACCATCACGCCCTTCGGCGTACCGGTGGAGCCGGAGGTGTGGATGACGTAGGCGAGCTGGTCGGGGTGGACCGGCGCGGGCGTCGAGTCGACCGGCGCGCTGTCGTCGCCCGGGTCGGTCGGCCGACCGTCGGGGTCGACGACGAGCAGCGTGCCGGCGTACGGCCGGTCGTCGGGATCGGCGGGGTCCGGCGGGGCGGCCAGCGTCCGGGCGAGGTCGGCGGCGGTGAGGCAGACCGTGCTGCCGGCGGCGGTGAGCAGGGCCCGCAGCCGGGCCGGCGGGTGGGCCGGGTCCAGCGGCAGGTAGCCGCCACCGGCGGTGAGGATCGCCAGGATCCCGGTCAGCGCGGCGGCTCCCGCCGGCAGGGCCAGCCCGACCGGCTGGTCCGGCCGGACGCCGAGCCCGCGCAGCCGATCGGCGAGCCGGTCGGCGTCCGCGACCAGCCGGCCGTAGGTCAGCGGGGTCCGCACCGGGGCGTCCGGGCTGACGTCCAGCAGCGCGGGCGCGTCCGGGTCGACGGCCGCGCGGGCCCGGACCAGCTCGTGCAGGCCGGCCCCGGTCGGGTACGCCCGGTCGGTGGCGTTCCACCGGGCCAGGTCCCGTCGTTCGGCGGGGCCGGTCAGGTCGAGGTCAGCGAGTCGGCGCTGCGGTTCGGTGGCCAGCGCCCACAGCACGGCGGTGAACCGGTCGACGAAGCGCGCGACGGTCACCTCGTCGAACAGGTCGGTGTTGTAGTCGACCAGGCCGGCCAGGCCGGTGCCGGCGGCGCGCACCGCCACGGTCAGGTCCAGCCGGGAGGTCTCCCGGACCACCGGGACCGGCCGGACGGTCAGGTCGCCGCGCGGGCCCTCCGGACCGTCCTGGTTGACCACCAGCATCACCTGGTACAGCGGGTTGCGGCTGAGGTCGCGGGGCAGCCGGGCGGTCTCGACGATCCGCTCGAACGGCAGTTCGGCGTGGGCCAGCGACGCCACGCAGGTGGCCCGGACCCGGCTCACCACCTCGGCCAGCGTCGGGTCGCCGGACAGGTCGGTGCGCAGCGGCAGGGTGTTGACCAGCAGGCCGACGATGTCCTGCTGGGCCGCGTCGGCGCGCAGCGTCACCGGAGAACCGACGCAGACGTCGTCGGTGCCGCCGAGGCGGGCCAGCAGCACCTGGAGCCCGGCGAGCAGCACCATGAAGCGGGTGCAGCCGGTACGCCGGCCCAGCGCGTCGAGGGCGGCGGTCAGGTCGGCCGCGACGGTGAAACCGTGGGTGCGTCCGGCGACGGTCTGGGTGGCCGGGCGGGGCCGGTCGGTGGGCAGGTCGAGCAGACCGGAGCAGCCGTCGAGGCGGCTGGTCCAGAACTCGCGGGCGCGGTCCGCGCCGCCGCCGGCCAGCCGCTCGCGCTGCCAGAGGACGTGGTCGGGGAACTGGGCGACCGGGGCGGGCGCCGCGCCGGTGCCGGTCCGGTGCCGGTGGTGGCCGTCGAGCAGACCGGTCAGGACGATGTCGACGGACCGCTCGTCGGCGACGATGTGGTGCAGGCTGACCACCAACAGGTGTTCGTCGGGCGCCAACCGGCCCAGCCGGACCCGGAGCAGGGGTGCCCGGCCGAGGTCGAAGGGGGTCTCGGTCTCCCGCCGGACGGCGTCGGCGACCGCCGCCGCACGCTCGGCGGCGGACCCGCCCGTCAGGTCCTCGACCACCAGCACGCACCGCGCGCCCGGATGGTCGGCGGGAAGCACGTCCTGCTCGACGCGTCCGTCCCGGTCCACGAACCGGGTCCGCAACGCCTCGTGCGCGGTGACCAGGTCGTCCAGCGCGGCCTGCACCGCGGTCGGCTCCAGCGGCCCGGTGAGCCGGACGGCGTGGCTCATCACGTAGGCCGGGCTGCCCGGCTGGAGCCGGTCGAGGAACCACATCCCCTCCTGCGTCGGCGACAGCGGCACGGGGGTGCCCGGGGCCCGACGCGGGACCCCCGCCGGCCGGGTCGCCGCGCCCAGCCCCCGGCGGGCCATCAGCTCCCGGATCAGCCGTTCCCGGTCGGTCATTCCGGTCCCTCCACCAGTGCCCGCAGTTCCTCGTCGGAGAGGCCGGCCATCTCCTGCCGGAAGGCCGCGACGGCGTCGACGTGGCCGGGCGACGGCTCGGCGGCGCGGAGCGCGTCGGCCATCGCGGCGACCGTGGGGGCCGCGAAGAGCAGCGGGATCGGCACCTCCATGTCCACCGCCGCCCCGATCCGGCCCAGTGCCCGCACCCCGAGCAGCGAGTGCCCGCCGAGGCGGAAGAAGTCGTCGTGCACGCCGACCGCGTCGACCCGCAGCACCTCCTGCCAGATCCCGGCGACCAGGTGCTCCACCGGGTCGCGGGGGGCGACCGGGACGGCGGTGGGGTCGGTCCACCGGGGAGCCGGTAACGCCTTCCGGTCGACCTTGCCGTTGTCGTTGAGCGGCAGGGCGGTCAGCGGCACCAGGGCCGCCGGCACCATGTACTCGGGCAGCCGGCGGGCCAGCGCGGGCCGGACCCGCTCCCAGAGGGCGTCCGGGTCGGTACCGGCGGCCGGCACCGCGTACGCGACCAGCCGGACGTCGCCGTCCCCGCCGGTCCAGGCGGTGACCACGGCGTCGGCGACCTCCGCCTGCGCCCGCAGCAGCGTCTCGATCTCGCCCGGCTCGATCCGGAACCCGCGCACCTTGACCTGGTGGTCGGCGCGGCCGAGGTACTCCACCTGACCGTCGGGCCGACGGCGGGCCAGGTCGCCGGTGGCGTAGAGCCGGGCACCGGGCCGGTCGGCGAACGGGTCGGGCACGAACCGGTCGGCGGTCAGGCCGGGCCGGCCGTGGTAGCCCCGGGCCACCCCGGTCCCGCCGACGTACAGTTCGCCGACCACGCCCACCGGCACCGGCTGGAACGCCTCGTCGAGCAGGTGCAGCCGGGTGTTGGCGATCGGCCCGCCGATGGTGACGGCGGCCGGGGCGGGCGGCACCGGGCCGGCGGACGAGTAGACCGTCGTCTCGGTCGGTCCGTAGCAGTTCCACAGGGACGCACCGTCGGCGAGCAGCGCGTCGGCGAGGTCCCGGGGCAGTGCCTCCCCGCCGGTGAGCCGGAGCCGCACCGACGGCGGCACCCCACCGGCGGCCAGCAGGAGCCGCCAGGTGGCCGGGGTGGCCTGGAGCACGGTCGTGCCGCTCTCGACCAACCGGCGGCGCAGGGCCGGCCCGTCCGCCGTCTCGTCCGCGCCGACCACCACCAGCGGGACGTCGCACATCAGCGGCAGGAGCAGCTCCACCACGGAGATGTCGAACGACAGCGTGGTGACCGCCGCGAGCAGGTCACCCGGTCCGAGGTCGAGGTCGGCGCGGAAGGAGGTGAGCAGGTTGAGCACGGCCCGGTGCGGGACGGCCACGCCCTTCGGGCGGCCGGTCGAGCCGGAGGTGTAGAGCAGGTACGCCAGCGCGTCCGGATGCGGGACGACCACCGGCCCCGGCTCGTCCGAGCCGGTGCGGTCCGTTCCGCCGTCACCGCCGGCCGCACCGTCGACGGCGCTGGTCCCGGCGTCGGCGTCGAGGAGCAGGACGGTCGGGGCATCGGCCAGCACCCCGGCCAGCCGGTCGGCGACCGCGCGGCTGGTCAGCACCACGCGGGTGCCGGAGTCGGCGAGCATGAGACGCAGCCGTTCCGCCGGCAGGGCGGGGTCGAGCGGGAGATAGCCGGCCCCGGCGCGCCACACGCCGAGCACCGCGGCCACCATCGCGACTCCCCGGTCCAGGCAGATGCCGACCGGCGTGTCCGGGCCGACCCCGGCGGCGAGCAGCCGGCCGGCGATCCGCCCGGCCCGGCGGTGCAGTTCGGCCCGGTCGAGCCGGCCGTCCGGGCCGGTGACCGCCGGCGCGGAGCCGGGCGCGCCCGGACCGGTGGGCAGCAGATCCAGCACCGAGGAGACCTCGGGCAGCGGCCGGTCGGTGGCGTTCCACTCCACCACGACCTGCCGCAGTTCGGCACCGGCGAGCAGCGGGATCCGGTCCAGGGGACGGTCCGGGTCGGCGACCGCCGCCGCCAGCAGGGTGCACAGGTGCCGGCCGAACCGCTCCACGGTGGCGACGTCGAACAGCGCGGTGTCGTACTCGAACGCCAGCCGCAGCGCCCCGTCGGCGGTGCGCTCCCCCACCAGGGTCAGGTCGAACTTGGCCGAGCCGCTGTCGACCTCCAGGGAGGTGGTCGTGCAGCCGGACAGCCGGAAGCCGTCGTACGGCGCGTTCTGGAGGACCAGTTGGGCCTGGAAGACCGGTGCGTGGGCCAGGCTGCGGTCCGGCTGCAACTCCTCGACCAGCTTCTCGAACGGCAGCTCGGCGTTGCCGAGCCCGTTGAGCGTCACCTCGCGTACCCGTCCGACCAGCTCCCGCAGCGACGGTGACCCGGCCGTCGACACCCGCAGGGCCACGGTGTTGACGAAGAACCCGATCAGCCCCTCCAGGTCGGGGTGGTCCCGCCCGGCGACCGGGGTGCCGACGACGATGTCGTCCTGCCCGCTGTGCCGGGACAGGACCGCCTGGTACCCGGCGAGCAGGGTCATGAACAGGGTGGCCCCGGCCGCCTGGCTGAACTCCTCGACCCGGCGGGTGACCGTCGCCGACAGGGTGAGGTAGTGCGCCGCGCCCCGCTGGGAACGGGTCGTCGGGCGGGGCCGGTCGGTGGGCAGGGAGAGCAGGGCCGGGGCTCCGCGCAGGTGGGCCAGCCAGTGGTCGAGCTGCCCGCGCAGGGTGTCCCCGGCCAGCCGCTCCCGCTGCCAGACGGCGAAGTCCGCGTATTGGGTGGGCAGCTCGGGCAGCCGGGCCGCCGCGCCGGCCAGCGCGGCGGCGTACCCGGTGTCCAACTCCCGGAACAGCACCCCCAGTGACCACGCGTCGGAGACGATGTGGTGCAGGCAGAACGACAGGTGGTGCCGGTCGACGTCGGTCCGGACCACCACCACCCGCAGCAGCGGACCGGTGGCCAGGTCGAACGGCTGCCGCGCCTGTTCCCAGACCAGCCGGGTGGCCTCGGCGTCCCGCTGCGGCGCCGGCAGTCCGGTCAGGTCGACCACGGTCAGGTCCGGTACCCCGGTCGGGTGCACCACCTGTACCGGCTCCCCGCCGGACTCGGCGAAGGTGGTCCGCAGCGCCCCGTGCCGGGCCACGATCGCGGCCAGGGCGGTCCGCAGCGCGTCGACGTCGAGCGGACCGTGTACCCGGAACGCCACCGGGATGTTGTAGACCGGGTCGGCGCCGGTGAGGCGGTCCAGGAACCACAGCCGACGCTGCCCGAAGGAGGCCGGGTGCCGGCGGGGTGCGCGGGCCCGTTCGGCCAGCAGCCGGGCGAGCCGGGCCCGCTTGTCCCCGGCCGCTGCGGCGGAGTCGGCCGTGCTCATCACACCTCCTGGCTCGACAGCCGGCGCAGGACCGGCGTGCCGGCAGCGGCGTCGGGCACGACGAGGCCGTGCCGGGCCGCCGCCGCGGCGATCTGCTGGCGCAGCGCGCCGGGAGCGCTGTGCGCGAAGTACCGCAGGTACGCCGCACAGGTCACCGGATCGTCGACCAGGAACGGCAGGTCGCTGGCGACCATGTGCCGGACCACCAGCATCGGCACCGGGCTGTGCAGCGGCCGGAACTCGGTGTTCCACAGGCCGCCCTTGGCCGGCGGCCCGTCGTGGAACTCGCCGAGCATCAGCCCCTGGTCGGTGTACGCCGGCTTGAGCCGTTCCTGGGTACGGTCCACCGTCTCGCGGGCCACGTCGGCCGGCAGGTCGGGCAGGGTGAGCAGGATCGTCTTGAACTGGGCGGCCGGTCCGGCCAGCGGCTCCAGACCGGCGAACCAGTCCCGGTACCCGGCGAGCACGGTGTCCAGCTCGGCCGGGTCGACGGAGTCGCCCCGGTGCACGGCCAGGTAGAAGGTGTCCCGGTCCAGCGAGCCCTGGGCGTAGGGACAGACCGGTCCCTTGCGGCCCAGCTCCGGGTGCGGCTCGCAGAGGTACTCGCGGGTCCAGGCGACGACCGCCCGCAGCTGGTCGAGCGCCCCGTCGAGCAGCGGGTGCGGCGGTTCGGCGGACAGGTCCGCCGCGGTGAACAGGATCTGTCCGGGCAGGAGGGAGTGGGTCAGCACGTCGGTCACCGCCCCCCGGCCCGGCGCCGACCGGCGCGTACCCGGGCGGCGAGGGCCACCGTGGCGCCCAGGGCGAGGCCGGCGCCGGCGCCGCGCAGGACGCGCTCCTGACGGCGGGCCCGGGCCAGCGCGTCGGCGTACGGCGTGGTGGTGTGCGCGACCATCGTGTACAGCGGCACCCAGCGCCCCGGCAGCAGCCGGGACAGCACCCGGTCGGCGGCGGCGGAGAGGGTGTACCCGGGCCGGTGCACCCGGTCCCGCAGGTCCACGAAGTTGGCGGTGGACAGGTCGGCGAGCACGTCGGTGTGCGGCTTGCGGGCCGCCTCGTACGCGGCCAGCGCCGCCGCCCGGTCGGTGGGATGGTCGGCGAGGCAGCGGTCGAGCACCAGACAGTCCTCGAAGGCGGAGTTCATGCCCTGGCCGTAGAACGGGTAGACGGCGTGCGCCGCGTCCCCGATCAGCACCACCCGGTCGGCGTGCCGCCAGGGGGCGGTACGGACGGTGACCAGGTGTCCGGTGGGATGTCCGGCGATCTCGTCCACCAGGTCCGGCATCAGGCCCTCGGCGTCCGGGAAGTGCCGGCGGAAGAAGTCCCGCACCGCCGCCGGGGTGTCCAGCGCGGCGAAGCTCACCGGTCCCTCGTGGGCCATGAACAGCGAGCAGGTCAGCGAGCCGTCCCGGTTGGGGTGCGCGACCATCAGCGCCTCCTGGCCCGGCCAGACGTGCAGCGCCTCCAGCCGGACCCGGGGACGGCCGTCCGGGCCGACCGGGATGGTCAGTTCCTTGTACCCCCAGGGCAGGAACTCCTGGGCGTAGTCGCTGCGCAGTCCGTGCTGCATCTGCTGGCGCACGGTGGAGAACACCCCGTCGGCCCCGACGACCCAGTCGGCGGTGATCCGGGTCGCTTCCCCGCCACCGGTCGGGGCGACCTCGACGGTCGCGGCGTCCCGGTCCAGCCGCAGCAGTCGGCTGTCGAAGTGGAACCGGACCCCCGGCTCCGCCTCGGCGGCTTCCACCACCAGCGCGATCAACTCCTCGCGGAGCACCGAGTGCAGGATCTCGTGTTCCCGCACCCCGTACGGCTGGAAGCGCTCCGAACCGTCCGGGGCGTGCACCACCCGGCCGCGCATCGGCACGCTGCGCTTGAGCACGTCGGCGAGGAGACCCACCCCGTCGAGGGCGCGCATGCCCCGGGCGGAGAGGCCGAGGTTGATCGACCGGCCGCCCGCCCCGGGCGGGGCGGTGCGGGGGTCGGGCCGTCGCTCGTGGACGTCGACCGCATAGCCCCGCCGGGCGAGGTGGAGCGCGGCGAGTGATCCGGCCAGGCCGGCTCCGATGACGACCACCCGTTCCCTGTGCGGGGTCATTCGCCCTCCTCGGCGATCAGACTGTCCAGCAACGCGTCGACCTCGCTGTCGGAGAGGTCGTCGAGCGAGTCGAGCAGGTCCTGTGGGGACGGCCCCGCAGGACCGATGCGGTCGGTGCCGGCGGAGACGCCGCCCCCGGCGACGACGACGGCGAGTTCGGCGACGGTCGGCGCGGCGAAGAGGCTGCGCAGCGCCAGCTCGGTGCCGAAGGTGGTGCGGACGCGGGCGATCAGGCGGGTCGCGGTCAGCGAGTGTCCGCCGAGGGCGAAGAAGTTGTCGTGCACGCCCACCTCGTCGCGGCCGAGCACGTCCCGCCAGAGCGCGGCGAGCTGCTCCTCGACCGGGTCGCGCGGTGCGGTGGGTCCGTCCCCGCTGGTCTCCCGCCAGGTCGGCTCGGGCAGCGCCCGCCGGTCCCGCTTGCCGCTGGCGGTGCGGGGCAGCGCGTCGAGGACGACCAGGGTGGCCGGCACCATGTACTCCGGCAGCCGGCGGGCCAGCGCGGCCCGGACCGACGGCCAGAGCGACGCGGCGTCCACGCCGGCCGGCTCGGTGACCGCGTACGCGGCGAGCCGGACGTCCGCGCCCGTGCCCCAGGTGGTCACCACGGCGTCCCGGACGCCGGGCTGGTCGCGCAGGACGGCCTCGATCTCGCCCAGCTCGATCCGGAACCCGCGCACCTTGACCTGCTGGTCGGCCCGGCCGAGGTACTCGAGCCGCCCGTCGGGCAGTCGCCGGGCCAGGTCGCCCGTGGCGTAGAGCCGCCCGCCGGGCCGGTCACCGAACGGGTCGGGCCGGAACCGGTCGGCGGTCAGGGCCGGCCGCCCGTGGTAGCCCCGGGCCATCCCGGCACCACCGATGTGGATCTCACCGACCACCCCGTCGGGCACCGGCTCGCCGGCCGGGTCGAGCAGGTGGATCCGAGTGTTCGCGCAGGGCCGGCCCAGGTCGACCGGGCCGGTGGCGGCGACCGGACCGGCCGAGGAGTAGACGGTGGTCTCCGACGGGCCGTACCCGTTGAGCACCCGCGCCCCGTCGGCGCGCAGCCGGTCGGCCAGGTCGCGGGTGAGCGCCTCGCCGCCGCTGATCCGCAGCCGCACCCCGGTCGGTACGCCCCGCGCGGCGGCCAGCATCCGCCAGGTCGCCGGGGTGGCCTGGAGGACGGTGACGCCCCGTGCGGTCAGGGCGGCGTGCAGCGCGACGGCGTCGACGGCGGTGTCCGCGTCGAGCACCTCGATCCGGGCACCGGCCAGCAGCGGCAGCACCAGTTCCACCACGGAGATGTCGAAGGCCGGGGTGGTGATGGCGGCGACCCGGTCGGCGGGGGTCAGGCCGAGCAGCCGGTGGAAGCCGACGAGCAGGTTGACCACCGCGCCGTGGGTGACCGCGACGCCCTTGGGACGACCGGTGGAGCCGGAGGTGTAGAGCAGGTAGGCCAGCGCGTCCGGGTGACCGGCGACCGGCGGTGGATCGGTGGGCAGTCCGGTCGGGTCGAGCTGGTCGAGGTGGAGCACGACCGGCGCGTCGGTGCCGGCGGCGGCCACCGCCGCGGCGACGTGGGCGGCGCCGGTGGCGTCGGTGAGCACCACCGGCGGGGCGGCGTCGGCCAGCATGGTGGCGAGCCGGTCGGTCGGCAGGCCCGGGTCGAGGGGCAGGTAGCCGGCGCCGGCCCGCCAGATGCCGAGGACCGCCGCGACCAGGTCGGTGCCCCGGCCGAGGCAGAGCCCGACCGGGGTGTCCGGACCGACGCCGCGGCGGCGCAGCAGGTGGGCGATCCGGTTGGCCCGCGCGGCGAGGTCCCGGTGGCTGAGCGTGCCGTCCGGGCCGGCGACCGCCACGGCGTCACCGACGGCGGGCGGGTACCGGTCGAGCAGCTCGCCGACCGTGGCCACGGTGGGCAGCGGCAGGTCGGTGTCGTTGCCGGCGCGCAGGAGCCGGTCCCGCTCCTCCGCGCCGAGCAGCGGCAGCTCGCCGACGGGGGTGTCGGGGCGGTCCAGGGCGACGGCGAGCAGGGTGAGGTACCGGTCGGCGAGACCGGCGACGCGAGCGGGGTCGTAGAGGTCGGTGCGGTAGGTGATCCGGCCCGACAGGCCGTCCGGCCGGTCCTCGACGGTCAGCGTCAGGTCGAACTTGACCGTGCCGTTCTCCCACAGGCGTGGGGTGATCCGCAGGTCGCCCGAGGTGTCCGGGGCGGGCGGTTCGTCGAGGGCGAACATCACCTGCACCACCGGGGCGTGGGCGAGGCTGCGCCGGGGGGCCAGCCGCTCCACGATCCGGTCGAAGGGGACGTCCTGGCGGGACTGGACGGCGGTGGCGGCGGTGCGGGCCTGGGCGAGCACCCCGGCGAAGTCCGGCCGGTCGGCGAACCGGGCCCGCACGGCGAGGGTGTTGGCGAAGAAGCCCACCACGTCCCGGGTCTCCGGCCGGGTCCGACCGGCCACCGGCACCGCCACGAGCAGGTCGTCGGCGCCGGTGAGCCGGTGCAGCAGCACCTGGAAGCCGGCCAGCAGCCGGGTGAAGAGCGTGCCGTCCCGGCCGGCGCGCAGTCGGGCGGCCAGCGGGTCGGGGACGACGAACCGGACTTCACCCCCGGCGTCGGACTGCTCGGCCGGGCGGGGCCGGTCGGCGGGCAGCTCCAGCAGGGTCGGCGCGCCGGCCAGTTCGGCGTGCCAGAAGTCCAGGTCGGCGTCGAACGCGCCCTGCTCGTCCTGCTCCCGCTGCCAGACGGCGAAGTCGGCGTACTGCACCGGCGGTGGGGGCAGGTCGGGGCGGGTGCCGGCGGCCAGGGCGGCGTACCCGGCGGCGAGTTCGCGGAAGATCACCCCGAACGACCAGCCGTCGGCCACCGCGTGATGCACCACGACGGTGAGCACGTGCGCGTCGGCGGCCCGGCGGATCAGTCCGAACCGGGCCAGCGGGCCGGTGGCCAGGTCGAAGGGCTCCCGGGCGGCGAGGTCCACCAGGTCGGACCAGCGTTCGCCACCGTCGGCGACCGACAGCCGTACCGGCGCGGCCGGGGTGACCACCTGGGCGGGTTCCCCGTCGACGGCGGTGAAGTGCGTGCGCAGCGACTCGTGCCGGTCCACCAGCCAGCTCAGGGCGGTCTCCAGCGCGGCCACGTCGAGCGGGCCGGCCAGCTCGACCGCCCAGGCGATGTGGTACGTCGCCGCGCCCGGGGTCATCTGGTCGATCATCCACAGTCGACGCTGGGTGAACGACGACGGCAGGACATAGGTTTCGGTGTTCATACTCCCGCCTGGGTGCGGTGGGTACGGTCCGACCGCCGGTCGGCGGCCGGAGTGCCGGGCCCGGTCGGGTCGACCGGGTCGGGGGTACGCGTGTCGACGGCGACCAGCCGCAGTTCCGCCGTCCGGTGCCGGCCCTGCGCGTCGGTGAGCCAGGTCTGGTCCGGGCCGGGCAGCATCTCGGTGAGCCGTACGGTGGCGGCCGGATCGTGGCCCACGGTGCGGCGCACCGCGCGGGCGAAGACGTCCACCGAGGCGAGACTGGCGAAGTCCAGGTGGAAGGGCTTCTCCTCGACCGGGGTCTTGACGAAGACGTGCCGGGGCAGGGCGTGCTCCCGCTGCCAGTGCCGGACGTGGTGGAACCGCTCGCCCTCCTCGGGCAGCCCGGCGAAGTCCAGCCCGGTGGCGGCGAACCGCCAGCTCTCCCGGGCCAGCACCACCCGGTCGACGGTGATCCGGGGCTGGTGGTCACCGGGCCGCCGGATGTCGAACCGCTGCACCAGCTGCACCATCAGCGCCTCCCCGAGCACCTCGGTCAGGGGCAGCCGGTGCCGGCCGTCCCGACTGTGCACGGTCAGCACGCCGTCGACCGGTCCGAGGAGACAGTCGGCCACCGGCAGCGACGTGGCCGGGTCGAGCCCGCAGCTGTCGTGACCGAAGACCAGCCGCAGGTCCCGGTCGGTGACCAGCTTGTCGGTCAGGCGGGACGACGCGCCACCCTCCTCCCCCGTGGCGGCCAGGGTGAGCCGGCCGTACGGCAGGTCGGTGGCCATCGCGGCGCGCAGGTCGTCCGGCGCGGGGTGCTGGGCGACGAACAACGCCGAGCGCAGGGTGTTCACCCCCGGGTGCACCTCACCCACCACCCAGTGGAAGTCCCCGCGCGCGACCGCTCCGGGCCCGTCCGCGGCGAGCAGCACGTCCGGGCTGTGCTGGTACGCGCCCACCCAGCCGGGGCGGGGTGCGGCGAACGCCTCCGCCACGCGCTCGCGCAGGTCGGCGGAGGCGGCGGTGACCCGGTGGTCGACGGCCTCCGGCAGGATCCGCGCCCACCGGTCCTGGAGTGCCCGCACCACCGGCGCGATCAGCTTCTCCGGCGGGTCGAAGAGCAGGTCGTTCGCCCAGAGCCAGAAGTCGGCGAAGGACACCGTGGCGCTGCCGGTGCGGGCCACCAGCTCCCGGTACCGCTCGACGAAGGCCCGCCGGAACAGGGCCGCACCGGCCGAGGTGAACCAGCGGACGCTCTCCAGCAGCAGGGTCAGCGCCGGCCAGCAGGTAGCCACGAGGTCGGTGGAGAGGGTGACTTCGGTGCCGGACCGGCAGTCCTCGTAGACCAGGGTCCGTCCGGCGTAGGTCCGGCCGGCGCGACGGGTCGGCGCCGTACCGGTGAACGAGCTGAACCAGTCCTCCAGCGCCTCGATGGCGGCGCCGAGCCGGTCGGCGTCCCCGACCGCCGCGACCACCTCGTCCCGGGCCCGTTCGAGATCGTCGAGCGCGGCCAGGGCCGGCTCCCGGACCGCCCGGTCCCCGATCGCGGCGAGCCGGGCCCGCAGCGCGCGCTCCGGGAAGAGGTCCTCCTTGGGTACCTCCAGGGACCACGAGATCCGGCGTTCCCCCCGCAGCTCGGCGAGCATCCGGTAGACCTGTTCGCCGGTGGCGATGCCGGTGGCCGGGTCGGCGACCAGCTCGGCGGCAATCTCGCCGGCGGTCCGGGTGCCGTCGCAGGCATGCAGCAGCCGGGCCGTCACCGGCGGCAGTTCGACCGGTGGGGTGAGCGGCATGCGCAGCTCGTCACCGACGACGGCCAGGAAGGGCATCCGACGGGGCACCAGCCACGGTCGCAGTCCCGGGTCGCGGGCGGTGAGCGCCTCGGCCACCTCCACCACCGCCCAGTTCTCCAGGTAGACGGTGCGACGGGCGAGCGCGGAGGCGCCGTGGTGGACGGCGAGCGCGGGCGGGGCGTCGGTGATCCGGGCCCAGCCGACCGGGCCGAAGAATCCGATGGTGTCGTTCTTGACGCAGTAGCGCTGGAGGTAGGTGGCGACCAGCGCCTCGTGCTGGCGGTGCCGGGAGTCGCGCCGGTCCCCGGCACCCCGGACCGGGTCGACGCCGGTGCGCAACGCGTGCCGGTTCTGCCAGGTCACCGCCTCACGGAACAGCGGGTCGTCGGCGGTGGCGCGCAACGCGGCGGCGCGTGCCGCGCCGGCCCGGTCGTACGCGGCCCGGTACTGCGCGAGCGCGGCGTCCCGGTCGGCGTGGGCCGCGCGGAGCACCGCGTGGGCCCGGACGAGCGCCCCGTCGTCGACCGAGGCGGCACCGACGGGCAGTGGCTCCGGCGGGCTGTCCCGGCGGAGCTGACGGACGGCCCGGTTCCAGCCGGTCCGCTCCCCCGCCGGGCTGGCCGCCCGGACCCGGCGCAGCCGCTCGGCCAGGTCCCGGCGCGCCCCGGTGAGCCGGTCCCCGGCGGCCAGGAGCGTGTCGGCGGCCCGGACCAGGTCCGGGTCCCCCAGGGCGGTCAGCGTCTCGACCGGGAAACCGGCGGCCCGCAGCCCGACCCAGCGCCACACCGCCCACGGCCCGGGGGCCGGACGAACCAGGTGCGCCGGCACGGGCGGACCGGCCGACGCGGGCGCGGTCGGCACAGACTCGCTCGACGCGGGCGCGGGCGGCACTGGCGCGGGCGA
Source organism: Micromonospora sp. NPDC023956 (assembly GCF_040639195.1). Taxonomy (NCBI): domain Bacteria; kingdom Bacillati; phylum Actinomycetota; class Actinomycetes; order Micromonosporales; family Micromonosporaceae; genus Micromonospora; species Micromonospora sp. NPDC023956. The sequence goes on from NZ_JBEZZN010000001.1 coordinate 124,205, forward strand.
CGGGACCGGTGGGACGGGGGTCGTCCCAGGTGGGGTCGCGGCGACGGCCGGCTCCGGCGACGGCCGGTACCCGCGCCGGTCCCGTCGGACCACCCCGGTGGACGCGCCCCGCACGGCGGACGCGCGGTGCGTGACGGCGTCGGCCAGCGCGGCGAGCGTCGGCCGTTCGTAGACCAGGCGGACCGGCAGGTCGACGCCGAACCTGTCGGCCACGACGAAGGTGAGCCGGGTGGCCAGCAGCGAGTTCCCGCCGAGCAGGAAGAAGTCGTCGTCGGCCCGGGTCGGCGCGGTGCCGAGCAGGTCGCCCCAGAGCTCGGCCAGCCGCAGCTGGACCGGTTCGGTCAGGTCGGCGGGCGGCCGGTCCGGCGGCGGTTCCGGCAGGGGCAGAGCCCGCCGGTCGACCTTGCCGTTGCGGGTCAACGGCAGGGCCGGCAGGACCAGATGGGCGGCCGGGCGCAGGTGGGCGGGGAGCCGTTCGGCGGCGTACCGGGCCAGCTCCTCGGGATCCGGCGCGGGCCGGCCGGGGCGGGGTGTCAGGTAGGCGAGCAGCCGGCGTCGTTCGCCGTCCCCGTCGACGACCACGGCGGCGTCCCCGACGTCCGGGTGGCCCCGCAGCACCGCGGCCACCTCGCCGGGCTCGACCCGGAAGCCCCGGATCTTGACCTGCCCGTCGATCCGGCCGAGGAAGTCGAGGGTGCCGTCCGACCGCCAGCGGACCAGGTCGCCCGTGCGGTACATCCGGGCGCCGGGGCGCGGGTCGAACGGGTCGGGCAGGAAGGCCGCCGCGGTCGCTCCCGGCCGGCCGAGGTAGCCCCGGGCCAATCCGATGCCGCCGGTGTGGAGTTCGCCGGGTACGCCGACCGGCACCTGGCGTCCCTGCCGGTCCAGGACGTACACCGTGGTCCGGGGCACCGGCCGGCCGATCGGCACCGGGTCCGGTACGGCCTGCGGGTCGGTCATCGGGTGCACGCAGGTGAAGGTGGTGTTCTCGGTCGGGCCGTACCCGTTGACCAGAGGGGCGCCGCCGCGCGCCCGGAGCGCCCGGCGGACCGCCTCCGGGGCGAGCACGTCCCCGCCGGCGAGCAGCTGCCCGACCCCGGCCAGGCACTCCGGGTCGAACTCGACCAGTTGGTGGAAGAGGCCGGCGGTCAGCCAGAGCACGGAGATCCGCTCCCGGCGGAGCAGTCGGGCCAGCTCGGCGAGGTCGGGGGCACCGGCCGGGGCCACCACGAGCCGCGCGCCGTTGGCCAGGGCGCCCCAGATCTCCAGGGTGGCCGCGTCGAACGCCACCGGGGCGAGGTGCAGCACGGTCTCGTCCGGGCCCAGGCGCAGGTAGCCGGGCTGGTGGACGAGGCGGACCACGGCGGCGTGCGGAACCGCGACCCCCTTGGGGGTGCCGGTGGACCCGGAGGTGAAGCTGACGTAGGCCAGCCCGGACGGGTGCACCCGCGCGCGGGCCACCGCACCGGGCCGGTCGGGGACGGCACCCGGGGCTCCGGCCGACCGGCCGGCGGCAGCCGATCCGGCTGGGGCGGCCGATCCGTCGACGGCGGCGAACTCCTCCGGGACGGCCGATCCGTCCGGGGCGGTCAGCTGGTCGGCGGTGCCGGGCTGGTCCAGACGGAGCAGCCGGGCGGCGCCCGGCACCTCGTCGGTGGCCAGTACCAACGGGTCTCCGGCGACGGCGAGCAGGTGGCGGATCCGGGTGGGCGGGTCGTCCGGGTCCAGCGGCAGGTAGGCGCCGCCGGCCTTGAGGACGGCGAGGAGGGTGACGACCAGCTCCACCGAACGGGGCAGGACCACCGCCACCGGCTCGTCCGGCCGCACCCCGGCGGCGGCGAGCCGGCCGGCGAGCCGGTCGGCGCGTTCCTCCAGTTCGCGGTAGCGCAGGGTGCTGCCGTCGGCGCCGACCAAGGCGACCGCGTCGGGCTGCCGGTGGGCCACGGCGGCGACCAGCTCCGGCACGGTGGCGTCGGCCGGGTACGCCCCGACGGGGGCGCTGGTGCGGAAGTCGGCCAGCAGGGCCCGGTCGGTCGGGTCGAGCAGGGGCAACGCCGACACCGACCGGTCCGTCCCGGCGGCCAGCCCGGTGAGAACGAGCAGGAAGTGGCGCAGCATCGCGTCCGCGCCGGCCTCGGTCAGGCGGCGCCGGTCGTGGTACAGGAGCACGGTCAGCGTGGGCTCGCCGTACACGCAGACGGTGAGGGGTGGGCCGGGCTGCCGGTGGACGCGGGCGACCCGCTCCCCCCAGCCCGGCACCGACCGGCTCAGCGCGGTCTGGAGGTCCTGGTGCTCGTACATCAGGAGGCTGTCGAAGAGCGGTGAACTGGCCGGCGTCCCACTCCAGCGCTGGATCTCGCCCAGCGGGGCGAGCTGGTGCGGGCGCACCTCGTCGATCTGTCGGCGCACGTCGAGCAGCCAGTCGCGTACCGGTCGGTCCGGCTCGACCCGGATCCGCAGTGGCACCGTGTTGATCAGCAGCCCCAGCATCCGGTCGGCACCCTCCACGGTGTCCCGACGGCAGGTGCGGGTGGAGCCGAACACCACTTCGGGGAGTCCGGCGTAGCGGTGCAGCAGGACCGCCCAGGCGGCGGTGACCAGGGTGCCCAGCGACACGCCCGTGGTCCGGGCGGCGGCGACGAGCGCGGCGGTGGTCGCGGCGTCGAGGGACCGGGCCGCCTCGCGGACCGACGACGCGTCACGGGGCGGGGTGTCCGGGGAGGTGGACAGTGGCAGCGGGGTCGGCAGCGGCACCCCGGCCAGTCGGGTGCTCCAGAACTTCCGGTCGCCGTCCAGCGGCCGTCCGGCCGCCCACACCGCGTAGTCGCGGAACGGCGGCCGGTCCGGGGCCGCGTACGGGCGGCCGGCGACGAGGGCGTCGTACTCGGCGCAGACCTCGTCGAGCAGCAGGTGCACCGACCGCCCGTCGAGGATCGCGTGGTGCAGGGTGACCGCCAGGGTGTGCCGTCGCGCCCCGTACGTGATCAGGGTGACGCGGGCCAGTGGCGCGGTCGAGGAGTCGAAGCCCGCCGCCCGGTCGGCGGCGAGGTAACGGGCCAGCCGCTCGTCGACGTCGGACGGCGCCTGGGCGGACCAGTCGTGGTGCACCACCGGCAGGCTCGCCCGGGCCCGGACCTCCTGCGCCGGGTCGCCGCCACCGGGCCAGACGAAGGCGGTGCGCAGCACCGGGTGCCGGGCGGTGGCGTGCTGCCAGGCGGTCCGCATGGCGGTCGGGTCCAGCGGCACCGGCCAGTCGACGACCACCTGGAGGATGTCGATACCCGAACCGGGCTGGTGCTCCTGGGTGAAGAGCATGCCCGGCTGCAAGGTGACCGTGCCGTACCGGCCGGCGGCGTCTGCGTCGGAGGACCCTGCCGGCACCTGTACTCCTCACACGTCCGGCGGCCCAGACGAGAAACACCCCAGAAACCAGAGATGACCTTGGGGAAAGCGGATGTCCGGCGTCGGTTGTCCACCTCGGCCAGCAGTTTGTTCCGACGGCGGGAACGGCAGACAAGAAGCTACGAGGACGATTCAGGTCTGTCAACAGTCGCAATCGGGCGTCCGCCGGCGCCGAGATCAGTCGCGATCGGACGGAGCGGTACCGGTCCGTCCCGACGGAGGGGAATTCTGCGCGCATTACCGGAAGCGCCGGACACGCGTCTTTCCCTTATGGACGAAGAACGGAACCGGTCCCCGGCCGGTCCTCGGCCGCCGGTCGTCGTGGACGGCGGAGACGACGCCGTCCGGAGCGCACCGGATCACCGGCACGCCCCGGACGGAGGCGATGCTGTCGGCGGGTTCAGCCCTGACTGGCCAGCCATTCGCGCAGGCTGCGCGGACGCATGTCCGTCCAGACCTCGTCGATGTGCGCCAGGCAGGCCGCCCGGTCGCCGCTGACACCGACCGGCCGCCAGCCGGCCGGGACGTCCGACCCGTCCAGCCAGATCGAGTACTGCTCCTCGTCGTTGACGACGACCTGGTACCGGCGCCGGTCCTCGGATTCTTCCATCGCCCTCTCCCGGTGCGGTGATGACCACGAATTAGACCGCGACTCTACCGTCCATTACGACCGGTCACAGTTGACCGATCGGCGGCCCCGGTCAGGCCGATCGATTGTCGAAAATTGACTGATCGCGCACCGACGTCCGGCCGGTAATGCGAACGGCGACTCAGCGGAATAGCGTGGTGACAGTGACGCCCGCGTCTCGTACGGTAACCGTTCCCACCATTACCCGTTGACCGTCGGGACAGACGGACGGCCGGGCGCGGGACGGTGGTCACCGGACGCGCGGAGCCGCCGGGGCGCACCGGCCCCTCCCGGCGACGGTCGCCCGCCCGGGGCCACCGTGCGGGCCCGCCGGTGCCGGGCGTCCGTCACGCCTCCCCGCCGGTGGCGCAGCCGGCCCCCGCCACCAGGTCGAGGACGCCGAGCAGGCGGGCCAGGGCGATCGCCTCCGTGCGGGTCAGGGCGAGGGTGCAGGCGCTGTCCGGGTCGACCCCGTCGTCGTGCACGAGGTCCCGGCGGCCACCGACGTGGTGGACCACCACCCCCACCCGGCGGCCCTCCTCGGTGGTGAACGAATGGCACAGCCCGATACCGGGCAACGGGGTCAGCTCGAGGTCCATGACAACTCCACGGCGGTGACGACGACAGGGGTGTGCCGGGGCAGGGCCAGCGTCCACGCACGCCGCCCCGGTCGACCACGAACCCGACCGTTCGCTACCGGGACGGGAGGGGCGGACCGGGCGGTGGCCGACCGGCACCGGAGGAGGCGGGCCGCCGCGCAGCCGGCCGGTTCACCGACGGGCGCGCGGCACCGACCGCCGGAGCACCACGCCGACGACCGGCGTCCCGCTGGGCACGCTCGGTGCGCGGGGCGACTCGACCGGCTGGGTGACGGTCAGGCGCAGGCCGCCGGGACGGGCGGGGCGCGGTCCGCCGACCAGGCCGGCACACAGCCGGGAACGGCCCGGCGGGTCAGCCGGAACACGATGCACAGGCCGACCGCCCGAGCGGCGCAGAGCACCATCACCAGTACGGTCAGCAGGGCCAGCGGCGGCAGCGGCCGGCGCTGGGCGGCACCGGTGCGAGCTGGCCAGGTCTGCATGGGGCAACCCTAGCCGGGCCGGACGGGCGGCAACCATGACGAACCAGTGTCGAACCTGACCAGCGGTCGACGCACCGGCGAGCGGCACCGGGTGGCGGGGCGTGCGGCCCCGCCACCGTCGACGAACCGTGGTCAGTGACCGTGCTTCTGCTGGCACGGCACGCAGAAGCGGGCGTGCGGTAGCGCCTGGAGGCGCTCGACGGGGATCGCCCCGCCGCACTTGCCGCACACCTCGTAGCGCCCCTCGGCGATCCGTCGCAGCGCGCCGGTGATCTGCTCCAGGCTCTGCCGGGTGGTCGCCACCAGGGCTGCCTGGGTGTGGGCCTGCTGCGGGTCGCCGGTGTCCGCGGTCAGTTGGGTCAGTCTGGCGCTCTGCTCCTCGAACTGGGATACCAACGTGGCGTGCACCTCGGTCAGCCACTGCGGCTGGGTCGTGCCGGACGGGTGGATGCTCATGTCGACGCGCTCCTTGTCGGGGAAAAAGAAAAAGGCCGAAGCGGTGTTCCGCTTCGCCCTGGGGAGATGACCACTGTGGGGACCACTGGAGGGTCGTCTCCGGGAGGGCCGCGACCGGCCGGCACCGGGCTCGGCAGCCCGCAGCGAACCACCGTGGGCGGGCAGGTGACACCGACGCCGCGCCCCGCTCCCCCACGCAGCGCCGTGCGCGCCACCGAGGTGGCGACGCTACGGAGCGGACGGGTGAGCGGCTGCATCGACCCACCATAGGCCGTTGGCGCGCGCAAACCAACCGGGATCGACAGCCCACCCACTCCGGCTGTCGCGGGCCCGCGCGGGTCAACGGTGCAGGGTGTTCCGCCGGCCCGTACGGCGGTCGGCACCGCCTTCCCGGTGGCCCGCGCGGCGATCGGTGGTCAGTGGGCCGGCGAGGGTGCCTCGGCCGGACGGCCGGCGGCGTTCCGCGCGTCGGCGAGCGCGACGCCGAGCAGCACGACCGCCGCGACCACCGAGGCAACCAGCGGTGGGGCGAACGCGAGCGGCACGGACACCGCCGTCAGGACGGCGATGGCGACGACCCGGCGTCGGGACAGCCGGTTGAACACGACACGTTCCAGCCGGATGCGGCCGTAGAGGAAGAGGGCGGGCCCGCCGAGGATCGCCGCCAGCCAGGACAGCTCGGGTCGACCGTCCGGATACTTCAGGACGACCTCGAAGCCGACCGCGGTGGCGACGATGCCCACCACCATGAACAGGTGCGCCACCCCGGTGGCCCGACCGGCCGCCAGCCGGTCGCCGGCCGCGGTGACCGCCTCGGCGAGCACCTGCCCCGACCGGTAGAAGTAGATCCGCCACAACAGCACCGTCGACAGGAAGGCCACCACCAGCGCGGTCCAGGTGGCGGGATCGAGACGCTGGTCGGTGAAGGTGACCCCGGCGGCCAGCACGCTCTCGCCGAGGGCGATCAGCAGCAACTGCTGGTAGCGCTCGGGCAGGTGGTGGCCGCTGTCCATCGCCCACGCGCTGACCGGTGGCGGTCTCATCCCCGGCACCGGCCACCGCCGCTGCGCCGCCACGAGATCCACCGTGACGGCGACCGCCCAGACGACGGCCCGGGCCCCACCGGAGACGGCCACGCCGGCCAGCCAGATCACCCCGGACACCGCGCACCACAGCACCGACCGCACGTACAGGTCCCGCAGCGCGTGGCCGCGCAGGGTGGGGATCAGGACGAGCGGTCGCGCGACCCGCAAAAGCACGTACGGCAGGGCGAACGCCCACCCCCGCCCGTCGAACACGGCCGGCAGGGACGACGACATGACCAGCAGCCCGAAGGCGCTGGCCAGCACCAGCCACTGGATCCGGCGGCGGCGGGGGTCGAACCAGCTGGTGATGTGCGCGGTGGTGACCCAGAGCCAGATCAGCGGCAGGGCCAGCACGAGCAGGTAGCCCAACGACCGGATCCGCACCAGCGTCTCGTCGGCGGTGATGTCCCGGACGACCCGGTTGACCACCCCGGAGAGCGCGAACACCAGCACCAGGTCGACGAAGAGCTCCAGGAAGTTCGCCTGGCGGACGTCCTCCCGACGGTGCAGCAGATCCTCTCCCCCCTTCCCGATCCGGCGCAGGCCCATACCCGCCATGCTCGCCGCTGGCCCGCCGCTCCACCGGCGGGATGGCCGCCTCGCCATCCGACCGGGGTCACCCGCCCGACCACCACCGGCGGACCCGACGGGTCACCCGAGGCGGGCCGGTTGTGCCGAAACGCGGTGACGTGCGATCGCGCCGCCTTACCGTGGGTCATCGGCACCCAGATCGGTCAGCACATGGAGGAGTCAGACATGCAGATGACCATGACCGACAACCACACCGTCGCCCAGGCGGTCCACGACGTCGGATCGGCGTTGTGGTTCGGCGGCACCGTCATGGGCGTCGCCGGGGTGAACAAGTCCGGCAGCGACCTGGCACAGGGCATCGACCGCATCCGGGTGGCGGAGTCGGCGTGGAGCCGGTTCGGTCCTGTCCAGTGGGCGGGCATCGGCGCGACCCTGCTCGCCGGGCTGCACCTCGCCCGTACCGGTGGCCGCCGGCTGGCGCTGCAGAAGGGCTTCGCGTCCGTCGGGATGGCGAAGGCGGGTACGGCCGTGCTGGGGGCGGTCGCCACCGGCTACGCCGCCTACTGCGGCACCCGGATCGGACAACTCGCCGAGGAGGCCCGGCAGCGCGGCAGCCAGGTGGAGGTCAAGGACGCCACCCTACCCACCACGGGCACCCCCGAGGAGATCGCGATGTGGCAACGCCGCCAGCGTCTCGCCCAGTACGCGGTACCCGCGCTGGCCGGCGCGAACATCGTGCTCGGCTCGTACCTCGTGCAGTCCTACCGCACCGTCGCCACCGCCAAGGGCGTCCTGCGTCGCATCCTGCCGGGCTGACGGGTGGTCCCCGCCGTCACGGCGCAGGTCGAGCGTGGTCGGCCTGTCGAGCAGTGACCGGACCGCCGCCACACGACCGGCCGGCGGGGAAGCCCGCGCCCGGCCCACCGGAGCACGTCGCGACCCGGCTCAGACCGGTGACGGGTCGGGCTCGCGGGACGCCGGTTCCAGGCACCAACGGCAGCCCTCCCGCTCCGACCAGCTCCGCCGGTCCAGGTCCGCCGGCTCCAGCACGGCCTGGTTGAGATCCGCGCGCGCCGCCATCCGGAGCTGCCAGACCGCCTCGGCGAACCCGTGGTAGGCCTGGTGGTAGTCCCTCGACTGGAGGGTCGCACCCGCGCGGACCACGTTGCGCACGGCGATCAACCGGTCGTAGGCCACCTCGCCCGCCTTGACGAGATCCACCGTGCCGGCCACGAGCAGCCGCTCCCGGCTGGCGAAGACACCCGCCCGGTGGACCGCCCGGTTGGCCGGCCGGAGCCGGTCCCGGGAATCGTCGTGGTCCTGGGCGACCTCCCGCAGCGCGCTGTGCGCCGCGTCGAGCGCCAGAGCGAACTCCAGGCAGTAGCGAACCCGTTCCATCTCGCGATGCTGGCGACGTTGGGCGCGGTTGTGTTGCGCCTCCACCATCAGGGCGCTGGCGAGGGCGATGACCGCCCCGCAGATCACACCGGCAACCGGGATCCATTCCACCCGTTCAGTCTCGTACGGGCGTGACGCGATCACCACGCACCGTCGTATCCAGTTCGCGCGGGCCAGGAAACACCGGGAAACCGGTCGGAACCGGCCGGCGCGTCACCTGCCGACGCCCACGCCGCACAGCCCCGCCCAGTCGAACGGTCCGAGGTCGGGGCGCTCCGTACGGAGCTGGCGCTGGGCGTGCCGCAGCGCCGTGCCCACCGGAACACCGCGCCCGACCTGGTGGACGAGGGCCGCGCCGACGTGCGCCGACGCCTCGCTGCCGATCCGCCCGATCCCGGCGACCACCGTGTCGGCGCCGGCCAGCAGCGCGCCGACGGCCAGGCTCAACGGGTCGTAGCCGTACCGGCTGGACGCCGTGCCGCTCCAGCAGCCGTTCAGCACCACCAGCGGCGGCAGCCGCCGGGGGGCGAGGGAGTCCATCGTGACGCCGTCCGGTCCCAGCAGGGTGGCGGCGCCCGCGCCGTCGCCGTGCCCCGAGAGGTACAGCAGCGCCGGATCCGGCACCTCGTCGACCAGGGGCAGACCGGCGAGCGGCCGGTGACCGCCCGGCCAGTCGTCGAGGGCGGCCCCCTCGATCTGGTGACCCGCCAGCCCCCGGTCGAGCAGGCTCACCGCCGGTCCGGCCGGCCCCGGACCGGGGCCGGCCGACGCCGACCGGGCCAGCAGCAGCTCCAGCGTCCGCAGGCTCGGCGTCAGACTCACCTCGGCCACGTCACAGAGGTACGCGCCGTCGCGGAGCAGCGCCCCGTGCGGCAGGTGCCACAGCCGTGGATCCGGGGTGATCGCCACCGACCGGGGCCGGTCGGGTGACCCGGCCCAGACGTCCGGATCGGGCAGCAGGAACGCGCCGAGTTCCTCCCACACGGCCGGGGACACCCCCCGCGGCGGCAGCTGGACCCCGGCGACCAGGGTTTCGAGCCGGGACGCCAGGGCCGCGGGGGCGGTGCGCAGCGCCACCCGCCACGTGCCGTGCCGCGGGCGGGTCAGGACCGACGACCACCAGCCGCCGGGGCCGCCACCCACGTTGACGACCACCACGACGTCGGCCATCGTGTCGAGCACGGCCGGGGCGGGCAGCCGACCCGGCAGCGGCGGCAGCGCCAACCGGTCGGGGGCCCGGCCGGAGCGGATCGACCCGGCGGCCAGCCGGGCCACCGCGAAGACCTCGTCGGCCAGTCCCGGATCCGCCGGCGGCGCGTCGATCCGGGACTCGGAGATGGTGCCCGCCGAACCGCCCGACCGGATGGCGAGCAACTGGTTGAGCACGTCGGCCCGGCCCGTCTCGGCGATCCGCGCCGTGCTCTCCGGGTCGTCGAGGCCGGTGTGGGCCAGCACCGCCGCCTGGTACACCACCTCCCGTTGGGCGTGCATCGCCCAGCGCACCTCCGGTTCGCCGAACGCGTCGCGTTGCAGGTCGGCGGCGAGCAGCGCGCCCCGCCCCGCGACGTGTCGCAGCGACGGTGGCACAAGGTCGGTCTCCGGGACCCGGTGCAGGTCGTAGAGCGCGAGCATGGTCCGGTTCAGGTCCCGCCGTCCCGGTTGGCCGGCCCGGTCGAGCACGACGGCGAGATGTCCGGCCGCGGTCGCCCCGTCCGCACCCGAGGCGAGCAGGTTGCGGGCGACGTGCCGGTGCCAGCGCAGCGCCTCCAGCGTGTCGACCCGCTCGTAGTACGGTCTGGCCTCCTCGAGGGTGGCCGCGACGGCGGCCGTGTCCCCCCGGGTCTGCTGGACCTCGGCCCGCTCCAGCAGGACCTGACCGAGCCGGTAGGCGTCGCCGCTCGCCCGGAAGCGGTCCGCCAGGTCGGTGGTGATCAGCAGCGCGCCGTCGAGCCGCCCCAGCTCCCGCAGCGCCGCGACCTCGCGCAACCGGGTGTACAGGAGGTTGTTCTCGCTCACCCCCTCGAACGCCGTCGCGGCCCGCCGGTATGCGGCGAGCGCCACCTGCGGCCGTCCGAGGACGGCCTCCAGGCCGCCCTCCCGCAGCGCGACCAACCCACGGGTGAACGGGTCGGCGTCCCGGGCCTCGGCGATCTCCCGGGCCTCGCGCAGGAGGTCCCGGGCGGTCACCAGCTCGCCCCGGAGCCGCTGGATCGCCGCCGTCTGGAGCAGGGCGCGGACGTGCCGTCCGGCCACCCCGGGCGCGTCGGCGTACCGGCGGCACACCTCGAGGGCCCGCTCGGCACAGGCCAGGCCGTCGTCGTACCGGCGGGCCACCTCCCGCAGGGCCGCCAGCTCCCGCCACGCGTGCGCGTGGAACCGGGCGGTCTCCGCGCACAGGGGCTCCCGCAGCAGGACGCGGCTCCACGCCTCGGCCTCGGCGGATCCGCCGTTCAGCCGGTGCCACTGGCCGAGGGTGACGACCGTGTCGAGGAACCGTGGCCGGTCGCCGGTCCGGAGCGCCACCCGGCTCTCGGCCAGCAGGAACCGGAGCGCCAGGGCGTGCTGCTGCTCCCGTCGGGCAACCTCGGACTGCTGTCGGTAGAGGTCGGCAAGGAGTGCCCAGTTGCATTCCGCGTGCAGGCCGACGGCGACGGCCCGGCCCGGATGGTCCGCCGGCACCACGGCGGCGGGATCGACGAGGTGATCGAGGAGCGTCGACCAGCTGGACCGGTTCACCGCGCCACCATCCACTCCCACCATCGACTGTGGACTGTCATCATGGTGCCCATGACACACTCGGGCCCCGGTCAGGTGGTCGTCAAGTTCGTGGCCGACGTCGACGACGCCGCCCGGGCGGAGTTCACCACCCGGCTGGAACACCTGGGACTGTCCGCAGCAACCGGCTTCGACCTGGGTGACCGGGGGCCCCTGGGGGAACGGTTCGACCCGGTGGCGGTGGTCACTTTCCTCGGCGACCTCACCGAAGCCGGCACGGAGGCCGTCACCGGGGCCGTCCGGGTCACCCGGGACTGGCTGGTCGCCATGGCCGTGCCACGGTTCGCCGAGGTGGAACTGCGCTCCACCGGGCAGGTGATCCGGGTCCGGGCGCGCGACCCCGAGGAGGCGGCCCGACTGCTCGCCGCCGTCCTGCCCACCGCCACGGGACCGGTGGGGTGGACCGGGACCGGATGGGAACCGGAGCCGGCGGAGGCACCCGACGCCGGCGGCCCACCGCCCCGGGTGTTGGCGCTGGACACCCACTGGTTCTCCGCGAAGGGCGGGCTGAGCACCTTCAACCGGGCCCTGTGCGCCGCGCTCGTCCGTGCCGGGGCGGACGTGGTCTGCGTCGTGCTCCGGCCGACCCCGGAGGAGACCGCACACGCTCGGGCGGCCGGTGTCACCCTGGTGGCCGCTCCCCCGGTGTCCGCCGACAGCGCCGAGCGGGACGCGCTGCTCCGCCGGCCGCCCCTGCCCGACGGGTGGGAGCCGGACCTCGTCGTCGGACACGGCCGGATCACCGGAACGCACGCCCGGATCCTGGTCGAGGACCACTTCCGTACGGCTGCCCGCGCGCACGTCGTGCACACCTGGTCGGACCACATCGAGTGGCAGCGCGGTGACCGTCCCGACGCCGGCGCCATCGCCGAGCGGCGCTGGAAGGAGGACATCGAGCTGGCCCGCACCGCGACCCGGGCCTTCGGGGTGGGCCCGCTGCTGCACGGTCTGCTCGAACGGGACCTGTCCGTCCATTCCGACGTCGCCGCCCCGGGGCGGATCGACCCGGGCTTCGACCTCGACGACGACACTCCCCGGACCCCGCCCCGCTGGCACCAGCGCCAGGTCATGCTCTCCGGGCGACTCGACGACTGGCAGGTCAAGGGCCTCGACCTGGCAGCGGGCGCGGTGGGTGCCGCCGTGGAGCTGCTCAGTCCGGGCGGCACCGAACTCGAACTGCTGCTGCGCGGCGTGCCCCCGACCGAACACGGCCGGCTGCGGGAGCAGGTCCTGCGGTGGGCGGGGCGACCCGGGTTGCAGGTCACGCCCCGGGCCTACTCCACCAGCACCACCGACGTCCGGGCCGACCTGCGCCGGGCCAGCCTGGTGCTGATGCCCTCCCGGGTCGAGGGCTTCGGCCTGGTCGGGCTCGAGGCCGTCGTCGCCGGGACCCCGCTGCTGGTCAGCGCGAACAGCGGGCTGGGGATGCTGCTGCGCGAGGTCCTGCCGCCGGACGACGCGGCGCTGGCCGTGCTGCCGATCGATGCCGACACGTCGGCGACCGTCCGGCTCTGGGCCGCCCACACCGCGCGGGTCCTGCGCGACCCGTCGGGTGCCTTCGCCGCGGCCGAACGGATCCGCCGGACCCTGGCCGCGCGGATCACCAACGCGGCCGCGGCGGCGGCTCTGCTGCGGACGCTGTCCTGACCCTCGCCGGCCGGGGCCCCCGGGACCGCCCCTCGGACACCGCGACCGGATCCGCCCGCCACCGCAGGACGACGATCCCCGGTACGAACAAGGGCACCGAATCCGCCGGCCGGATCTGCCGGAACACCCTTTCCCCACGTATTCCGCAACCGGGTGGGGAAACCGCCCACACGGCCCTCCCACGGTGGCTGAACCTGCCGTACCGTGCAGGAGCGGCCGGCCCGCCGGCGGGGCCTTTCGTCGGCGCCGACGACGGGCGCACCCCGGCCACCGGCGGTTATGCCCGTCCCGCGCGTCCCCGGGCGCAGCCCGCGCGACCTCCTCCACACGGGCCACCCGACGGTGTCCAGTGATGGAACCGAATTGAAGGGTTCTTTCTGGGGCCCGATTTCCGAACCCCTAGATGAATGGCAAACCCTTGCTCATCTCGCCAATTTCAGGCTAATTTCTCCGGGTTTTGCGCAACCTGTACGGAGGAGAGCGGCCGTGGATCTCACCCTGACCTTTGACGCCGCGTACGCGGCACACGCTGCGGTCGTCCTGGCGACCGTCGCCGAGTCGAACCCGGGCGAGCCGCTCCGGTACTGGCTGATCGCCGCGGACGACGTGCCGGCCTCCTCCCGGGCCGCTCTCACCCGGGCGGCGGGGCCGCACGCCTCGATCGAGTACCTGAAGGTGGACGCCTCCACGGTCGACCTGCCCAAGGGGAACGACCCGGTGATGGCGTACCTCTCGCCGGCGATGTACCTGCGCCTGCTGGTGCCCGCCGCGCTGCCGCCGGAGGTGCGCCGGGTGCTCTACATCGACTGCGACACCCTCTGCACGAACAGCCTCCAGCCCCTGTTCGAGCTGGACATGGGGGGCGTCCCGCTCGGCGCGGTCCGCGACCCGTTCAACCGCCGGCTCTACGACATGGGGGGCATCCCGGGCCTGTCGACGTACGAGGGCCTCGACCCCCGGGGGCCCTACTTCAACTCCGGGGTGCTGCTGATCGACGTTCCCCGGTGGAAGGAGTGCGAGGTCAGCGAGAAGGCGCTGGCCTACCTCGTCCGCCACGCGCACGAGTCGCGCTACCCCGACCAGGACGCCCTGAACTACGCCACCTACGACAACTGGCTGCGCCTGCCCCACCGCTGGAACGACCTGATGGCCTGGCGGCTGGAGCCCGAGTTCGGCGGCAAGCTCAGCGACTCGGCCATCCTGCACATGGCCGGACCGGTCAAGCCGTGGCAGCCCGGTTTCCCCAAGGGCGCCCGGCGGGACCTGTACTGGCGGCACCGGCGCGGCAGCGGGGGCCTGACCCGGACCTTCGGCAGGTGACCGTCGGCCGCAGCGGGGACGGGTCCGACCCGACGACCGGGCAGAGAGGCCGCTGGGCTCCGGGATGGTAGGCCTGATCACTGCCCTGCTCGGCCTGCTGGCGGTCCCCCTGGTGTGCGTGGGGGTGACCCGGGCCGGCGCGAACGGCCAACTGGAACGCAACGGTGCGGTCGGCATCCGGACCCGGGACACCCAGCTCTCCGACGCGGCGTGGCAGGCCGGTCACGCCGCGGTCCTGCCCGTGGTGACCAGGACCGGGTGGGTCGGCGTCGTCGCGGCGGTGCTGGCCGTGGCGACCCACGTCGCGGCCGGCCTGCCCTGGTCCGTCCTGGTGGCGGTGGCCGGCCTGACGGCGGAGTCGGTCCTCCTCGCGGTCGCTGCGGGCGCCGCCGGCCGGGCCGCCCGGGACACCGCGCGACCGGGCTGAGGCGTCGGGGGCGGATCGTGCCCCCGACGCCGTCCGGTCGATCCGGTGCCGCGGCCGGGACGGTCCCCGCCGTCCGGCGGATCCGGTGCCGCGCTGGGGTGTTCCCGCCGGGCACCGGATCCGGGACGTCGACCGCCCGCCTCCGCTACTCGGCGATCCGGGTGCGGCCGCTCCACCGGAAGACCAGGGGCGCACCGTCGGCGACGCCTGCGGCGTCCCGCTCGAAGTGCTCGTAGCCCCCGTGGTGGCTCACCTTGATCTTGTGTTCCAGCAGGGGTACCCGGTGGCTGCGCAGTTCGGCCGGCAGGGTGGTCGGCCCACCCTCCAGAACCGCGTCGACGATACCGACGGCCTCCCGGCCGATGTCGGTCCGTACCTGTGCCGAGGAGGTGGCCCGGTCGTCACCGTTGACGACGGGATCCACCGTCCGGACTGTCGGGGCGGGATCGAGAGAACCTGTCATGGCACGACCTCCGTCGCTTGTCGTTCCGCCTCGCCGTGCGCCGGTGCGGCCGCGGCGCGGGTGCGGCGAAAGGGCCGCAGCGTCCCGTGACGCCGGAAACGCAAGCGGCGGGACCAGTGGTCCCGCCGCAGGTGAGACGGCCCCTCGTCCGCCTGAACGTAACCCAGGTCACACTCGGCAAGCACCCCTTAGTCGACCCCTAGCCCGGTTCCCGGGCCCCGTCGACCAGTGGGCGCCACGGCCGGTGTGCCGCCCCTCACTCCCAACGGAAGAAGCGGACCGCCAGCAGGGAACCGAGCACGGCGGTCACCGCCAGGGCCACCAGCTGCGGTACGGCCGGCGAGTCCCCGGCCCAGGCCGCGGCGACGGTGTCCACCGTGGCTCCCAGCGGCGAGTAGTCGCCGATCTTCGCCAGCACGGTCGGCATCTGGTCGCGCGGCAACCAGGCCCCGGCGAGGAAGAGCAACGGGAAGAAGAGCGTCGGACCGATGGACTGGGCCGACCGGGCGGACGGGGCGAGCGCGGCGATGAGCAGACCCAGCCCGAAGAGGCAGGCCACACCGAGCACGAAGGCCAGCACGAAGCCCGGCACGTTGGCCGGGGCCGGCTGGTCCAGCAGGAACCGTACGCCGATGGCGGTCACCACCGCACCGGCGACGCCCATCGCCAGGTTGACCACCACCTGCGCGACGAGCAGCAGGGCGGGGTTGACCGGCGTGGTGGCGAGCCTGCGCAGCACCCGTCGCTCCCGGTAGATGCCCAGCGCCATCGGCAGGGTGAACAGGGCGAGCATCCCGATGGTCAGGGAGAGCGCGAGGGCCGGCAGGAACGTCAGCTCGCCGTGCTGACCGGTGCCCCCCTCCGTCGACCCGCGCGAGGGCAGTCCGAACACGAGCATCAGGCCCAGTGGCAGGGCGAAGACGAAGAACAGCGACACCGGCTCGCGCAGGAACAGCTTGGCCTCGACCGCGACGAGCTTGGACAGGGCGTTCACGATGACCTCTCGTCGGTCGTCTGGGTGGCACCGGTCCGGACGGAACGACCGGTCAGGGAGACGAAGGCGTCGTCCAGGGTGGGCTGCTCCACGCGCAGCCCGCCGTACCGGACCTTCCGGTCGGCCAGCGCCGAGAGCACCGCCTGGGCCACCCCTTCGGGGCCGGTCACGGTCACCTCGTCGCCGTGGCGACGGATGCCGGTCACCTCCGGCAGCGCGTCGAGCACCGCGTCGTCGAGCGGGTCGAGGGGGCGGAAGTGCACCTGGTGCTCCGAGCCGACCCGGGCGAGCAGGCCGGACGGCGAGTCGATGGCCACGACCCGACCGGCGTCGATCACCGCGAGCCGGTCGCAGAGCCGCTCCGCCTCCTCCATGAAGTGCGTGACCAGCACGACCGTCACGCCCCGGTCCCGGATCCGCTCGACCAGGTCCCAGGTGTCCCGCCGGCCCTGCGGGTCCAGCCCGGTGGTCAGTTCGTCCAGGATCGCGATCTCCGGACGGCCGACCAGCGCCAGGGCCACCGAGAGCCGCTGCTTCTGGCCGCCGGAGAGCTTGTGGAAGGCGGTGTCGCGCTGGCTGGTCAGGCCCAGGTCGGCCAGGAGTTCGTCGATGTCGGCCTTGGTGCGGTAGAAGGACCGGTACAGGTCCAGCGCCTCGCGCACCCGCAGCTTGTCGGGGAGCTGGCTCTCCTGCAACTGGGCACCGACCCGTTGGCGCACCTCGGTGCGGTCCCGCACCGGGTCGAGCCCGAGGACGCGGACCTGCCCGCCGTCGGCGCGACGCAGCCCCTGCACGCACTCCACCGTGGTGGTCTTGCCGGCGCCGTTCGGGCCGAGCACACCGAAGATCTCGCCCTGCTCGACCGTGAAGGAGACGTCCTCGACCGCGACCTTGTCGCCGTACCGTTTGTGCAGGTGCTCGACTTCGATGACCGGCATGGGTGGTCCTCCGTCACGTGCGGCTGCCGTCGTGAGGGCGGGACCCTCGGGTGGTCGCGGCGTCGGTGAGTGGAAACGGTCCGAGGTCGGCCCCTCGGGGTCGACGACGCCCATCATCCAAGCAACCGAGTCGGTGATCAACCCGACGGACGATGAATTGGGGGTGTGGACCCGTTAACCACCGGCCCGTCAGGGGTTCTACGGGTTCACGCAGAGTGTCCGTCCTGGCGGTCAGCCGCCGAGGCAGAGGGCGGCCAACTCCTGGATCCGGGTCAGGGTGACGTCCGGGGCGGCGGCCCGCAGGGTCTGTGCGTCCGACTCGCCCCAGAGGGCGGCCACCGCGACCACTCCGGCGCTCCGGGCGCTGGCCAGGTCGGCCGGTGCGTCACCGACCATCAGCGCGCGTCCCGGTGGCACGTCCAGCAGGGCGAGGGCCCGGCGGACGATGTCCGGGGCGGGCTTGGGCCGGGGCACCTCGTCCGCGCCGACCACGTGGTCGACCAGGGGCAGCAGCCCGACCCGGTCCAGGACGAGACGGGCCCGTTCCCCGCTGCGGCCGGTCGCCACGGCCAGGCCGATGCCGTGCCCGCGCAACTCACGGAGGAGTTCCGGCCCGCCGGGCACCGGTGTGACCAGGTGCGCCAGGCGGTTGCTCTCCCGCACGAACGGCTCCGCCATCGCCGCCGGCAGGCCCATCAGCCGCAGCACCTCCGGCAGGTAGCGGCCGGGATGGCGGCAGTACTCGTCGACCGGGACCTCGCCCTCGCCGACGACCTCCCGGTACGCGAGGGCGAACGCGGTGCGGGCCACGGCGAGACTGTCGACGAGCACGCCGTCGAGGTCGAGCACGACCGCGCGGACGCCACCGGGAACGAGGGCGCCGCCCGCCGCGCCGACGCCCACCGACCCGCCGCCCGCCGGGCCCGCGGAACCGGACACCGGTGCCACCTCCCTCACCACGAGGCGGTACGACACACCGCAGCGATAGGGGTGGCCGACCCCGGGCGGCCCGACTACGGTCGGGGCGTCCGGCCGGACGTGTAGGGGCGTCCCGGCCGCCCACCGACCGTACCGGGGCCCCCGCCCCCGCCGGCCGGCGGCACGCCGCCGGTGGACCGCGCAGAAGGAGCGCCGACGTGCCGCTGCTGAGCTGGCTGTCCGAGTCCACCGACGAACGGCCGGGCGCGATCCGCGTCGACGACCGCTCCGCGTCCTGGGTGGACCTGCGCCGACAGGCCGCGGCGGTCGCCGACGACCTGCGTGGCGTCCGACGGGTGGCGGTGACGGCCACGCCGACTCTGCAGACCGTGGTCGGGGTGGTGGGCGGGCTGCTGGCCGGGGCGGCGGTGGTACCGGTGCCGCCGGACGCCGGGCCCCGGGAGCGCGACCACATCCTGCGGGACTCGGAAGCCGAGGTCCTGCTCGGGCCGGGCGGTGCCGGGTCGGCGGACGCGTCCGCTCCCCCGGCCGTACCGGTGGACCTCGGCCGGCGTTCGGACACCCGGCATCCGGAACCGGCGCCGGAGAGCACCGCGCTGATCCTCTACACCAGCGGCACCACCGGCGCGCCCAAGGGCGTGGTGCTCTCGCGTCGGGCCGTCGCCGCCTGCCTCGACGGGCTCGCCGACGCCTGGGCCTGGACGCCGGACGACCGGCTGGTGCACGGCCTGCCGCTGTTCCACGTCCACGGTCTCGTGCTCGGTGTGCTGGGCCCGCTCCGGCTCGGCAGCCGGCTGCACCACGTCGGCCGTCCCCGCCCCGAGCGGTACGCGGCGGCGGCCGGCTCGCTCTACTTCGGCGTACCCACCATCTGGTCCCGGATCGCCGCCGACCCCGCTGCGGCCCGGGCGTTGCGCCCGGCCCGGCTGCTGGTGTCGGGGAGCGCGAAGCTGCCGGAGAGCGTCTTCGGGAACCTCGCCGCGCTGACCGGCCACCGGGTCGTCGAACGGTACGGCATGACGGAGACCCTGATCACCGTCAGCGCCCGGGCGGACGGACCGCGTCGGCCGGGCACCGTGGGACTGTCGCTGCCCGAGGTACGGACCCGGGTGGTCGACGAGCGGGGCGAGGCCGTACCCACCGACGGGGTCGCCATGGGCGAACTCCAGGTGCGGGGAGCCACCCTCTTCGACGGGTACCTGCACCGGCCGGACGCCGACGCGGCGTGCCGGGCGCCGGACGGGTGGTTCCGCACCGGCGACGTGGCCACCATCGATCCGGACGGCTGGCACCGGATCGTCGGCCGGGCCGCCACCGATCTGATCAAGAGCGGTGGTTACCGGATCGGCGCCGGTGAGGTCGAGGACGCGCTGCTGGCGCACCCCGGCGTCCGGGAGGTGGCGGTGGTGGGCACCCCGCACCCGGACCTCGGTCAGCAGGTGACCGCCTTCGTGGTGGGCGACGGCGTCCGGGAGGCCGAGCTGATCGAGTTCGTGGCCCGGCAGCTGAACGTGCACAAGCGGCCCCGACAGGTACGCCTGGTCGACGCCCTCCCCCGCAACGCCCTGGGCAAGGTGCAGAAGAACCTGCTCACCGAGTGCTGACCCCGTCCCGGCCACGCTGGCCGCGGTGCCGGGGGTGGGCGGAGGCGGCGGGCGGGTGGTGTCGTCAGTCGGGCGGGAGGGTGACGGCGGTGAGGACCAGTCCGCCGTCGACCAGGAACCGGCCGGGGAACGTGGTCACCTCCGTACCGCCGAGCACCGGTCCGGGCACGAGCAGCCGGGCGGCGAACGTCCCGTCCGGGTCGACGACGATGTCCGCCTCGGAGAAGTCCAGCCAGCGGCCGGTCAGCGGGAACCAGGCCTTGTAGACCGACTCCTTGGCGCTGAAGAGCAGCCGGTCCCAGCACACCGTCGGGTGGCTGGCCCGCAACGCGGCGGTACGGGTCCGCTCGGCGGGTAGCGCGATCGCGTCGAGCACCCCGTCGGGCAGCGCCGCGTGCGGTTCGGCGTCCACCCCGACGGAGGCGAGCGAGGTCGCGGGGGCGAGCACCGCGCCCCGGTAGCCGTCGCAGTGGGTCATGCTGCCGACCACCCCGGTCGGCCAGACGGGGGCGCCCCGCGTACCGGAGAGGATCGGGGCCGGCGGGAGGCCCAGCCGGGCCATCGCGCGACGGGCGCAGTCCCGCACGGTGGTGAACTCCCGGCGACGTTTCTCCACCGCGTTCGCGACCAGCGGCTCCTCGTCGGGGTGGAGCGTCAGGTCGGCGGGGTCGGTGAAGGACTCGACCGCCACGACGGCCGGGGGCAGGATCCGCTCGATCACAACCGGCATGGTAGGCGTCGCGGCGTGCGGCGCCGACCCCGGAAGCGACGGATACGACGTGCCGGTAGGGGTCGGCTACGGGGGGCGGGATGCTCCGGCCCGGCGACCGGTCGGCCGGGGCGGGTGCGCCCGGGACTCACCCCGCGGCGATCAGCAGGGATTTCCTGACCCGGCCCTGGGCGCTGCGGGGAAGTTCGGCGACGAAGTGCACGCGACGGGGCCGGTGCGCCGCCGACAGCATCCGCCCGACGTGGTCGATGAGCATCTGCGCGGTGAGCCCGTCCGCCGCCACCACGTACGCGACGATCATCTCGCCGAGAGCGCGGTGCGGCGTCCCCACCACGGCGGCGTCGTGGACGCCGGGGTGGGTGAGCAGCACCTCCTCGACCTGCCGGGCGGGCACCGCGTGGTCGCGGCAGTGCACCACGTCGGCCCGGCGCCGACCGATGATCCGGTGGCAGCCGTCCGGGGCGACGGTGGCCAGGTCCCCGGTGTGGTACCACCCGTCGCCGGGGGCCGTCTGGTCCGGTTGGCCGACGTACCCGCTGAACAGGGTCGGCCCCCGGATGCAGAGTTCACCGACGGACTCACCGTCGGTGGGCACCGGCCGGCCGTCCCCGCCGAGCAGGCGGGTCTGCACGCCGGGCAGGGGGGTCCCGGCCGTGCCGGGGGTTTCCCGGGCGTCGGCGCGGCCGGTCACCGCGATCAGGGTCTCGGTGGTGCCGTAGCCCTGGATGAGGGTGTGCGAGGTGAGCAACCGGATCCGCTCGTTCACCGTCGGTGCCAGCGGCGCGTCGCCCGAGACCAGGATCCGCGCGCCGGACAGCGCCCGAGCGCCCGCGACGTCCCGGGCGATCCGCGCCCACTGACCGGGTACCGCCAGGTAGATGGTGCCGACCGGGCCGGTGGCCGGGAGCTGGTCGAGATGGACGAAGCGGCTGCCCACCCGTAACGCGCCGAAGAGTCCGGCGACGAGGCCGTAGGCCCGGAAGAGCGGCGCCGTCTGGACGAGGACGTCCTCGGCGCTCCACCGCCAGGCGTCCGCGAGCAGATCCAGTTGGGTCGCGATCGCGCCTCGGGAGATGCGGACGCCTCGGGACGTCCCACCGGCGCCGCCGGTGTAGAGGACGACCGCGTCCGCGGTGGGTTCCGGCTCGGGTTGCGCGCTCCAGGACCGCTGCCGCAGGTCGACGGGGACCACGGGGAGGGCGGTGCAGTCGGTGGCGGCCCCGAGGACGAGGCTCGCGCCGGACTCGCGCAGGATACGGCGGCGTTCCTCCGTTGGGGCCAGCGGCGGCACCGGCACCAACGGCACGCCCGCCTGGAGGGCACCCGCCATACCGACCATCGCCTCGATGCTCGGCGTGGCGTCGACCGCCACCGCCCGCGCGCCCCGGATCCGGTCGGCGACGGCGTTGGCGCAGCCCTGGAGATCCTCGCTGGAAAGGGTCCTGCCGGCGACCCGAAGCGCGTCGGCCCGGTCGACGCCGGACCCGTGGAGCGCCGGCAACAGATTCATCCGAGCTAACCCCTGTCGGCGGCGTCGACGAGTCTCGGCAGTGGCTGGAGCATCGCGCCAGGGAACCCTTCGTACTCCGGGTGTGCGGGGCCTCGTGGTGTCCGGTCATCTCCCGATCGGAGCGGATGCCCCGAAATTAGGCGGCGTCCGGGTCTCCGACAACCCCTAGCCTGGTCGTCCTTTCCACCTCCGGGGCGGGGTGCCCGGACGGTATCCGGTCGCGATCACCGGTGGCGGGGCGCCGAGGGCTGATGATCGTTTCGGGCCTGCCGGCCGGGGTGCTCGCGAAACAGGGCGCCCGGTGCGCGGCGCGGTGACCGGGCAGGGGGGTAGACCGGCGCAGTGTCCGATGTGGAACATCCCGACCGGCACCGGAGCGAGCCCGGCACCCAGGGCGGCACCGCCGGAGGGCACTCCGGCGCGGTCGACGACGCCGCTCGCGGCGATCCCGCCGGCCGTCGACGCCGGTCGTCACCCGCGAAAGCGGCCGGAGAGGACTCGGCAGGCGGATAACCGTGCGGATGTGCGCCTATTTCCACCAATAGTTCCCCGCCTCGGCAGAGCCGGGAGGAACGGTTTGAAGGTGCGGAGGGAACCCAATGGTGCGGAACGGTCCGCCGCCGGCCATATACGATCGGCAGGGCCGGACACGGAGCGATCGGCATTGATTGGGGTTGGCTGCGCTAATGGCGATGCGTTTCGCGGACGGCTCGGCACACCATCGGCCGCGACAATTTCACGAGCAGGCAATGGCCCAGGACTGGGCGACGAAACAATACCGCACCGCGGCACCCGGCAGCCGGTGGGGCAGAGCCCTGTCGGTACGGGCGGGCCCGACGGACCGCAGGTGCCCGACCCCTCCCGCGAGACGGACCACGGGCAGGTCGGGCCACCCACCCCCGCTCGGTGAGCAGCACGGAACCGTCGGTGACGGCGACCGGCCGCAGCGGACCGGGCAAGCCGCACCACCCCCCGCAACCGGCCCCGCACCAGCCATCAGCCCGCCCGCGCCCCCGGGTGGCGCGTGGGGGCGCTCCCACGACGCCCGCCCCCTGAACGGACACCGAACAGCAGGTGGGACGCCCGCCGCGCGCCCGCTCCACGGCACGCGGCATAGCCGTTCACGAACGCATTACCGGTACCCTGAAAACACATTGGCAGGTAGCCTGCAAAGTGCCCAGACCAGCCGGATGAGGAAGTTCGATGTCACGCTCCGAATCGCCACTATGACGTTACGCTGCCGGCCGGGTGCCACTCCCCACGGCCAGTGGCGCGACAGACCAGGTTTGTCTATCCTTTACATCGTTCGGCTTGCTGCTCAATTGCTGGACTGCCATACTCCACACCATGCACCGGGATCGATAGCCGGGGACACGTCGGGGCACCCTCGAATTAGGGAAAGCTCAGGCGTGCACCGTACGAACGTCATCGACCTTCGCAGCAGAATTGGTCAAGGATTTGTGGGTCTCTGACTTCGTTGAGTGACATGGGAGACCACAGCGGATGGACAACCAGGCGACCTCGGTCACCGCGCCCGCCACAGGGCCCGCCCGATGACCCTGACCGAGCGGGACCGGCAGCTCGACATCCTGACGCACCGGCTCAACGACCTCCTCGGCGCCGGCGACCCGCCCACCTCGTCAGGACCGGTGACCGTGGTGACCGGAGCGGTCGGCAGCGGCAAGACCAGCCTGCTCCAGGCGTTCGCCCGGCGGTGCGCCGACGCCGACGTCCGCTACCTGGGCGCCAGCGCCTCCCGCAGCGAGCGCACCGTACCGCTGGAGATCGTCCGCCAGCTCGTCCGCCGGACACCCCTGGACGACACCACCCGTGAGCGGCTCGGACGGCTGCTCGACCAGGGTGCCCTCGCCTGGTCCGAGGCGCACGACGACGGCGAGGAGGCCCTCGCTCGGCTCACCGCCGCGATCGGCGGGGAGCTGTTGGCCATCGCCGCGCAGGCGCCCCTGGTCATCGCGGTGGACGACGTACACCACGCCGACCGGCCGTCGCTACGCTGCCTGGCCTACCTGGCCCGGCGGGTGACCGGCCTGGCCGTACTGATCGTCCTCACCGAGGCGCACCGCACCCGGCCGTGGTATCCCACCATCCACGCCGAACTGGTGCAGCCGGCACGGTCGCACCGGGTGCGGTTGCCCCTGCTCTCCCCGGACGGGACCTACCGCGTGCTGGCCGACCGGCTCGGCGCTCCGGTGGCCCGTCGCCTCAGCGACGAGGCGCACCGGATCAGCGGCGGCAACCCCCTGCTGGTGCACGCCCTGGCCGACGACCGCCTCGCCGGCGGTGGCGGTGACCGGCCGGTGACCGGGGAGGCCTTCCGCGAGGGCGTGTTGAGCTGCCTCTACCGGTGCGAGCACCTCGTGCTGAAGGCCGCCCGGGTGCTCGCGGTCACCGGGGGGTCGACACACGGCCCGTTGCTGCCCCTGCTTCTCGACCTCCCCGGGGAACCGGACGTTCGGGCGGTCGACGCGTCGACCAGCGCGGGACTGGTCACCGAGGAGGGGATCCGGCATCCGGCGGTCGTCCGCGCGGTGCTGGAGAGCATGACGGTGGAGGAACGGGGTCGGCTGCAACGGGCCACCGCCCGGCTGCTCCACGACGACGGCGCGCCGCCCGCGCGGATCGCCCCGCACCTGCTCAAGACCGACGGGTTCGACGAGCCGTGGATGGTCCAGGTGCTGCTGGACGCCGGAGAGCAGGCCCTCGCCGAGGGGGACGCCGACGCGGCCCGACAGTATCTTCGCCGGGCCAACCGGGACGCCACCGGCGACTGCCTACGGGCACGGATCCGGTCCGCCCTCGCCCGCGCGGAGTGGCGGCTCGATCCGCAGGCCGCCGTTCCGCACCTGCTCGGCGTCGCCACCGCCGTCGAGGCCGGGCACCTCAACAGCCGGCAGGCCTCCGGCCCCATCCAGTACCTGCTCTGGCACGGGCAGACCGGCCGGGTACTCGACCTCATCCGGCACCTCGAGGAGCGCGCCGACCGGCACGACCCGCACTCCGCCACCGACCTGATCGTCATCCGGAGCTGGCTGGCCACCCTGTATCCGGGTACTCCGGCCGGCAGCCCGACCGCCCACTGGGCGGGCCGGGACCCGCTGACCCTCGCCCGGGTCAAGGGGCAGCTCCGGGGGGTCACCCTGCTCGGCGCGGCGCTGGAACGCGGGGACGCCGGGGTGGCCGAGGACGCGGACCACGTCCTGACCACCCTCCGCCTGGACGACGAGACGAGCATCTGGAACGCCGTCTGCGCGGTGATCGCGCTGATCTACGCCGACCGGCTCGACCTCGCCGGCGACTGGTGCGAACGGTTGGACCACGGCGCCACCGGCCGGCACCGTACCCCGCGCGCGCTGCTGACCGCCCTGACCGCCGCGGTGGCCGGTAGCCGGGGCGACCTGGCGCGGGCGCGGGAGCTGGCCGAGGGCGCGCTGAGCCGGCTCTCCCGCACCGGGTGGGGCGTCATGATCGGCCTGCCGCTCGCCGTCCGGCTCCGGGTGCTGACCTGCCTCCAGGAGTGGGACGAGGCCGCCGCCTGCCTGCGGACGCCGGTGCCACCGGTCCTCTTCGAGACCCCGTTCGGCCTGCACTACCTGCACGCCCGTGGGCTGCACGCGCTGGCCACGGGCAACCCCGAGGTCGCGCTGGCCGACTTCCAGCTCTGCGGTCAGCTGATGACCTCGTGGCGGCTGGACCTCTCCTCCCTGGTGCCCTGGCGGACGGAGGCGGCCCGCGCGCTGCGGAACATGGGCCGCCGGCAGCAGGCCGAGAAGCTCGTCCGGGAGGAACTGGACCGGCTGCGTCCGGACCAGGTGCGACCCCGGGGTGCCGCGCTGCGGGTACTGGCCACCGTCGCGGAGGGCGCCGACCGCATCCCGCACCTGCGCGCCGCCGTACGGCTGCTGCGGCAGTGCGACGCCCGGGTGGAGCTGGCCCACGCCCTCACCGACCTCGGTCACGCCTACCAGCAGGCGGGGGACCTGCGACAGGCGCGGAAGGTGTCCCGGTGCGCCAGGGTCATCGCCGACGAGTGCGGGATTCCGGTCCTGCGACCCACGGCCCGGGTCACCCGCAACGGCACCGCCGACCACGGCGACGAGGCGATTCCCCTGCTCACCGGGCTCAACGACACCGAGTCCCGGGTGGCCACCCTGGCCGCGCAGGGGCACACCAACCGGGAGATCGCCGAGAAGATGTTCCTCACCGTCAGCGCCATCGAGCAGCGGCTGACCCGCATCTACCGCAAGCTCGACGTCAACTCCCGCAGCGAACTGGCCGCCCGGCTCCGGCTCGACCGCTGACCCCTTCCGGTACGAACGGCCGTCGACGCCACCCGGCGTCGACGGCTCTCGGCCGTTCGCACGAGGTGCACGCCACAAAGAGGTGGTGACACCATGAGTAGTACGGCTACCATTGGGCGTCCGTATCGCCATGCCGACGTTCCGTAACGTTCGCACCGGCCGTCCGCGACGTCGTGCCGCCTGTCCATCTCGGCGCCACCTTGTGTTCACCCGGCCAGTCGGGATGACCCCGATGGCCAGTCGCGCAACCCCTAACGGCCCATTCGGACCACAGGTTTACCCGGGCAACGGTGGGGTCTCGTGACCGTTGTCGCACATCAGTGCTGATGCCAGACTCCGTGCAACCGGATCATCGTCCGCTCGGCGACGGGTTCCGGGGGCAGGACCCAGGTCCACCCGGCGGCGCGGCCCGGTACTTCCACCCCTATCCCGGAGCACGGGTACGGCGGAAGGGGGGCCTCGTCGGCATCGGAAAGGGGCGGTGCCGGTCGACGAGACCCGCACGGCACCGCGTAGGAGAAAGGCTGACACGAACGGTGCTGGTGCAGCGAGAGGAACAGTTCACCCGGCTGCGGGAAGCCTTCCGGATGTGCGAGAAGCAGCAACGGGGACACGTCTCGCTCGTGACGGGCGCGGTGGGCAGCGGCAAGACGAGCGTGCTGGAGGCGTTCGGCGAGTGGGCGGCCGACACCGGAGGGCGGGTGCTGAGCGCCGCGGGTTCCCGGGCGGAACGCGGACTGCACCTCGGCGTGCTGGGACAGCTGTTCCACAGTGCCCGGCTGGGCCAGGAGACGGCGGACCGGGTGGAGCGACTGATGCGGGAGGCACCGTCGGTCGTTCCGCTGCTCGAGGCGAGCCTGGAGACCGCCGACGAGTCGTCGGCGGCGAACCGGGCGTGGGCGCCGGTGCTGCACGGCCTGTTCAACGCGCTGCTCGACCTGGCCGAGCCCGGTCCGCTGGTGCTGACCATCGACGACGTCCACCACGCCGACCCGGCGACCCTGCACTGTCTGCTCTACGTCACCCGCCGGCTGCGGCACGCCCCGATCGTCGTGGTGCTCAGCGAGGCCAGGATGCTGCGCCCGCCGCACCCGCACTTCCGGGCCGAGCTGTTCAGCCAGCCGCACTTCACCCGGATCAACCTGCCGCCGCTGACCGTCGAGGCGATCGCCCAACTGGTCGACGGGGATGCCGAGGCCGCCGCGCGGGAAACCGCCGAGCGCTGCCTGAGCGTGACCGGCGGCAACCCACTGCTCACCCGGGCCCTCATCGACGAACGGATCCGCGAGGAGTCCGACGAGGACCCGGCCCCGGACACCGCCTTCGACCAGGCGGTGCTCGGTTGCCTCTACCGGCACGAGCCGGGCGTCCGCCGGGTGGCGCAGGCGCTGGCGGTGTTCGGTCGGCCGGCGCCGACGGAGCTGCTGGGTCATCTGCTGGACATCGTGCCCGAGTCGGTCGTACCGACCGTGCGGGTGCTGCGTACCTCCGGCCTGATGCACGGCGACCAGCTGCGTCACCCGCGCATCCGGCGGTCGATCCTGGCCGACATGTCCCCCGAGGAGCGCCGGGCGATGCACCAGCGCGCCGCCGAGGTGCTGCACGAACACGGCGTCGAGCCGCGCACGGTGGCTGAGCACCTGGTCGCCGCCGGCTGGGCGGAGGCCACCTGGACGGTGCCGGTGCTCCAGGACGCCGCCGCGCAGGCCCTGTCCTCCGGACGACCGGACGAGGCCGCCGCCTGCCTGCGACTGGTCAGCCGGGCCGACGTGGACGACCAGCAGCGCACCACCACCACGGCGATGCTGGTCAACGCCCGGTGGCAGGTCAACCCGCTGACGGTCAACGGACACCTCACCCAGCTGGTGCGCACGGCCCGCGACGCCGGATGGCCCGCCGACACGGCCCTGTCCACCGTGCCGTACCTGCTCTGGCAGGGCCGGGCGGAGGAGGCCGGCGAGGCGATCGCCGGCTGCGCCACCGACGACGACCCGGGCCACTCGGCCGACGCCGGCCGGCTGCGGGCCATGCGGCTGCTGCTCTCCCTCTCCCACCCCGACCACCTGCCGGCGGTCCGGGAGGCGGTCGCCGCCGGGGGCCGGATGCCGGTCCTGCCCCCCGTCGGCTACCTGCAACTGCACGCCCTGACCGTGCTCGGCTCGGCGTTGACCCCCGCCGCCGAGCAGGACGCGATGGCCACCGCGGAGCAGCTGCTGCACCGGCACCACAGTGACGACGGGGTCCTCCCCGTGCTGACCGCGCCGCTGCTGGCACTGCTCTGGTCGGGGCGCTCGGACCGGGTGGCGGTCTGGAGCGGGGCGCTGCTGGAGCGTCCGGTGGTACGGCACAGCCCGGTGTGGCGGGCGGTGATCCGCGCGCTGCGCGCCGAGGCGGCCCTGCGCCTGGGTGACCTGTCCGGTGCCGAGCACCACGCCCGGTCGGCGCTGGAGGACCTGCCGGTCCCGGCGTGGGGGGTGGCCGTGGCCGGGCCCCTGGCCACCCTGATCGCCTGCGCGACGGAGTCCGGCCGGCACGCCGAGGCCGACCAGTGGCTGGCCCAGCCGGTGCCACCCGGCGCGTTCCGTACCCCGCTGGGCGTGCACTACCTGGCCGCGCGGGGTCGGCACCACCTGGCGCTGGGCCGTGCCCACGCGGCAACGGCCGACCTGCGTCGCTGCGGGGAGCTGATGCGCGCCTGGGGCATCGACGTCGCCGGCCTGGTCCCGTGGCGGCTGGAACTGGCCCGGGTGCAGCTGAGCGTGGGCAACAAGGCGCACGCCACCCAGCTGCTCCAGGAGCAGCTGCGCGTACCGCACGGCGTGGACGAGCGGACCCGGGGCCGTACGCTGCGGCTGCTCGCCACCACCGCCGTCCCGGACCACCGGCGCAAGCTGCTCTCCGAGGCGGTCAACCTGCTCCAGAACTGCGGCGACCGGTTGGAGCTGGTCCGGGCGCTGGGCGACACCGGTCAGACCCTGCAACGGGCCGGGGACTGGGCGCAGGCCCGGCTGCTGGTCCGGCGGGCCTACCACCTCGCCCAGGACTGCGGGGCGCCGGTACTGGCCCAGCGGCTGGTCCGCCGCGAGCCGGGCGGACTGCCGGCGTACCCGCCGGCCGAGACACCGGAGCCGGAGGACGGGCTGAGCGAGGCCGAACGGCGGGTCGCCGCGCTCGCTGCCCAGGGGCACACCAACCGGCAGATCTCCAGCAAGCTGTTCATCACGGTGAGCACCGTGGAGCAGCACCTCACCCGGGTCTACCGGAAGCTGGACGTCAAGCGCCGCACCGATCTGCCGGCCCGGCTCGTCGCCTACGCGGAGCCGCTGGTCGAGGAGGTGCAGGGCGCCGCGTCCTGAGACCACGTCGGGGCGCGTACCGGTCGGGAACCGGTACGCGCCCCGACGACGTGGATGGCGCGTCCTCCGCCGAGGCGGTGCCGGACCCGCGCCGGGCCCGGCCTCCGGCGTCAGCCCGCGACCGGAGCGGGCGCCCGGTCGGCAGCGGTGGCCCGTAGCCGCAGCACCAGGTCGGCGGCGGCGGTGACCCCGCCCGCCTGCCGCAGCCGCCCGCGCCACAGCTCGGCGCGGTCCCGGAAGACCGGATCGGTCAGCAGCCGGTGCAGCTTGGCGAGCACGTCCTCGACGTCCAGCGGGTCCTCCTGCTCGGCGGCGAGCCCGATCCCGGCGTCGACGACCCGGACCGCGCCGTCGTGGCAGTCCAGCCAGAACGGCATCACCAGTTGCGGCACCCCGAACCAGGCCGCCTCGTGGATGGCGTTGGCGGCGGCGTGGTTGAAGAACACCCGGACGTTCGGGTGGGCCAGCACCTCGACCTGTGAGGGCAGCCACGACTCGATCCGCAGGTTGGCGGGCAGCTCCCCGGCCGGCGGGAGGAGGTGCCGCCGTTGTGCCGGCAGCTTCCACAGCACGTGGTGCTCGGGCGCGAGCCGGGCGGCCACCTCGACCAGTGCGGCGACCTGGGCCGCGGACGGCCGCATGATGGTGCCGAAACCGATGTAGACCACCGACGGGTGCGCGTCGAGCCAGCCGCGCAGCTCCGCACCCTCCGGGCTCGGCGTCACGTCCGGCGGCACCATCGAGCCGACCAGGCGCAGGTTCGCCGGGGCGGTGTCGAACGGGTACTCCAGACCGAACACCGTGTAGGCCAGCAGGGCCTGGG
Organism: Micromonospora sp. NPDC023956; assembly: GCF_040639195.1. Taxonomy (NCBI): domain Bacteria; kingdom Bacillati; phylum Actinomycetota; class Actinomycetes; order Micromonosporales; family Micromonosporaceae; genus Micromonospora; species Micromonospora sp. NPDC023956. The sequence continues at coordinate 154,631 of NZ_JBEZZN010000001.1, forward strand.
CGGCGTCCGCGTACCGGCTGGGGCTCAGGTCGGCGTTGGCGATGCCGGCGGCCCGGCGGCGCTCGACGGCGGCGGTGCTGCGGGCCAGCCGCTCCGGCTCCGTCAGGGCGTTCAGCAGCGCCGCCCGGTGGCGGTCGTTGGCGGCCCGCTGACTCGGGTTCATCTGCAACGGCAGGCCGGACAGCGGCGTCGGGTACGCCGACGGCAGGCTGTCCTGCAGGAAGTTCGACGGCGGCACCGAGACGCTGACCACGTACGGGACGCCCCGGGTGGTCATCGCGTCCATCCCGTACGTGGCGAACGAGTCGACCACGGCCAGCGCCGGCTCCACCTCGTCGACCAGTTCCAGGCACCGCTCGTAGAGCCGGTGCAGGTGGTCGTGGTCGGTCGAGGCGTCGACGTAGCCGACGAAGTTCTCCACCCGCGACCCGGTGGACATCCGCTGGTGCGTCTCGTCGTCCCAGTGCTCGGGGCGCATCTCGAGCCGGGCCGGACCGAGCGACAGGAAGCGCACGTCCCCGTCGCCGGGCAGCGCCTCGATGTCGGCCCGGCGCTCGTCGGTGCAGGCGAACCGGACCCGTCCGACGCCCCGGCGCTTCAGCTCTCCGGCGAGGGTGAGCAGCGGGTTGAACAACCCGGCGCTACCCGAACTGACGATCAGCAGCGGACGTTCGTCGAACGTCGTCACCGTCGCCCCCTAGTCCATCGCCCGGCGCATGAAGCCACGGATGCCGACGAGGGTGAAGAACACCAACACCCCGCCCAGGATCAGCAGGTCCAGCCAGAGCGGCACCGACTCGACCCCGGGCGGGTCGACCAGCGACCGGGTGGCCTCGCTGACGTAGGTGAGGGGGTTGAGCGAGCAGATCACCTGGAACCACCGCATCGAGTCCAGCCCGCGCAGCGGGAACTGGGTGGCGCCGGTGAACATCAACGGCGTCATGATCACGGTGAACATGATCTGGATCAGGTGCGGCGGGACCAGCGTGCCGAAGGTCAGCCCCATGGCCGCGCCGACCAGCGCACCGAGCACCAGCACGCCGAGCACCGGCAGGACGGTCGACAGCGGCCAACTGACGCCGAGCATCAGCATGCCGATCGGGATGAGCAGCACGCCGGCGATCAGACCCCGGATCGCGCCGAAGACGATCTTCTCGATGGCCACCAGCGGGATCGCCATCGGGGCCAGCAGGCGGTCCTCGATCTCCCGGGTGAAGGAGAAGTCCATCACCATGGGCAGGGCGGTGTTCTCCAGGCCGATCAGGAACGCGTTGAGCGCGATCACGCCGGGCAGCAGCACGTTGGCGAAGTTGTCGCTGGCGTAGCCGAGGTCGCCGAGGACCTTGCCGAAGATCAGCAGCATGAACAGCGGCTGGATGAGAACCTGGGCGACGAAGCCGACCAGCTCCCCCCGGCTGGTGACGAAGAGGTCGCGCCAGAGCACCGCCCGGAAGCTGGCGAACTGGTCCGACCAGCGCACCGGCGGGGGCGCCGCCGTCGGTGCGGACGGTGTGGCGGGGGCGGTGACGCTCACCGAAGTTCCCTTCCGGTCAGGTGGATGAACACGTCCTCCAGGCTGGGCTGGCCGATGCTGAGATCACTGACCGCGCAGTTCAGGTCGGTGAGGATCTTCAGCGCCATCGGCACGGCGTTGGCCGGGGCACCGGAGGTGTAGAGGCGGAACGACAGCGAGGCGTCCGGATCGGCGGTGACCGCCGGGGTCGGCGTCGGCATCGGCGGCATGCCCGGCATCATCGGCATCGGGGCGGCCGGCGCGGCCGGGCCACCGCCGGCACGCAGCCGTTCCACCCGCTCCACGTCCGGGATGTTGTCCAGGGCGGCCTGCACCTCCTCGACGGGCGCTCCGGCGGCGACCACCAGGGTCAGCGTGCTGCTGCCCGGCAGGGTCCGGGTCAGCGCGGTCGGCGTGCCGAGGGTGAGCAGCTTGCCGTGGTCGACGATGCCGACCCGGTCGCAGAGCTTCTCCGCCTCGTCCATGTCGTGCGTGGTCACCACGACGGTGACCCCGGCCCGCTTCAGCTCGGCGATCCGGTCGTGCACGAACAGCCGCGACTGCGGGTCGAGACCACCGGAGGGCTCGTCGAGGAAGAGCACCCGGGGCTCGTGCATGAGCGCGCGGGCGATCATGGTGCGCTGCGCCAGGCCACCGGAGAGGAAGTCGGTCCGGGACTTGGCGTGCTCGGCGAGCCCCATCTGCTCCAGCAGCTCGTCGGCGCGGCGGAGCCGCTGCGACCGGGGGATCCGGTGGTACGCCGAGTGGAAGAGCAGGTTCTCCCGGACGCTCAGCGACCGGTCCAGGTTCACCCGCTGCGGGACGACCGCGAGCAGCTTCCGCGCCACGGCCGGCGCGCCCAGCACGTCCGCCCCGCACACCACGGCCCGGCCGGAGGAGGCCCGCACCCGCGTCGTCAGCACCCCGATCGTCGTGGTCTTGCCGGCGCCGTTGGGCCCGAGCAGACCGAAGACCTCGCCCGCGGCGACGGAGAAGCTCAGCCCGTCCACCGCCGGCGGCATGTCGGGCCGGTACTTCTTGACCAGCTCCTCGACCACTACTGCGTCGTCCACGTCGTCATGCTCCCGTCCTGGGTCCCGGTGGGACAGTTGTTCGTCGCTCCGATAGGGGGTGCTAGGGGCATGCCAGGGGCGACCCCGTCGGCCTCACAGATCTCGTCCGGCCAGCCACTCGTGCACGGTCAGACCGAGGTCCGGACCGCGCTCGCCGACCATCGTGAAGTGGTCGCCCGCCGCGTCCGCCGCCTCGTGCGGGTACGGCCACCGGGAGCGCCACCCGTCCGGCTCACCGGACCACTCCCCCAGCGGCTCGCTGGCCCGGACCAGCAGCGTGGCCGACTCCATCGGCGCGGGCCGCCAGTCGTAGAAGAGGGGGATGTAGCCGGCCCACGCGGTCGCCCGGTGGTCGTCCATCGGGGTGTACGCGCTGTCCCGTTCGACCATCCCGTCGAGCAGCTGGTTCGTCCACCCGCCGAGCACCTCGCTGTCGGCCGGGTAGGTGTCCATCAGCACCACGGCGGCCGGTGGCCGGCCCTGGCGCTCCAGCTCCCGGGCGAGCACGTTGGCCACCATCGCACCGCCGGAGTGCCCGGCCAGCACGAACGGGCCGTCGCCGACGGTGCGCCGCACGGTGTCGGCGTGCACCCGCAGCAGCGCGTCGAGGTCGGCGGGGAGTTCCTCCCCGACCCCGAAGCCCGGGTTGGGCAGTGCCCACACGTCCCGCCGGCCCCGCAGCCCGGTGGCGAACCGGGCGTACTCGTGGGCACCGGACAGCAGCGACATCGTGCAGCAGCAGACCACCGGGGTCCCCGGGCCCTCGGCGAGCCGCAGGATCCCGGCCGGACGGGTGAGCTGTCCGGGCTCGGTGAAGCTGGGCCGGAACTGGGCCAGCTTGACCAGCAGCTCGGCGTACCCGGCGGCGTCCTCGCGCGCCTTCGGCTGACGGAACAGCCCGCCGAGGATCCCGCCCGCGCCCTCCGGGGTGGCTCCCCCGGCCGGTGCGTCGCCGGCCGTGTCGCCGAGGATCCGGCCGAGCAGGTGGCGGGCCAGCTCGGCGGGGCTGGGGTGGTCGAAGAGCAGGGTGGCGGAGAGTTCCGCGCCGGTGTCCTGGCGCAGGGCGTCGCGCAGCTCCAACGCGGTCAGCGAGTCGAAGCCCAGTTCGAGGAAGTCCCGGTCGGCCCCGATCGCGCCGGGCGAGGCGTGCCCGAGCACGGTGGCCACGTGCGCCCGGACCAGGTCCAGCAGGATGCGGTGCCGGTCGGCGGCCGGGGCGGCGGCCAGCCGGTCCCGCAGGGCACGGGCCGGGTCGCTCACCGTCGCCCCGGTCCGGCCGCCCACCCCGTCGGCCTCCGCCGCCTCGGGAACGCCGCGCAGCAGCGGCGCGGGGCGTACGGCGGTGAAGGCCGGCACGAACGCGGGCCAGTCGACGTCGGCCACGGCGACGGCGTCGTCGCGTCCGCCGACCGCCCGCAGCAGGGCGTCGGCGGCCAGTTCCGGGTCGAGCGGCAGGATGCCCCGCCGCCGCAGCTGGCCCGGCTCGGCGACCTCGTCGGCCCAGGGGGCCCAGGCCACCACGGTCGCCGGCCGACCGGCGGCCCGGCGACCGGCGGCCAGGGCCTCCAGGGCGGCGCCGGTGGCGGCGGCCACGGCCGCGCCGCCACCGCCCCAGGTGGCGGCGGTGGAGGCGAAGACGACGAACTCGTCGACGGGCCGGTCGGCGCAGGCAGCGTCGAGGGCGGCCACGGCGGCGACCCCCGCGCCGACGGCGGTGGCGAGGTCGGCCGGTTCGACGGCGGCGACCGGGACGCCGGGCCCGGTGGCGTCGACCAGGTGCAGCACGGTACGCACCGGCGTCCCCGCCGCGTCCAGCCGGTCCAGGGCCGCCGGCAGTCCGGCGGGATCGGCGACCGGGTCGACCTGGACACCGGCGGCGGCCAGTTCGGCGGTCAGCTCAGCCGGCACCGGTACCCCGGCGACCAGCAGATGCGTCACACCCCACCGGGCCAGCCAGCGCAGCACGTGCGGACCGCGTACCGCCGCGCCACCGTGCACCAGCACCGCGCCCCGGGGCCGCCAGGCCGCACCCGTCGCGGCCGGAGCGCCCGGGACGTGTTCCAGCCGCCGGGCGTGCAGCACCCCGGAGCGGACGGCGACCTGGTCCTCGTCCCCACCGCGCGCCACGATCCGGGCCAGCGCGTCGAGGTCCGCCCGGTCGGGTTCGGCGGGCAGGTCCAGCAGGCCACCCCAGAGGCGCGGCTGTTCCAGCGCCAGCACGCGGCCCAGTCCCCAGACCGACGCCCCGGCGGGACGGGGCGCGGGATCGTCGGCGGCGACGGCGACCGCGCCCCGGGTGACGCACCACAGCCCGGCGGCGGTTCCGGCGTCGGCGAGGGCGCGGACCAGGGCGGCGGTGTCGGCCAGCACGGCGGTGCCCGACCGGTCGTCGACCGTGTCGAGCAGGGACAGCACCCGTACCGGTTGGTCGGTGTCCGCGCCGAGGGCCGCCCGTACCGCGTCGGCCGGGTCGTCGCCCGGACGGACCGGCACGGCCACCGGGGCCAGGCCCTCCGCGCGCAGCGCCGCCAGGACCGGGTCGGTCGGCGAACCGGCCGGCGCGACCACCAGACAGCGCCCGGTCAGGGCCGGCCCGGCCGGCGGCTCGACCGGCACCCAGCCGGTGCGGTACCGCAGGCCGTCCACCCGGGAGCCGCGACGACGCCGGTCCCGGTACGCGGTCAGGGCGGGCAGCACCGCCCCGAGTGCCGCTCCCCGGTCGTCGTCGACGCCGAGCACGGCCGCCAGCGCGGCGGGGTCCCCGCTCTCGGCCGCCGCCCAGAACTCCCGGTCCTCGCCGGTGTCGACCGGAGGCGGGCCGAGGGTGATCGGGTCGGGCCAGTACCGCTCGTGCTGGAAGGCGTACGTGGGCAGGTCGACGCGGACGGCGTCGGTGCCGGCGAAGAGGTCGGCCCAGCGCACCCCACCGCCGCGCAGGTCCACCGCCGCGACGGCGGCGAGCAGACCGGCCACCTCGGGTACGTCCCGGCGGGCCACCGGCACGAACGCCGCCGCCTCCAGGTCGGGCAGGCACTCCCGGGCCATCGGGGTGAGCGCCGCGTCCGGACCGATCTCCAGGAACGTCCCGGTCCCCGCGCCGGCCAGGGTGGTGACGCCCCGGTGGAACCGGACGGTGTCCCGGACGTGTGCGACCCAGTAGCCGGGGTCGGTGGCCTCGGCGGCGGTGAGCAGCGCGCCGGTGCGGTCGGAAACCAGCGGCACGGCGGGCGGGTGCCAGGTGACCTTCTCGGCGACCACCCGGAAGTCGTCCAGCATGGCGTCCATCCGGGCGGAGTGGAACGCGTGGCTGACCCGCAGCCGGCGGACCTGCCGGCCCTGCGCGGCGAGCTGTTCGGCGGCGGCGAGCACCGCGTCCTCGTCCCCGGAGAGGACCACCGACGCGGGGCCGTTCACCGCGGCCAGGGCCACCCGGTCGTCGAGCAGCGGGGCCACCTCGGCCTCGGTGGCCCGGACGGCGAGCATCGCCCCACCGGCGGGCAGCGCCTGCATCAACCGGGCCCGCGCGGCGACCAGGGCCGCCGCGTCGGGCAACGACAGCACCCCGGCCACGTGCGCCGCCGCGAGTTCGCCGACCGAGTGCCCGAGCAGGTGCGCCGGGCGCACCCCCCAGGAGGTGACCAGGCGGTACGCGGCCACCTCGTAGGCGAACAGCGCCGGCTGGGTGAACTCGGTGCGGTCCAGCAGCGCGGCCTGCGGGGTGTCCGGGGCGGCGAACACCACCTCGCGCAGCGGGTGGCCGAGGTGCCGGTCGAGTTCGGCGACGACCTCGTCGAACGCGGCGGCGAACACCGGGAACCGGCGGTGCAGCCCGGCGCCCATGCCCACCCGCTGGGCGCCCTGGCCGGTGAAGAGGACGGCGAGTTTCCCGGCCGGGCGGGCCACCCCGCGCAGCACGGTGGCGGCCGGGCGGTCCTCGGCGACCGCCCGCAGGCCCTCGACGAGTGCGTCCCGGTCCTCCCCGGTGATCACCGCGCGGTGCGGCATCGCCGTCCGGGTGGTGACCAGCGAGTACGCCACGTCTGCCGGGCGCAGCCCGGGGTCGGCGGCCAGGTGCTCCAGCAGGCGGCGGGCCTGCCCGGCCAGCGCCGGGGCGGAGCGGGCGGTGACCAGCCACGGGGCGGGCGGGGCGGGCCGGCCGGTCGGGACGGTTCCGGCGGTGTCCTGCGGGGCGGCCTGCTCGAGGATGGCGTGCGCGTTGGTGCCGCTGACCCCGAAGGCGGAGACCCCGGCGCGGCGCGGGCCGTCGCCGTCCGGCCACGGCATCCGTTCGGTCGCCAGGCGGACCGCGCCGGCGGACCAGTCGACGTGCGGGGTCGGCCGGTCGACGTGCAACGTGGCGGGGAGCACGCCGTGCCGCATCGCGAGCACCATCTTGATGATCCCGGCGACGCCCGCCGCCGCCTGGGTGTGCCCGATGTTCGACTTCACCGACCCCAGCCACAGCGGACGGTCCGCCGGCCGCCCCTGACCGTAGGTGGCCAGCAGCGCCTGCGCCTCGATCGGGTCGCCCAGGGTGGTGCCGGTGCCGTGCGCCTCGACCACGTCGACCTGGTCGGCGGTGAGTCCCGCGTTGGTCAGGGCGCGGGCGATGACCCGCCGCTGGGAGGGGCCGTTCGGGGCGGTCAGCCCGCTGCTCGCGCCGTCCTGGTTGACCGCGCTGCCCCGCACCACGGCGAGGATCGGGTGCCCGTTGCGGCGGGCGTCGGAGAGCCGCTCCAGCAGGAGCATGCCGACCCCCTCGGACCAGCCGGTGCCGTCCGCGGCGGCGGCGAACGACTTGCACCGGCCGTCGGTGGAGAGGCCACGTTGGCGGGAGAACTCGACGAACACCGTCGGGGTGGCCATCACCGACACCCCGCCGGCCAGGGCGAGGGTGCACTCCCCGAGGCGGAGCGCCTGTCCGGCCAGGTGGAGGGCGACCAGCGAGGACGAGCAGGCGGTGTCCACGGTGACCGCCGGCCCCTCCAGCCCGAGGGCGTACGCGATGCGACCGCTGGCGACGGCGGCGGCGCTGCCGGTGCCGAGGTAGCCCTCGACGCCGCCGCCGACCCCGGCGAGCAGGGCCGCGTAGTCGCCCTGGCTGCTGGTGGCCGCGTACACGCCGGTCGGCGTGCCCCGCAGGGTGCCGGGGTCGATCCCGGCCCGCTCGAACGCCTCCCAGGCGGTCTCCAGCAGCAGCCGCTGCTGCGGGTCCATGGCGAGGGCCTCGCGCGGCGAGATGCCGAAGAAGTCGGGGTCGAAGTCTCCGGCGTCGTGCAGGAACCCACCGTCGCGCACGTAGGAGGTGCCCCGGCTGTCCGGGTCGGTGTCGTAGAGCGCGTCGAGGTCCCAGCCCCGGTCGGCGGGGAACGGCGCCATCGCGTCCGTGCCGGCGGTGACCAGGTCCCACAACTGCTCCGGGGACCGGACCCCGCCGGGGAACCGGCAGCTCATGCCGATGATCGCCACCGGCTCGCTGAGGGTGGCGGTGAGCTGCTGGTTCTGCTGCTTGAGCTTCTGGTTGTCGAGCAGGGACGCGCGCAGCGCGCTGACGACCTCGTCCAGTGAGACGCTCATCGGGGCCTCCTTGCAGCCGGCCGGGTCACGAGTCGGAGCCTTCGAGGGCCAGCCGGACCAGATCGGCGACGTCGAGTTCACGGATCTCGGCCTCCGGGGCGGCCGGTGCGACCGGCACGGCGGCTGCCGTCGGCGGTGCGGTGTCCCGGGCGAGCCGGAGCAACGGGTCGAGCAGGCCGGCCCGGCGCAGCTGCTCCAGCGGGATCGCCGTGAGGGCCCGCCGGACCGTCTCCTCGTCGCCGCCGTCGACCGGCCCGCCCTCGTCGCCGAAGAGCTCCTCGTACAGGTGGCCGGCGAGGTCGGCCGGGGTCGGGTAGTCGAAGACGACCGTGGTGGACAGCTCGTGCCCGGTTTCCGCGCCGAGCAGGTTGCGCAGCTCCACCGCGGTCAGCGAGTCGAACCCGAGGTCCAGGAAGCCCCGCTCGGTGTCGACGGCGTCGGCGGTGGAGTGGCCGAGAACCTTCGCCGCGGTCACCCGGACCATCTCCAGCAGGGCGCCGCGCCGCTCGGCGGCCGGCAGCGGACGCAGCTCGGCGAGCAGGTCCCCACCGACGGTCGCGGCTGCCCCGACCGGCTCGACGGGACCGGCGGTCAGCGCCCGGACGGCCGGCAGGTCGGCCAGGAGCGGGCTGGGCCGCAGCGCGGTGAACAGCGGGTGGAAGGTGGCCCAGTCGACGTCGGCGACGGTGACGCAGGTGTCCCCGGCGGCGAGGGCGTGCCGCAGCCCGGCCATCGCCACGCCGGGCGGCATCACCCGCAGGCCACGGCGGCGCAGCTGCTCCGGCGCGGCCTCGTCGAACATGCCGGACTCGGTCCACGGTCCCCAGGCCACGGACGTGGCGGGCAGTCCCCGGGCCCGCCGCCGCTGGGCGAACGCGTCCAGGTAGGCGTTGCCGGCCGCGTACGCGCTCTGCCCGCCGCTGCCCCAGACGGCCGCGATCGACGAGAAGAGCACGAAGGCGTCCAGCTCGACGCCGTCGAGCAGTTCGTCGAGCAGCTCCGCGCCGACCAGCTTCGGACCGATGACGTAGGCCAGGTCCTCCAGGGTGGTCTCGGCCAGCGGCACGACCTCGCTGACCCCGGCGGCGTGCACCACCGCCCGCAGCGGGGGGCCCTCCCGACGCAGCTCCGCCAGCAGGCCGGTCATGGCCGTCCGGTCGGCGGCGTCGGCGCGGACCACCCGGCAGTCGGTGCCGAGCGCGGTCAGTTCGGCCAGCAGCTCGGCCGCGCCGGGGGTGTCGGTGCCGCGTCGGCTGGTCAGCACGACCCGTTCGGCCCCGGCGGTGGCCACCCAGCGGGCCACGTGTCCACCGAGCGCGCCGGTGCCGCCGGTGACCAGCACGGTGCCCCGGGGACGCCACGGCTCGGGTTCCCCGACGGTGACGGCGGGGGCGAGCCGGCGGACGAAGACCCCGGCGTCGCGGACGGCGAGCTGGTCCTCGGCGACCCCGCCGCCGAGGAGGCCGGCGAGCCGGGCCGCCACCCCGCCGTCGACCGTGGCGGGCAGGTCGACCAGGCCGGCCCAGCGGGTCGACTGCTCCAGCGCCGCCACCCGGCCCAGCCCCCACAGCGCGGCCTGTCGGGGGCTGGCCGGCGCGTCGCCCTCGGCGACCCCGACCGCGCCCCGGGTGACGCACCAGAGCCGGGCCGCCACGTCCAGGTCGGTCAGGGCGTGCAGCAGCTGCACGGTGGCCGCCAGGCCGCGCGGCAGCGCCGGGTGCTCGGCGTGCGGGGCGTCGTCCAGGCCGAGGAAGGACAGGATCGACGAGGGCTGGTCGGGGCCCCCGAACGCGTCCGACAGGAAGCCGGCCACCTCGTCCGGCTCGGCACCGGTGTCCACCGGCACGGTGGTCACGTCCGGGCCGAGCGCACGGACACAGGCGTCCAGGCCGGGGTCGGCGGCCAGCGCGGCGGGCAGCAGCACCAGCCAGCGCTGCGCCGACGTCGCCGGTGGTGTGGTCGGGGTGTCCAGCGGCTGCCACACCTCCCGGTAGCGGGCACCGTCCACCAGGGACCGTTCCCGCCCCCGCCGCCGCCAGGCGGACAGGGCCGGCAGCACCGTGCCGAACGGCTGGTCCCGCTCGACCTCCAGGTCACGCAGCAGCGAGTCGAGGTCCTCGGCCTCCACCGCCGCCCAGAACCGGCTGTCGGTCTCGGCCCGGTCGTCGACCGGCGCGGTGAGCCAGGCGGGCGGTTCGGGCCAGAAACGCTGCCGGTCGAAGACGTACGTGGGCAGGTCGGCGAGGTGCGGTGCGGCGTCGGCGTACAGCGCCGGCCACTGCGGCGACCAGCCGTGCACGTGCAGCGTGGCGACCGCCCGCAGCAGGGCGACCGGCTCCGGCCGGTCCCGGCGCAGGGTGGGCAGCACCAGCGCGGAGCGGTCGCCGGCCGATTCGCCGTCGGCCAGGACGGCCTGGGTGAGGGCGGTCAGCACCCCGTCCGGGCCGACCTCCACGAACCCGGTGCAGCCCTGCCGGCGCAGCGCGGTGACCGCGTCGGCGAAGCGGACCGCGCCCCGGGCGTGCCGCACCCAGTACCCCGGCGCGCCCAGCTCCGTCGCGTCCACCGGCGCACCGGTGACCGTGGAGACCAGCGGGATCGCCGGGGCGTGGTGCGGCAGCCGCGCGGCGACGGCGGCGAGGTCGTCGAGCACCGGGTCCATCAGCGGGCTGTGGAAGGCGTGACTGACCGCCAGCCGGCGGGTCCGTACGCCCCGCGCGGCCCATTCGGCGGCCACCTCCTCGACGGCGTCGGCCGCTCCGGAGAGCACCACCGCGCGGGGACCGTTCACGGCGGCCACGCAGACCCGGTCGGCCCGGTCGCCGAGGCTGGCGAGCACGTCGGCCTCACCGGCGGCGACGGCGAGCATCGCCCCGCCGTCCGGGAGCGCCTGCATGAGCCGCCCCCGGGCGGCGACCAGTTCGGCGGCGTCGGCCAGGGTGAGCACTCCGGCGGCGTGCGCGGCGGCGAACTCGCCGATGGAGTGGCCGGCGACCGCGTCGGGGCGCAGGCCCCAGTCGGTGAGCAGCCGGAAGAGCGCCACCTCGACGGCGAAGATCGCCGGCTGGGTGAACTCGGTCCGGTCCAGCAGGTCGGCCTCGGCCGTGCCGGCCTCGGCGAACATCACCTCGCGCAGCGGCCGGGGCAGGTGCGGGTCGAGGTCCGCGCAGACCTCGTCCAGGGCGGCGGCGAAGACGGGGTACGCCCCGGCCAGCTCACGGCCCATCCCGGGGCGCTGGGCCCCCTGCCCGGAGAAGAGGTACGCCACCTTCGGCGTCCCGGTGGCCACCCCGGTGACCAGCAGCGGGGAGTCGTCGCCGCGGGCCAGCGCCCGGAGCCCGGCGCGCAGCTCCCTGCGGTCGGCGGCGAGGACGACCGCCCGGTGTTCCAGGGCGGACCGGGACACCGCCGACGACCAGCCGACGTCGACCAGCGGCGCGGCCTCCGGCCCGGTGAGCCGATCGGCCCACGGGTCGGCCTGGGCGGCCAGCGACGTGGCGGTCCGGGCGGACAGCAGCACCGGCACCAGCGGCAGGTCGGCCGGGGAGACGACCGGCACGGCCGGTTCCGGGGCCTGTTCGAGGATGGTGTGGGCGTTGGTGCCGCTGATCCCGAAGGAGGAGACGGCGGCGCGGCGCGGCCGGCCGGTCAGCGGCCAGGGCCGGCCGTCGGTGAGGAGTTCGACCGCGCCCGCGCTCCAGTCCACCTGGTCGGTGGGCTCGTCGACGTGCAGGGTCGGCGGCAGGTAGCCGTTCCGCATGGCGAGGACCATCTTGATGATCCCGGCGACCCCGGCGGCGGCCTGGGTGTGGCCGATGTTCGACTTGACCGAGCCGAGCCAGAGCGGCTGGTCGGTGGGGCGCTCCTGCCCGTACGTGGCGAGCAGCGCCTGCGCCTCGATCGGGTCACCGAGCCGGGTGCCGGTGCCGTGGGCCTCCACGGCGTCGACCTCGGCCGCGGTGAGCCGGGCGTTGCGCAGCGCCTGCCGGATGACCCGCTGCTGGGCGGGGCCGTTCGGGGCGGTGAGGCCGTTGGACGCGCCGTCCTGGTTGACCGCGCTGCCCCGGATCACCGCCAGTACCGGGTGGCCGTTGCGCCGGGCGTCGCTGAGCCGCTCCACCAGGAGCATGCCGGCGCCCTCGCCCCAGCTCGTCCCGTCGGCGGCCGAGGCGAACGCCTTGACCCGGCTGTCCGGGGCCAGCCCGCGCTGCCGGCTGAAGCCGACGAACACGCCGGGGGTGGCCATCACGGTGACCCCACCGACCAGGGCGAGGGAGCACTCGGCGGAACGGAGTGCCTGACAGGCCCAGTGCAGCGCCACCAGCGACGAGGAGCAGGCGGTGTCCACCGAGACGGCCGGGCCCTCCAGCCCGAGGGTGTAGGACACCCGACCGGAGAGCACGCTGCCGGCGTTGCCGGTCATCAGGTGACCCTCGGCGCCCTCGGCGCCGATCATCAGGTTGCGGTAGTCCTGGTAGTTGGTGCCCACGAAGACGCCGGTCAGGCTGCCCCGCAGCGTCTGGGGGTCGATGCCGGCCCGCTCGACCGCCTCCCAGGACGTCTCCAGCAGCAGCCGCTGCTGCGGGTCCATGGCGAGGGCCTCACGCGGGCTGATGCCGAAGAAGCCGGGGTCGAACTCGGCGGCCCCGGGGACGAAGGCGCCCTCGCGGGCGTAACTGGTGCCCTCGTTGGCGGGGTCGGCGTCGAAGAGGCGGTCCAGGTCCCAGCCCCGGTCGGTGGGGAACTCCCCGACCGCGTCGCCCCCGGCGGCGAGCAGCTGCCACAGCCGTTCGGGGCTGTCCGCCCCGCCGGGGAACCGGCAGCTCATCGCGACGATGGCGATGGGTTCGTCGGACACCGCCGCCGCGACGGGCGCGGCCGTCTCGACGGCGTTCCCGGTGAGCAGCTCGTCGAGGTGCGCGGCGAGTACCGTCGGGTTCGGGTAGTCGAAGGCGAGGGTGGCCGGCAGCCGCAGACCGGTCGCGGTGGCGAGGAAGTTGCGCATGTCCACCGCGGTCAGCGAGTCCAGGCCGAGGTCCCGGAACGGCCGGGTGGCGGGGACGTCGTCGGCCGCACCGTAGCCGAGGGCGGTGGCCGCGCACTGCCGGACCAGGTCCCGCAGCTCCGCGTTGCGCTCGGCCGGGCTGAGCCCGGCCAGCCGCTGGGCGAACGCCGACGACGGCGTCTCCTCCGCCGCCTCGGCCGGCTGGTCCGCCGGTCGGGCCGCCTGCCGTACCTCCGGCAGGTCACCGAGCAGCGGGCTCGGCCGGACCAGGGTGAACGCCGGGGCGAACCGGGTCCAGTCGATGTCGGCGACCACCGTGGTGACCTCGCCGCGCCGCAGGGCCCGCACCAGCGCCTGCACGGCGAGTCCGGGGTCCATGGCGACCATGCCGCCGCGCTGGAGCCGCTGCCGAGCCCGCTCGTTCTCGGCGGGCAGGCCGGCCCCGCTCCAGGCACCCCAGGCGACGGAGAGGGCGGGGCGTCCCTCGGCCCGGCGCCGTTCGGCGAGGGCGTCGAGGTAGGCGTTCGCCGCCCCGTAGGCGCCCTGCCCGGCGTTGCCGGTGGTGCCGGCGACGGAGGAGAACAGCACGAAGGCGTCGAGGTCGAGGTCCCGGGTCAGTTCGTCGAGGTGCTCGGCGGCGGTGCACTTGGGCGCGGCGACGGTGTGCAGCCGGGCCGGGGTGACGGTGTCGACGATGCCGTCGTCGAGAACGGCTGCGGTGTGCAGCACGGCGGTGAGCGGGGCGTCGTCGGGCGCGCTCGCCAGCAGGGCGGCGAGCTGCGTCCGGTCGGTGACGTCGCAGGGCGCCACGGTGACCCGGACGCCGAGGTCGGTCAGCTCCGCCGCGAGGTCGGCGGCGCCCGGCGCGTCCGGCCCGCGCCGGCTGGCCAGCAGGACGTGTGCCGCGCCGGAGCGGGCCGCCCAGCGGGCCAGGTGTCCGCCGAGTCCGCCGGTTCCGCCGGTGATCAGGACGGTGCCGCGCATCCGCCAGCCGTCGTCACCGGGGTCGGTGGTGGTCGGCTCGGGCTCGGTGATGCGGGTGAGGCGGCGGGCGAGGACGCCGGTGTCCCGGACGGCCACCTGGTCCTCGCCGCCACTGTCGCCGAGGACCGCGCAGAGCCGTGCGCCGGTCCCCGCGTCGAGGTCGGCCGGCAGGTCGACCAGGCCGCCCCAGCGGCCGGGGTGTTCCAGGGCGACCGCCCGGCCGAACCCCCAGACCGCGGCGGCCGCCGGGGACGGCGGCCCGTCACCGGCACCGACGGCGACGGCCCGCCGGGTGGCGCACCACAGCGGGGCCTCCACGCCAAGCGTGCCGAGCGCCTGCACGAGGTGGGCGGTCCCGGTGACGCCGAGCGGGGTCGCCGGGTGCTCCGGGTGGGCCCGCTCGTCCAGGCCGAGCAGGGAGAGCACGGCGGTGGGACCGTCGGTGGGCAGGGCCGCGCGCAGTCGGTCGGTGAACGCCGGCTCGTCGGTCCCGTCCAGCGGCACGGGCACGACGTCCGCGCCGACGTTGCCGAGGGCCCCCAGCACACCGGAGACCAGGGGATCCTCGGCCAGGGTGGCGGGGATCGGGACGAGCCAGGTGCCGGTGAGCCGGGTCAGTGGCAGGTCGGGCAGTACCTCCCAGGTGACCCGGTAGCGCCACCGGTCGAGGTCCGGCTCACCGTCGTCCTGGTGGACGAAGACCGGCGGTGCCGGCCAGTAGCGCTGGTGGTCGAAGGCGTAGGTGGGCAGGTCGAGCGTCGCCGTCTCGGCGAGCACCCTGGTCAGGTCGACGGGCAGGCCGACCGTGTAGGCGGTGGCGAGGCTGGTCAGCAGGCGGGTCGGATCGTCCTCACCCCGCCGCAAGGTGCCCAGGGTGTGCCCGGTCGTCCCCGTGTCGTCCAGGATCGCCGTCACCGGCATCGTGAGTACCGGATGCGGCGAGATCTCCACGAACGTCGTGTGGCCAGCAGCCACGGCAACCCGGACGGCCGGGTCGAACAGCACGGTCCGCCGCAGGTTCTCGTACCAGTAGTCCGCCCCCATGCTCTCCGGGACAACCCTCTCCCCGGTCAGCGTGGACACCAGACGGACGTGACCCGCCTGCGGGGTGACATCAGCCAGATCCGTACGGAGCCGCTCCGCGACCTCCTGCACCGCCGCCGAATGCGACGCGTAATCCACCGGAATCACCCGGGCACGCACCCCATCGGCCTGACACGCGGCGACCAGATCCGCCACCGGCTGCGGCGGACCCGACACCACCACCGTCGACGGACCATTCACCGCCGCCACACCCACCCCGGGGTACACCGACAACCGCTCCCCGACCGCCTCGGCGGACAGATCCACCGAGGCCATCGCACCCGTACCCCGCAACACCGCCAACGCCCGCGACCGCAACGCCACGGTCTTCGCGGCATCCGCCAGGCTCAGGATCCCGGCCACGCAGGCCGCACCGATCTCACCCTGCGAGTGACCGATCACCGCCGCCGGGGACACCCCGACGTGCTCCCACACCGCCGCCAGAGCGATACCGACCGCCCACAGCACCGGCTGGACGACCTCCACCCGCTCCAACCACGACTCGTCATCCCCGGACAACACCGACACCAGGTCCACGTCCAGGAACGGAGCCAGCGCCCGCTGACACTCCGCCAGCTTCGCGTCGAACACCGGAACCCGACCGACCAGACCCGCCGCCATCCGCGCCGACTGCGCACCCTGACCCGGGAACACGAACACCGGACCGGAGTTCGAAGCGGTGCCCCTGACCACGTTGCCCGCCGGCAGACCGGACGCCAGCGCGTCCAGCCCCGCGAGCAGCTCCTCGACGCCCGCGCCGACGACGACGGCCCGCTGGTCGAGGCTGGCCCGGGTGGCCGCCAGGGACCACCCCACCGCGGAGACGTCCACGTGGTCCTGGGCGCGTACGTGCGCGGCGAGGCGGGCAGCCTGACCGGCCAGCGCGTTCGGCGTCCGAGCCGACACGGGCCAGACGGTCACGTCCGCGCCGACCAGGCCGGGAGCCCGGTCGCGGCTCTCGTGCGCCTCGTCGACGGATTCGTCGGGCTGCTCGATGATCACGTGCGCGTTGGTGCCGGAGATCCCGAACGACGACACCGCCGCCCGACGCGGACGATCCACCACCGGCCACGGGGTCGCCTCGGTCACCAACTCCACCGCACCCGCCGACCAGTCGATGTGCGGCGACGGCTCGTCCACGTGCAACGACGCCGGCACCACCCCGTGCCGCATCGCCAACACCACCTTGATCACACCCGCCACACCCGCAGCCGCCTGGGCGTGCCCGATGTTCGACTTCACCGAGCCCAACAGCACCGGGTTGGCGTCCCCCCGGTCCTGCCCGTACGTGGCCAGCAGCGCCTGCGCCTCGATCGGATCGCCCAGCCGGGTACCCGTACCGTGCGCCTCCACCACGTCCACGTCGGCGGTCGACAGCCGGGCCGAGGTGAGGGCCTGGCTGATCACGCGCTGCTGCGCGGGTCCGTTCGGGGCGGTCAGACCGTTCGACGCGCCGTCCTGGTTGACCGCGCTGCCCCGCACGACGGCGAGAACCCGGTGACCGTTGCGCCGGGCGTCCGACAGCCGCTCCACCAGCAGCCAGCCGACGCCCTCGGAGAAGCCGGCGCCGTCGGCCGTGGCGGAGAACGACTTGCACCGGCCGTCCGGGGACAGGGCGCGCTGGCGGCTGGAGCCGACCAGGAGGCCGGGGGTCGCCATCACGGTGACCCCACCGGCCAGGGCCAGCTCGCACTCGCCCGCGCGGAGCGCCTGCACGGCGAGGTGCAGCGCCACCAGGGAGGAGGAGCAGGCGGTGTCGATCGACACCGCCGGCCCCTCCAGTCCCAGCGTGTACGACACCCGCCCGGAGGCGACGGCCGCCGCCCCGCCGGTCATCGAGTGGCCCTCGTCGCCGTCGGGCGACATCATCAGCAGGGTGCCGTAGTCCTGCCCGTTGGTGCCGACGAAGACTCCGGTCCGACTGCCGCGCAACGAGGCGGGGTCGATGCCGGCGGACTCGACCGCCTCCCAGGCCGTCTCCAGCAGGAGCCGCTGCTGCGGGTCCATGGTGAGGGCCTCGCGGGGCGAGATGCCGAAGAAGCGGGCGTCGAAGTCCCCCGCCCCGTCGATGAACCCGCCTTCCCGGGCGTACGAGGTGCCCGGGTTGTCGGGGTCGGGGTGGTAGAGCCGCTCCAGGTCCCAGCCCCGGTCGTCGGGGAAGAGCGTCACGGCGTCCCGGCCGTCCCGCAGCAGCTCCCACAGCTCGTCCGGGTTGCGCACCCCACCGGGCAGCCGACAGCTCATCGCCACGATCGCCACCGGCTCCAGTTCCTGGGACTGGACCTCGCTGAGCCGTCGACGGGTGTCGTGGAGATCAGCCATGACCCGCTTGAGGTAGTCGCGGAGCTTGTCTTCATTGCCCATGTCGGAGCCGCTTCCTCGCAGGGGACGGAGAGAGCCGGAGTGGGTGGCGGGAGAGCCGGAGTGGGGTCAGGAGATCCCGAGATCCTTGTCCACCATCGCGAACAGTTCGTCGTCGGTGGCGTCGTCGAGGTGCCGGCCGATGTCACCGCCGCCGCTCTGGGCGAGCCGCGAGAGCATCGCCTGGAGACGGACGGTGGCCCGGACCCGCGCCGCCTCGTCGCCCGCCACCACGTCGAGGCTGTCGGCGATGCGGTCGAGATCGTCGAGGAGCACGGTCGGGGTCACCACGTCCTCCTGGGCCACCTCGGCGAAGAGGTACTCCGCCAGGGTGGTCGGGGTCGGGTAGTCGAAGACCAGGGTGACCGGGAGGGCCACTCCGGTCGCCGTCCCGAGCCGGTTGCGCAGCTCGACCGCAGTGACGGAGTCGAACCCCAACTCCCGGAACGCCCGGTGCTCGTCCACCGACTCCGCCGAGGCGTAGTTGAGGACGGCGGCGACCTGACCCCGGACCAGGCCGAGCAGCACGGCCATCCGGTCGACGGCGGGCAGGCCGGCGAGCCGCTCCCGCAGCGAGTCGGGGCCGTCGGGGACCTCGGTACCGGCGACGACGTGTTCGTTGGCCTGGAGCCGACGGACGTCCGGCAGGTCGCTGATCAGCGGGCCGGGGCGGGTCGCGGTGAAGGCGACGGCGAACCGGTCCCAGGCGATGTCGGCGATGGTGAGGGCCGGCTCGCCGTGGTCTACCGCCTGGTGCAGGGCGGTGATCGCGGCCTCCGGGGGCATCTCCGGAACGCCGTGCCGGTGCAGCAGCTCACCGAACGGACCGTCGGCCATGCCACCGCCGGCCCAGGCGCCCCAGGCGATGGAGGTGGCGGGCATGCCGAGGCCACGCCGGTGCTGGGCGAGCGCGTCGAGGAAGGCGTTGCTCGGCGCGTAGTTGCCGACGCCGGAGCTGGCCACCGTGCCGGCGAAGGACGAGAACATGACGAACGCGGAGAGGTCCAGGCCGAGGGTCAACTCGTGCAGGTGGTACGCGACGTCGACCTTGGCCTGGAGGACCCGCTCGATCTGGTCGATCCGGATGTCGTTGATCAGGGCGTCGTCCAGCACCGCGCAGGCGTGCACGACCGTGGTGAGGGGCTGCTCGTCGGGGATGCCGTCGATCAGCTCCGCCAGGGCGTCCCGGTCGGAGGCGTCGCAGGCGACCACGGTGGCGCGGGCCCCGAGGGCGGTGATGTCGTCGACGAGTTGCTGTGCGCCGGGCGCGGCCATGCCGCGCCGGCTGGCGACGATGATGTTCTCCACTCCGCTGCGGGCCAGCCAGCGGGCGGCGTGTCCACCGAGGGCACCGGTGCCGCCGGTGACCAGGGCCGTCCCGGAGGGCTCCCACGGGTTGGCGGGCTGGCTCTCCCCGAGCGGGACGCGGGTGAGGCGGCGGCCGAGCAGCCCGGTCGGGCGGACGGCGATCTGGTCCTCCTCACCGGCGCCGGTGAGGGCCGCGACGAGCAGGTCGGCGGAGCGCTCCTCGACCGCCTCGGGCAGGTCGACGAGGCCGCCCCAGCGTTCCGGGTGCTCCAGCGCGGCGACCCGGCCGAAGCCCCAGATCAGGGCCTGCATCGGCGACCGGAGCTGGTCGGCACGACCGACCGAGACGGCTCCGGAGGTGACGCTCCACATCGGGGCCGGCAGGCCGATGTCGCCGAGGGCCTGGAAGAGCGCGACGGTGGCGCCGAATCCGCCCGGCACGGAGGGGTACAGCGGGTGGACCAGTTCGTCGAAGGCGAGCAGCGACACCACGCCGGTCACCTCGCCGGACCCGCCGTCGGTGCCGGCACCGGTGGCGACGGCCTCCCGCAGGAGCTTGCCGAGCAGGTCGCGGTCGACGTCGGTGGTGCTGACGGGGACCGGCACCACGCTCGCGCCGGCCGCGGCGAACGCCTCGACGCAGGCGTCCTGCCAGGGCTCGACGAATTCGCCGGTGGGCATCACCACGACCCAGGTACCGCTCATTCCCCGGTTGGCGATGCCGGTCAGCGGCTTCCAGGTGTCCTGGTAACGCCAGCTGTCGATGTCGGACTGCCGGCGTCGCTGCCGCCGCCACGAGGTCAGCAGCGGCAGGACCGGCCGCAGCGCGTCGGCGGTCTGCTCGGCGGGAGTGTCCTCGGGGGTGACCACGTTGGCGAGCGCGGCCAGGTCGCCGCGCTCCACGGCGGCCCAGAAGCCGGCGTCGCCGGGGTCGGCGGCGCCCTGGCTCAGGCTCTCCAGGTCGGGCCCGCCGCTACCGTCCAGCCAGTAGCGCTGGTAGTCGAAGGCGTAGGTGGGCAGGTCGAGCGTCGCCGTCTCGGCGAGCACCCTGGTCAGGTCGACCGGCAGGCCGACCGTGTACGCGGTGGCGAGGCTGGTCAGCAGGCGGGTCGGATCGTCCTCACCCCGCCGCAACGTGCCCAGCGTGTGCCCGGTCGTCCCCGTGTCGTCCAGGATCGCCGTCACCGGCATCGTCAACACCGGATGCGGCGAGATCTCCACGAACGTGGTGTGACCAGCAGCCACGGCAACCCGCACCGCCGGATCGAACAACACCGTCCGCCGCAGGTTCTCGTACCAGTACTCCGCACCCATCGACTCCGGGACAACCCACTCCCCGGTCAACGTGGACACCAGACGGACGTGACCCGCCTGCGGCTTCACCTCCGACAGGTCGGACCGGAGCCGCTCCGCGACCTCCTGCACCGCCGCCGAATGCGACGCGTAATCCACCGGAATCACCCGCGCACGCACCCCGTCCGCCTGACACGCGGCCACCAGATCCGCCACCGGCTGCGGCGGGCCGGAGACGACCACCGTCGACGGACCGTTCACCGCCGCCACACCCACCCCGGGATACGCCGACAACCGCTCCCCGACCGCGTCGGCGGACAGATCCACCGACGCCATCGCCCCGGTACCGCGCAGAGCGGCCAACGCCCGCGACCGCAGAGCCACCGTCTTCGCGGCATCCTCCAGACTCAGGACCCCGGCCACGCAGGCCGCACCGATCTCACCCTGCGAATGACCGATCACCGCCGCCGGAGACACCCCGACGTGCTCCCACACCGCCGCCAGAGCAATCCCGACCGCCCACAGCACCGGCTGGACAACCTCCACCCGGTCGAGCCACGACTCGTCGTCCCCCGTCAACACCGACACCAGATCCACGTCCAGGAACGGAGCCAGGGCTTGCTGGCACTCGGCGAGCTTCGCGTCGAACACCGGAACCCGACCGACCAGACCCGCCGCCATCCGCGCCGACTGCGCACCCTGACCCGGGAACACGAACACCGGACCAGCCGACGAACCCGCGGCCGTACCCAGCATCACGTTGCCCGCCGGCAGACCCGACGCCACCGCGTCCAACCCTGCGAGCAGCTCCTCGACGCCCGCGCCGACGACCACGGCCCGCTGGTCGAAGGTCGACCGGGTGGTCAGCAGGGACCAGCCGACCGCCGCCGGGTCCAGGTCACCGTGTTCGCGCACGTACCCGGCCAGCCGGCCGGCCTGCCCGGCGAGCGCGCCCCGGGTCCGCGCGGACACCGGCCACACGGTCACCCCCGACGCGACCAGACCGGGCCGGTACGCGGGCGTGGTGGCGGCGGTGTCGTCCCCGTCCGCCTGCTCGGGGGTGGTGGTGCCGGACGGCCGGTACTCCTCGACGATGACGTGGGCGTTGGTGCCGCTCACTCCGAACGAGGACACCGCGCCCCGGCGGGGCCGGTCCAGCTCCGGCCACGAGCGGCGCTCGGTGAGCAGCGAGACCGCCCCGGCGGACCAGTCCACGTGCGGGGACGGTTCGTCGACGTGCAGGGTTTCCGGCATCACGCCGTTGCGCAGGGCCATCACCATCTTGACCATGCCGGCGACCCCGGCGGCGCTCTGGGTGTGGCCGATGTTCGACTTCACCGAGCCGAGCCAGAGCGGCTGGTCGGCGGGGCGGTCCTGCCCGTAGGTGGCGATCAACGCCTGCGCCTCGATCGGGTCCCCGAGGGTGGTGCCGGTGCCGTGCGCCTCGACCATGTCGACGTCGGCCGCGCCGAGCCGGGCGTTGGCGAGGGCCTGCCGGATGACCCGCTGCTGGGACGGGCCGTTGGGGGCGGTGAGGCCGTTGGACGCGCCGTCCTGGTTGAGGGCGCTGCCCCGGATCACGGCGAGGACCGGGTGACCGTTGCGTTCGGCGTCGGCGAGGCGTTCGAGGACGAGGACACCGCCGCCCTCGCCCCAGCCGGTGCCGTCCGCGCCGGCCGCGAACGCCTTGCACCGGCCGTCGACGGACATGCCGCGCTGCCGGGAGAAGACGACGAAGACGCCGGGGGTGGCCATCACGGTGACCCCGCCGGCGATGGCGAGGTCGCACTCCCGGCGGCGCAGCGCGTTCACCGCCAGGTGCAGGGCGACCAGCGACGACGAGCAGGCGGTGTCGACGGTGACGGCGGGGCCGTTCAGTCCGAGCGTGAACGAGATCCGGCCGGAGGCGACGCTCGTGGTGTTGCCGGTGCCGAGGTACATGTCGACGCCCTCGGGGACGTTCGGCAGCCCCATGCCGTAGTTGGAGGTGGTGACCCCGACGAAGACCCCGGTCTGGCTGCCGCGCAGCGACAGCGGGTCGATGCCGGCCCGCTCGACCGCCTCCCAGGACGTCTCCAACAGCAGTCGCTGCTGCGGGTCCATCGCGAGGGCCTCGCGCGGGGAGATCCCGAACAGGGACGCGTCGAAGTCACCGGCGGCGTCGAGGAACCCACCGACCCGGGTGTAGCTCTTGCCCGGCTTGTTGGGGTCGGGGTCGTAGAGCGACTCCAGGTCCCAGCCCCGGTCGTCCGGGAACTCGGTGAGGGCGTCCCGGCTGTCGGCGACGAGGTCCCACAGGTCCTCGGGCGAGCGGACGCCGCCGGGGAACCGGCAGCTCATCGACACGATGGCGAGGGGTTCCTGGTCGCGGGCCTCGACGGTCTGCAGCTTGCGCTTCGTGTCGTGCAGATCGGCGGTCACCCGCTTGAGGAAGTACCGCAGCTTGTCGTCGTCGCTCATCGGGCCGCACCTGCCTCGATCCGGGGGTCGGTCATGTCAGGAGATTCCAAACTCTTTGCTGATGAAGTCGAAGATCTCGTCGTCGCTGGCCGACTCGAGATCGGGCCGGTCCTCCTCGGCCGCGGGGCCGTCGGCCAGGCCGGTCGCCTTGGCCAGCAGGTCCCGCATCCGGGTGGTGAACCGCTCGCGGGTCGCCGGATCGAGCGGGATGGTGGTGAGCAGGCTCTCCACCGTGTCGATGCCCTGGAAGAGGGGCTGGGTGGACGGGGCCTCCCCGGCGGTGATCTCGCTGGCCAGCTTCTCGGCGAGCGCGGTCGGCGTCGGGTAGTCGAAGACCAGCGTGGCGGGCAGCCGGAGGCCGGACAGGCTGTTCAGCCGGTTGCGGAGGTCGACCGCGGTGAGCGAGTCGAAGCCCAGTTCGGTGAAGAGCCGGCCCGGGTCGATGGCGTCGGCCCCCGCGTGGCCGAGGACGGCGGCGATGTTCGCCCGAACCACGTCGAGCACCACCCGGCGCCGCTCCGGCTCGGCCAGGCCGGCCAGCCGCTGCCCGAGCGGCACACCGCCGGTACCGGCGCCGGTACCGTCGACGGACCGCCGCAGCGGCACCCGGACCAGGGCGCGGAGCATCGGGGCGAGGGCCCCGGACTCCGCCTGCCCGCGCAGCGTCCCGACGTCGAGGCGCATCGGTACGACGGCGGCCGCGTCCAGCCGCCAGGCGGCGTCGAAGAGGTGCAGGGCCTGTTCGGTGGGCAGCCCGGCCGCCCCCTGTTCGGCCATCCGCCGTACGTCGGCGTCACCGAGGTGCCCGGTCATGCCGCTGGCCTGCTCCCACAGGCCCCAGGCCAGGGAGATGCCGGCCAGTCCCCGGGCGCGACGGTGCGCGGCGAGAGCGTCGAGGAAGGCGTTCGCAGCCGCGTAGTTGGACTGTCCGGCGCTGCCCAGTGTGGCCGCCGCCGAGGAGAAGAGCACGAAGGCGGCGAGGTCGCGGTCGGCGGTGAGCCGGTGCAGGTGCCACGCCGCGTCGATCTTCGGTACGGCCACCGCGTCGAGACGTTCGGGCGTCATCGACTCGAAGACCCCGTCGTCGAGGACGCCCGCCGCGTGGACCACCGCGGTGAGCGGATGCGCGGCGGGGATCCCGGCGAGCAGCGTGCTCAGGGCGTCGGGGTCGGCGGCGTCGCAGGCGGCGACGGTCACCTCCGTACCGTGGGCGGCCAGCTCGGTGACCAGGTCGTCCATCCCCTCGGCGGCCGGTCCGCGTCGGCCGGCGAGCAGCAGGTGCCGGACGCCGTGCGTGGTGGCGAGGTGCCGGGCCAGGAGACGGCCGAGCACGCCGGTGCCACCGGTGACGAGCACCGTGCCGTCCGGGTCGACGCCGCCGGGCAGCAGTTCCACGCCGGCCGGCACCCGTCCGAGACGGGGTACCCGCACCTGACCGGCCCGTACCGCGACCTGCGGCTCGCCACACCTGATCGCGGCGGCCAGCACGGCGGTGCTCTCCGGGTCCGTGTCGAGGTCGACCAGTTGCAGCCGACCCGGGTGTTCCAGTTGGGCGGTGCGGAGCAGACCCCAGACCGGTGCCTGACGCAGGTTCACCCCGGGCTGGTCGCCCGTGGCGACGGCGTCCCGGGTGACCAGCACCAGCCGGGCGTCGGCGAACCGCTCGTCGGCGAGCCAGGCCCGTACCGCGCCGAGTACGCGGTGCGTGGTGGCCCGCGCCTGCGCGGCGAGTGCCGGGCCCGTGTCGTCCCCGTCGCCGGCGACCGGGACGATCACCGCCGTGGGTGCCGACTCGCCCCCGGCGAGCAGGTCCCCGAGGGTGTCCGGGGCGAGGTCGGCGCGGACCCGGACGCCCGCCGACTCGCAGGCGGCGCTGAGCGGCAGATCGTCCCCGACCACCACCCAGCCGGTGGCGGCGGGCACCGGACCGGCGGGCACCGGCAGCACCGGCCAGTCGACCTGGAACAGCGACTCGTGCCGGCCGGAACGGGCGGCCCCGAGGGCGTCGCCGGTGACCCGGCGCATGATCAGCGACTCGGCGTGCAGCACGGGCGCGCCGGTGGCGTCGGCCACCTGGAAGGAGACCCCGACCTCACCGGCCGAGGCGACCCGGACCCGAAGGGCGGTGGCCCCGGCGGCGAGCAGGGTGACACCGGTCCAGGCGAACGGCAGCCGGGGGGCGTCCGGGTCGGCGCCGTCACCCATCCGGGCGAGGAACCCACCGATGGACATGGCCTGCAACGCGCCGTCCAGCAGCGCCGGGTGGACCCCGAAGCGGCCGGCCTCGGCGTGGTGGTCGGCGGGCAGTTCGACCTCGGCGAAGACCTCCTCACCGCGCACCCAGGCGGCGCGCAGGCCCCGGAAGGCCGGGCCGTAGCCGAAGACGGTCGCCTCGACACCGGAGTAGAAGTCGGAGGAGTCGACGGCGGTCGCACCGGGCGGCGGCCAGACCCCGAGGTCGAACGCGGGCGGTTCGGCCGGGCGGGGCGCGAGCAGACCGGTGGCGTGGCAGGTCCAGGCCACGTCGGCGAGGATCTCGTCGGACCCGTCCCGGTACGGCCGGGAGTGGAACTGCACGGTACGACGGCCGTCCGCGTCCCGGTCACCGGCGGTGAGCTGCACCTGGAGGGAGCCGAGTTCGGGCAGGACGAGCGGGGCGAGCAGGGTCAGCTCCTCCACCACCGGCGTGCCGGCCTGCTCACCGGCGTAGGCGGCCAGTTCCACGAAGGCGGTACCGGGCAGCAGGATCGCGTTCATCACCCGGTGCTCGCCCAGCCACGGGTGGGTCCGCACCGACAGGCGACCGGTGAACACCATCCGCTCGCTGTCCGGGAAGGTCACCGTGGCGCTGAGCAGCGGGTGACCGGCCTCCTGAAGCCCGGCCGAAGCGACGTCCCCGGCCGGTCCGACGGGCAGGTCGACCCAGTAGCGCTGGTGGTCGAAGGCGTAGGTGGGCAGGTCGAGGGTCGCCGTCTCGGCCAGGACCCTGCTCAGGTCCACCGGCAGACCGATCGCGTAGGCGGTGGCGAGGCTGGTCAGCAGGCGGGTCGGATCGTCCTCACCCCGCCGCAACGTGCCCAGCGTGTGCCCGGAGACAGCCGCGTCGTCGAGGATCCCGGTCACCGGCATGGTCAACACCGGATGCGGCGAGATCTCCACGAACGTCGTGTGGCCAGCAGCCACGGCAACCCGGACGGCCGGGTCGAACAGCACCGTCCGCCGCAGGTTCTCGTACCAGTACTCCGCGCCCATCGACTCCGGGTCCACCCAGTCCCCGGTCAGCGTGGAGACGAGACGGACGTGACCGGGCTGCGGCTTCACCTCCGACAGGTCGGACCGGAGCTGCTCGGCGACCTCCTGCACCGCCGACGAGTGCGACGCGTAGTCCACCGGGATGACCCGGGCGCGCACCCCGTCGGCCTGGCAGGCGGCGACCAGCTCGGCGACCGGCTGCGGCGGCCCCGACACGACCACCGTCGACGGACCGTTGACGGCCGCCACCCCGACACCGGGGAACACCGGCAACCGCTCCGCGACCGCCTCCGCCGACAGGTCCACCGACGCCATCGCGCCCGTACCCCGCAGCACCGCCAGGGCCCGCGACCGCAACGCGACGGTCTTCGCCGCGTCCTCCAGCGACAGGATCCCGGCGACGCACGCCGCGCCGATCTCTCCCTGCGAGTGACCGATCACCGCCGCAGGCCGCACACCCACGTGCTCCCACACCGCAGCGAGAGCGACACCGACCGCCCACAGGACCGGCTGGACGACCTCCACCCGGTCGAGCCACGACTCGTCGTCCCCCGTCAACACCGACACGAGATCCACGTCCAGATGCGGCGCCAACGCCCGCTGGCACTCCGCCAGCCGCGCGTCGAAGACCGGCACCCGACCGACCAGACCCGCCGCCATCCGCGCCGACTGCGCGCCCTGACCCGGGAACACGAACACCGGACCGGTGGACGAGCCGGCGAGGCCGGCGACGACGTTCCCCGCCGGTACCCCCTCGGCCAGGGCGTCCAGCCCGGACAGCAACTCCTCGACGCCCGAGCCGACGACGGCGGCCCGCTGGTCGAGGACGGCGCGGGTGGCGGTCAGGGACCAGCCGACCGCCGCCGGGTCCAGGTCACCGTGCGTACGGACGTGTTCGGCGAGCCGGGCGGCCTGACCGGCCAGGGAGGTCTTGGTACGGGCGGAGAGCGGCCAGATCGTCACGGCCGCGTCGGGCGCCAGGCCCGGAGCCGGGTCGTGGGTTTCGACCGTCCCGCCGACGGATTCGTCCGCCTGCTCGATGATCACGTGCGCGTTGGTGCCGGAGATCCCGAACGACGACACCGCCGCCCGACGCGGACGGTCCACCGCCGGCCACGCCCGCGCCTGCGTCACCAGCTCCACCGCACCGGCGGTCCAGTCGATGTGCGGCGACGGCTCGTCCACGTGCAACGACGCCGGCACCACCCCGTGCCGCATCGCCTGCACCACCTTGATAACACCGGCCACACCGGCTGCCGCCTGGGCGTGACCGATGTTCGACTTGATCGAGCCGAGCAGCAACGGCCGGTCCCCCGGCCGGTCCTGCCCGTACGTCGCCAGCAACGCCTGCGCCTCGATCGGGTCACCCAGGGTGGTACCCGTCCCGTGTGCCTCCACCAGGTCCACGTCGGCGGTCGACAGCCGGGCCGAGGTGAGAGCCTGGCGGATCACCCGCTGCTGGGACGGGCCGTTCGGGGCGGTCAGGCCGTTCGATGCGCCGTCCTGGTTGATCGCCGACCCGCGCAGCACGGCGAGGACGCGGTGACCCTTGCGACGCGCGTCGGAGAGACGCTCGACCAGCAGCAGGCCCACGCCCTCGGACCAGCCGGTGCCGTCCGCCGACGCGGCGAAGGACTTGCACCGGCCGTCGGCGGCCAGGCCACGCTGCCGGGAGAACTCGACGAACGCGGTCGGCGTGGTCATCACCATCACGCCACCGGCGAGCGCCATGTCGCACTCGCCACTGCGCAGCGCCTGGCTGGCCCAGTGCAGGGCGACCAGCGACGACGAGCAGGCGGTGTCCAGCGAGACCGCCGGCCCCTCCAGCCCGAACGTGTAGGCGACCCGGCCGGAGATCACGCTGCTGGTGAGCCCGGTCAGGGCGTACCCCTCGGTGCCCTCCCCCGCGTACGCCACCAGGTTGCTGTAGTCCTGGCCGCTGGTGCCGACGAAGACGCCGGTGCTGCTGCCCCGGACGGTGGACGGGTCGATGCCGGCGGACTCGAAGGTCTCCCAGGTGGTCTCCAGCAGCAGCCGCTGCTGCGGGTCCATGGCCAGGGCCTCGCGGGGCGAGATGCCGAAGAACGCCGAGTCGAACTGGTCGACGTCGGTGAGGAAGCCGCCACCCCGGGTGTAGAAGGTGCCGGAGGCGTCCGGGTCGGGGTTGTAGAGCGAGTCGAGGTCCCAGCCCCGGTCGGTGGGCAGGTCGGAGATGGCGTCGACGCCGTCGGCGACGAGCCGCCACAGGTCCTCCGGGGAGCGCACTCCACCGGGCAACCGGCAGGCCATGCCGATGATCGCCAACGGTTCGTCGTCGCCCACCGGCACGGTGCTGGTCGTCGGCCGGACCGGCACGGGCGTCCCGGCGATCTCGGTACCGAGGTGGACGGCCAGGTCGTACGGGCTGGGATAGTCGAAGACCAGGGTGGCCGGCAGGCGCATGCCGAAGGCGTTGTTCAGCCGGTTGCGCATCTCGACGGCGGTGAGCGAGTCGAAGCCGAACTCGTTGAACGCCCGGCGCGGCTCGATGGCGGCCGGGTCGGGGTAGCCGAGCACGGCGGCGGCCTGGCCCCGGACGATCTCGACGAGCGCGGTGACCCGGTCGTCGTCGCCGAGCGCGGCGAGCTGCTGCACCAGGGACGCGCCGGTGGTGGCCGCCGCGCTGCGGGGCAGCCGGATCAGGGCCCGGTACAGCGGCGGGATGCCGCCGCCGGCGAACTGGACCTTCATGGCGGCCAGGTCGAGGCGGGCGGGCACCAGGGCGGCGTCGGAGGTCCGGCAGGCGGCGTCGAAGAGGGCGAGGCCCTCCTCGGCCTCCATGGCGGCGACGCCGGAGCGGGAGATCCGGTTGAGGTGGACGTCGTCCAGCTCGGTGGTCATGCCGCTGCGGTCGGCCCAGAGGCCCCAGGCCAGGGTGAGCGCGGCGCGGCCGTGTGCCCGGCGGTGGTGGGCGAGGCCGTCGAGGAAGGCGTTGGCGGCGGCGTAGTTGCCCTGGCCCGGTCCACCGGCGGTGGCGGCGAGGGACGAGTACGAGACGAAGGCCCTCAGGTCGAGGTCGGCGGTCAGCTCGTGCAGGTTCCAGGCCGCGTCGACCTTCGGCCGCAGCACGCCGTCCATCCGCTCGGGGGTGAGCGAGGAGATGACACCGTCGTCGCGGACGCCGGCAGCGTGGATGACGGCGGTGAGCGGGTGCTCCGCCGGGATGCCGGCGAGCAGTCCGGCCACCGCGTCGCGGTCGGCGACGTCGCAGGCGGCGACGGTGACCGTGGCGCCGAGCGACTCCAGGTCGGCGCAGAGTTCGGCGACGCCGCTGGCGGCCCGGCCGCGCCGGCTGGTGAGGATCAGGTGCCGGACGCCGTACCGGGTCACCAGGTGCCGGCTCATCAGCTGGCCGAGGGTGCCGGTCGCGCCGGTGATCAGGACGGTTCCGTCGCCGTCGAACGGCGCGACGGGCGGCTCGGCCGGGGCCGGCACCCGGGTGAGCCGGGCTCCGGCCGCGACGCCGGAGCGGATCACGACCTGCGGTTCGTCGGTGTCGCCGACCGCGACGAGGGTGGCGGCGGCGCCGACCACGTCGTCCACGTCGACGAGGAGGAAGCGGTCCGGGTTCTCCGACTGCGCGGAGCGGACCAGACCGATGATCGCCGCGCCGGCCAGGTCGGTCAGGTCGGCGTCCCGGTCGGTGGCGACCGCACCCCGGGTCAGCACGACCAGCCGGGACGCGCCGAGCCGGTCGTCGGCGAGGAACTGCTGGAGGACGGCGAGCGCCCGGTGGGTCGCCTCGGCCACCGCACGCGGGGTGTCCGCGCCGGGAGCCGGCGCGGGGAACGGCACGACCAGCACGTCGGGGGCGGCCGACGCGTCGTCCAGTGCCTCGCGCAGGGCGGTCATGTCGGGGTACGCCGCCACGGCGGTACCGGTGGCGGCGACGGCCTCGACGAGGTCGGTGTCGCCGACGACCGCCCACGCGGCGGTGGACGGCCCGGCGGGCGTGGCCAGCGGGGTCCAGTCGATCCGGTACAGCGACTCGACACCACCACCGGCGGTACGGAGCTGGTCGGCGGAGACCGGCCGCAGGACGAGGGAGCCGACGGAGATGATCGGGGTGCCGGTGACGTCGGCCAACAGGATGGAGATGCTGTCGGTGCCGGTGTGCGTGACGCGGACCCGGGCCGCCGCCGCGCCGGCGGCGTGCAGGGCGACGTCGTTCCAGGAGAACGGCAGCCGGCCGTAGCCGGGCGGGACGTCAGCCCCGGTCGGGGCGCCGCCGGGCGGGGTGAGGCCGAGGGTGTGCAGGGCCGCGTCGAGCAGCGCGGGGTGCAGCCCGTAGCCGCTGGCCTCGGCGGCGGGTGTCTCGGGGAGCGCCAGCTCGGCGAAGAGGTCGTCGCCGCGCCGCCAGGCCGAGCGCAGCGCGATGAAGGAGGGGCCGTAGTCGTAGCCCTGGGCCGCGAGATTGAGGTACAGGTCGTCGGTGGCCACCTCGGTGGCGTCGGCCGGCGGCCAGGTGGTCAGGTCGGACCAGCCGGCGGGGCCACTCGGTGCGGCCGGTCCGCTGGCCAGCACGCCGCTGGCGTTGCGGGTCCAGGCGCGCTCTCCGGGGGTACCGTCGGCGGGCTCGCCGTCCGGGGCGGAGTGCAGCGACACCGACCGGCAGCCGGTCTCGTCGGCGGGGCCGATCCACAGCTGGATGTCCACCCCGCCGTTCTCCGGCAGGATCAGCGGCGACTCCAGGGTGAGTTCCCGGACGTGGTCCGCGCCGACGTGTGCGCCGGCCTGGAGGGCGAGTTCGACGAAGCCGGTGCCGGGCAGCAGCACGGTGTCGAACACGACGTGGTCACTGATCCACGGGTGGGTACGCCGGGCCAGCCGGCCGGTGAACAGGAAGCCCTCGGCGTGGGCGACCCCGACGGCGGCGCCGAGCAGGGGGTGACGGGCGGGACGCAGGCCGACTGCGGTGACGTCCCCGGTCCAGCCGGCACCGGCCTCGGGCCAGTAGCGCTGGTGCTGGAAGGCGTACGTCGGCAGGTCGACCCGACGGGCACCGGTGTCCGCGAACCAGGACCCCCAGGTCACCGGAACCCCGTGCACGTGCAACTCCGCCAGAGCCGCCAGCAGGGCCTGAACCTCCGACCGGTCCTTGCGCTGCGCCGACACCGACACCACGCCCTCGTCACCCGACAGGATGTCGACAGCCATCGCGGTCAGCACACTCTGCGGACCGACCTCCAGCAACGTGTCCACCCCGACCGCCCGCACCGCCGCCACCCCGTCGCCGTACCGCACCGCCTCCCGCACGTGCCGCACCCAGTACTCGACCGACCGGATCTCGTCGCCGTCGGCCAGCGCCCCGGACACGTTCGACACCACCGGCAGCACC
Source organism: Micromonospora sp. NPDC023956 (assembly GCF_040639195.1). Classification (NCBI taxonomy): domain Bacteria; kingdom Bacillati; phylum Actinomycetota; class Actinomycetes; order Micromonosporales; family Micromonosporaceae; genus Micromonospora; species Micromonospora sp. NPDC023956. Next base: position 185,917 of record NZ_JBEZZN010000001.1, read on the forward strand.
GGCGCGGCGAAAGTCAGCCCGGCCAGGACCGTGCGGAACTCGGCGAGCATCGGCTCCATCAGCGGGCTGTGGAACGCGTGGCTGACGGCCAGCCGACGCGTCCGGGTCCCGCGCGCCTTCCAGCCGTTCTCCACCTCGTCCAGCGCCTCGACCGCCCCGGACACCACCACCGACGTCGGCCCGTTCACGGCGGCGATACCCAGCCGGTCGGTGAACCCGTCCAGGCTGGCCCGCACCTCCGCCTCGGACGCGTTGACCGCGAGCATCCCGCCGCCGGCCGGCAGCGCCTGCATCAACCGGCCCCGCGCCGCCACCAGCGCGCACGCGTCGGCCAGGGACAGCACCCCGGCCACGTGCGCGGCGGTGACCTCACCGATCGAGTGACCACCCACCACGTCCGGCACGACCCCGAACGACTCGACGAGCCGGAACAACGCCACCTCGACCGCGAACAACCCGGCCTGCGTGAACACCGTCTGGTCCAACAACTCCGCCTCGGGCGTGCCCGCCCCGGCGAACAGCACCTCCCGCAGCGGACGCGGCAGCGCCCGGTCCAGGTGCCCGCACACCTCGTCCAGCACCGACGCGAACACCGGGAAGGCGGCGTACAACTCCCGGCCCATGCCGGCGCGCTGCGCGCCCTGGCCGGAGAAGAGCACCGCGAGCTGGCCCCGGTCCCCGATCTGGCCGGCGACCACCGTGCCGGACGGCTCCCCCGCCGCCAGGGCGCGCAGCCCGGCCAGCAGGTCGTCCCGGCCGGTGGCGGCGACCACGGCCCGGTGGTCCAGGGCGGACCGGGAGGCCACCGACGAGAAGGCCACGTCGAGGGGGCGCAGCGCCTGGTCGGCGGCGACCCGGGCGGCCCAGCTGCCCGCCTGGGCGGCGAGCGCGGCGGCGTCGCGGGCCGACACCGTCACCGGCACGACCGGACGCTGCGCGCCGGGCTCGGCGTCGACCTCGGCGGGCGCGGGGGCGGGCGCCTGCTCCAGGATGGTGTGCGCGTTGGTGCCGGACACCCCGAACGACGACACCGCCGCCCGACGCGGCCGGTCCACCGCCGGCCACGGGGTCGCCTCGGTGACCAGCTCGACGGCGCCGGCGGACCAGTCGACCTGCGGGGTGGGCTCGTCGACGTGCAGGGTCGGCGGCACGACGCCGTGCCGCATCGCCATCACCATCTTGATCACACCGGCCACGCCGGCCGCGGCCTGCGCGTGCCCGATGTTCGACTTGACCGAGCCGAGCAGCAGCGGCTCCGCGTCACCCCGGTCCTGCCCGTACGTGGCGAGCAGCGCCTGCGCCTCGATCGGGTCGCCGAGCCGGGTGCCGGTGCCGTGCGCCTCCACCACGTCGACGCCACCGGCGCCGAGGCCGGCGTTGGCGAGGGCCTGCTGGATGACGCGCTGCTGGGAGGGGCCGTTCGGGGCGCTCAGACCGTTGGACGCGCCGTCCTGGTTGACCGCGCTGCCCCGGACCACGGCGAGGATCGGGTGGCCGTTGCGCTGGGCGTCGGAGAGCCGCTCCAACAGCAGGACGCCGACGCCCTCGGACCAGCCGGTCCCGTCGGCGGCGGCGGCGAACGCCTTGCACCGGCCGTCGGCGGCCAGGCCGCGCTGCCGGGAGAACTCGACGAAGGCGGCCGGGGTGCACATGGCGGTGACCCCGGCGACGATGGCCAGCGTGCACTCCTGCTGGCGCAGCGCCTGGGCGGCGAGATGCAGGGCGACCAGGGAGGAGGAGCAGGCGGTGTCGACGGTGACGGCCGGGCCCTCCAGGCCGAACGTGTAGGAGATCCGGCCGGAGACGACGCTGCCGGCGTTGCCGGTCATCAGGTGCCCCTCCAGGCCCTGCGCGGCGCCCATCAGCACGCTGCCGTAGTCCTGGCCGGTGCTGCCGGCGAAGACGCCGGTCCGGCTGCCCTTGAGCGAGTGCGGGTCGATGCCGGCCCGTTCCAGCACCTCCCAGGAGGTCTCCAGCAGCCACCGCTGCTGCGGGTCCATGGCCAGGGCCTCGCGGGGGGAGATGGCGAAGAAGCCCGGGTCGAAGTCGGCCAGGTCGTGAACGAAGCCGCCCTGCGCGGTGTACGACGTGCCGAGCCCGCCCTGCTCCTGGTCGGCGTCGTACAGGGAGGCGAGGTCCCAGCCCCGGTCGGCGGGGAAGTCGGAGATGACGTCCCGGCCGGACGCGACCACCTCCCACAGGTCCTCCGGGGACCGCACCCCACCGGGAAAGCGGCAGCTCATGGAGACGATGGCGACCGGTTCCTGCTCGCCGGCCTCCACCTCGCGCAGCCGCTGCCGCACCTGGTGCAGGTCGGCGGTGACCCGCTTGAGGTAGTCGAGAAGCTTCGCCTCGTTAGCCATGGACCGCCCACTCCTTGTGTTGACCCGTGCACGCAGCGATCACGTCAGGACACCCCCAGCTCCCGGTCGATGAAGTCGAAGACCTCGTCGGGTGTGGCGTCCTGGAGCTTCTCGGCGACGGCCTCCCCGCCGCCCGCCGGAGCGTCGGCCTCGTTGAGGGAGACCAGCAACGCCCGCAGCCGCTCGGTGATCCGAATCCGGGCGCTGCGGTCCGGCGCCGAGCCGGCCAGCGCCGCTTCCAACCTGTCCAGCTCCCCGAAGACCGGTGCCACGCCGACCACGCCGCCGTCGACGATGGCCGCCCGGACGTACTCGGCGAGGCCGGCGGCGGTCGGGTAGTCGAAGACGACCGTGGCGGGCAGCCGCACGCCCGTCGCCGCGCTCAACCGGTTGCGCAGCTCGACCGCGGTGAGCGAGTCGAAGCCGAGCTCCCGGAACGCCCGGTCGGGCCCGACCGCGTCCGCCGAGGCGTGCCCGAGCACGGCGGCGGCCTGGCCGCGTACCAGGTCGAGGAGGGTCCTGCGCCGCTCGGCGTCGGTCTGCCCGGCGAGCAGGGCGGCGAGGGACTCGGCGGAGGACCCGGCCTCCTCGGCCCGCTCGGCGGCGGCCCGCTGCGCCTCGGCGACGCCGGTGAGCAGTGGGCTGGGCCGCACGGCGACGAACCCGGGCACGTACCGCGCCCAGTCGATGCCGGCCACCAGCGTCGCCGGTTCGCGCTGGGCCAGGCAGCGGGTGAGCGCGGCGAACGCGGTGGTGGTGTCGAGGCGGGCCACGCCGGTGCGGCGGCGCCGCTCCTCTACGGCCTGGTCGGCGGCGGCCATCCCGCCCGCCGCCCAGGGGCCCCAGGCGATCGAGGTGGCCGGCAGGCCCTGCCGGTGCCGCTGCTCGGCGAGCGCGTCGAGGTAGGCGTTGGCGGCGGCGTAGCTGCCCTGCCCGGCCGCGCCGAGCTGACCGACCATGGCGGAGAAGAGCACGAACGCGCGCAGCGGCAGGTCGGCGGTCAGCTCGTGCAGGTGCAGCGCGCCGAGCACCTTGGGCCGCAGGACGACGGCGATCCGGTCGGCGGTGAGGCCGTCGAGGACACCGTCGTCGAGGACGCCGGCCGCGTGCACCACCCCGGTCAGGGGCGCGTCGGCGGGCACCTCGGCGAGCAGCTTCGCCAGCGCGGCCCGGTCGGCCACGTCGCAGGCGACGACGGTCACCCGCGCGCCGGCGTCGGTCAGCTCCCGGACCAGGTCGGCCGCGCCGGGGGCGTCCGGTCCCCGGCGGCTGGCCAGCAGCAGGTGCTCGGCGCCCCGGGCGGCGAGCCAGCGGGCCACCTCCGCGCCGAGGGCACCGGTGCCGCCGGTGACCAGCGTCGTGCCGGGGTGGTCGGGCTCGTCGGGGGCCTCGGCGCCACCGGGCGCCCGCACCAGCCGGCGGACCAGGATGGTGGCACCGTCGACCGCGACCTGGTCCTCGCCGTCGAGACCGGCCAGCACGGCGCAGAGCAGGTCCCAGCCGTGGCCGTCGAGGGTGGCCGGCACGTCGACCAGCCCGCCCCAGCGCTCCGGGTGTTCGAGGGCGACGACCCGCCCGAGGCCCCAGAGCAGCGACTGCTCCGGCCGGGTCGGGGTGGCGCCCCGCGTGGTGCCGGCGGCTCCCCGGGTGACACACCAGAGCGGGGCGGCCACGTCGAGGTCACCGAGCGCCTGCACCAGGGCGAGGGACCGGGCCAGGAAGGGCGGTACCGGCTGGGTGTCGTCGACCGGGGCGTCGGCGAGCGCGAGCAGGGACAGCACGCCGTCCACCGGCGCGCGCCCGCCGTCGTCGGTCCGGGTCGCTGCCGTCAGGTGCCCGGCGACGGCCGCCCGGTCGGTCGGCTCCTCCGGCAGCAGCACCAGCCGGGCGTCGGCACCCCGCTGGGTCAGCTCGGCCACGGCGGCCTCGCCCTCGGCCGCGCGCTGCTCGTCGGCGACGACCCACCAGGCGCCGGGGAGGAAGCTGACCGGCGTGCCCGGGTACGGCTGCCAGACGCTGCGGTACCGCAGGTCGTCCAGGGCGGACCGGTCCCGCTGCTGACGTCGCCAGGAGGCGAGCAGGGGCAGGGCGGCGCCCAGCCGCTCCAGCGACTCGGTGGCGTTCTGTGCGGTGAGGTCCGCGAGCGCCGCCAGGTCCTCCTGTTCGACGGCCGCCCAGAACGCGGCGTCGACGCCGTTCGGCGTCGGGTCGGTGGCCCCCGCCGGCCCGTCGGCCCGGCCCGGCCAGAACCGGGACCGGTCGAAGGCGTACGTGGGCAGGTCGACCGTCGGCGTCCGGGCGAGGACCCTCGCCAGGTCGACCGGCAGGCCGATGGCGTGCGCGGTGGCCAGGTTGGTCAGTAGGCGGGTGGGGTCGTCGTCGCCCCGGCGCAGGCTGCCCAGCGTGTGCCCGGCCGTGCCGGTGTCGTCGAGGATCGCGGTGACCGGCAAGGTCAGCACCGGGTGCGGGGAGATCTCGACGAACGTGGTGTGCCCGGCGTCGATCGCGGCGCGGACGGCGGTGTCGAACAGCACCGTCTGCCGCAGGTTGTCGTACCAGTAGGCCGCGTCCATCGTCTCCGGCACCACCCAGTCCCCGGTCAGGGTCGACACGAGGCGGGTGTGCCCGGCCTGCGGGGTGACGTCGGCCAGGTCGGTGCGGAGCTGCTCGGCGACCTCCTGGACGGCCGGAGAGTGCGACGCGTAGTCCACCGGGATCAGCCGGGCGCGGACGCCGTCGGCCTGGCAGGCGCCGACCAGGTCGGCGACCGGCTGGGGCGGCCCGGAGACGACCACGGTCGACGGACCGTTGACGGCCGCCACCCCGACCCCGGGGAAGGCGGGCAGCCGCTCGGCGACGGCGTCGGCGGAGAGGTCCACCGACGCCATCGCACCCGTACCGCGCAGTACCGCCAGGGCCCGCGACCGCAGCGCGACGGTCTTGGCCGCGTCCTCCAGCGACAGGATCCCGGCGACGCAGGCCGCGCCGATCTCACCCTGCGAGTGACCGATCACCGCCTGCGGGACCACCCCCGCGTGCCGCCAGAGCGCCGCCAGGGCGACACCCACCGCCCACAGCACCGGCTGGACGACCTCCACCCGGTCCAGCCACGACTCGTCGTCCCCGGTCAGCACGGTGACCAGGTCCACGTCGAGGTGGGGCGCCAGCGCCCGCTGGCACTCGGCGAGGCGGTCGTCGAACACCGGCGTACGACCCACCAGGCCGGCGGCCATCCGCGCCGACTGCGCCCCCTGGCCCGGGAAGACGAACACCGCACCGGCACCGTGGCCGGACACCGTGCCCGTCACCGTGTTGCCCGCCGGCGCGCCGGCCGCCAGGGCGTCCAGCCCGGACAGCAGCTCCTCGACGGTCGTCCCGACCACGGCCGCGCGCTGGTCGAAGACCGCGCGGGTGGTGGCCAGGGACCAGCCGACCGCCGCCGGGTCGAGTCCGTCGTACTCGCGGAGGTACCGCGCCAGCCGGGCCGCCTGACCGGCCAGGGCCGCCGTCGACCGCGCCGACAGCGGCCACACCAGCGCGTCCGAGACCACCAGGCCCGCAGCGGCGTCCACCGGCAGCTCGACCTCGTCGGCCTGCTCGATGATCACGTGGGCGTTGGTGCCGGAGATGCCGAACGACGACACCGCCGCCCGACGCGGCCGGTCCACCGCCGGCCACGGAGTCGCCTCCGTCGCCAGCTCCACCGCACCGGCCGACCAGTCGATGTGCGGCGACGGGGCGTCCACGTGCAACGTCGCCGGCACCACACCCGCCCGCATCGCCAGCACCATCTTGATCACACCCGCCACCCCGGCAGCCGCCTGGGTGTGCCCGATGTTCGACTTCACCGACCCCAACAACAGGGGCACGTCCCGGTCCTGCCCGTACGTGGCGATGAGCGCCTGCGCCTCGATCGGGTCACCCAGGGTGGTGCCGGTGCCGTGCGCCTCCAGCACGTCCACGTCGGCCGTGGAGAGCCGGGCGCTGGTCAGGGCCTGTCGGATGACCCGCTGCTGGGAGGGGCCGTTCGGGGCGGTCAGCCCGTTCGACGCGCCGTCCTGGTTGACGGCCGAGCCGCGTACCACCGCCAGCACCGGGTGGCCGTTGCGCCGCGCGTCGGCCAGCCGCTCCACCAGCAGGATGCCGACGCCCTCGCCCCAGCCGGTGCCGTCGGCCGCCGACGCGAACGCCTTGCACCGCCCGTCGGTTGCCAGCCCGCGCTGCCGGGAGAACTCCACGAACAGGCCCGGCGTCGCCATCACGGTGACGCCGCCGGCCAGGGCAAGATCACACTCGCCCCGCCGCAGCGCCTCCACCGCCAGGTGCAGCGCGACGAGGGACGACGAACACGCCGTGTCCACCGACACCGCCGGCCCCTCCAACCCCAACGCGTACGACACCCGACCGGACAAGACACTCGCGGCGTTCCCCGTCGCCCCGAATCCCTCCACCTCGTCCGTGGACATCACCAACAGGGCCCCATAGTCCTGGCCGTTCGTGCCCACGAACACCCCTGTTCGCGAACCCCGCAACGCCCCCGGGTCAACCCCTGCCCGCTCGATCGCCTCCCAGGACGTCTCCAGCAGCAACCGCTGCTGCGGGTCCATCGCCACCGCCTCACGGGGCGAGATGCCGAAGAACGCGGGGTCGAAGTCCGCCACGTCGTACAGGAAGGCGCCGCTGCGGACGTAGGAGGTGCCGGTGGAATAGGGGTCGGGGTCGTACAGCCGGTCGATGTTCCATCCCCGGTCGCCCGGCAGGTCGGAGACGGCGTCGCGGCCGTCGTGCAGCAGCTGCCAGAACCGCTCGGGGTCGTTGGCGCCGCCGGGGAACCGGCAGGACATGGCGACGATGGCGACGGGCTCGTCGTCGGAGAGGGTCACCGGGGCGGCGGCGACGGCCACCTCGGCCCCGCCACCCAGTTCGTCGTGCAGGTGCCGGGCGAGCACGGTCGGGGTGGGGTAGTCGAAGACGAGGGTCACCGGCAGCCGCAGCCCGGTGGCGGTGGCGAGCCGGTTGCGCAGCTCGACGGCGGTCACCGAGTCGAAGCCGAGGTCCCGGAAGGCGTGGTGCGGGTCGACGGCCTGACCGCCGGCGTACTTGAGGACCGTGGCCGCCTGGTCGCGGACCAGGTCGAGCAGGGCCTGCTGACGCTCGGCGGCGCTCATCCGGGCCAGGGTGGCGGCGGGGCCGGCCTCGTCGGCCTCCTTCGCCTCGGCCTGACCCTTGGTGGCCGCGAGGGCCTGCGCCTCGGGGATCTCGGCGATCAGCGGCGCGGGGCGGGTCGCGGTGAACGCGACGTAGAAGCGGTCCCAGGCGATGTTCGAGATGGTCAGGAACGTCTCGTCGTGCTCGACGGCCTGGTGCAGCGCGGCGACGGCGAGCCTCGGGTGCATCTCGGGGGCGCCGTGCCGGTGCAGCATCCGCCCGAACTCGCCCTCGGCCATGCCGCCACCACCCCAGGCACCCCAGGCGATCGACGTGGCGGGCAGTCCGAGGCCGCGCCGGTGCTCGGCGAGGGCGTTGAGGAACGCGTTGCCGGGGGCGTAGTTGCCGACGCCGGAGCTGCCGACGGTGCCGGCCATGGCGGAGAACAGGATGAACGCGTCGAGGTCCCGGTCACGGGTGAGCTCGTGCAGGTTGATCGCTGCGGTGACCTTGGCGTCGAGCGCGTGGTCGGCCTGGTCGAGGGTGAGCGAGCTGATCACGGAGTCGTCCAGCACCGCGGCGGTGTGCACGACGGTGGTCAGCGGGTGCTCGGCCGGCAGGTCGTCGATGACGGCGGCGAGGGCCGCCCGGTCGGCGGCGTCGCAGGCGGCGACGGTGACCCGCGCGCCCAGGCCGACCAGCTCGGCCTCCAGCTCGGCGATGCCCTCGGCCTGCCGGCCGCGGCGGCTGAGCAGCACCAGGTGGGGCGCGCCGTTGGCGGCCAGCCAGCGGGCCACGTGCCCGCCGAGGGCACCGGTGCCCCCGGTGACCAGGGCCGTCCCGGTGGGCCGCCAGGTCCGGGTGGCCGGGGTGTCGCCCAGCGGGGCGCGCAGCAGCCGGCGGGCGAACGTGCCCGCGCGCCGCAGCGCTACCTGGTCCTCGCCGTCGCTGCCGGCGAGGACACGGACGAGCCGTCGCCCGGCCACGTCGTCCCACTCGTCGGGCAGGTCGAGCAGGCCGCCCCAACGGTCGGGGTGTTCGAGGGCGGCGACCCGGCCGAAGCCCCAGGCGAGCTGCTGCACGGGGTGCGGCAGCGGGTCGCCGGTGTCGGTGGAGACGGCGCCCCGGGTGAGGCACCACAGCGGGGCCCGGACACCGGCGTCACCGAGGGCCTGCGTCAGCGTGACGGTGCCGGCGAAGCCGACGGGGACCGCCGGGTGGGCGGGGGCCGGGGTCTCGTCGAGCGCGAGCAGGGAGACGATCCCGGCGACAGGCCCGGCCCCGGCGAGGTCGCGGGTCCGGGCCGCGAGGGCGGCGCGGTCGGTCCGCTCGGCGTCCAGCACCACCGGTACGACCGTGGCGCCGTGCCGAACGAGTGCGTCCCGGCAGAACGCGGCCTGGTCGGCGGTGGTGTCGTCGGGGCCGGTGACGAGCCACCAGGTGCCGGTGACGGCCGGCTCGTCGCCCTCGGCGACGGGCAGCCAGGCGTCGCGGTACCGCCACGAGTCGACGGCGGCCTGGTCGCGGTGCCGGCGTCGCCAGGCGGCGAGCACGGGCAGCACGTCGGCGAAGGCCGCCTCGGGCAGCGGGTCGGCGTCGGTGGCGTCGGCGAGTTCGGTGGTCAGGGCGGTCAGGTCCTCCGCCTCGACGGCGGCCCAGAACCGGGCGTCCACCTCGTCGTCGGCCATCGGGCGGGCGGCCGGACCGGTCGCTCCGGCCACGGCGGACGGCTGCGGCCAGTAGAGCTGGCGTTGGAAGGGGTACGTGGGCAGGTCGACCAGACGTCCCGACCGACCGGCGAACGCCGGCCGCCAGTCCACCGACACACCCCCGGCGTACACCTGCGCCAACGCACGATGGAACCGACCCAGACCCCCCTCGTCACGACGCAGACTCCCGGTCACCGTCACCGCAGCAGGATCCGCCGCGACCAGCTCCACGCTCTCCTGCATCGCCATCGTCAACACCGGATGTGCGCTGACCTCGACGAACGCGGAATAACCGGCAGCCACGAGACTGCGCACGGCATCGTCGAAGCGGACCGTCTGCCGCAGGTTCCGGAACCAGTACCCGGCGTCGAGACCGGCGGTGTCCAGCCAGTCCCCCACCACCGTCGACCAGAACCGCACGTCGCCGGTACGCGGGGACACCCCCGCCAACAGTTCCAGCAGCTGCTCCCGCAGCGGCTCGACGTGCGCGGAGTGCGACGCGTAGTCCACCGGCACCCGACGCACCCGCACCCCGGCGGACTCGTAGTGCGCCACCAACTCGTCCAGAGCAGCCACGTCCCCGGACACCACAACCGACGTCGGCCCGTTCACCGCCGCCAGAGCCACCCGCCCGTCCCACCGGTCGATCGTCGCGGTGACCTCCTCGGCGGTCGTCGCGACGGACACCATCCCACCGTCGCCCGCCATCCCCGCGATCACCCGACTGCGCAACGCCACCACCGCCGCCGCGTCGTCCAGGCTCAACGCCCCCGCGACACACGCGGCAGCGATCTCACCCTGCGAATGACCCACCACCGCCGACGGACGAACGCCGTACGACTGCCAGAGCGCGGCCAGCGACACACCCACCGCGAACAGGGCGGGCTGCACCACATCCACCCGCTCCAACGACGGCGCACCCGGCACACCCCGCACCACGTCCAACAACGACCAGTCCGTGTACGGACGCAACGCCTCCGCACACGCGGCCAGCTTCTCCGCGAAGACGGGGGCGGCGTCGATCAACTCCGCCGCCATACCCACCCACTGCGAACCCTGACCGGGGAAGACGAACGCCACCTCGCCCGCCGCGCCCGCGACCCCGGTCACCGCCTCCACCGCCCGCCCCTCGGCGAGCCCGTCCAACGCCGTGGCCAGCCCGCTCCGGTCGGCGGCGAAGACCACCGCCCGGTGATCGAGGGACGACCGACTGGCGACGAGCGACCAGGCGACGTCACCGAGCGCGGCGTCCGGCGCCTCCTCCAGGTGGTCCCGCAGGTCGCGGGCGCGGTCGGCGAGGGCGTCGGCGGTACGACCGGAGAGCACCCAGGGCAGTTCGTCGGCCGGTCCGTCGGCCGCCGGTTGCGGCGCGGGCTCCTCCACGGGTACCGATTCGAGGATGGTGTGCACGTTGGTGCCGCTGATGCCGAACGAGGACACCCCGACCCGGCGGACGCCGTCGACCGGCTCCCAGGGGCGGGCCTCGGTGAGCAGCTCGACGCGGCCGGCGGACCAGTCGACGTGCGGGGTGGGCTCGTCGACGTGCAGGGTGCGGGGCAGGACCCCGTGCCGCATGGCGAGGACCATCTTGATGATCCCGGCGACACCGGCGGCGGCCTGGGTGTGCCCGATGTTCGACTTGATCGAGCCCAGCCAGAGCGGACGGTCCTCGGGCCGGTCCTGCCCGTACGTGGCGAGCAGCGCCTGCGCCTCGATCGGGTCGCCCAGGGTGGTGCCCGTACCGTGCGCCTCGACCGCGTCGACCTGCTCGGGGGTGAGCCCGGCGTTGGCGAGGGCCTGCCGGATGACCCGCTGCTGGGCGGGGCCGTTCGGGGCGGTGAGCCCGTTGCTCGCACCGTCCTGGTTGACGGCACTGCCCCGCACGACGGCGAGGACCGGGTTGCCGTCCCGGCGGGCGTCGGAGAGCCGCTGGAGCACCAGCAGGCCGACGCCCTCGCCCCAGCCGGTGCCGTCGGCCGCACCGGCGAACGGCTTGCACCGCCCGTCGGCGGCGAGGCCGCGCTGCCGGGAGAAGCCGACGAAGATGCCGGGGGTGGCCATCACGGTGGCCCCGCCGGCCAGGGCCAGGTCGCACTCCCCCGTCTGGAGGGCCTGCGCGGCGAGGTGCAGGGCCACCAGCGACGACGAGCAGGCCGTGTCGACGGTGACGGCCGGGCCGTGCAGCCCGAAGGTGTACGCCAGCCGCCCGGCGAGGACGCTGGCCGAGACGCCGGTGGCGAGGTAGTTCTCGTCGACGTCCCCGGCGGCCATCAGCAGCGAGCCGTAGTCCTGCCCGTTGGTGCCGACGTACACGCCGGTACGGCTGCCGCGCAGCGCGGTCGGGTCGATCCGGGCCCGCTCGAACGCCTCCCAGGTGGACTCCAGCAGCAACCGCTGCTGCGGGTCCATGGCGACGGCCTCCCGGGGGCTGATGCCGAAGAAGGTGGGGTCGAACTCGCCCGCCCCGGCGACGAAGCCGCCCTCCCGGACGTAGCTGGTGCCGAGGTGCTCGGGGTCGGGGTGGTACAGCTCGGCGAGGTCCCAGCCGCGTTCGCCGGGCATCAGGGTCATCGCGTCGGTGCCGGCCGCGACGAGGTCCCACAGCTGCTCGGGCGAGGACACGCCGCCGGGGAAGCGGCAGCTCATCGCCACGATCGCGACGGGCTCCCGGTGCAGACCGGCACCGTCGGCGACCACCTCGCTCAGGGTGTGACCGGCGGTCAGGCCGTGCAGGTGGGCCGCGAGTTCGCCGACCGTGGGGTGGTCGAAGACGAGGGTGGCGGGCAGGGTCATGCCGGTCTCGGCGGTCAGCCGGTTGCGCAGCTCGACGGCGGTGAGCGAGTCGAAGCCGAGGTCGCGGAACGTCCGGTCGGGCAGTGGCTGGCCGGCCGGATAGCCGAGCACGGCGGCGACCTGGGTGCGGACCAGCTCGGTGAGCTGAGGCAGGGACCGGCCGACGACGACGGCACGGACCGGCCCGGCCTGTCCGACGGGCACGCCGGGCAGCCCGGCGATCAGCGGGGTCGGCCCGCCCCAGGCGGCGGCGAGGCGTCCCCAGTCGACGTCGGCGACGGTGACCGCCGGGTCACCGGCGTTGACCAGCCGGCCCAGCGCGGTGACCGCCTCGGCGGCGGGCAGCGGGTTGATACCGCCCCGGGTGAGCCGGGCGGTCAGCGCGGCGGTCGCCGCCGCCATGCCCTCGGCGGCCCAGGCGCCCCAGCCGATGGCGGTGGCGGGCAGCCCCTGGCCGCGCCGCCACGCGGCGAACGCGTCGAGGTACGCGTTGGCCGCCGCGTAGTTGCCCTGCCCGGCGCTACCGACGACGCCGGCGAGGGAGGAGAAGAGCACGAACGCGTCGAGGTTCCGCCCGGCGGTGGCCTCGTGCAGCACCCGCGCGGCGCGGACCTTGCCGTCGAGGACGGCCTGCATCCGGGCCGGATCGAGGCCGTCGAGGACGCCGTCGTCGACCACGCCGGCGGTGTGCACGACGGCGGTCAGGGCGGGCAGGGCGGCGACGAGGGCGGCGACGGCGTCGGCGTCGGTGACGTCGCAGGCGACCACCCGGGCCGCGCCGAGTCCGGCCAGCTCGTCGAGGAGTTCGGCGGTGCCGGGGGCGTCCGGACCACGGCGGGAGGCGAGCACCACCTCGGCGGCGCCGTTGGCCAGCAGCCACCGGGCCACCTGACGGCCCAGCGCGCCGGTCCCGCCGGTGACGAGCACCGTGCCGGCGGGCCGCCAGGTCGCCCCGGCGGGCGCGACGGCGGGGACGAGCCGCCGTTCGAGCACGCCCTGCGGGCGGATCGCCACCTGGTCGTGGCCGGCGTCAGCGAGGACGGCGACCAACGCCTCCCCGGCGGCCGGGTCGAGGCGACCGGCGCGGCTCGCGCCGGTGCCGGCGGACCGGGCGGGCTCGGCGGCGGGCAGGTCGATCAGGCCACCCCAGCGGTCCGGCTGTTCCAGGGCGACCACGCGGCCGAGGCCCCAGGCCGCCGCCGCATACGGGTCGGCGACCGTCTCGCCGCCGCCGACGGCCACGGCGCCCCGGGTGAGGCACCACAGCCGGCCGGGCAGACCGGTGTCGGCGAGGGCCTGGACGAGGCTGAGCAGCAGCGCCGTCCCGGCGGGGACGGCGGGCGCGTCGGGCAGCGGCTCGTCCCGCTCGGGCAGCAGGCAGAGCACGCCGGTCCAGCCCTGCTCCCCGCGTTCCCGCAGCAGCGTGCCCAGCGCCGCACGCCCCACCCCGGCCGTGACCTGGAGGACGTCGACGTCCCCCCCGCCCCGCCGGAGCACGTCCGCGACCCCGCCCCACTCTCCGCGATCATGGACTTCTGGCAGCGACGAAAGCCACATACCACCCGACTCGGGCGCCACAACTCCATGATCGGCGTGGAGAGGGGTGGGGGTGGGGGTGACGAGGAGCCAGTGGCCCGTCAGGGCCGGCACGGGGGCGGGGCGGATCGGGTCCCAGGTGATCCAGTACGACCAGGCGTCCACGACGGCGTCGCGCAGCCGGGCCCGACGCCACGAGGAGAGCACCGGTACGGCCGGGGCGAGGGCCGCCACGGCGTCCGGGTCGTCCTGGACGGCCAGCTGGGACGCGACGGCGGGCAGGTCGCCGCGTTCGACGGCGGCCCAGAAGTCGCCCTCGGTGCCGTCGGCGCGCTCGTCCGACGGGGTCGCCGCGCCGCCGGCCTCGGGCCAGTAGCGCTGGTGCTGGAAGGCGTACGTCGGCAGGTCGACCCGACGTGCACCGGTGTCCGCGAACCAGGACCCCCAGGTCACCGGAACCCCGTGCACGTGCAACTCCGCCAGAGCCGCCAGCAGGGCCTGAACCTCCGACCGGTCCTTGCGCTGCGCCGACACCGACAGCACGCCCTCGTCACCCGACAGGATGTCGACGGCCATCGCGGTCAGCACACTCTGCGGACCGACCTCCAGGAACGTGTCCACCCCGGCCGCCCGCACCGCCGCGATCCCGTCGCCGTACCGCACCGCCTCCCGCACGTGCCGCACCCAGTACTCGACCGACCGGATCTCGTCGCCGTCGGCGAGCGCGCCGGTCAGGTTCGACACCACCGGCAGCACCGGCGCGGCGAAAGTCAGCCGGCTGAGGAGCGCCCGGAACTTCGCCAGCATCGGCTCCATCAGCGGGCTGTGGAACGCGTGGCTGACGGCCAGCCGACGGGTACGCGCGCCCCGGTCCCGCCAGGTCCGCTCCACCTCGTCCAGCGCCTCGACCGCCCCGGACACCACCACCGACGTCGGCCCGTTCACGGCGGCGATACCCAGCCGGTCGGTCAGCCCGTCCAGGCTGGCCCGCACCTCCGCCTCCGGCGCGGCCACCGCGAGCATCCCGCCGCCGGTCGGCAGCGCCTGCATCAACCGGCCCCGCGCCGCGACGAGGGCACACGCGTGCTCCAGCGACAGCACCCCGGCCACGTGCGCGGCGGTGACCTCACCGATCGAGTGACCACCCACCACGTCCGGCACGACCCCGAACGACTCGACGAGCCGGAACAACGCCACCTCGACCGCGAACAACCCGGCCTGCGTGAACACCGTCTGGTCCAACAACTCCGCCTCGGGCGTGCCCGCCCCGGCGAACAGCACCGTCTTCAGCGGCTTCGGCAGCGCCCGGTCCAGGTGCCCGCACACCTCGTCCAGCACGGACGCGAAGACGGGGAAGGTCCCGTACAGTTCCCGGCCCATGCCGGCGCGCTGCGCGCCCTGGCCGGAGAAGAGCACCGCGAGCTGGCCGTGCGCGGCACCCGTACCGGTGAGGACGTTGCCGGCCGGCGAGCCGCTGGCCAACGCGCGCAGCCCGGCCACCAGGTCGTCGGGTCCGGTGGCGGCGACCACCGCGCGGTGGTCCAGCACGGTCCGGGAGACCACCGACGAGAAGGCCACGTCGAGGGGACGGGTGTCGTGGTCGGCGTCGGCCAGCCAGGCGGCCCAGCGGCCGGCCTGGGCGGCGACGGCGGCGGCGGACCGGGCGGAGAGCAGCACCGGGACGAGCGGACGGTCGGTGGTGCGGGCCGGCTCGTCGGTGGGGGCCGCTCCGTCCGCGGCGGCCTCCGGCACCGGGGCCTGCTCGATGATGGCGTGCGCGTTCGTGCCGGACACCCCGAACGACGACACCGCCGCCCGGCGCGGCCGGTCCACCGCCGGCCAGGGGGTCGCCTCGGTGGCGAGCGCGACCGCCCCGGCCGTCCAGTCGACGTGCGGGGACGGCTCGACCACGTGCAGGGTCGGCGGGACGACGCCGTGCTGGATGGCCAGCACCATCTTGATCACACCGGCGACGCCGGCGGCGGCCTGGGTGTGCCCGATGTTGGACTTGATCGAGCCGAGCAGCAGCGGGGCGGCCTCGCCCCGGTCCTGCCCGTACGTGGCGAGCAGCGCCTGCGCCTCGATCGGGTCGCCGAGCCGGGTGCCGGTGGCGTGCGCCTCCACGGCGTCCACGTCGGCGGTGCCGAGCCGGGCGTTGGCGAGGGCCTGCCGGATGACCCGCACCTGGGAGGGGCCGTGCGGGGCGCTCAGGCCGTTGGACGCGCCGTCCTGGTTGACCGCGCTGCCCCGGATCACGGCGAGGACCGGGTAGCCGAGACGTTGCGCGTCGGAGAGACGGGCGAGCAGCAGCATGCCGGCGCCCTCGGACCAGGAGGTGCCGTCCGCTCCGGCGGCGAACGCCTTGCACCGGCCGTCGGGGGCCAGGCCGCGCTGCCGGGAGAAGCCGACGAAGACCGCCGGGGTGGGCATGACCGTCACACCGCCGGCGAGGGCGAGTTCGCAGTCGCCGTTGCGCAGCCCCTGGGCGGCCAGGTGGATCGCCACGAGGGAGGCCGAGCAGGCGGTGTCGATGGTGACCGCCGGCCCCTCCAGGCCGAGGGTGTACGCCACCCGGCCGGAGACGACGCTGGTGGCGTTGCCGGTGAGCAGGTGCCCCTCGCCGTTCTCCGCCTGCGCCACCACGGACTCGTAGCCGTGCGTGGCCGCCCCGACGAACACCCCGGTACGGCTGCCCCGCACGGTCGGCAGCGGCAGCCCGGCCCGCTCGAACGCCTCCCAGGAGGCCTCCAGCAGCAGCCGCTGCTGCGGGTCCATGGCCAGCGCCTCGCGGGGGCTGATGCCGAACAGGTCGGCGTCGAACTCCCCGGCGTCGTAGACGAAGCCGCCCTCCCGGACATAGCTGGTGCCGGGGTGGTCGGGGTCGGGGTGGAAGAGCCGGTCGAGGTCCCAGCCCCGGTCGGCGGGGAACGGGCCGATCCCGTCGCCGCCGTCGCGCACGAGCTGCCACAGCCGCTCGGGCGAGTCGACCCCGCCCGGGTACCGGCAGCTCATCGCCACGATGGCGATGGGCTCGGACTCCCGGGCCTCCAGCTCGCGCAGCCGCCGCCGGGTACGCCGCAGCTCCGAGGTCGTACGCTTCAGGTACTCGACGTACTTCTCGTCCTCGTTGCTCACCGTGGACCCACCTCACTCGGCATGCCGTGGTCGTTGCGGCTGGCGGTCACGACGTCTCCAGCTCGCGGTCGATCAGGTCGAAGATGTTCTCGGCGGTGGCCGACTCCAGGTCGTCGTCGCCATCGGTGTCGGCCTGCCGGTCGGCCAGCCGGTCCAGCAGGCCGTGCAGCCGGTCGGTGATCCGGCGGAACTCGTCGTCGGTCGGGTCGAGCCCGTCGAGCGCCGCCTCCAGCCGGTCCAGGTCCCGTCCGAGGCCCGCCGACCGGTCAACCGCCGGGTCCGCGAACGTGAACTGCGTCGCCAGGTAGGCGGCGAGCGCGGCCGGCGTCGGGTTGTCGAAGACCAGCGTCGCCGGCAGCCGCAGCCCGGTGGCCGCCCCGATCCGGTTGCGCAACTCGACCGAGGTGAGCGAGTCGAAGCCGAGTTCCCGGAACGCCCTGGTCGGTTCCATGCCGGCCGAGCCGTTCCGACCGAGGACCACGGCGACGTGCGAGAGCACCAGGTCGCGCAGGGCGCGTTCCCGCTTCTCCTCGGAGAGGGCCCGCAGGGTGTCGACGAACGCCTGCCCGCCGGCGGCCTCGGCGGCGACGGCCCGCCGGTTGGCCGGGCGGACCAGGGCGGCCAGCATCGGGTGGACGGGCGCACCGGGCGCCGCCACCGTCGTGTCGATCTTCGCCGGCATCAGCACCGCCCGTTCCGACCGCCACGCCGCGTCGAAGAGGGCGAGTGCCTCGTCGTTGGCGAGCGCCACCAGTCCGCTGCGCTCCAGCCGTCGCCGGTCGACGGCGTCGAGGTGCCCGGTGATGCCGCTGGCCTGCGCCCACAGGCCCCAGACCAGGGAGACCGCCGGCAGGCCGAGGGCCCGCCGGTGCTCGGCGAGAGCGTCGAGGAACGCGTTGCCGGCGGCGTAGTTGCCCTGGCCCGGACCACCGAACACGCCGGCGGCGGCGGAGTAGAGCACGAACGCGGTCAGCTCCCGGTCGAGCGTGGCCCGGTGCAGGTTCCAGGCCGCGTCGACCTTCGGCCGCAGCACCGGGCCGAGGCGGTCCGGGGTGAGCGACTCGACGGTGGCGTCGTCGGTGACACCGGCGGTGTGCACGATCGCCCGCAACGGGTACCGGGCGTCCACCATGGACAGCACGTGGTCCACGGCGTCCGGGTCGGCCAGGTCGGCGGCGACGATCGACACGTCCGCGCCGAGCGCCTTGAGGTCGGCCAGCAGCTCGTCCGCGCCCGCCGCGTCCGGCCCGCGCCGACTGACCAGCAGCAGCTGCCGGGCCCCGTGCGCGGTGACCAGGTGCCGGCAGAGCAGCGCGCCCAGGGCGCCGGTGGCCCCGGTGACCAGGACCGTGCCGTCGAGCAGCGGCGCCTGCGGGATGCTCAGGACCAGCTTGCCGACGTGTCGGGCCTGGCTGAGGAAGCGGAACGCCTCCGGGGCACGCCGGACGTCCCAGGTGCGCCGGGGCAGCGGTCGCAGCGCGCCGGTGGCGAACAGCGCCATCAGCTCGTCCAGCATCCGCGCGATCGTGTCCGGGCCGGCCACCAGGAGGTCGAAGACGTGGTAGCTCACGCCCGGGTGGTCGGCCGCGATCCGCTCCGGGTCCCGCTTGTCCGTCTTGCCCATCTCGACGAACCGGCCGCCCCGGGGCAGCAGCCGCAGCGAGGCGTCCACGAACTCGCCGCTGAGCGCGTTGAGCACCACGTCCACGCCGCGACCGCCGGTGCGCTCGCGGAACTCGTCGACGAAGTCGAGGGTGCGCGAGGAGGCGATGTGCGCGTCGTCGAACCCGGTGGCGCGCAGCGCCGGCCACTTGCCGGGGCTGGCCGTGCCGTAGACCTCCGCGCCGAGGTGCCGGGCGATCTGCACCGCGGCCATGCCGACGCCACCGGCGGCCGAGTGCACCAGCACCGACTCCCCGGCCCGCAGCCGGCCCAGTTCGACCAGCCCGTACCAGGCGGTCAGGAAGACCACCGGTACGGCGGCGGCCTCGGCGTACGACCAGCCGTCCGGGATGCGGGTGAGCATCCGGTGGTCGGTGACCGCGACGGAGGAGAACGAGCCGGAGATGATGCCCATCACCCGGTCACCGGGAGCGAAGCCGGTCACGCCCGGACCGACCTGGAGCACCACGCCGGCGCCCTCGCTGCCCAGCACCTGCTGGTCCGGGACCATGCCGAGAGCCAGCACCACGTCCCGGAAGTTGAGCCCGGAGGCGCGCATCCCGACGACGACGTGGCCCTCCGGCACCTCGCCCGCCTCGACCGGGACGGGCAGCAGCGCCAGGTTCTCCAGGGTGCCCTTCTCGGTGACGTCGAGCTGCCACGGCGTCTCGTCGCCGGGCAGCGACAGCGCCCCGGCGTCCCGCGCCCGGACCAGCCGGGGCATCAGGACGGCCCCGTCCCGGACCGCGAGCTGCGGCTCGCCGGAGCCGACCGCGGCCACGACCGCGGCCAGGGAGGAGGCGGCGGTGTCGGTGTCGAGCAGCGTGAAGCGACCCGGGTGTTCGGTCTGCGCCGATCGGACCAGCCCCCACAGGGCGGCACGGGCGAGGTCGCGGGGGACCTCGCCGGGCGCGGCGGCGACCGCGCCCCGGGTGTGCAGGACCAGTCGGGTCTGGTCCAGCCTCGGCTCGGCGAGCCAGCGCTGCACCAGCTCCAGGGCGTCCCGGGCCGCGTCGTGCGCGTCCAGGTCGGCCCGGAGCGGGTCCGGCTCCGACCCGGTCCCCAGGTCGATGACCACCTCCGGTACGTCGGCGCCGTCGTCCAGCGTGGCGACCAGCGCCGCCAGGTCGACGTGGCCGGTCACCGGCTGCCCGGCGTCGGCCAGCGCGGCGGCCAGGCCGAGCGGGTCGGCACCGAGCAGCGCCCAGCGCGCCGTGCTCCCGACGGCCGCGTCGGTCGCCGGCAGCGGCATCCAGTCCAGGTGGAACAGGGAGCTGCGGCGCAGTGCGGCGGTCTCGTCGGCCCGGCTGGCGCCGACCGGGCGGAAGGTCAGCGACTCCACCGTGGCGACCGGCTGCCCGGCCGGATCGGTCAGGGTGACGGCGATCGTGTCCGGGCCGAGCGACCGGAGCCGCACCCGCAGCCGGGTGGCGCCGTGCGCGTGCAGGCTGGCCGAACGGACGGCGAACGGCAACCAGCCGGTGCCGGCGGGGTCCGTCGGGTTGCCGAACATCCGGCTGGGCCCGGTGGCCTGGAGAGCCGCGTCGAACAGGGCCGGATGCAGGCCGAAGAGGGGGGCGTCGGCGACCACCGCGTCGGGCAGGACCACGTCGGCGTACACCTCGTCGTCGCGCTGCCACACCTGGCGCAGGCCCCGGAACGCCGGGCCGTAGTCGAGGCCGTTCTCGGCCGACTGCGCGTACCAGGCGTCCAGGTCGGCGTCGACCTCGACGGCGCCGGCCGGCGGCCACTCCCCCGGCACCGCCACGGGGGCGGGAAGGTCCGGCAGCAGCAAGCCCTCCGCGTGCCGGGTCCACTCGCCGTCGCCCCCCTCCTCGGGACGGGAGTGCAGGGTGACGCTCCGCTCGCCGGCCGCTCCGGGCGCGCCGAGGCGCACCTGCACCTGGACCGCGCCGGTCGACGGCAGCACGAGCGGGCTGATCAGGGCCAGGTCGCCCACCTGGCCGGCGTCGACCTCGTCGCCCGCCCGGACCACCATGTCGATCAGGGCGGTGCCGGGGACGATCACCGCCTTGCCGACGACGTGGTCGGCCAGCCACGGGTGGGTCTGCACGGACAGCCGCCCGGTGAGCACCACCGTCTGGTCGTCGGCGACCGGTACCGCCGCGGCGAGCAGCGGGTGCCCGGCGTCCTGGAGGCCGGCCGCGCTGACGTCCCGCACCTGGTGGGTCGGGACCGTCAGCCAGTACCGCTCCCGGTCGAAGGCGTACGTGGGCAGCTCGACGGTCGGCGCCGGCGCGAGGACCCTCGTCCAGTCGGCGGGCAGACCGAGGACGTGGGCCGTGGCGACGTTGATCAGCAGTCGGGTGGGGTCGTCGTCGCCCCGGCGCAGGGTGCCCAGCACCTGCCCCGCCTTGCCGGCGTCGTCGAGGATCGCCGACACCGGCAGGGCCAGTACCGGATGCGCGGACACCTCCACGAACGTGGTGTGCCCGGCCTCGATCGCCACCCGCACGGCGGTGTCGAACCGCACCGGGTTGCGCAGGTTCTCGTACCAGTAGCCGCCGTCCATCGCGGTCGGGTCGGCCCACTCGCCGGTCAGCGTGGACACCAGCGGCGTGTGCCCGGACTGCGGGGCGAGGTCCGCCAGGTCGGCGAGCATCTGCTCGCGGATCCGCTCCACCGCCGGGGAGTGCGAGGCGTAGTTGAACCGGATCGGCCGCGCCCGCACCCCGTCGGCCCGGAACTCCTCGACCAGCTCCGCCACCTGCTGCGGCGGGCCGGAGATCACCACCGTGGCGGGCCCGTTCCGCACCGCCACGACCACCTCGGGACGGTCGGCCAACCGGGCGGCGACCTCGTCGGCGGGCAGGTCCACCGCGGCCATCGCCCCGGTGCCCGCGAGACCGGCGAGCGCACGGGCGCGCAGGATGACCGCCTTCGCCGCGTCCTCCAGCGACAGGACACCCGCCACGCAGGCCGCCGCGATCTCGCCCTGCGAGTGGCCGATCATGAGCTGCGGGACCACGCCGGCGTGCCGCCACACCTCCGCCAGGGCGACGCCCACCGCGAACAGGACCGGCTGGAGCACCTCCACCCGGTCCAGCCACGACTCGTCGTCACCGGTCAGGACGGAGACGATGTCCACGTCCAGGTAGGGCGCGAACGCCCGCTGGCAGTCGGCGAGTCGCGCGTCGAAGACCGGGCAGCGGCCGACCAGGCCGGCGGCCATCCGCGCCGACTGGCCGCCCTGCCCCGGGAAGACGAACACGACGCCGGCCCCGTGCTCGCCGGCCGTACCCGTCACCACGTTGCTCGCCGACGAACCGGCCGCCAGCGCGTCCAGCCCGGACAGCAGGTCCCCGACGCTGTCGCCGACCACGGCGGCCCGGTACTCGAAGGTCGACCGCGTCGTGGCCAGCGACCAGCCGACCGCCGCCGGGTCGAGTCCGTCGTGCTCGCGCACGTGCCGCGCCAGCCGGGCCGCCTGACCGGCCAGGGCCGCCGCCGACCGCGCCGACACCGGCCACACCACCGCGTCCGAGGCCACCACCCCCGGGTGCGCGCCGCCGTCGACCGCGGGTTCCACGCCGTCGGCCGGGGGAAGATCCTCGGCCTGCTCGATGATGGTGTGGGCGTTGGTGCCGGAGACGCCGAACGACGACACCGCCGCCCGACGCGGCCGGTCCACCGCCGGCCACGGAGTCGCCTCCGTCGCCAACTCCACCGCCCCGGCCGACCAGTCGATGTGCGGCGACGGGGCGTCCACGTGCAACGTCGCCGGCACCACACCCGCCCGCATCGCCAGCACCATCTTGATCACACCCGCCACGCCGGCAGCCGCCTGGGTGTGCCCGATGTTCGACTTCACCGACCCCAACAACAGGGGCACGTCCCGGTCCTGCCCGTACGTGGCGAGCAGCGCCTGCGCCTCGATCGGATCACCCAGGGTGGTCCCGGTGCCGTGCGCCTCCACCACGTCCACGTCCCGCGCGGACAACCCCGCCGACGCCAGCGCCTGCTGGATCACCCGCTGCTGGGAGGGGCCGTTCGGGGCGGTCAGCCCGTTCGACGCGCCGTCCTGGTTCACCGCGGAGCCGCGTACCACCGCCAGCACCGTGTGACCGTTGCGCCGCGCGTCGGAGAGCCGCTCGAGGAGCAGCATGCCGACGCCCTCGCCCCAGCCGGTGCCGTCGGCCGCCGCCGCGAACGCCTTGACCCGC
Organism: Micromonospora sp. NPDC023956; assembly: GCF_040639195.1. Taxonomy (NCBI): domain Bacteria; kingdom Bacillati; phylum Actinomycetota; class Actinomycetes; order Micromonosporales; family Micromonosporaceae; genus Micromonospora; species Micromonospora sp. NPDC023956. The sequence continues at coordinate 208,447 of NZ_JBEZZN010000001.1, forward strand.
CCGTCGGCGGCCATTCCGCGCTGCCGGGAGAACTCCACGAACAGGGCCGGGGTCGCCATCACCGTCGCCCCACCGGTCAGGGCGAGATCACACTCGCCCCGACGCAAGGCCTGCACCGCCAGGTGCAGCGCGACGAGGGACGACGAACACGCCGTGTCCACCGACACCGCCGGCCCCTCCAACCCCAACGCGTACGACACCCGACCCGACACCACGCTCGCCGCGTTCCCGGTGCCGCCGAAGCCCTCCACCTGGTCGCTGGTCAGCATCAACAGGGACCTATAGTCCTGGCCGTTCGTGCCCACGAACACCCCTGTTCGCGAACCCCGCAACGACCCCGGAACAACCCCTGCCCGCTCCAGCACCTCCCACGACGCCTCCAGCACCAACCGCTGCTGCGGGTCCATCGCCAGCGCCTCGCGCGGGCTGATCGTGAAGAAGGCGGAGTCGAAGTCCGCCGCGTCGTAGACGAAGGCGCCCTTGTCCGTGTACGTGGTGCCGGGCTTCTCCGGGTCCGGGTCGACGAGGCGATCGCGGTCCCAGCCCCGGTCGGTGGGGAACTCACCGACGGTGTCCACGCCGTCGGTGAGGAGTTGCCACAGCTGCTCCGGGTCGGTGACCCCGCCCGGGAAGCGGCAGGCCATCGCCACGATGGCCACCGGCTCGTCGCCGTCGACGGCGGCCGGGGCGACGCTCTCGGCGGGTGCCGGGGCGTCGCCGAGCAGCCCGGCGAGCAGGAAGCGGGCCAGCACCACCGGAGTGGGGTGGTCGAAGACCAGCGTGACGGGCAGCGGCTGCCCGGTCGCGGCGACCAGCCGGTTGCGCAGCTCGACCGCGGTCAGCGAGTCGAAGCCGAGGTCCCGGAACGCGGTGGCGGCCGGGATCGCGGCGGCGTCGTCGTGGCCGAGCACGTCGGCGGCGAGTTCCCGGACCAGGTCGGCGAGGGTTTCCTCCCGCCGGGCCGGGGTCAGCCCGACCAGCCGGCGACGCAGCGTCGCCGCGACCCCGTCGTCCTCGTCGTCGGGCGGCGTCCCGCCGTCGAGGGCCGCCTTCGCCTCCGGTACGCCCTCGAGCAGCGGCCGACGCCGGGCGGAGGCGTACGCGGGAGCGAACCGGGACCAGTCGACGTCGACGACGGTGAGGGTGACGTCGTCGTGGTCGAGGGCCTGCTGAAGGGCGCCCATCGCGACGGTCGGGTCCATCGGGGGTACGCCCCGGTTGCGCAGCTTCTGCTCGGCGTCGGCCGTGTGCATGCCGCCCACCGGCCACGGGCCCCAGGCGATCGCGGTGCCGGCCCGCCCGTCGGCGCGCCGCTGCTGCACGAGCGCGTCGAGGTACGCGTTGCCGGCGGCGTATCCGGCCTGGCCCGCGCTGCCCCAGGTGGCGGCGATGGACGAGTAGACCACGAACGCGTCGAGTTCCTGGTCGGCGAGGAGGTCGTGCAGGTGTGCGGCGCCGACGGTCTTGCCGGCGGCCACCTCGGCCAGCTCGGTGGGGGTGACCGCCATCAGCGGGGTGGTCTGGGCGATGCCGGCGGTGTGCACGACGGTACGTACCGGTGGGCCGTCGGCCTGGACCCGGTCGAGCAGCGCGGCGAGGGCGGCCCGGTCGGCGACGTCGCACGCGGCGACGGTGACCCGGGTGCCGAGGTCGCGCAGCTCGGCGGCCAGGTCGGCGGCGCCGGGAGCGTCCGGGCCGCGCCGGCTGACCAGCACGATGTGCTCGGCGCCGGTCGCGGCGAGCCAGCGGGCGGCACGGGCGCCGAGACCGCCGGTGCCGCCGGTGATCAGCGCGGTTCCGGCGGGCGTGAAGCGCCGTACCGGGGGGCGGTCGCCGAGTCCCGCGCGGACCAGGCGGCGGACGAAGACACCGGGGGCGCGGACCGCGAGCTGGTCCTCGCCGGCCGGTCCGGCCAGGATCGCGGCGAGCCGGCCGGCGGTACGGCCGTCGAGGCGGGACGGCAGGTCGACCAGGCCACCCCAGCGGTGCGGAGCCTCGACGCCGACCACCCGGCCGAGGCCCCAGACCGCGCCCTGCCCGGGGTCGGCGAGCCGGTCGTACGAGGCGACGGTGACCGCCCCCCGGGTCACCAGCCACAGCGGTGCGTCGAGGTGAGCGTCGCCGAGCGCCTGCACCAGGGCGAGCGTGGTGGCCAGGCCGGGCAGGACGGCGTCCCCGCCGGCCTGCGGCTCCCAGGCGAGCAGGGAGACCACGCCGGTGATCTCGGCGCCGGTCAGGGACGCCGCGAGCCCGGTCCGGTCGGCGTCGGGTGCGACGGTCAGCGGCAGCAGCTCGGCGCCCGCGTCGGTCAGCGCGGCCCGGATGTCGCGTACCGCCGGGTCGTCGTCGAGGCCGGCGGGGAGCGCCAGCAGCCAGGTGCCCTCGAGGCGGGCGGCGGCCGGTTCGGGGGTCACCTGCCAGTCGGCCCGGTACCGCCAGCCGTCGAGGAGGGAGTGTTCCTGCTGCTGGCGTCGCCAGTCCGCGAGGACGGGCAACAGGGTGCGCAGCGACTCGACGGCCTCGGCGTCGTCGACGGCGAGGGTGCCGCGCAGGGCGTCCAGGTCCGCGCGTTCGACGGCGTCCCAGAACCGGTGGTCGAGCAGGCCGGCGCGGGTGGCCGGAGCGGCGGGCTCCTCCGCCGGCACCCAGTAGTGCTGGCGTTGGAAGGGGTACGTGGGCAGGTCGACCAGACGTCCCGACCGCCCGGCGAACGCCGGCCGCCAGTCCACCGCGGTCCCGGCCACGTACACCTCGGCGAGGGCCCGGTGGAAGCGGCCGAGGCCGCCCTCGTGACGACGCAGGCTCCCGGTCACCGTCACGGCGGTGTCGGAGGCGACCGCCTCGACGCTCTCCTGCATCGCCATGGTCAGCACGGGATGCGCACTGACCTCGACGAACGTCGAGTAGCCGGCCGCGACCAAGCCGCGTACCGCCTCGTCGAAACGCACCGTCTGCCGAAGATTCCGGAACCAGTACCCGGCATCCAGAGCAGCCGTGTCCAACCACTCCCCCACCACCGTCGACCAGAACCGCACCCCAGCCGACCGCGGAGACACCCCCGCCAACAACTCCAGAAGCTGATCCCGCAACGGCTCCACATGCGCCGAATGCGACGCGTAGTCCACCGGCACCCGACGCACCCGCACCCCGGCGGACTCGTAATGCGCCACCAACTCATCAAGGGCGACAACGTCACCCGAGACGACCACCGAGGTGGGTCCGTTGACCGCCGCCAACGCCACCCGACCGTCCCAGCGGGCGATCGTCTCGGCAACCTCCTCGGCGGTCGTCGCGACGGAGACCATCCCACCGTCACCGGCCATCCCCGCGATCACCCGACTGCGCAACGCCACCACCGCCGCCGCGTCGTCCAGGCTCAACGCCCCCGCGACACACGCGGCAGCGATCTCACCCTGCGAATGACCCACCACCGCCGACGGGTGCACGCCATACGACTCCCACAACGCGGCCAGCGACACACCCACCGCGAACAGGGCGGGCTGCACCACATCCACCCGCTCCAACGACGGCGCACCCGGCACACCCCGCACCACGTCCAACAACGACCAGTCCACATGCGGACGCAACGCCTCCGCACACGCCGTCAGCTTCTCCGCGAACACCGGAGCCGTGTCCAACAGCTCGGCCGCCATACCGACCCACTGCGAACCCTGACCCGGAAAGACGAACGCCACCTCACCCGACGCACCCGCCACCCCGGTCACCGCCTCCGACACGGGACGATCGTCGGCGAGTCCCCGCAACGCGGCGGCCAGCTCGTCCCGACCGGAGGCGAACACCACGGCCCGGTGGTCGAGGGGCGAACGGGAGACCACCGAGGTCCAGGCGACGTCGGCCGGATCCAGGTCGGCGTCGGCGGCGACGTACCCGGACCAGCGCTCGGCCTGCTGCCGCAGCGCGGTGCGGGTGCGGCCGGTGAGCAGCACGGGGGCGGGGGCGGAGAGGTCCGGGCGGTCGGCCTCGGCGGGGACGTCCTCGGGCCGCTCGAGGATGATGTGCGTGTTGGTGCCGCTCATCCCGAACGAGGAGACGGCGGCCCGGCGGGGCCGGTCGACGGCCGGCCACGGGGTCGGTTCGGTGACCAGGGCCACCGCCCCGGCGGACCAGTCCACGTGCGGGGTGGGCTCGTCGACGTGCAGGGTGGCGGGGACGACGCCGTGCCGCATGGCCTGGACCATCTTGATGATCCCGGCGATGCCGGCGGCGGCCTGGGTGTGCCCGATGTTCGACTTGATCGACCCGAGCAGCAGCGGGGCGGCGTCGCCCCGGTCCTGCCCGTACGTGGCGAGCAGCGCCTGCGCCTCGATCGGGTCGCCCAGGGTGGTGCCCGTACCGTGCGCCTCGACCACGTCGACCAGGTCGGGGGTGAGCTTCGCGCTGGCCAGCGCCTGCCGGATGACCCGCTGCTGGGCGGGGCCGTTCGGGGCGGTGAGCCCGTTGGACGCGCCGTCCTGGTTGACCGCGGAGCTGCGGATGATCCCGAGCACCGGGTGACCGTTGCGGCGCGCGTCGCTGAGCCGTTCGAGCAGCAGCACGCCGACGCCCTCCCCCCAGCCGGTGCCGTCGGCCGCACCGGCGAACGACTTGCACCGCCCGTCGGCGGCGAGACCGCGCTGCCGGGAGAACTCGACGAACGCGGAGGGGGTGGCCATCACGGTGGCCCCGCCGGCCAGGGCCAGGCCGCACTCGCGTTCGCGCAGGGCCTGGCAGGCGAGGTGGACGGCGACGGACGACGACGAGCAGGCGGTGTCCACGGTGACCGTGGGGCCCTCCAGCCCGAACGTGTACGCGAGCCGGCCGGAGACGACGCTGGCGGCGGTGCCGGTGAGGACGTACCCCTCGACGCCGGGGGCGCGGTGCATGACGGCGGCGTAGTCCTGGCCGGAGGTGCCCATGAAGACGCCGGTACGGCTGCCGCGCAGCGACAGCGGCGCGATGCCGGCGCGCTCGAACAGCTCCCAGCTGACCTCCAGCAGCAGCCGCTGCTGGGGGTCCATGGCGACGGCCTCGCGGGGCGAGATGCCGAACAGGGCCGCGTCCAGCTGCCCGGCGTCGGCGAGGAACCCGCCGGAGGCCGCGTACGAGGTGCCGGGGTTGTCGGGGTCCGGGTGGTGCAGCCGGTCGAGGTCCCAACCCCGGTCGGTGGGGAAGTCGCCGATGGCGTCCCCGCCGGCCGAGACGAACTGCCACAGCTCCTCCGGCGAGCTGATGCCGCCGGGATAGCGGCAGCTCATGGCGACGATGGCCACCGGCTCGGACTCCTCGGCGGTGACCTCGCGCAGCCGCTGGCGGGTCTGGTGCAGCTCGGCGACGACACGCGTCAGGTACTCGCGGAGCCTCTCCTCGTCCGACGTCGTCGGGCGGGATCCCTCGTTCTCCACCGGCACGTTCGCCATGGTTGGTCTCACTTCCTCGTTCTGCAGCGGTACGTGACGCGTGCCTCAGGAGAGCCCGAGGTCCCTGTCCAAAAGATCGAATAGCTCCTGGTTGCTGGCCGTCCGCAGCCGGTCGGCCACGTCGGCGGCCTCGTCGGCCCGCTCACCGGAGCCCCGCTCGGCGGCACCGAGGCGCTCCAGCAGCCGGTGCAGCCGCATGGTGATCCGTACCCGCCCGATGTCGTCGGCCTCACGGCCGGCGAGCGCCTCCTCCAGCCGGTCGAGTTCCTCGACGGTGGGCAGCGCCTCCACCGACGCCTCGCTGACCAGCCCGGCCCGCAGGTGCTCGGCGAGAGCCTGCGGGGTCGGATAGTCGAACACCACGGAGCTGGCCGGGCTGAGCCCGGTGGCCTTCGCCAGCCGGCCACGCAGCTCCACGGCGGTCAGCGAGTCGAAGCCGAGGTCGCGGAAGGGCCGGTCGGGCTCCAGGGCGTACGGGCTGTCGTGGCCGATCACCTCGGCGGCGGCGGTGCGGATCAGGTCGACCAGCAGCCGGTTCTGCTCGGCGGTGGTGAGGTCGGCGAGCCGCTTGCGCAGGCCGGTGAGGACCTCGTCGCCGCCGTCGGCGGCCGGGTCGGCTCCGGTCCGCAGCGCCGCCACCTCGGGCAGGTCGCTGATCAGCGGCCGGGGTCGGGCGGAGGTGAAGACCGGGGCGAAGCGTGCCCAGTCGACGTCGGCGACGGTGAGCACCGTGCCGTCCCCCTCGATCGCCGCGCGCAGGGCGGCCATCGCCGGTTCCCGGTCCAGCAGCGACACCCCGCGCCGGCTCATCGCCACCGCGTGCTGTTCGCTGACCATGCCGCCGCCGGACCACGGCCCCCAGTTGACCGAGACCACCCGGGCCTTCCCGGCGGGCCGGGACTGCGCCCACGCGTCGAGGAACGCGTTGCCGGCGGCGTACGCGCCGTGGTCGCCGACGCCCCACGCGGCGGCGATGGAGGAGAAGTAGACGACCAGTTCCAGGTCGTCGGGGTCGAGGAACTCGTCGAGGTGCCGGGCACCGGCGGTCTTGCCGGCCACCACGTCGGCGAGTTCGTCGGCGTCGACGACGCTGACCGGGTTGAGCCGGCCCACCCCGGCGGCGTGCACCACGGCGTCCACCGTCTCGCCGTCGCGCCGCAGTCCGGCGACGAGGGCGGCGACCGCGTCCCGGTCGGCCAGGTCGCAGGCGACGACGCGGCCCTGCGCACCGAGGTCGGTCAGCTCGGCCAGGGTGTCGGCGACGCCGGGGGCGCCCGCTCCGCGCCGGCTGACCAGGATCAGCCGGCGGGCGCCGTGCCGGGCGAACCAGGCGGCGGCGTACCGGCCGATCGCCCCGGTGCCGCCGGTGATGAGTACCGTGCCGGGCGGCTGCCAGGTCGGGGCGGCGGGCAGCTCGGCGCGGGCGGCGCGGGCGAGCCGCCGCAGGTGCAACCCGGGGGGACGGACGGCGAGCTGGTCCTCCGCCTCGGTGTTGGTCAGCGCCCGGATCAGGTGTCCCTCGGCGCTCGGGTCCAGCTCGGCCGGCAGGTCGAGCAGACCACCCCAGTGGGCGGGGTGTTCCAGGGCGGTGACCAGGCCGAGGCCCCAGGTGGTGGCCTGGGCGGGGTGGCCGATCGGGTCGCCCGGTCCGGTGCTGACGGCCTGCTGGGTGAGCAGCCAGAGCGGCCCGGCCGGGGCGGCGTCGGTGACCGCCTGGACGAGGGCGAGGTTCCCGGTCAGTCCGGCGGGGACCGCCGGGTGGTCGGGGTGCGGTCGCTCGTCGAGGGCGAGCAGCGAGACGACCCGGGTGCCGGTGCCCGGGGTGAGCAGCCCGGCCAGGCTGCTCCGGGTGGCCGTGGCCGGGTCGACGGCCACGGTGCGGACCGTGCCGCCGTGCTCGCCGAGCAGCGCGGCGATCCGGTCGCCGGTCGCGGTGGTGGTTCCGGCCGGGACGACCAGCAGCCAGTCGCCGGTGACCGGGCCGGCGGCGGGCTGCCGCTGCGGCCAGGTGATCCGGTAACGCCACCCGTCGACCAGCGCGTCGGTCTGCCGCTGCCGGTGCCAGCGGGCGAGGGCGGGAAGCTGGTCGCGCAGCGGCTGGTCCGGGTCGACCCCGAACCGGGCGGCCAACCCGTCGCCGTCCTCGGCGGTCACCGCCTGCCAGAACGCCTCGTCGACGGTGCCGGCGGCCGGGGCCGGCGCGGACGCGCCGACCACGACGCCGTCACCGACCGGCCAGAACCGCTGGTGCCGGAAGGCGTACGTGGGCAGGGTCACCGGGTCGGCGGTGGGCAGCAGCGCCGCCCAGTCGACCGGTACGCCGTGGCAGTGCAGCCGGGCCAGCGCGCCGAGCAGGGTGGCCACCTCGTCCCGGCCACGCCGCGCGACGCCGGCGACCAGGGTGCGGTCGTCGTCCGGCAGGGCCTCGGCGGCCAGGGCGGTGAGCACGGTGTCCGGGCCGACCTCCAGCAGCGTGCCCACCCCGAGCGAGTGCAGGTGGGTGACGGTGTCGGCGAACCGGACGGCCTCCCGGACGTGCCGTACCCAGTAGTCGGGGGTGCGGATCTCGTCGGGGTCGGCGACCCGGCCGGTCAGGTTGGACAGCAGCGGGATGGTCGGGGCGGCGTACTCGACGGTGGCGGCGACGGCGGCGAACCCGGCCAGCATCGGCTCCATCAGCGGGCTGTGGAACGCGTGGCTGACGGTGAGCCGCTTGACCCGTACGCCGAGGGCGGTGACCCGGGCGGCCAGGTCGGTGAGCGCGTCGACGTCGCCGGAGACCACCACGGCCGCCGGGCCGTTGACGGCGGCCACGGCCACCCGGTCGGCGTACGGGGTGAGGAGGTCGCGGACCTCGTCCTCGCCGGTGGCGACGGCGAGCATCCCGCCGCCGGCGGGGAGGGCCTGCATGAGCCGTCCCCGGTTGCCGACCAGGGTGCAGGCGTCGGGGAGGGTGAGCACCCCGGCCACGTGGGCGGCGGCGAGTTCGCCGACGGAGTGCCCGGCCACCAGGTCGGGGGTGATCCCCCAGCTCTCCACCAACCGGTACAGGGCGACCTCGACGGCGAAGAGCCCGGCCTGGGCGAAGACGGTCTGGTCGAGCAGGTCGGCCTCTTCGCTGCCCTCGGCGGCGAAGAGCACCTCCTGGAGCGGTCGAGGCAGGTGGGCGTCGAGGTGCTGGCACGCCTCGTCGAGGGCCCCGGCGAAGACCGGGAACGTCCGGTACAGCTCACGCCCCATGCCGGCGTGCTGGGCGCCCTGGCCGGAGAAGAGCATGGCGAGGGTGCCGCCGGGCTCGGCGACGTCCCGGGTGAGGGCCGGGTGGTTCTGCCCGGCGGCGAGCGCCCGCAGCCCGGCCAGGTAGGTGTCCCGGTCGGCGGCGAGCAGCACCGCGCGGTGCCGCAGGTGCGACCGGCCGGTGGCCAGCGCCCGGGCCACCGCGTCGTCGGTGGCCGACCCGGTGGTGGCCCAGTCGGCCAGCCGGCCGGCCTGGGCGCGCAGCCCGTCCTCGTCGTTGCCGGAGACCGGCCAGGGCAGCAGCGGCAGTCCGGCCGGCGGCACGACCTCGGTCACCGGCTCCGCCTCGTCCTCGTCCTCGTCCGGCCCGGGGGCCTGTTCCAGGATGACGTGGGCGTTGGTGCCGCTGACCCCGAAGGCCGACACGGCGGCCCGGCGCGGGCGGTCCGTCTCGGGCCACGGGGTGGGCTCGGCGAGCAGCGCGACGGCCCCCTCGGACCAGTCCACGTGCGGGGTCGGCTCGTCGACGTGCAGGGTGGGCGGGAGCAGGTCGTGCTGGAGCGCCATCACCATCTTGATGACGCCGGAGACCCCGGCGGCGGCCTGGGTGTGGCCGAGGTTCGACTTGACCGACCCGAGCAGCAGCGGCCGGTCGGCGGGCCGGTCCCGCCCGTAGGTGGCGAGCAGGGCCTGCGCCTCGATCGGGTCGCCGAGTCGGGTGCCGGTGCCGTGGCCGTCGACGGCGTCCACGTCGGCGGGGTCGAGCCGGGCGTTGGCCAGGGCCTGCCGGATGACGCGCTGCTGGGCGGGCCCGTTGGGGGCGGTGAGGCCGTTGGATGCGCCGTCCTGGTTGGTGGCGGAACCGCGTACCACGGCGAGGATCGTCCGGCCGTCGCGGCGGGCGTCGGAGAGGCGTTGGAGCAGTACCAGCCCGACGCCCTCCCCCCAGCCGGTGCCGTCGGCGGCCCCGGCGAACGACTTGCACCGCCCGTCCGAGGCGAGGCCGCGCTGCCGGGCGAACTCCAGGAACGGCCCGGGGGTGGCCATCACGGTCACGCCGCCGGCGACCGCCATCCCGCACTCCCCGGCGCGCAGCGCCTGCACGGCCAGGTGCAGGGCGACCAGCGACGACGAGCAGGCGGTGTCGACGCTGACCGCCGGTCCCTGGAGGCCGAAGGTGTAGGAGAGCCGTCCGGAGAGGACCGCGGCGACGTTGCCGGTGGCCTGGTAGCCCTCGGTCTCGGTCCGCGCGGCCATCAGCAGGGTCGCGTAGTCCTGGCCGTTGGTGCCGATGAAGACGCCGGTGCTGCTGTCCCGCATGTCGGCCGGGGCGATCCCGGCCCGCTCGAACAGTTCCCAGCCGGTTTCCAGCAGCAGCCGCTGCTGGGGGTCCATCACCAGCGCCTCGCGGGGGGAGATGCCGAACAGGCCGGCGTCGAACCCGCCCACGTCGCTGAGGAACCCGCCCTCGCGCACGTACGAGGTGCCGGGGGTGTCGGGGTCGGGGTCGTAGATGGCGTCGAGGTCCCAGCCCCGGTCGGCGGGGAACGCGGCGATCGCGTCCCGTCCCTCGGCGACCAGCCGCCACAGCTCCTCGGGGCTCTCCACCCCGCCCGGGTAGCGGCAGCTCATCGCGACGATGGCGATCGGTTCGTCCAGACCGGTGACGGCCCGGGTGGGCGCGTCGACCTGCGCGGTGACACCGAGGATCCGGTCGGCGAGCCAGCCGGCGAGCAGCGTCGGGGTGGGCTGGTCGAAGACCAGGGTGGCGGGCAGTTTCAGCCCGACCGCCTCGCCGAGGCGGTTGCGCATCTCCACCGCGCTGAGCGAGTCGAAGCCGATCTCCCGGAACGGCCGGTCCGCGCCGACGGCGTCGGCGGAGGCGTGCCCGAGCACCGCCGCGGCGTGCACCCGGACCAGTTCCAGCAGGGTACGGCGGCGTTCCGGTTCGGCGAGACCGGCGAGCCGGCCGCGCAGCGGGGACGCGGCGGCCGGCTCCTCGTCGTCGCGGGTCCGGGCGGCCAGGTTCCGGGCCACCTCGGGGATGTCCTCGATCAGCGGCCGGGGGCGGGTCATCGCGAAGGTCTGGTGGAACCGGTCCCAGGCGATGTCGGCGACGGTGAGGGCGGTCTCGTCGTGGGCGAGGGCACCGGCCAGCACCGAGACGGCCAGTTCGGGGCGCATCGGGCGGACCCCGGAGCGGAACATGTGGTCGGCGGCGCCCTCGGTCTCCAGCAGGCCGCCGCCGTCCCAGGCGCCCCAGGCCACGGCGGTGGCGGTCCGGCCCCGACGACGGCGGTCCTCGGCGAGGGCGTCCAGGAAGGCGTTGCCGGCGGCGTAGCCGGCCTGGAGGCCACCGCCCCAGACGCCCGCTCCGGAGGAGAAGAGCACGAACGCGTCGACGTCGCCGACGAGCGTGTCGAGGTTGACCGCGCCCGCGACCTTGGCGTGCAGGGCGTCGGCCAGCCCGGTCAGGTCGGTGTCGGCGAGCGGGCAGGCCGGGGCGATCCCGGCGGCGTGGAACACGGCGTCGACGCGGGTCCCGTCGCCGGTGAGCCGGTCGAGCAGGGCGCGCAGCGACTCCGGGTCGGCCACGTCACAGGCGGCCACGGTGACCCGCGCGCCGAGGCCGGTCAGTTCGGCCTCCAGCTCGGCGGCCCCGGCGGTCGCCGGACCCTGCCGGCTGGTCAGCACCAGGTGGGACGCGCCCGCGCGGGCCAGCCAGCGGGCCACGTGCGCGCCGAGCGAGCCGAGACCGCCGGTGATCAGCGCGGTGCCGGTCGGCTGCCAGCCGGTAGCCGCCCGGTCGGGGTCCGCCTCGGCGCGGGCGAGCCGGCGGGCGAAGAGCCCGGAGGGACGGACGGCGACCTGGTCCTCGTGTCCGAGGCCGGCGAGGGCGGCGGCGAGCCGGCCGCCCGAGCGCCGGTCCAGCTTCGCCGGCAGGTCGACCAGGCCGCCCCACCGGTCGGTGTGCTCCAGGGCGACGACCCGGCCCAGTCCCCAGACCAGGGCCTGCCGGGGGTGGTCGAGCGGGTCGGCACGGCCGGTGGAGACGGCGCCGGTGGTGGCGCACCAGAGCGGTGCGGTGATCCCGAGGTCGCCGAGGGCCTGCACCAGGGCGAGGGTGCCGGCGAGACCGACGGGGACCACCGGGCGGTCGGGGTGGTCGTCCTCGTCGAGAGCGAGCAGGGAGAGCACCCCGGTGACGGTGCCGGTGTCGAGGGCGGCGAGGTGTCCGGCGAGCACCTGCCGGTCGGGGTCGTCGACGGTCAGCGGAAGCACGTCCGCCCCGGCGTCGGCGAGGGCCCGCACGACCTGCCCGACCAGCGGATGACCGGCGTGCGGGGTGGACGCCACGAGCAGCCAGGTGCCGCGTAGCGGGGTGCTGGGCACCTCGGTCAGGGGTTTCCACTGGACCCGGTAGCGCCAACCGTCCACGGTGTTCTCGTCGCGTCGGCGTTGCCGCCACGAGGAGAGCACGGGCAGCGCGTCGCCGAGGCTGCGGGCCTCGGTGGCGTCGATCCGCATCGCGGCGGCGAGCGCGTCGGCGTCGGCCCGCTCGACGGCGTCCCAGAACTGCCGGTCGGCCGGGTCGTCGGTGGTGGACGCCGGGCCGGACCGGACGGGGGTCTCCGGCCAGTACCGCTGCCGGTGGAAGGCGTACGTGGGCAGGGCGACGGCCGGGCCGCTGCGCGCGCCGCAGACGGCGGTCCAGTCCGCCTCGACCCCGTGCACGTGCAGCTCGGCCAGGGCGGTGAGCACGCGCGGCAGGCCACCCGCGCCCCGGCGCAGCGTGTTGACCACGGCCGCGTCGTGCTCGCCGGCGTCGATGGTCTCCTGCATGCCGAAGCTGAGCACCGGGTGCGGGCCGACCTCCAGGAAGACCTGGTGCCCGTCGGCGAGCAGGGTACGCACGGCCCGCTCGAAGTTCACCGTCTGGCGCAGGTTGCGGTACCAGTAGCCGGCGTCGAGGGTGGTGGTGTCGGTCTGCTCGCCGGTGAGCGCGGAGTAGAACGGCAGTTCGGCGGGGCGGGCGGTGATCCCGGCCAGGCTCTCCAGGAGCCGGTCGGCGACCGCCTCGACCTGCGGCGAGTGCGAGGCGTAGTCGACGTCGACGGGTCGGGTGCGCACCCCGTCGGAGGCGCAGTCGGCGACCAGTTCGGCGAGCGCGTCCGGGTCCCCGGCGACCACCACCGACCCGGGGCCGTTGACGACGGCGACGCAGAGCCGGTCGTCCCAGCGGCGCAGCCGCTCGCGGACCTGGTCGGCGGGGAGGGCCACGGAGACCATGCCGCCCCGGCCGGCGATGTCGATCAGCACCTGGCTGCGCAGGGCGACGATCCGGGCCGCGTCCTCCAGGGAGAGGGCGCCGGCCACGCAGGCCGCGGCGATCTCGCCCTGGGAGTGCCCGACGACCGCGCCGGGACGTACGCCCAGCGACCGCCAGAGCCGGGCCAGGGAGACCATCACCGCCCAGATCGCGGGCTGCACCACACCGGAGGCGACCAGCGGTGGCGCGTTCTCGGCCCCCCGCAGCACGTCGGTCAGGGACCAGTCCACCCAGGGCGCGAGGACGGCCTCGCACTCGGCGATGCTGGCGGCGAAGACCGGGGAGGTGTCCAGCAGGTCGACGGCCATGCCGGGCCACTGGGAGCCCTGTCCGGAGAAGACGAAGACGGGGGCGGTGGCGCGCAGTGCCGTTCCGGTCACCACCGTGCCGGTGGACTCGCCGTCGACCAGCGCGGTGAGCCCCCGGGCCAGGTCGGGTCCGTCCGCGCCGAGCACGACGGCCCGGTGCGGGAACGTCGACCGGCTGGTGGCGAGGGCGTACGCCACCTCGGCGGGTTCGATCTCCGGGTGCGCGGCGAGGTGGCCGCGCAGCCGGGCGGCCTGCTCGCGCAGGGCGGTCCGGTCGGTCGCGGAGAGCACGAGCGGGACGAGTCCGGCGTCGTCGACGACCCCCGGCTGGGGGTCGGCGGCGGCCGGCTCGGGTGCCTGTTCCAGCACGACGTGGGCGTTGGTGCCGGAGATGCCGAACGAGGAGACGGCGGCCCGGCGGGGCCGGTCCACCGCCGGCCACGGCGTCGCCTCGGTGGCCAGCGCGACCGCCCCGGCCGACCAGTCGACGTGCGGGGACGGCTCGTCCACGTGCAACGTCGGCGGCACCAGACCGTGCCGCATCGCCAACACCATCTTGATCACACCCGCCACCCCGGCGGCAGCCTGGGTGTGCCCGATGTTCGACTTGATCGACCCCAACAGCAACGGCTGCTCACGGTCCTGCCCGTACGTGGCCAGCAACGCCTGCGCCTCGATCGGGTCACCCAGAGTGGTACCCGTACCGTGCGCCTCCACCGCATCCACATCCGCCGTCGTCAACCGGGCGTTCGCCAGGGCCTGCCGGATCACCCGCTGCTGCGACGGACCATTCGGGGCGGTCAGCCCGTTCGACGCGCCGTCCTGGTTGACGGCGGTGCCCCGGACCACGGCCAGGATCCGCCGGCCGTCCCGCTGGGCGTCGGAGAGGCGCTGCACCAGCAGCACACCCACACCCTCACCCCAGCCGGTGCCGTCCGCGCCCCCGGCGAACGCCTTGCACCGACCGTCCGGGGCCAGACCCCGCTGCCGGGAGAACTCGATGAACGTCCCCGGCGTCGCCATCACCGTCACACCACCGGCCAGCGCCAGGTCACACTCCCCCGACCGCAACGCCTGCGCCGCCAGGTGCAGGGCGACCAGGGACGACGAACACGCCGTGTCGACCGTGACGGCCGGGCCCTCCAGACCGAACGTGTACGCCACCCGACCCGACAGCACACTGCCCGACGTGCCGGTACCGATGTAGCCCTCCACCTCGGCGGGCAGGTCCATCAGCCGGGAGGCGTAGTCGTGGTACATGACACCGGCGAAGACGCCGGTACGGCTGCCCCGCAGCCGGTGCGGGTCGAGGCCGGCCGACTCGAACGCCTCCCACGAGGTCTCCAGCAGCAGCCGCTGCTGCGGGTCCATGGCCAGCGCCTCGCGGGGGCTGATGCCGAAGAAGCCGGGGTCGAACTCGGCCGCCCCGTACAGGAAGCCGCCCTGCCGGGCGTAGGAGGTGCCGCTGGTGGCCGGGTCGGGATCGAAGAGGGTGTCCAGGTCCCAGCCCCGGTCGGCGGGGAACTCGCCGACCCCGTCCCCGCCGGTGGCCAGCAACTCCCAGAGCTGGTCGGGGTTGTCCGCCCCGCCCGGGAACCGGCAGGCCATCCCGACGATCGCGACCAGGTCGTCGGGGCCGACGGGGGTGACCACGTCGGTGGTGACCGTGGACCGGCCGCCCGCCAGCTCCGCGTACACCTGGCCGGCGAGGATCTGCGGGGTCGGGTAGTCGAAGACCAGGGTGGCGGCGAGCCGCAGCCCGGTCGCCGCGTTGATCCGGTTACGCAGGTCGACCGCGGTCAGCGAGTCGAAGCCCAGTTCCCGGAACGCCCGGTCGGCCGGGACCGCGTCGGCGCCGCCGTGCCCGAGGACCTGCGCGACGAGGCCACGGACGAGGACGTCGACCTGGTCGCGGGCCTCCTGCGGGTCCAGTCCGGCGAGCCGGTCCGCCCAGTTGCCCTTGCCCGCCTGCCGGCGGGCGGTGACCGCGCCGAGCAGCACCCGCAGCATCGACGGCACCCGGCCGGCGACGACCTGCGCCCGCATCGCCGGCACGTCGATCACGGCCGGCACCAGCGCGGGCCGGCCGGCGGCCAGGGCGACGTCGAGGAGTTCCAGTCCGGTCGCGGCGCTCATCGGGGTGATGCCGGCCCGCACGGAACGCGCCCGGTCGGCGTCACCGATCGCGGCGGCCATGCCGGCGGTGTCCCACATGCCCCAGGCGAGGCTGGTCGCCGGAAGCCCGGCCCCCCGGCGGTACGCGGCGAGCGCGTCGAGGAACGTGTTCGCCGCCGAGTACGCGGCCTGACCGGGTGAGCCGAGCACCCCGGCGACGGACGAGAAGAGCACGAACAGGTCCAGGTCCCGGTCGCGGGTGGCCTCGTGCAGCCACCACGCGGCGGTCGCCTTGGGGGCCAGCACGCCGGCCAGCCGCTCCGGGCTGATCGCGGAGACCACCCCGTCGTCGAGCACCCCGGCGGTGTGCACCACACCGGCCAGCCGGCCGGTGACCCCGTCGACCAGCGCGGCGACCCGGTCGGCGTCGGTGACGTCGGCGGCGACGACCTCGACCCGGGCACCCAGGTCGGTCAGCCGGCCGGTCAGGTCGGCCGCCCCCGGCGCGTCCGGGCCCTGCCGGGAGACCAGCAGCAGCGACCGTACCCCGTGGGCGGTGACCAGATGTTCGGCGACCAGGGCACCGAGCGCGCCGGTGCCGCCGGTGACCAGGACGGTACCCTCGCCGACGGTCGGCGCGGTCCGGCCGGGCGCGGCCACGGCGGCCCGCGCCAGGCGCGGGGTCGACACCGCGCCGGCACGCAGCGCGACCTGCCCGCCGGTCGCCGACGGCTCGTCGAGCACCCCGGCGAGCACCGCCAACGCGGCGGCGTCCAGGTCACCGTCCAGGTCGGCCAGGACGAGCCGGTCCGGATGCTCCGACTGCGCGGACCGCAGCAGACCCCAGACCGCCGCACCGGCCAGGTCGGCGACCGTGTCGTCGGCACCGGCGGCCACCGCGTTCCGGGTCACCACCACCAGCCGGGAACCGGCCAACGGCTCGGCGGCCAACCAGGCCTGGAGCACGCCGAGGGTGTCGGTGGTGGTGGCGCGGAGCGCACCGGCCGGGTCGAGGTCGGCGGAGCCGGCGACCGGCAGGACGAGGACGCGCGGCGGTTCCGCACCGGCGTCGACGGCGGCGAGCACCGCCGGCACGTCCGCGAAGGTGGGCAGGACGGGCGGACCGGTCCGGTCCGGGGCGGCGAGCAGCACCCACCCGGTGAGGTCGTCGACGGCGGTGACCTCCTCGACGGGCCAGGTCACCTCGAACAGCGAGCGGGTGGCGACGCTCGGGGCGGTCAGGGCGGTCATCTCCCGCAGGACGAGGGAGTCCACCGACACCACCGGCGTGCCGGCGGCGTCGAAGGCGACCAGCCGCACCGCCTGGCCGTCGCGGGTCAGCCGGACCCGCAGCGCCGTCGCCCCGGAGGCGTGCACCTGCGCGCCCGCGAAGGCGAACGGCACCCGGGCGCCGCCCTCCTCCCCGGCGACGAGGAGGCCGACCGGGTGCAGGGCGGCGTCCAGCAGCGCCGGGTGCACCGCGAACGCGCCCGCCTGCTCGGCGGTCTCCTCCGGGAGGGCGACCTCGGCGTACAGGTCGCCGTCGCCGGTCCAGAGCCGGCGCAGCCCCCGGAACGCCGGCCCGTACGCCAGGCCCCGGCCGGCGAGGGCGTCGTACCAGTCGGCGAGGTCGACCTCGGTGGCCGCGACGGGCGGCCAGACGCCGAGACCGGGCTCGTCGTTCGTGGCGGGTTCCAGCACACCCTCGGCGTGCCGGGTCCAGCCGGCCTCGGGATCCTCCTCGGCCTGGGCGTGCACGGTCACCGTGCGGGCGCCCGCGTCGTCGGCCGCGCCGACCCGGACCTGCACCCGGACACCGCCGGTGCCGGGCAGGGTCAGCGGTGCGGCGATGGTCAGTTCCCGGACCCGGGACGCGCCGACCTCGTCGCCGGCCCGGACGACCAGTTCGACCAGCGCGGTGCCGGGGAGGACCACGACGCCGGCGACCGCGTGGTCGGCCAGCCACGGGTGGGTGGCCAGGGCGAGCCGGCCGGTGAGCAGCACCATGTCCTCGCCGGCCACCGAGACGGCCGCGCCGAGGAGCGGATGCCCGGCCGCGCCGAGACCGGCGCCGGAGACGTCGGCGATCCGGCCGACCGGCTCCAGCCAGTACCGCTCGTGCTGGAACGCGTAGGTGGGCAGGTCGACCCGACGGGCACCGGTCCCGGCGAGCAGGGCGTCCCAGTCGACGGCCAGCCCGTCGGCGTGCAGTTGGGCGAGGGCCTCCAGCAGGGCGCGGGGTTCGGGCCGGTCCTTGCGGGCCAGCGGCACGAGCACGGCCGACGGGTCGGTGAGGCAGCCCTGGGCCATGGCGGTGAGCACCCCGTTGGGGCCCAGCTCGACGTAGGTGCCCACGCCCGCCTCGGCGAGCCGGTCGACGGCGTCGGCGAAGCGGACCGCCTCCCGCACGTGCCGCACCCAGTAGTCGGGGCTGCACAGCTGCTCGGCGGTGGCGACCAGGCCGGTCAGGTTCGACACGATCGGCACGTTGGGCGGCTGGAAGCTCAGCGTCGCGGCGACGGCTGCGAACTCGGCGAGCATCGGGTCCATCAGCTCGCTGTGGAAGGCGTGACTGACCCGCAACCGGCGGGTGGGGGTGCCCCGGCCGGACCAGTGGGCGGCCAGCTCGTCGACCGCCTCCGCGTCACCGGAGACGACGACGGCGGTGGGCCCGTTCACGGCGGCGATCCCGATCCGGCCGGTGATCCCGGTCAGCGACTCGACCACGCTCGCCTCGTCGGCGGCGACGGCGAGCATCGCGCCGCCGGCCGGCAGGGCCTGCATCAGCCGGCCCCGGGCGGCGACCAGGGTGGCGGCGTCGGCGAGGGAGAGCACCCCGGCGACGTGCGCGGCGGCCAGCTCGCCGATGGAGTGGCCGGCCAGCAGGTCCGGGACGAGGCCGAAGGACCTCGCCAGCCGGAACATGGCCACCTCGACGGCGAAGAGGCCGGCCTGGGTGAAGACGGTCTGGTCCAGCAGGTCGGCCTCGGGTGTGCCGGGCTCGGCGAACATCACGTCCCGCAGCGGGCGGGGCAGCTGCGGGTCGAGCGCGGCGCAGACCTCGTCGAGGGCCTGCCCGAAGACCGGGTACGCCTCGGCGAGCTGCCGGCCCATCCCGGCGCGCTGCGCGCCCTGACCGGAGAAGAGGAACGCGACCCGTCCCCGGGGCGTGGCGGTGCCGGTGACCACCGTGCCGGTCGGCTCGCCGTCGGCGAGGGCCCGCAGCCCGGCGATCAGGTCGGCGCGGTCACCGGCGAGCACCACGGCCCGGCGGTCCAGCCCGGCGCGGGCGCGGGAGGAGACCGCGACGTCGACCGGGCGGACGTCCGCTTCGGCGGCGAGGTGGTCGGCCCAGCGGTCGGCCTGCGCGGCGAGCGCCTCCGGACTGCGGGCGGAGAGCAGCACCGGGACCAGCGGCGGTACGGCGGCCTCGGCCGCCGGTTCGGTCTCCTCGACGGCGGGGGCCTGCTCGACGATGACGTGGGCGTTGGTGCCGGAGATGCCGAACGACGACACGCCGGCCCGGCGCGGCCGGTCCACCGCCGGCCAGGGGCGGGCCTCGGTGAGCAGCGACACCGCCCCGGCGGACCAGTCGATGTGCGGCGACGGCGCGTCGACGTGCAGGGTGGCCGGCAGCCGGCCGTGCCGGATCGCCATCACCATCTTGATCAGGCCGGCGACCCCGGCGGCGGCCTGGGTGTGCCCGAGGTTGGACTTGACCGAGCCGAGCCAGAGCGGATCCGTCCCGGTCCGGTCCTGCCCGTACGTGGCGAGCAGCGCCTGCGCCTCGATCGGATCGCCGAGGGTGGTGCCGGTGCCGTGCGCCTCGACGACGTCCACGTCGGTCGGGGCGAGCCGGGCGTTGGCGAGCGCCTGCCGGATGACCCGTTCCTGGCTCGGGCCGTTGGGGGTGGTCAGGCCGCTGCTCGCGCCGTCCTGGTTGACCGCGCTGCCCCGGATCACCGCGTAGACCCGCCGGCCGTCGCGTTGGGCGTCGGAGAGCCGCTGGAGCAGCAGCACACCGACCCCCTCGGCCCAGCCGGTGCCGTCGGCGGCGGCGGCGAACGACTTGCACCGCCCGTCCGGGGCGAGGCCGCGCTGCCGGGAGAACTCGGCGAAGACGCCGGGGGTGGAGAGCACGGTCACCCCGCCGGCCAAGGCGAAGTCGCAGTCGCGCTGGCGCAGGGCCTGCACCGCCAGGTGCACGGCGACCAGCGACGACGAGCAGGCGGTGTCGACGGTGACCGCCGGCCCCTCCAGCCCGTACGTGTAGGCGACCCGGCCGGAGACGAGGCTGCCGGAGTTGCCGGTGCCGAGGTAGCCCTCGACCCCCTCGGGCAGGTCCACCACCCGGGAGGCGTAGTCGTGGTACATCACCCCGGCGAAGACGCCGGTGCGGCTGCCGCGCAGCCGCTGCGGGTCCAGGTCGGCGGACTCGAACGCCTCCCACGCGCTCTCCAGCAGCAGCCGCTGCTGCGGGTCCATGGCCAGCGCCTCGCGCGGACTGATGCCGAAGAAGCCGGGGTCGAAGCCGGTGGCGTCGTAGAGGAAGCCGCCCTGGTCGGTGTACGAGGTGCCCGGGTTGTCCGGGTCGACGTGGAAGAGCCGCTCCAGGTCCCAACCCCGGTCGGTCGGGAAGTCGCCCCGCCCCTCCCGGCCGTCGGCGACCAGCTCCCACAGGTCCTCCGGACCCCGGACGCCGCCGGGAAAGCGGCAGGCCATGCCGACGACCGCCATCGGCTCGCGGTCCTTCGCCTCCACCTCGCGCACCCGCCGCCGCGCCTCGCGCAGGTCGGCGGTGGCACGGCGGAGGTAGTCGAGGAACTCTGCCTCAGTGGGCATCGGGCCACTCCGTATCGGGATCAGAGGTCCGGGGCATCCGGGATCAGGCCGTTCCGAGCTCGTCGTCGAGGAGGTTGAACAGCTCCTCGGCGCTGGCGGAGCTGAGGTTGCCGTCGCCCGTGCCGGCGTCGTCGGCACCGGCCTCGGCGTACGTCCACAGGGACAGCAGCTCGCGCAGCCGGGCGGCGACGGCGGTGCGGTCGGTGTCGTCGGTGGCGACCGCGCGCATGGCGGTCTCCAGCTTGTTCAGTTCGCCCAGCACGGACAGCGCCGACGTGCTCCGCTCGGCGAGCAGCGCGGCGCGCAGGTAGCCGACGAGCGCGGTCGTGGTCGGCCGGTCGTAGATCAGGGTGGACGGCAGGCGCAGCCCGGTGGCGGCGGTGAGCCGGTTACGGAACTCGACCGCGGTCAGCGAGTCGAAGCCCAGCTCGACGAAGCCCTTCTCCTCGTCGACGGCGCGCATCGACGCGTACCCGAGGACCGCCGCCGCGTGGGTGCGGACCAGGTCGGAGAGGATCCGGTCCCGTTCCCCCTCGCCGGTGGCGGCGAGCGTGTCCCGCAGGGCCGCCGCCGCGTCGCCCGCCGGGGCGGCGGTGCCCGCCGCGGCACCGGCCGGCCGGACCAGGCCGTGCAGCACGCGCGGCAGCGCCGGACCGAGCCGGCCCAGCACCCCGAGGTCCAGGTTCACCGGTACGACCACCGGGTCGGGGAAGCGCAACGCCTCGCTGAAGAGGGTCATGCCCTCGTCGCCGTCGAACGGCCGGAAGCCGTTACGGCTCATCCGCCGTTCGTCGACGTGGCCGGACTGCCCGTCGGGCAGGTCCGGGTTGGCCCACGGCCCCCACGCCATCGACGTGACGGTCAGCCCGCGCGCCCGCCGGTGCAGGGCGAGGGCGTCGAGGAACGCGTTCGCGGCGGCGTGGTTGGCCTGCCCGGGACCGCCGAAGAGGCCGGACGCGGACGAGAAGAGCACGAACGCGGCCAGGTCGAGTTTCTCGGTCAACTCGTGCAGGTGCCAGGCGGCGTCGACCTTCGGGCCGAGGACGGCGTCGAAGCGGGCCGGGGTGAGGGCGGGCAGCACCCCGTCGTCGAGGACCCCGGCAGCGTGCACGACGCCGACGAGCGGCTGGTCGGCGGGGATCTCGTCGAGCAGCACGGCGAGCGCGTCCCGGTCGGTGACGTCGGCGGCCACCACCTGAACGGTCGCGCCGAGCCCGGTCAGCTCGCCGGTCAGCGTGGCCGCGCCCGGGGCGTCCGGGCCGCTCCGGCTGACCAGCAGCAACCGGCGGACGGCGTGCCCGGTGACCAGGTGCCGGGCGACGAGCCGGCCGAGCGCACCGAAAGCGCCGGTGACCAGCACGGTGCCGGTGGAGAGGTCGGGGGCCGCCCGGTCGGCCGGCGGCGGGCCGAGCCGGGAGAGCCGGGGGGTCCGGAGCCGTCCGGCCCGGACCGCGAGCTGTGGCTCACCGGTGGCCAGGGCGGCCGGCAGCGCGTTCGCCGAGCGGGGATCGTCGTCGAGGTCGACCAGGACGATCCGGTCCGGGTTCTCCGACTGGGCGGCACGGACCAGTCCCCACACGGTGGCGGCGGGCAGGTCGGTGAGCCGGTCGTCGGCGGCGACGCCGACCGCGCCCCGGGTGACCACCACCAGGCGCGGAGCTGCCAGCTCCGGGTGGGTGAGCCACTCCTGCACCAGGGCCAGGGTCTCGTGGCTGACCAGGTGCGCCGCCCGAGCCGGGCCCGGCTCGTCGGCGCGCTGACCGGTGACCGGGGCGAGCACCGCGTCGGGCGGGGTCGCCCCGCCGGCCACGGCCGCGACCAGCGCTGCCAGGTCTGGGTACGTCTCGACGCCCGGCCAGGCGTCGCCGAGCGCGGCGAGCCGGGGTGCGGCGGCCGGCGCGGTGGCCGGCTCGATCCAGTCGAGCCGGTGCAGTGACCGGTTGGCGGTACGCCGGGCGGCACCGAGCTGCTCGGTGGTGATCGGGCGCAGCACCAGGGCGTCGAGGGAGGCGACCGGCACCCCGCCGGTGTCGGTGACGGTGGCCGCCACCGACTGCTCCCCGACGGTGAGCCGGACCCGCAGTTCCCGGGCCCGGGTCGGCTGGATCGCCACTCCGGTCCAGGAGAAGGGGAGCCCCGGTTGGGCGGCGCCGTCCCGGGGGGCGGTGTCGGCGCGGTCGAGCACGCTGGCGCCGATGGCGTGCAGGGCGGCGTCGAGCAGCGCCGGGTGCACCCCGAACGCGGTGGTGTCGGTGGGCGCGTCGTCGTCCAGGGCCACCTCGGCGAGGATGTCGCCGCCGCTGCGCCATGCCGCCCGTAGCGCGCGGAACACCGGGCCGTAGTGGTAGCCCTGGTCGGCGAGGTGCGGGTAGAGGGCGTCGAGGGCGATCGGCTCCGCGTCGGCCGGGGGCCAGGCACCGGCCGGGGCCGCGTCGACCGGCCGGGTGGGCGCGAGCAGTCCGGTGGCGTGGCGTCGCCACTGCCGGGCCGTACCCGGCTGGTCGTCGCTGTCGCCGACGGACGAGTGGACCGAGACGGGCCGCAGGCCGTCGCCGTCGGCCGCCCCGACCCGTACCCGCAGGTCGACCGCGCCCTCGTCGGGCACGGCGAGCGGGGCCTCCAGGACCAGCTCGGTCACGTGGGCGGCACCGACGTGTGCGCCGCTGGCGGAGACGAGTTCGACCAGGGCGGTGCCGGGCAGCAGGACGGTGCCGAGCACGGCGTGGTCGGCGAGCCACGGGTGGGTGGTCAGGCCGATCCTGCCGGTGAGCAGCAGTCCCTCGTCCCCGGGCAGGTCGGCCACGGCGCTGAGCAGCGGGTGCTCCACCGCGTCCAGGCCGGCAGCCGGCAGTCCGGCCCGGCTCGTGCCGCTGCCCTGGAGCCAGTACCGGTCCCGGGCGAACGGGTACGTGGGCAGGTCGACGACCGCCGCCCCGGCGAGGACCCTGGTCAGGTCGACGGGCAGGCCGACCGTGTACGCGGTGGCGAGGCTGGTCAGCAGGCGGGTCGGATCGTCCTCACCCCGCCGCAACGTACCCAGCGTGTGCCCGGTCGTCCCCGTGTCGTCCAGGATCGCCGTCACCGGCATCGTCAACACCGGATGCGGCGAGATCTCCACGAACGTCGTGTGACCAGCAGCCACGGCAACCCGCACCGCCGGATCGAACAACACCGTCCGCCGCAGGTTCTCGTACCAGTACTCCGCACCCATCGACTCCGGGACCACCCACTCCCCGGTCAACGTGGACACCAGACGGACGTGACCCGCCTGCGGCTTCACCTCCGACAGATCCGACCGGAGCCGCTCCGCGACCTCCTGCACCGCCGCCGAATGCGACGCGTAATCCACCGGAATCACCCGCGCCCGGATACCGTCGGCCTGACACGCGGCCACCAGATCCGCCACCGGCTGCGGCGGACCCGACACCACCACCGTCGACGGACCATTCACCGCCGCCACACCCACCCCGGGATACGCCGACAACCGCGCCCCGACCACCTCGGCGGACAGATCCACCGACGCCATCGCCCCGGTACCGCGCAGAGCGGCCAACGCCCGCGACCGCAGAGCCACCGTCTTCGCGGCATCCTCCAGACTCAGGACCCCGGCCACGCAGGCCGCACCGATCTCACCCTGCGAATGACCGATCACCGCCGCCGGAGACACCCCCACGTGCTCCCACACCGCCGCCAGAGCAATCCCGACCGCCCACAGCACCGGCTGGACAACCTCCACCCGGTCGAGCCACGACTCGTCGTCCCCCGTCAACACCGACACCAGATCCACGTCCAGGAACGGAGCCAGGGCTTGCTGGCACTCGGCGAGCTTCGCGTCGAACACCGGAACCCGACCGACCAGACCCGCCGCCATCCGCGCCGACTGCGCACCCTGACCCGGGAACACGAACACCGGACCGGTGCCCGCACCGGCCGCCAGGCCGGTGGCGACGTTCCCGGCGGGCTGACCGGACGCCAGCGCGTCCAGACCGGCGAGCAGCTCGTCGACGCTCCGGCCGACGACCACCGCCCGCTGGTCGAAGGTCGACCGGGTGGTGGACAGCGACCAGCCCACCGCCGCCGGGTCCACCGCGTCCTGCTCCCGCAGGTGCGCGGCGAGGCGGGTGGCCTGGTCGGCGAGGGCCGGGACCGTCCGCGCGGAAACCGGCCAGAGGGTCACGTCGGCGCTGATCAGGCCCGGGGCCGGCGCGGATTCGGTGGTGGGCTCCTCCCCCACCGGCTCGTCGGGCTGCTCGATGATCACGTGCGCGTTGGTGCCGGACATGCCGAACGACGACACCGCCGCCCGACGAGGACGATCCACCACCGGCCACGGGGTCGCCTCGGTCACCAACTCCACCGCACCCGCCGACCAGTCGATGTGCGGCGACGGCTCGTCCACGTGCAACGACGCCGGCACCACCCCGTGCCGCATCGCCTGCACCACCTTGATCACACCCGCCACACCCGCAGCGGCCTGGGCGTGCCCGATGTTCGACTTGATCGACCCCAGCAGCAACGGCCGGTCCCCCGGCCGATCCTGCCCGTACGTCGCCAGCAGCGCCTGCGCCTCGATCGGGTCACCCAGGGTGGTACCCGTACCGTGCGCCTCCACCACGTCCACGTCGGTGACGGTCAGCCGGGCGTTGGCCAGCGCCGCCCGGATCACCCGCTGCTGGGACGGCCCGTTCGGGGCGGTCAGCCCGTTCGACGCGCCGTCCTGGTTGACCGCGCTGCCCCGCACGACGGCGAGGACCCGGTGACCGTTGCGCCGGGCGTCCGACAGCCGCTCCACCAGCAGCATGCCCACGCCCTCGGACCAGCCGGTGCCGTCCGCCGACGCGGCGAACGACTTGCACCGACCGTCGGCGGCCAGGCCCTGCTGACGGGAGAACTCGGCGAAGGTGCCGGGGGTGGCCATCACGGTGACGCCGCCGGCCAGGGCGAGGTCGCACTCGCCGCGCCGCAGCGCCTCACCGGCCAGGTGCAGGGCGACCAGCGACGACGAACAGGCGGTGTCCACGGTGACCGCCGGTCCCTCCAACCCGAGGGTGTACGCCACCCGGCCGGAGATGATGCTGTGCGCGGCACCGGTCATCAGGTAGCCCTCGGTGCCCTCCGGCACCTCGGTCAGTCCGGTGCCGTACCCGGAGGTGGACGCGCCGACGAAGACGCCGGTACGGCTTCCCTTCAGGGTGCCCGGTTCGACTCCGGCGCGTTCCAGGACCTCCCAGGACGCCTCAAGGGTGAGTCGCTGCTGCGGGTCCATGGCCAGGGCCTCGCGGGGCGAGATGCCGAAGAAGGCCGGGTCGAAGTCGGTGACGTCGTACAGGAAGCCGCCGGCCGGGGCGTAGCCGCTCTCCGGGCTCGGGGTGGCCCAGCCCCGGTCGGTGGGGAAGTCACCGATGGCGTCGACGCCCTCGGTGACCAGCCGCCACAGCTCCTCCGGTCCCCGGGCCTCGCCGGGGTACCGGCAGGCCATGCCGACGATGGCGATCGGCTCGTCCAGGGCGGCGGTGACGGCCACCTCGGTGGGGGTGGCGCGGTCGGCACCGAAGACGGTCTCCCGCAGGTGCCGGGCCAGCCCGGCGGGGGTGGGGTGGTCGAAGACCAGGGTGGAGGGCAGCCGCAGCCCGGTCGCCTCGTTCAGCTTGGTGCGGAAGTCCACCGCCGTCAACGAGTCGAAGCCGAGGTCCTTGAAGGGGCGCCCCCGCAGGTCGTCCGGGGTGGCGTGACCGAGCACCCGGGCGGTCTGCTCGTTGACCAGACGGAGCAGTTCCCGCTCCTGCTCGGCCTCGTCCAGGTCGGCCAGGTGGCGCAGCGCGTCACCGACGGCGGTCGGTGCGGCGGCGTCGGCCGCCTCGGCCTCGACGATGGCCCGAACCTGGGGCAGTTCCGAGAGCAGCGGACTGGGCCGGGTGAGGGTGAACGCCGGGTGGAAGCGGCTCCAGTCGACGTTGGCGACGGTGACACCGGGGGTGGGCCGGCGCACCGCGCGGTCGAGGGCGACGAGGGCCCGCTGCGGGTCGATGGTGGGCAGGCCCATCCGGTCGAGCTGCTCGGTGGCGGTGTTCTTGGCGGCCATGCCGTCGACGCCACCCCACGCCGTCCAGGCCACGGCGGTGGCGGCGAGCCCCCGGTCACGGCGGTTGACGGCGAGCGCGTCGAGCAGCGAGTTGCCCGCGCCGTACGCGCACTGGCCGGCGCTGCCCCACGTCCCGGAGACCGACGAGAAGAGCAGGAACGCGGCGAGCGGCCGGTCGGCGAGGCACTCGTCGAGGTGCAGCGCGCCGAGCACCTTGCCGGCGACGACGTGGGAGAACTCGTCGAGGCTGGTGCCGGTCAACGGGGTGAGCTGGTCGGTGCCGGCCGCGTGCACCACCACGGTCAGGTCGGGCAGCGC
Organism: Micromonospora sp. NPDC023956; assembly: GCF_040639195.1. Classification (NCBI taxonomy): domain Bacteria; kingdom Bacillati; phylum Actinomycetota; class Actinomycetes; order Micromonosporales; family Micromonosporaceae; genus Micromonospora; species Micromonospora sp. NPDC023956. The sequence continues at coordinate 235,096 of NZ_JBEZZN010000001.1, forward strand.
GTCCAGCAGCGCGGCGACGGCCGAGCGGTCGGTCATGTCGCAGGCGGCGGCGGTGACCCGCCCGTCGGTGCCGTACTCGTCGAGGAGGTCGGCGAGGCCGGGGGTGGCGGCACCCCGACGGCCCACCAGGACGACCCGGCGGGCACCCCGGTCGAGCAGCCAGCGGGTGACGTGTCCGCCGAGGGCGCCCGTACCGCCGGTGACCAGGACGGTGCCGTCGGCCCACCAGTCGCCGGCGGGCCGGTCGGGGGCGGCGGCCGGGACGAGCCGGCGGCCCCAGACACCACCGGAGCGGACCGCGACCTGGTCCTCGCCGCTGCCACCGGCGAGGACGGCGGCCAGGCGGCGCAGTACCGCCGCGTCGACGGTGGCCGGCAGGTCGACCAGGCCGCCCCAGCGGTGCGGCTGCTCGGCGGCGGCGGCCCGACCGAGACCCCAGACCAGGTTCTGGAGCGGGTGGTCCAGCCGGTCGGCGGGGCCCGCCTTGACCGCGCCGCTGGTGACGCACCAGACGGGCGCGTCGAGGTCGAGGTCGGTGAGCGCCTGGACCAGCACGAGGGTGGTGCCGGCGGCGACGGTCGTGCCGGGGTGGGCGGGCAGTAGCCCGTCCTGGCCGGCGACGAGGTGCAGCACCCCGGCGACGGGCCGGTCGCCGACGGTGGTGCGCAGGCGCGCGGCGAGCGCCGCGCGGTCCAGGTCGTCGGCGCCGACGCGGAGCACCGCCGGCTCGTCGCCGCCACCCCGGAGCAGGTCGGCCAGGTCGTCGGCCCAGCCGGGCGCGGCGTCCGCCGGCAGCACCAGCAGCCAGCGCCCCGCCGGCCGGTCCCCCTCGGTGACCGGCACCGGCTTCCAGGTCACCTGGTACGACCAGTCGTCGGCGACCGCGTGGTCCTGCCGGTTACGCCGCCAGGTGGCGAGGACGGGCAGCGCGGGCAGCAGGGTCCGTACCGGGTCGTCGTCGCCGGTCGGGTCGCCGCCGAACTGGTCGCGCAGGGCGTCGACGTCGGCCTCTTCGACCGCCGCCCAGAAGGCGGCGTCCACGGGGGACACCTCGCCGGCCGGGGCGGCCGGGGGCGGCTCGGGCCAGAACCGCTCGCGGTGGAACGCGTACCGGGGCAGCGCGACCCGGCGGGGGTCGGCGCCGGTGAAGAGGTGCCGCCAGCCGACCGGGACCCCGGCGGCGTGCAGGTCGGCGAGCGCGGTGAGCAGGGACACCGGTTCGGGGCGGTCCCGCCGCAGCAGCGCCACGGCGGCCGTCGGGTCGTCCAGCATCTCCCGGGTCAGGGCGGTCAGCACGCCGCTCGGGCCGACCTCGAGGAACGTGCCGACCCCGAGGTCACGCAGCCGGCCCACGCCGTCGGCGAAGCGCACCGCCTCACGGACGTGCCGCACCCAGTAGCCCGGGGTACGGATCTCGTCGGCGTCGGCGAGTGTTCCGGTCAGGTTGGAGACGATGGGCAGGGTGGGGGCGTTGCGCTCCAACCGGTCCAGCACGGCGGCGAACGCGGCGAGCATGGGCTCCATGAGCGGGCTGTGGAAGGCGTGGCTGACCCGCAGCCGCCGGGTGCGGACCTGCCGGTCGGTGAAGACCCGCTCCACCTCGGCGACCGCGTCGCCGGTGCCGGAGACGACCACGGCGGCGGGGCCGTTGACAGCGGCGACCGCGACCGGGCCGGCGACGTCGGCGAGGACGGCCTCGACCTCGTCCCGCCCGGCGGCGACGGAGAGCATCGCCCCGCCGGCGGGCAGATCCTGCATGAGCCGGCCCCGGGCGGCCACCAGCGCGGCGGCGTCGGCCAGGGAGAACACCCCGGCGACGTGGGCGGCGACGACCTCGCCGATCGAGTGGCCGATCAGCACGTCGGGGGTGACCTGCCAGGACTCCAGCAGCCGGTACAGCGCCACCTCGACGGCGAAGAGCCCGGCCTGGGTGTAGAGGGTCTGGTCGAGCAGGTCGGCCGGCTCGCTGCCCGGGTCGGCGGCGAGCACCGGGCCGAGCGGGCGGGGCAGGTGCGGGTCGAGCGCGGCGCAGGCCTCGGCGAGCGCGCGGGCGTACACCGGGAAGGTCGCGGCGAGTTCCCGACCCATGGCGGGACGTTGGGCGCCCTGCCCGGAGAAGAGGAACGCGAGCTGTCCGCCCCGGGGGCCGGCGCCGACGACGGGACCGGACCCGGTGTCGCCGTCGGCGAGGGCCCGCAGGTCGCGTAGGAGGTCGGCCCGGCTGGCGGCGAGGATCACGGCCCGGTGTTCCAGGGCTGCCCGGGTGGTGACCGAGGACCAGCCGACGTCGACCAGTCCGACGTCGGGGTCGGTGTCGAGCCAGCCGGCCCACTGTCCGGCCTGGGCGGCGAGCCCGGCGTGGTCGCGGGCGGAGAGCAGGACGGGCACCAGCCCGGCGGCGGTCACCGGCGCGGGGTCGGTGACGGTCACCGGCGCGGTCGACGCCGCGTCGGGCGTCTCCGGCGGGGCGGCGGCGTCCGGGGTCGCCACCGGGGGCTCTTCGATGATCACGTGGGCGTTGGTGCCGCTCATCCCGAACGAGGAGACCCCCGCGCGGCGGGGCTGCTCCCCCGCCGGCCAGGGCTGGGCCTCGGTGAGCAGCGACACCGCGCCGGCGGTCCAGTCCACGTGCGGGGTGGGCTCGTCGACGTGCAGGGTGGCCGGCAGGGTGCCGTGCCGCAGGGCCATCACCATCTTGATCACCCCGGCGACGCCGGCCGCCGCCTGGGTGTGACCGATGTTCGACTTCACCGAGCCCAGCCAGAGCGGCCGGTCGGCGGGGCGGCCCTGCCCGTACGTGGCGAGCAGGGCGGTGGCCTCGATCGGGTCGCCCAGGCTGGTACCGGTGCCGTGCGCCTCGACGGCGTCCACGTCGGCCGGGGTGAGCCGGGCGCTGGCCAGCGCCTTGAGCACGACCCGCTGCTGGGACGGCCCGTTGGGGGCGGTCAGGCCGTTGGACGCGCCGTCCTGGTTGACGGCGCTGCCGCGGACCACGGCGAGCACGGGGTGACCGTTGCGGCGGGCGTCGGAGAGACGCTCGACGAGCAGGACGGCGACGCCCTCGCCCCAGGCGGTGCCGTCGGCGGCCCCGGCGAACGCCTTGATCCGGCCGTCGGCGGCGAGGCCGCGTTGCCGGGAGAAGCCCACGAAGGCGGCCGGGGTGGACATGATCGTGGCGCCACCGGCCAGCGCGAGGGAGCACTCGCCCTGCCGCAGGGCGTGGCAGGCCAGGTGCAGCGCGACCAGCGAGGACGAGCAGGCGGTGTCGACGGAGACGGCGGGCCCCTCGATGCCGAGCACGTACGAGATCCGGCCGGAGACGACGCTCGCGGCGGTGCCGGTGAGGACGTACCCCTCGACGCCGGGCGGCGGCGCCTGGAGCAGGGCCGCGTAGTCCTGGCCGGTGGTGCTGGCGAAGACGCCCACCTGGTGTCCGCGCAGCGTGGCCGGGTCGATACCGGCGTGCTCGAACGCCTCCCAGGAGGTCTCCAGCAGGAGCCGCTGCTGCGGGTCCATCCCCAGCGCCTCGCGGGGGGAGATGCCGAAGAAACCGGCGTCGAACTCGGTGGCCGAGTCGAGGAAGCCACCCTGGCCGACGTACGAGGTGCCGGGGTGGTCCGGGTCGGGGTGGATCAACCGGTCCAGGTCCCAGCCCCGGTCGGTGGGGAAGTCGGCGATGGCGTCGTCGCCGGCCGCGACCAGCCGCCACAGGTCCTCCGGGGAGCGCACCCCGCCCGGGAACCGGCAACCGATGCCGACGATGGCGATGGGCTCCCGATGGGCCGCCTCCAGTTCGCCGAGTTTCCTCTTCGTCTGGTGGAGGTCCGCGGTCACCCATTTCAGGTATTCCCGGAGAGTGTCTTCAGTCGCCATCAGTGCCACCTTTTCGAGCCGGATGAACCAGGCGACCCAATACCATCCCCGACGCCTCAAGCCGCGTTACCACAGCCAATTCAGCCCGACCACGAATTGCAGATAATCACAGCGTCGAAGCGCCGACCACGCCCTACTTACCGGAGGAAGGTATTGGTCGGCCGGTGACGGTCACAACCCCTAGGCCGCCCCTACGGCCGCCCCTAACGCAGGCGGCCGCCGGACCGGCCCGAGGCTGGCCGGCGGCGGCCCGGCCGGGGGCCGGCGCGGCGGCCCGGCGGAGCCGGTCGCGGGGGCCGTGACAGCCACCGCGACCGGCTGTGCCGACGCCTGTCGACAATGACCGGCGACGGCTTCAGAAAACGCCGCCGACATTGCCGCCGGGGCCGCCCAGCTCCCGGTGGATGAAATCGAACAACTCGGCGTCGCTGGCCCCGTCGAGGGTGGGCGCCGCCGGCGCCTCGGCCGGAGTGACCCGGTCGTCGCCCCAGCGGGCGAGGAATGCCTGCATCTGCACCAGCAGCTTCTGCCGGGTGAGCGGATCCGGCGCGCTGGTGGCGAACAGGCCGTCCAGTTTCTCCAGTTCGGTCAGCAGGCCGGCGGTGGCGGCGACCCCGTCCTCCACCAGCAGGGTGCGCAGGTGGCGGGCGAGCGCCAGCGGGGTCGGGTAGTCGAACACCACGCTGGCCGGCAGGGTGACCCCGGTGGCCGCCCGGAGCCGGTTGCGCAGCTCCACCGCGGTCATCGAGTCGAAGCCGACCTCCCGGAAGGCACGGGCCGGGCCGAGATCCCCGGTGCCGGGGTGGCCGAGCACCGCCGCCGCCTGGGTGGACACCAGCTCGACCAGGATGCTGTCCCGTTCCGCGTCGGACAGGGGTCGCAGCCGCTCGCGCAGCGCCTCCGCCGCCCCGTCGTCGGCCGGTTCCCCGCTGTGCAGGCTGCGCAGCGCCTCCCGCGCCTCGGGGAGCTCCCCGAACAGCGGCCGGGCCCGGACGGCGGCGACCGCCGGCACGAACCGGTCCCACCGCACGTCGGCGACCACCACCTGAGCGCCGTCGACGGCGGCCTGCCGCAGTGCGGCGGTGGCCAGGTCCGGAGCCATGCCGGGCAGGCCACGCCGGCTCAGCTGCTCCAGGTCGGCCTCGGCGAGCCCGTCGGCCCAGGGGCCGAACGCCACCGACGCCGCCGGCAACCCGGCCCGACGTCGGTTCACCGCGAGCACCTGGAGCAGCGCGTCCCCGGCCGCCTGCCCGGCCCGGCCGCCGGAGCCCCACACCCCCGAGGTGGAGGAGCAGAGCACCAGCGCCCCGAGGGCCTGGTTCTCCGGTTCGTCGGCGTACCGGGGGACGTCCCCGACGGTGGCGACCAGGTCGGCGGCGAGCACGGCGAGGGTCAGCTCGACCAGCGGCACGGTGCCGGTGTCCGCCGGTACGTGCAGCAGCGCGGTCACCGGACGGCCGTCCGCGGCGAGCTGTTCCATCCGGTCGGTCAGCTTCCCGCCGGCCGGCTGGTCCAGCGGCACCACGGCCACGCCCTGCCGCTCCAGCCAGCCGGTAGCGTGCCGGGCGACCACGCCCGCCCCACCGGTGACCAGGACGGTGCCCTGCGGCGTCCAGCCACCGGCCGTCCCGCCGGCCGGGCCGGCGTCGCGGACCAGCCGCCGGGCGTACGCCCCCGAGGCGCGGACGGCGAGCTGGTCCTCCCCCTCGGTGTTGGTGAGCGCGGCGACCAGCGCGGCACCGAGGTCCCCGGTCACCGTGCCGGGCAGGTCGACGAGGCCGCCGACGTGCCGGGGGTGTTCCAGGGCGGCGGTCAGGCCGAGGCCCCAACTGGTGGACTGCCACGGCCGGCTGGCCGGCTCATCGTCGGTGGCGACCGCGCCGGTCGTGACGAACCAGAGCGGCACCGGCGCGTCGACCTCCCGGCCCACGTGCGCCTGGAGCAGCAGCAGGTTCGCCGCGAGCCCGGACGGCAGGGCGTCCTGGCCCGGGTGCGGTGCCTCGTCCAGGGCGAGCAGGGAGAGCAGTCCGGTCGGCTGGTGCTCGGCGCACGCGCGGGCCAGGTCGGCGGCGAGCCCGTCCCGGTCGGCGGTGGACGGGTCCACCGTGAGCAGGTGCACGGTGGCCCCACCGACACGCAACGCGTCGGCGATCGTCCCGGCCGCCTGCCGTCGAGGAGCGACGACCAGCCAGGTGCCCGGCTGGCCGGCGGTGAGCCGCTGGGGCCGCCAGGTCACCCGGTAGCGCCAGCCGCCGATCGTGCCGTCGGTGTGCTGCCGGCGTCGCCACGACTCCAGTTCCGGCAGCAGGTCCCGCAGCGGCTGGTCGGCGTCGATACCGAGCCGGTCCAGGTCGCCGTCGGTGACCGCCCGCCAGAACTCGGTGTCGGCCCGGTCCGCCCCACCGGTCAGCGGCCTGGTCAGGGTGGGCCAGTACCGCTGCGGCTGGAACGCGTACGTGGGCAGTTCCGGCAGGTCACGCGGTGCGGGGCGGGGACCGGCGAGGGGCGTCAGCACCGCCGCCCAGTCGACGTCCCGGCCGCTGGCGTACCGGGTGGCCACGGCGGTGAGCAGCGCCGTCACCTCCGGCACGCCGGTCCGCTGGGTCGCCAGGCTGCTGGTCCCGTCGGGGACCAGGTCCGCGTTCATGGCGGTGAGCACGGCGCCGGGGCCGACCTCGACGAACGTGTCGACGCCCGCGTCCCGCAGGGCGCGCACCCCGTCGGCGTAGCGGACCGCCTCGCGGACGTGCCGCACCCAGTAGTCAGCGGTGCGGATCTCGTCGGTGTCGGCGAGTGCACCGGTCAGGTTCGACACCACCGGCAGCAACGGCGCGGCAAACGTCAACCCCGCCAACACCGCCCGGAACTCGTCCAGCATCGGCTCCATCAACGGACTGTGGAACGCATGACTCACCGTCAACCGACGCGTGCGGACCCCCCGCTCCCGCCAGGCCCGCTCGACCTCGTCCAGAGCGTCGACCGCACCCGACACGACCACCGCCGACGGGCCGTTCACCGCCGCGACACCGACCCGCTCGGCCAACCCCTCGATCGAGGCCATGACGTCGGACTCCGACGCGGCCACCGCGAGCATCCCGCCACCGGCCGGCAACGCCTGCATCAACCGACCCCGCGCCGCGACGAGGGCACACGCGTCCGCCAGCGACAACACCCCGGCCACATACGCCGCCGTGATCTCACCAATGGAGTGACCACCCACGAAGTCCGGAACGACCCCGAACGACTCCACCAGACGGAACAACGCCACCTCGACCGCAAACAACCCGGCCTGCGTGAACACCGTCTGATCCAGCAGCGCTGCCTCCGGCGACCCCTCGACGGCGAACAGGACGGGCTTCAACGGCTGCGGCAACAACACGTCCAGATGCCCGCACACCTCGTCCAGGGCGGACGTGAACACCGGGAACGCGGCGTACAGGTCCCGGCCCATCCCGGCCCGCTGCGCACCCTGACCCGAGAAGAGGACGGCGGTGCCGCCCGTCGTGGCCGGGAGGGCCGGGACGAGCGCGGCGTGGTCACCGCCGGTCGCGAGCGCCCGCAGCGCCGCCAGCCGGGTCTCCGGGTCGGCGGCGACAACCACCGCCCGGTGGGCCAGGTGGGCCCGCCCCTCGACCAGGGTCCAGGCCACCGCCCTGTCGTCCGGCCGGTCCGCCGTCCCGCCGGCCGGCTCGTCGAGTCGCCGGGCCAGCCGGTCGGCCTGGTCCCGGAGCCCGGCTGCCGTCGCGGCGGAGACCGGCCACGGCACCACCTCCGGGTCGGTCGCCGACCGGTCGGCGGCGTCCGCGGTGGTGGGCCGGGCGGCCCCGTCCTCGGTCGGCGGCCCGTCGGTCACCTCGACGGGTTCCTGTTCGAGGATCACGTGGGCGTTGGTGCCGCTGATGCCGAACGACGAGACGCCGGCCCGGCGGGGGCGTCCGGCGGAGTCCCACGGGCGCGCCTCGGTGAGCAGCTCCAGTGGACCGGAGGCCCAGTCCACGTGGGGCGACGGCTCGTCCACGTGCAGGGTCGCCGGGAGCGTCCCGTGCCGCAGCGCGAGCACCATCTTGATCAGGCTGGCCACGCCGGCCGCGGCCTGGGTGTGGCCGATGTTCGACTTCACCGAGCCCAGCCAGAGCGGACGGTCCGCAGGGCGGCCCGGCCCGTACGCGGCCATCAGCGCCTGCGCCTCGATCGGGTCGCCGAGGGTGGTGCCGGTGCCGTGCGCCTCGATGGCGTCGATGTCGCCCGGGGTGAGCCCGGCGTTCGCCAGGGCGTGCCGGATGACCCGCTGCTGCGCCGGACCGTTCGGGGCGGTCAGCCCGTTGGACGCGCCGTCCTGGTTGACGGCGCTGCCCCGGACCACGGCGAGGACGCGCCGGCCCTCCCGTTGCGCGTCGGAGAGCCGTTGCAGCAGCAGGACGCCGGCACCCTCGCCCCAACCGGTGCCGTCGGCGCTCGCCGCGAACGCCTTGACCCGCCCGTCGGTGGCCAGGCCGCGCTGCCGGGAGAACTCCAGGAACGCTCCCGGCGTCGACATCACGGTCACCCCGCCGGCCAGGGCGAGGTCACACTCGCCGGAGCGCAGCGCCTGGGCGGCCAGGTGCAGCGCGACCAGCGACGAGGAACACGCGGTGTCGACCGTGACCGCCGGCCCGTGCAGGCCGAACGAGTACGCCAGTCGGCCGGAGACCACCGAGGCCCCGTTGCCGGTGGCCTGGTAGCCCTCCACCTCGGACCGGGCACCCAGCAGCAGCGTCGCGTAGTCCTGCCCGTTGGTGCCCATGAACACACCGGTGGCGGAGCCCCGGACCCGCTGCGGGTCGATACCGGCCCGCTCGAACGCCTCCCAGGTGGTGTGCAGCAGCAACCGCTGCTGCGGGTCCATGGCGAGGGCCTCGCGGGGATTGATCCCGAAGAACCCCGCGTCGAAGTCCGCCACGTCGTCGAGGAAGGCCCCGCTGCGGGTGTAGCTGGTGCCCACCCGCTCCGGGTCCGAGTCGAAGAGGGCGTCGAGATCCCAGCCCCGGTCGGTCGGCATCGGCGTCACCGCGTCGGCACCGTCGACCAGCAGCTGCCACAACTCCTGCGGGGAGGACACCCCGCCGGGGAACCGGCAGGCCATCGAGACGATGGCGATCGGCTCGTCGACGGCCGGCCGGACCACGGCCACACCGGCCGCCGGCCCGTCACCGGTCACGCCGGCCACCAGTTCGGTACGGAGGAAGCGGGCCAGTTCCGCCGCCGACGGGTGGTCGAAGACCACGGTCGACGGCAGGGTCAGCCCGGTGGCCCGGCCCAACCGGTCCCGTAGCTGCACGGCCGCGAGGGAGTCGAAGCCGAGCTCCCGGAACGCCCGCCCGGCCGGCACCTGGTCGGCGGAGGGGTGACCGAGCACCGCCGCCGCTTCCGCCCGGACCAGGTCGACCAGGAGGGTCTCCTGTCCGGTCGCCGGCAGCGTGGCGAGTCGGGCCCGCAGTCCCTCGGTGGCGGCGTCGACCTCCGGCCGTTCCGGTTCCACCGCGACGGCCGGGGCGACCCGGTCGAAGAGGTGACTCGGCCGGGCCGCGGTGAACGCCGCGACGAACCGGGACCAGTCCACGTCGGCGATGACCGGTGCCGCCTCGGGGGCATTCACCCAGCTGCCCAGGGCCGCGAGGGCGGCGTCGGGCGCGAGCGGGGTGAAGCCTCGGCGACGCAGGCCGTCCGCGGTCTCCCCGGCCGCCATGCCGTCCTCGGCCCACGGGCCGTAGGCGAGGGCGGTGGCGGGCAGGCCCGCCGCGCGGCGGGTGGCGACGAGGGCGTCGAGCAGGGCGTTGCCGGCCGCGTAGCCGGCCTGCCCACCGCCGCCCCACACCCCGGCCACCGAGGAGAAGACGACGAACGCGTCGAGGTCCCGGTCGCGGCACGCGGTGTCCAGGTGCAGGGCACCGAGCACCTTGCCGGCCAGCGTCGCCGACAGGTCGGCGTCGGTCAGCTCGTACGCCGGGGCGGTCCCGCCGGACGCGCCGGCGGTGTGCACGACGGCGGTGAGCGCCGGCAGCCCGGCGACCAGGTCGGTGACCGCCCCGGCGTCGGCGACGTCGCAGGCCACCACCCGGACGGTGCCGTGCGCGGCCAACTCGTCGACGAGTTCGGTCGAGCCCGGGGCGTCCGGCCCGCGCCGGGAGGCGAGCACCACCTCGGCGGCACCGTTGGCCAGCAGCCAGCGCGCCACCCGTCGCCCCAGTGCGCCGGTGCCACCGGTGACCAGCGCCGTGCCCGAGGGCTGCCAACCCGTCCCGGCCGTCGGTGCGGCCGGAAGCAGCCGGCGCCCGAAGACCCCGTTGCGGCGGACGGCCACCTGGTCCAGGGTGCCGTCGGCAAGCACCGCGACGAGCGCGGCGCGGGTGTTCCGGTCGGCGCGGGCGGGCAGGTCGACCAGACCGCCCCAGCGGTCCGGCTGTTCCAGGGCGACGGCACGGCCGAGGCCCCAGGCCAACGCCGCCCAGTGGTCACCGGGCTGCTCGCCCGGTGCGACCGGCAGCGCTGCCCGACTGAGGGCCCACACCCGACCGGGCAGACCGGAGTCGGTCAGCGCCCCGACGAGGGCCAGCAGCGCCGCCGTCCCGGCGGGTACACCCGGCGCGTGCGGGAGCGGCCGGTCCCGCCGGGGCAGGACGCAGAGCACGCCCGCCCAGCCCTCGGCGCCGGTACGGCGCAGCCGCTCGCCCAGCTCCGCCCGGTCGAGGTTCGGCGTCACGGTCAGGGTGTCCACCTGGGCACCGGCTCCGGTGAGCGTCTTCGCGACGCCCGCATCGGTGTCTGCGCCGATGGTGACCACGAGCCACCGCCCGGACAGCCCGGCCACCGGCGCCGGTCGTACCGGCTCCCAGCCGATCCGGTACGACCAGCCGTCCAGGCCGGTGTCCCGGGTCCGGGACCGACGCCAGGAGGTGAGCGCGGGCAGGGCCGGGGCGAGGGCGTCCACCGTGTCCGCCCCGAGCTGCTCGGCGAGGCCGCTGAGGTCGCCGCGCTCCACCGCCGCCCAGAACTCGACCTCCCCGGCGTCGGCGACGGCTTCCTGCGGCCGGTCCACCGACTCGGGCCAGTACCGCTGGTGCTGGAAGGCGTACGTCGGCAGATCCACCCGCCGCGCACCCGCCCCGGTGAACCACTGCGACCAGGTCACCGCCACACCGTTGACATGCAACTCACCCAGAGCCGCCAGCAACGCCGACACCTCCGGCCGATCCCGCCGCTGAACGGCCACCGACAGAACGTCCCCGTCACCCGGCACCACGTCAGCGGCCATCGCCGTCAACACACTCTGCGGACCGACCTCAACGAACGTGTCAACGCCGGCCGCCCGCAGCGCGGTGATCCCGTCAGCGAACCGCACCGCCTCCCGCACATGCCGCACCCAGTAGTCAGCGGTGCGGATCTCGTCGGCGTCGGCAAGCGCCCCGGACAGGTTCGACACCACCGGCACCAACGGAGCCCGGAACGTCAACCCCGCCAACACCGCCCGGAACTCGTCCAGCATCGGCTCCATCAACGGACTGTGGAACGCATGACTCACCGTCAACCGACGCGTCCGCACGCCCCGATCACGCCAGCCAGCCTCCAGGCCGTCCAACACCTCCACCGCACCCGACACCACAACGGCCGACGGGCCGTTCACGGCGGCAATCCCGACCCGGTCGGACAGCCCAGCGAGTGTCTCGGTGACCGCCTCCTCCGACGCGGCGACCGCGAGCATCCCGCCACCGGCCGGCAACGCCTGCATCAACCGACCACGCGCCGCGACGAGGGCACACGCATCCGCCAGCGACAACACCCCGGCCACATACGCCGCCGTGATCTCACCAATGGAGTGACCACCCACGAAGTCCGGAACAACCCCGAACGACTCCACCAGACGGAACAACGCCACCTCGACCGCGAACAACCCGGCCTGCGTGAACACCGTCTGATCCAGCAGCGCCGCCTCCGGCGACCCCTCGACGGCGAACAGGACGGCCTTCAACGGCTGCGGCAACAACACGTCCAGATGCCCGCACACCTCGTCCAACGCGGACGCGAACACCGGGAACGCGGCGTACAGGTCCCGGCCCATCCCGGCCCGCTGCGCACCCTGACCCGAGAACAGCAACGCCACCTGACCACGAACGGCAGCCGTACCGGTGACGACCGCACCCGACGGCTCACCCGCCGCCAACGCCCGCAACCCAGCCAACAACCCGTCCCGGTCGATAGCGGTCAGCACGGCACGGTGCTCCAGAGCCGGACGCGTGGCCCCCGACGACCACGCCACATCCACCGGACGCAACGCCTCGTCACCGGCCAGCCAGCGCGCCCAACGGTCCGCCTGCCCAGCCAGAGCGCCATCGGACCGCGCCGACACCAGCACCGGTACGGCCAGCGGGGTCACCGACGGCACGACTTCGCCCTCGACCACCTCCACCGGCGGCTGCTCGATGACCACGTGCGCGTTCGTACCGGAGATGCCGAACGACGACACCGCGGCTCGACGCGGCCGACCGGTCTCCGGCCAGGGCGTCGCCGCCGTGGTGAGGGTGACGGCTCCGGCCGACCAGTCCACATGCGGGGACGGCTCATCCACGTGCAACGTCGGCGGCACCAGACCGTGCCGCATCGCCAACACCATCTTGATCACACCCGCCACCCCGGCGGCAGCCTGGGTGTGACCGATGTTCGACTTGATCGACCCCAACAGCAACGGCTGCTCACGGTCCTGCCCGTACGTGGCCAGCAGCGCCTGCGCCTCGATCGGGTCACCCAGGGTGGTACCCGTACCGTGCGCCTCCACCGCATCCACGTCGGCGGCGGTCAGGCGGGCATTGGCGAGGGCCTGCCGGATCACCCGCTGCTGCGAGGGGCCGTTCGGCGCGGTCAGACCGTTCGACGCACCGTCCTGGTTGACCGCGGTGCCCCGCACCACGGCCAGGATCCGCCGACCGTCCCGACGCGCGTCGGAGAGGCGCTGCACCAGCAGCACACCCACACCCTCCGACCAACCCGTCCCATCCGCCGACGCCGCAAACGACTTACACCGACCATCCGTCGACAAACCCCGCTGCCGCGAGAACTCGATGAACGTCCCCGGCGTCGCCATCACCGTCACACCACCGGCCAACGCCAGGTCACACTCCCCCGACCGCAACGCCTGCGCCGCCAGGTGCAGGGCGACCAGCGACGACGAACACGCCGTGTCGACCGTGACCGCCGGGCCCTCCAGACCGAACGTGTACGCCACCCGACCCGACAGCACACTGCCCGACGTGCCGGTACCGACGTAGCCCTCCACCTCGGCGGGCAGGTCCATCAGACGCGTCGCCCAGTCGTGGTACATCACGCCCGCGAAGACGCCGGTACGGCTGCCGCGCAGCCGGTGCGGGTCGACCCCGGCGGACTCGAACGTCTCCCACGATGCCTCCAGCAGCAACCGCTGCTGCGGGTCCATCGCCAGCGCCTCACGGGGCGAGATGCCGAAGAACGCCGGGTCGAACTCACCGGCTCCGTACAGGAAGCCGCCCTGCCGGGCGTACGACGTGCCGCTGCTGTTCGGGTCCGGGTCGAACAGGGACTCCAGGTCCCAGCCCCGGTCGGCGGGGAATTCGCCGATGCCCTCCCCGCCGGAGGACAACAGCTCCCACAACTGGTCCGGGCTGTCCACCCCACCCGGGTAACGGCACGCCATACCCACGATCGCGATCGGCTCGTCCACCCCGAGGGACGCCACCGTCTCGGGGCGAGCGTCCACCACACCGGTGAGCTGCTCGTACACGTACCCCACCAGAGCCGCAGGCGTCGGATAGTCGAACACCAACGTCGACCCCAACCGCAGACCCGTCGCCGCGTTCACCCGATTCCGCAGATCCACCGCCGTCAACGAGTCGAACCCCAACTCACGGAACGCCCGATCCGCCGGCACCGACTCCGCACCACCGTGCCCCAACACCTGCGCCACCAGACCACGCACCAACACGTCGACCTCGGCACGCGCCTCGTCCTCGGTGAGCCCGGTGAGCCGCGCGGCCCACGCGCCACCGCCCTGTCCCGCCTGGCGGCGGGTCACGGGCGTACCGACCAGGGTGCGCAGCATCGTGGGTACGGCAGCACCGGAGGTGGCCGTCCGCATCGCCGGTACGTCGACGACCGCAGGCACCAGGGCGGCCGGTCCGGCGGTGAGGGCGGCGTCGAACAGTTCCAGACCGGTCTCGGCGCTCATCGACGGGAGACCCGCACGTGCCGACCGGTCGCGGTCGGCGTCGGCGATCGAGGCGGCCATTCCGGCCGTGTCCCACATACCCCACGCCAACGACACCGCCGGCAACCCCAACTCACGCCGGAACACCGCAAGACCATCCAGGAACGCGTTACCCGCCGCATACGCCGCCTGACCCGGCGACCCCAACACCCCCGCCACCGACGAGAACAACACGAACAGATCCAGACCCAGACCTGCCGTCACCTCATGCAGATACCACCCCGCATCCACCTTCGGCGCCAACACCCCAGCCAACCGACCAACAGAAAGCCCCTCAACCACCCCGTCATCAAGCACACCCGCCGTGTGCACCACACCCGCCAGCCGACCCGCCGAGGAGATCTCGGCGACCAACGCGGCCACCTGCTGCCGGTCGGTCACGTCACAGCCAGCAACCCGGACGCTCGCCCCCAGCGCACCCAACCGCTCCACCAGGGCATCCGCCCCCGGCGCAGCCGCCCCCTGCCGGGACACCAACACCAACGACCGCACCCCGTACGCCGCCACCAGATGCTCCGCCACCAGAGCACCCAACGCACCCGTACCACCGGTCACCAGAACCGTGCCATCACCCACCACCGGTGGCTCCGACGCCACCGGCACGGAGGCCCGCACCAGCCGGGGAACAAACACCTCATCCGCACGGACCGCCACCTGGCCACCCGACACGTCGCCGGCCGCCCAGGCGAGCAGACCCCGCAGCTCCGCGTCCGCATCCCGATCGACGTCGACCAGCACGATCCGGCCCGGGTGCTCCGACTGCGCCGACCGCAGCAGACCCCACACCGCCGCACCCGACAGATCGACCACCCGATCACCCGACCGCACCGACACCGCACCCCGGGTCACCACGACCAACGTCGAACCCGCCAACACCCCGGCCGCCAACCACGCCTGCACCACCGCCAGCACCTCGGACGTCACCGCCCGCACCGAGGCGGATACGTCAGCGTCGGCCTCGGGCGCGGTGGGGAGCGGCAGCAGCAACGTCCCCGGTACGGCGCCGGCCTCGGCGGCGGCCAGCACCGACGCCACATCCGGGTACGCCGGCACCTCCCACCGGGCAGCCAGTTCGGCCGTCAGTTCGCGGTCGGCCCCGTCCCCGGTCAGCAGCACCATGCCGGCCGGTTGCGGGGCCGGGACGACCTGCTCGACCTGCCAACGCACCTCGAACAGCGAGCGGGCGGCGGCGCTCGGGGCGGCCGGGCCGGTCAGCTCGCGCAGGACGAGGGAGTCGACCGACACCACCGGGGCGCCCGCCTCGTCGCAGGCGACCAGGCGCACTCCGGACCCGGACCGGGACAGTCGCACCCGGAGCATCCGTGCCCCCGAGGCGTGCACCTGTACGCCTTCGAACGCGAACGGTACGCGCGCAGCGGTGCCTGCCTCCGCGTCGAGCAGGCCGATGGCGTGCAGCGCCGCATCGAACAGCGCCGGGTGCACCCCGAACCCGGAGACGTCCACCGACTCCTCGGGCAGGACGACCTCGGCGTGTACCTCCCCGTCACCGGTCCACGCACGTCGCAGGCCCTGGAAGACCGGCCCGTACACCAGGCCGTGCCCGGCCAACGCCCCGTACCAGCCCGCCACGTCCACCTCGGACGCACCCGCCGGCGGCCACGCACCGACCACCGGCTCGTCAGCCGACCCCGGCTCCAACACACCGTCCGCGTGCCGGACCCAACCCGACTCGGGCTCGTCGTCCCGGCGGGAGTAGATGGTCACGGCGCGCTGCGAGGAGCCAGCAGCCCCGTCCACCCGAACCTGGAGCCGTACGCCTCCCGTCTGCGGAACGGTCAACGGCGTGGCCACGGTCAGCTCCCGGAGCCGGGAGAGGCCCACCTCGTCACCCGCCCGGACGGCCAGCTCGACGAGGGCGGTGCCCGGCAGCAGCGTCACGCCGGCGACCGCGTGGTCCGCCAACCAGGGGTGCGTGGTCAGCGAGAGCCGACCGGTCAGCACCACCTCGTCGTCGCCGGCCAGGTCGACGGCGGCACCGAGCAGCGGGTGCTCGGCGTCGCCAAGGCCCGCACCGGACATGTTGCCGATCCGCGACCGGCCCGTCGCGGGCCAGTACCGCTGGTGCTGGAAGGCGTACGTCGGCAGATCCACCCGCCGCGCACCCGCCCCGGTGAACCACTGCGACCAGGTCACCGCCACACCGTTGACATGCAGCTGCCCGAGTGCCGCCAGCAGACCGGGGACCTCGGACCGGTCCCGCCGCTGCACCGCCACCGCGAGCGAGTCCTCCTCGCCCGACAGCACGTCGGCGGCCATCGCCGTCAACACACTCTGCGGACCGACCTCCACAAACGTGTCCACCCCGGCGGCACGCAGCGCGGTGATCCCGTCAGCGAACCGCACCGCCTCCCGCACGTGCCGCACCCAGTACTCCGGAGTACGGATCTCATCGGCGTCGGCAAGCGCCCCGGACAGGTTCGACACCATCGGCAGCAACGGCGCGGCAAAGCTCAACCCCGCCAGCACCGCCCGGAACTCGTCCAGCATCGGCTCCATCAACGGACTGTGGAACGCATGACTCACCGTCAACCGACGCGTCCGCACACCCCGACCACGCCAGGCCCGCTCGACCTCGTCCAGAGCGTCGACCGCACCCGACACGACGACGGCGTGCGGGCCGTTCACCGCAGCGACCCCGACCCGGTCGGACAGACCCCCGATCGAGGCCATGACGTCGGACTCCGACGCGGCCACCGCGAGCATCCCGCCACCGGCCGGCAACGCCTGCATCAACCGACCCCGCGCCGCGACGAGGGCACACGCATCCGCCAGCGACAACACCCCGGCCACGTACGCAGCCGTGATCTCACCAATGGAGTGACCACCCACGACATCGGGAACAACCCCGAACGACTCCACCAGACGGAACAACGCCACCTCGACCGCAAACAACCCCGCCTGCGTGAAGACGGTCTGGTCGAGCAGCTCCGCCTCGGCCGTGCCCGCCTGGGCGATCAGGATGGGCTTCAACGGCTGCGGCAACAACACGTCCAGATGCCCGCACACCTCGTCCAACGCGGACGCGAACACCGGGAACGCGGCGTACAGGTCCCGACCCATCCCGGCCCGCTGCGCACCCTGACCCGAGAACAGCAACGCCACCTGACCACGAACGGCAGCCGTACCGGTGACGACCGCACCCGACGGCTCACCCACCGCCAACGCCCGCAGCCCAGCAAGCAGTCCATCCCGGTCCGTGGCAGTAAGCACCGCACGGTGCTCCAACGCCGGACGGGTGACCACCGACGACCAACCCACGTCCACCGGACGCAACGCCTCGTCGCCGGCCAGCCAGCGCGCCCAGCGGTCCGCCTGCCCAGCCAGAGCCGCCTCCGACCGCGCCGACACCAGCACCGGAACAAGGGCGTCCGGCAGGGTCGACTCGACGATCTCGCCCTCGACCACCTCCACCGGCGGCTGCTCGATGACCACGTGCGCGTTCGTACCGGAGATGCCGAACGACGACACCGCGGCTCGACGCGGCCGACCGGTCTCCGGCCACGGCGTCGCCTCGGTGGCCAGCGCGACCGCACCAGCCGACCAGTCCACGTGCGGAGACGGCTCGTCCACGTGCAACGTCGGCGGCACCAGACCGTGCCGCATCGCCAACACCATCTTGATCACACCCGCCACCCCGGCGGCAGCCTGCGTGTGACCGATGTTCGACTTGATCGACCCCAGCCAGAGCGGACGGTCATCGGGCCGGTCCTGCCCATAGGTGGCGAGGAGCGCCTGCGCCTCGATCGGGTCACCCAGGGTGGTACCCGTCCCGTGCGCCTCCACCGCGTCCACGTCGGCGGCGGTCAGGCGGGCGTTGGCGAGGGCCTGCCGGATCACCCGCTGCTGCGACGGACCATTCGGCGCGGTCAGACCGTTCGACGCACCATCCTGGTTGACCGCGGTGCCCCGCACCACGGCCAGGATCCGTCGACCGTCGCGACGCGCGTCGGAGAGGCGCTGCACCAGCAGCACACCCACACCCTCCGACCAACCCGTCCCATCCGCCGACGCCGCAAACGACTTACACCGACCATCCGTCGACAAACCCCGCTGCCGCGAGAACTCGATGAACGTCCCCGGCGTCGCCATCACCGTCACACCACCGGCCAACGCCAGGTCACACTCCCCCGACCGCAACGCCTGCGCCGCCAGGTGCAGGGCGACCAGCGACGACGAACACGCCGTGTCCACCGTGACCGCCGGGCCCTCCAGACCGAACGTGTACGCCACCCGACCCGACAGCACACTGCCGGAGTTACCGGTGCCGACGTAGCCCTCGGCATCCGACGGCAGGTCCGCCAGTCGGGAGGCGTAGTCGTGGTACATCACGCCGGCGAAGACGCCGGTACGACTTCCGCGCAGCCGGGACGGATCCAGGCCGGCGGACTCGAACGTCTCCCACGACGCCTCCAGCAGCAACCGCTGCTGCGGATCCATCGCCACCGCCTCACGCGGCGAGATCCCGAAGAACGCCGGATCGAAGTCCGCAGCGCCGTGCAGGAATCCCCCGTGCCGGGTGTACGACGTGCCGCTGCGGTCCGGGTCCGGGTCGAACAGGGAGCCCAGGTCCCAGCCCCGGTCGGTCGGGAACTCGCCGATGCCCTCCCCACCGGTGGACAACAGCTCCCACAACTGGTCCGGGCTGTCCACCCCACCCGGGTAACGGCACGCCATACCCACGATCACGATCGGCTCGTCGACGCCGGCAACCGTGCTGACCGTCCGGTCCGCCGCGGTCTGCCGTACACCGGCCAGCTCGGACCACAGGTGGTCGGCGAGCACTGCCGGGGTCGGGTAGTCGAAGACCAACGTGGACGCGAGGCGCAGGCCGGTCGCCGCATTGAGCCGGTTCCGCAGGTCCACCGCCGTCAGCGAGTCGAAGCCCAGTTCGCGGAACGCCCGGTCGGTGGGGACCGACTCCGCGCCGGCGTGCCCGAGCACCTGAGCGACCAGACCGCGTACCAGCGCGTCGATCCGGGCGCGGGCCTCGTCGGGAGCCAGGCTCGCCAGTTGGTTGGCCCAGTCGCCGCCCTGTCCGGCCTGCCGGCGGGTGACGGTCGGCCCAACGAGGGTCCGCAGTACGGCCGGCACCGGGCCACCCACGCCGAGGGCGTTCCGCATCGCCGGTACGTCGAGTACGGCGGGCACCAGCGTCGGTCGCGCCACGCCGAGGGCCGCGTCGAACAGTTCCAGACCGGTGTCCGCGCTCATCGGGGTGATGCCGGCCCGCGCCGAGCGAGCCCGGTCCGCGTCGGCGATCGAGGCGGCCATTCCGGCCGTGTCCCACATGCCCCACGCCAACGACACCGCCGGCAACCCCAACTCACGCCGGAACACCGCAAGACCATCCAGGAACGCGTTACCCGCCGCATACGCCGCCTGACCCGGCGACCCCAACACCCCCGCAACCGACGAGAACAACACGAACAGATCCAGACCCAGACCTGCCGTCACCTCATGCAAATACCACCCCGCATCCACCTTCGGCGCCAACACCCCAGCCAACCGACCAACAGAAAGCCCCTCAACCACCCCGTCATCAAGCACACCCGCCGTGTGCACCACACCCGCCAGCCGACCGTCGTCGGTGAGCTGACCGACCAGGTCACGTACCGCCTCCCGGTCGGTCACGTCACACGCCGCCGCCCGCACCGACGCACCCAGACCCGACAACCGCTCCACCAGGGCATCCGCCCCCGGCGCAGCCGCCCCCTGCCGGGACACCAACACCAACGACCGCACCCCGTACGCCGCCACCAGATGCTCCGCCACCAGAGCACCCAACGCACCCGTACCACCGGTCACCAGAACGGTGCCCTCGCCAATGGTCATCTCAGCCGTCGGCGACACGGAGGCCCGCACCAGCCGGGGAACAAACACCGCACCCGACCGCAGAGCGACCTGACCACCCACCGGGTCACCGGCCGCCGCAGCGAGAGCACCCAGCGCATCGACGTCCAGGTCACCGTCGACGTCAGCCAGCACGATCCGGCCCGGATGCTCCGACTGCGCCGACCGCAGCAGACCCCACACCGCCGCACCCGACAGATCGACCACCCGATCACCCGACCGCACCGACACCGCACCCCGGGTCACCACGACCAGCTTGGAATCCACCAACACCCCGGCCGCCAACCACGCCTGCACCACCGCCAGCACCTCGGACGTCACCGCCCGCACCGAGGCGGGTACGCCGGTGTCCTCGTCGGTGCCGAACAGGGGCAGCAGCAGTGTCCGGGGGGTCGCTGCCGGGCTGGCCTCGACCGACGCGACCAGCGCCGCGACGTCCGGGTACGCCGGCAGATCCGGCAGTCCGGCCGGCGACTCCCCGGCGGCCAGCAGTGCCCAGCCGGACGTGTCCCCGGTGGTGGCGCCGGCGTCGTCGGCCTGCCACGCGAGTTCGAAGAGCGAGCGCGTCGCCGCGCCGGGCGCCACGACACCGCTCAGCTCACGCAGGACGAGGTGGTCGACCGACACCACCGGGGCGCCCGCCTCATCACAGGCGACCAGGCGCACTCCGGACCCGGACCGGGACAGCCGCACCCGCAGCACTCCCGCCCCCGAGGCGTGCACCTGCACACCCTCGAACGCGAACGGCACCCGTGGCCCCGACTGCTCCTCACCGGCCAGCAGCAGGCCGGTCGGGTGCAGCGCCGCGTCGAGCAGCGCCGGGTGCACCCCGAACCGTCCGGCCTCCCCGGCAGCGTCTTCGGGGAGCGCGACCTCGGCGTACACCGCGTCGTCGCCGGTCCACAGCCGCCGCAGGCCCTGGAAGACCGGCCCGTACACCAGGCCGTGCCCGGCCAGCGCCCCATACCAGCCCGCCACGTCCACCTCGGACGCACCGGCCGGCGGCCACCCACCGACCACCGGCTCGTCAGCTGACCCCGGCTCCAACACACCGTCCGCGTGCCGGACCCAGTCAGGATCCCCCTCGGACTGCGAGTGCACCGCGACGATCCGGGTGCCCGTCGGGTCTGCCGCGCCTACCCGCACCTGCACCCGCACCCCACCGGTCTCGGGGAGCACGAGCGGGGCGGCGATGGTCAGCTCCCGGAGCCGGGAGAGGCCCACCTCGTCGCCCGCCCGGACGGCCAGTTCCACCAGGGCCGTGCCGGGGACGATCACCACCCCGGAGACCGTGTGGTCGGCGAGCCACGGGTGGGTGGCGACGGAGAGCCGGCCGGTGAGCACCACCATGTCCGCACCGGCGACGGTCACCGCCGCGCCGAGCAGCGGGTGACCGGCCATACCGAGGCCGGCACCGGTGACGTCACCCGCCCGTGCCCGCCCGATGCCGAGCCAGTACCGCTGGTGCTGGAACGCGTACGTGGGCAGGTCCACCCGCTGGACGCTCGTCCCGGTGAACCACTGCGGCCAGGTCACCGCCACACCGTGGACGTGCAGTTGCCCGAGTGCCGCCAGCAGACCGGGAACCTCGGACCGGTCCCGCCGCTGCACCGCCACCGCCAGGACGTCGTCCTCGCCCGGCAGCACGTCGGCGGCCATCGCCGTCAGCACACTCTGCGGACCGACCTCCAAGAAGGTGTCGACTCCGGCGGCGCGCAGCGCGGTGATCCCGTCGGCGAACCGCACCGCCTCCCGCACGTGCCGCACCCAGTACTCGACACCGGTCAACTCCTGCGGATCCGCCACCGCACCGGTCAGGTTCGACACCACCGGCACCAACGGAGCCCGGAACATCAACCCCGCCAACACCGCCCGGAACTCGTCCAGCATCGGCTCCATCAACGGACTGTGGAACGCATGACTCACCGTCAACCGACGCGTCCGCACACCCCGACCACGCCAAGCCGCCTCCACCTCGTCCAGAGCGTCGACCGCACCCGACACGACCACCGCCGACGGGCCGTTCACCGCCGCGACACCGACCCGCTCGGCCAACCCCTCGATCGAGGCCAGGACGTCGGACTCCGACGCCGCCACCGCCAGCATCCCGCCACCGGCCGGCAACGCCTGCATCAACCGACCACGCGCCGCGACGAGGGCACACGCGTCCGCCAGCGACAACACCCCGGCCACGTACGCCGCCGTGATCTCACCAATGGAGTGACCACCCACGAAGTCCGGAACAACCCCGAACGACTCCACCAGACGGAACAACGCCACCTCGACCGCAAACAACCCGGCCTGCGTGAACACCGTCTGATCCAACAACTCCGCCTCAGCCGTACCCGCCTCGGCAAACAACACCGACTTCAACGGCTGCGGCAACAACGCATCCAGCTGGACACACACCTCGTCCAGGGCAGCGGCGAACACCGGGAACGCGGCGTGCAGATCCCGACCCATCCCGGCCCGCTGCGCACCCTGACCCGAGAACAGCAACGCCACCTGACCACGAACGGCAGCCGTACCGGTGACGACCGCACCCGACGGCTCACCCGCCGCCAATGCCCGCAGCCCGGCAAGCAACTCGTCCCGATCGGCCGTCACGAGTACGGCACGGTGCTCCAACGTCGGACGGGTGGTCACCGACGACCAACCCACGTCCACCGGACGCAACGCCTCGTCGCCGGCCAGCCAGCGCGCCCAGCGGTCCGCCTGTCCTGCCAGAGCCGCCTCCGACCGCGCCGACACCAGCACCGGAACAACCGGTACGGGCGCGTCCCCGGCCGGGGTGGTCCTGCTCTCGGCGGGCGGTTGCTCGATGATCACGTGCGCATTGGTGCCGCTGACCCCGAACGAGGAGACGGCGGCCCGGCGGGGCCGGTCCACCGCCGGCCACGGCGTCGCCGCAGTGGCCAGGGTGACCGCACCAGCCGACCAGTCCACGTGCGGAGACGGCTCGTCCACGTGCAACGTCGGCGGCACCAGACCGTGCCGCATCGCCAACACCATCTTGATGATGCCGGCCACCCCGGCGGCGGCCTGGGTGTGCCCGATGTTCGACTTGATCGAGCCGAGCAGCAACGGCCGGTCCCCCGGCCGGTCCTGCCCGTACGTGGCCAGCAACGCCTGCGCCTCGATCGGGTCCCCCAGGGTGGTACCCGTACCGTGCGCCTCCACCGCATCCACATCCGCCGTCGTCAACCGGGCGTTCGCCAGGGCCTGCCGGATCACCCGCTGCTGCGACGGACCATTCGGCGCCGTCAGACCGTTCGACGCACCATCCTGGTTGACCGCGGTGCCCCGCACCACCGCCAGGATCCGCCGACCCTCCCGACGCGCGTCGGAGAGGCGCTGCACCAGCAGCACACCCACACCCTCCGACCAACCCGTCCCATCCGCCGACGCCGCAAACGACCTGCACCGACCATCCGTCGACAAACCCCGCTGCCGCGAGAACTCGATGAACGTCCCCGGCGTCGCCATCACCGTCACACCACCGGCCAGCGCGAGATCGCACTCCCCCGACCGCAACGCCTGTACCGCCAGGTGCAGGGCGACCAGCGACGACGAACACGCCGTGTCCACCGTGACCGCCGGGCCCTCCAGACCGAACGTGTACGCCACCCGGCCGGAGACCACGCTCCCGGAGTTGCCGGTGCCGATGTAGCCTTCCAGCCCCTCGGGCAGTTCCTGCACCTGCGAGGCGTAGTCGTGGTACATCAGACCGGCGAAGACGCCGGTACGGCTGCCGCGCAGCCGGGACGGATCCAGACCGGCGGACTCGAACGTCTCCCACGACGCCTCCAGCAGCAACCGCTGCTGCGGATCCATCGCCACCGCCTCACGCGGCGAGATCCCGAAGAACGCCGGATCGAACTCGGCCGCCCCGGTGAGGAAACCCCCGTGCCGGGAGTACGAGGTGCCGGGGTGGTCGGGGTCCGGGTCGAACAGGGACTCCAGGTCCCAGCCCCGGTCGGTCGGGAACTCGCCGATGCCCTCCCCACCGGAGGACAACAGCTCCCACAACTGGTCCGGGTTCTCCACTCCACCCGGGTAACGGCACGCCATACCCACGATGGCGATCGGCTCGTCGGCAGCAGCAGCGGCGACCACCTCCGCACGGGCACCCACCACACCGGTGAGCTGCTCGTACACGTACCCCGCCAGAGCCGCCGGCGTCGGATAGTCGAACACCAACGTCGACCCCAACCGCAGACCCGTCGCCGCGTTCACCCGATTCCGCAGATCCACCGCCGTCAACGAGTCGAACCCCAACTCACGGAACGCCCGATCCGCCGGCACCGACTCCACACCACCGTGCCCCAACACCTGCGCCACCAGACCACGCACCAACACGTCGACCTCGGCACGCGCCTCGTCCGGAGCGAGTGTGGCGAGGCGCTGCGCCCAGCCGCCGGTCGCACCGCCGCCGGCCTGGCGACGGGTGGTCACCGTGCCGACGAGCGCACGCAGCATCGGTGGTACGCCGGTGGCGGTGGCCGCCGCGCGCAGGGCCGGCAGGTCGACGACGGCGGGGACGAGCGCGGGGACGTCGCTGGCGACGGCCGCGTCGAAGAGCGCGACGCCGACGGGGCCGGTGATCAGGCCGAGGCCGGCGCGGGTGACCCGGGAACGGTCGGTGGCGCTGAGGGTGGCCGCCATGCCGTCGGTGTCCCACATGCCCCAGGCGAGGGAGTGCGCGGGCAGGCCGTGTTCCCGCCGGTGACCGGCGAGGGCGTCGAGGAAGCTGTTGGCTGCCGCGTACGCGCCCTGGCCGGGTGAACCGAGGACCCCGGCGATGGAGGAGAACGTCACGAACAGGTCGAGGTCCAGGTCGGCGGTGGCCTCGTGCAGCCACCAGCCGGCGTCGACCTTGGGGGCGAGCACCCGGGCGAGCCGGTCGGGGTCGATGCCGGTGACGACGGCGTCGTCGAGGACGCCGGCGGTGTGCACCACACCCGCGAGGCGTCCGGCCTCGGTGACCTGCCCGACGAGGGCGTGTACGGCGTCCCGGTCGGTGAGGTCGCCGGCGAACACCTGGACGTTTGCGCCGAGGGCGGTCAGCTCGGCGGTCAGTTCCGCCGCGCCGGGCGCGTCGGGGCCGCGTCGGCTGACCAGGGCGAGGGAGTCCACGCCCCGTTCGGTGACGAGGTGCCGGGCGAGCAGCGCGCCGAGCGCGCCGGTGCCGCCGGTGACCAGGACGGTGCCGCCGCGCAGACGCGGGATGTCCGTGGGTGGGGCGTCGGCGCGTACCAGACGGGGGGTGAGGGTCGCGTCGCCGCGGACCGCGAGCTGCGCCACGGCCGGGTCGGCGGCGGCGAGCAGCGCGACGGCCGGCGCGTCGAGGTCCCGGTCGAGGTCGGCCAGGATGATCCGGCCGGGGTGCTCGGACTGCGCGGAGCGCACCAGGCCCCAGACGGCCGCGCCGGCCAGCTCGTCGGCCGGGTCGGCGTCGACGGCCCGCACCGCACCCCGGGTGACCACCGCGAGTCGGGTGTCGGCGAGGTCGTCGGCAGCCAGCCAGGCCTGCACCACGCCGAGCACGTCGGCGGTCGTGGCCCGGACCACGGCCGGCAGGTCCGCCGCCGGCAGGCCGGTCGGCGCGGCGGGCACGGGCAGCAGGAGCAGCGGGGGTACGTCACCGGCAGCGACCAGTTCGGCGACTCCCGGGTACGCGGGAATGCCGGACAGCGCCGGGGTGGACGCGCCCAGCAGGACGGCCCCGGGTGCCTCGACGGGGTCGATCGGCTCGGCCTGCCAGGCGACCTGGAACAGCGACCGGGCGGCGAGGCTGGCCGCCGACGGGTCGACGCTGGTCATCTCGCGCAGGACGACGGAGTCGACGGTCACGACGGGACGATCGGTGTCGTCGACGGCGAGCAGCCGCACGCCGCCACCGACCCGGGTGAGCCGGACCCGCAGGGTGTCCGCGCCGACGGCGTGCACCTGGACTCCGGTGAACGCGAAGGGTGCCTTCGGGCCGCTGGTCCCGTCGCCGGGCAGCAGGGCGGTCGGGTGCAGGGCGGTGTCGAGCAGGGCGGGGTGCACGCCGAAACCGGTGCTGCCGTCGGGGGTGGCGGGGAGGGCGACGTCGGCGTAGACCGTGTCGTCGCCGGCCGTCCAGGCCCGCCGCAGACCCTGGAACAGCGGCCCGTAGGTCATGCCGTGGCCGGCGAGGGCCGGGTACCAGCCGTCGAGGTCCACCTCGACAGCTCCGGCCGGCGGCCAGGTGCCGAAGCCGGCGTCGTCGGTGGGGTCGACGGGGGTGAGCACACCCTCGGCGTGTCGCACCCAGTCGCCGTCCGGGTCGTTGTCGGGCTGGGAGTGGATGGTGACGGCACGCCAACCGGTGTGGTCGCTCGGGCCGACCCGGACCTGGACGCGGACCGCGCCCTGGGCGGGGAGGACGAGCGGGGCGGCGATGGTCAGCTCACCCACCCGGCAGGGCCCGAACTCGTCGCCGGCCCGCAGCACCAGCTCGACCAGTGCCGTGCCGGGGACGACCACCGCGCCGGCCACCACATGGTCGGCCAGCCAGGGCTGGGCGGCGACGGAGAGCCGACCGGTGAGCACGGCGGCGTCCTCGCCGGCCAGCCGGATGGCGGCGGCGAGCAGCGGATGTCCGGCGGCGCCGAGGCCGGCGACGGAGACGTCCGAGGACCGGCCGGCGGGGCGCAGCCAGTAGCGTTCCTGCGCGAAGGCGTACGTCGGCAGGTCGACCCGGGTGGCGGCGGTGCCGGCGAAGAGCGGCGTCCAGTCGACCGTGCCCCCGGCGGTGAACAGTTCGGCCAGGCCGGTCAGCAGGGCGTGCGGCTCGGCGCGGTCGCGGCGCTGGGTGGGCACGGCGAGGACGCCGGGGGCGTCCCCGGTGAGGGTTTCGCGGACCAGGGCGGTGAGCACCGCGCCGGGCCCGATCTCGACGAAGGTGTCGACTCCGGCGGCGCGCAGCGCGGTGATCCCGTCGGCGAACCGCACCGCCTCCCGCACGTGCCGCACCCAGTACTCGACACCGGTCAACTCCTGCGGTTCCGCCACCGCACCGGTCAGGTTCGACACCACCGGCACCAACGGAGCCCGGAACGTCAACCCCGCCAACACCGCCCGGAACTCATCCAGCATCGGCTCCATCAACGGACTGTGGAACGCATGACTCACCGTCAACCGACGCGTCCGCACCCCCCGATCCCGCCAGACGCGCTCCACCTCGTCCAGCGCCTCGACGACGCCGGAGACGACGACAGCTTCCGGACCGTTGACGGCGGCGATCCCGAGCCGGTCGGTCAGCCCGGTGAGCGTCTCCACCACCTCGGCCTCCGGGGCGGCCACCGCCAGCATCCCGCCACCGGCCGGCAGGGCCTGCATCAACCGGCCCCGCGCGGCGACGAGAGCACAGGCGTGCTCCAGGGACAGCACCCCGGCCACGTACGCCGCCGTGATCTCACCGACCGAGTGCCCGCCCACGAAGTCCGGCACCACCCCGAACGACTCCACCAGACGGAACAACGCCACCTCGACCGCGAACAACCCCGCCTGGGTGAAGACGGTCTGGTCCAGCAGCGCCGCCTCCGGCGATCCCTCGGGGGCGAACAGGATGGGCCTCAAGGGCTGCGGCAGCAACGCATCCAGATGTCCGCACACCTCGTCCAACGCGGCGGCGAACACCGGGAAGGCTTCGAACAACTCCCGACCCATGCCGGCACGCTGCGCACCCTGACCGGAGAAGAGCAGGGCGACGGGGCCCCGGTCGGTGGCGCGGCCGGTGACCACGGCGTCGGTGGGTTCGTCGGCGGCGAGGGCGGCCAGTGCCGTGGTCAGGTCGGTGTGGTCGGCGGCGAAGAGCAGCGCGCGGTGCTCCAGCGCGGTACGGGCGGCCAGCGACGTCCAGCCGACGTCGACGAGTCGGGGCAGGTCTGCGGTGCCGAGACGGTCGGCCCAGTGTCGGGCCTGCCGGGTCAGCGCGCCCTCGCCCCGGGCGGAGAGCAGCACGGGCACCAGCGGCGGCGCGGTGGGCTCGACGAGTTCGCCCTCCACCACCTCGGCCGGCGGTTGTTCGATGATGATGTGCGCGTTGGTGCCGCTGACGCCGAACGAGGAGACCGCCGCCCGCCGTGGGTGACCGGTCTCCGGCCACGGGCGGGCCTCGGTGAGCAGTTCGACCGCGCCCGCCGACCAGTCGACGTGCGGGGTGGGCTCGTCCACGTGCAGGGTGCGGGGCAGCACGCCGTGCCGCAGCGCCTGCACCATCTTGATCACACCGGCCACCCCGGCGGCGGCCTGGGTGTGCCCGATGTTCGACTTGATCGAGCCCAGCCAGAGCGGCCGGTCACCCGGCCGGTCCTGCCCGTACGTGGCGAGCAGGGCCTGCGCCTCGATCGGGTCGCCGAGGGTGGTCGCGGTGCCGTGCGCCTCCACCGCGTCGACGTCGGCGGTGGTGAGTCCGGCGTTGGCCAGCGCCTGCCGGATGACGCGCTGCTGCGAGGGGCCGTTCGGCGCGGTCAGCCCGTTCGACGCGCCGTCCTGGTTGACGGCGCTGCCGCGCACCACGGCGAGGACGCGGTGGCCGTGGCGCTGCGCGTCGGAGAGCCGCTCGACCAGCAGCACGCCGACGCCCTCGCCCCAGCCGGTGCCGTCGGCGGTGGCGGCGAAGGACCGGCACCGGCCGTCGGCGGAGAGGCCGCCCTGCCGGGTGAACTCCACGAACGCCCCGGGGGTGACCATCACGTTCACGCCGCCGGCGACCGCGAGGTCGCACTCGCCCTGCCGCAACGACTGCACGGCGAGGTGCAGGGCGACCAGCGACGAGGAGCAGGCGGTGTCCACGGTGACCGCCGGCCCCTCCAGACCGAAGGTGTACGCCACCCGGCCGGAGATCACGCTGTGCGCGCCGCCGGTGAGCCGGTAGCCGTCCAGGCCGGGCGTTTCGTCGCCGGTGCCGTAGCCGGTGGGGGACGCGCCGACGAACACCCCGGTGGGGGTGCCGTGCAGCCGGTCGGGGGCGACCCCGGCCTGCTCGAACGCCTCCCAGGTGGCCTCCAGCAGCAGGCGCTGCTGCGGGTCCATGGCCAGGGCCTCGCGGGGTGAGATGCCGAAGAAGTCCGGGTCGAAGTCGGTGGCCCGGTCGATGAACCCGCCGTACCGGGTGGCCGAGCGGCCGGGGGCCTCGGGGTCGTCGGCGAGGAGCCGGTCGAGGTCCCAGTGCCGGTCGGTGCGGAACTCGGTGATGCCGTCGCGTCCCGAGGCGACGAGTTCCCACAGCCCGTCGGGGTCGCTGACGCCGCCCGGGTAGCGGCAGCTCATCCCGACGATGGCGATCAGCTCGTCGGCGCTGTCCCGGCCGGTCGGGCCGGCCGGTGTCCCGGCGGGGCCGGACTCGGCGTCGTCGAGGCGCAGCAGGGACGCCAGGTGCCCGGCGAGGGCCGCCGGGTTCGGGTAGTCGAAGATCAGCGTGGTGGGCAGGGCCAGACCGGTCGCGCCGGTGATCTGGTTGCGCAGCTCCACCGCGGTCAGCGAGTCGAACCCGAGTTCCTTGAACGCCCGCCTCGGGCTGACCGCGTCGGTGCCGGCGTGGCCGAGGACGGCGGCGGCGTGGTCGCGGACCAGGTCGGTGAGGTGGCGGTCCCGTTCGGCGCGGGTGAGGTCGGCCAGCCGTCCGCGCAGCGCGGCGGCGTGGTCGGTGGTCTCGTCGGCCGGGCCGGCGGTCAGCGCCTCGCGGGCCTCGGCGATGTCGTCGAGCAGCGGGCGCGGCCGGGCCGAGGCGTAGGCGGGCGCGAAGGTGGCCCAGTCCACGTCGGCGACGACGAGGCAGGTCTCGCCGTGCTCGACGGCGCGGCGCAGGGCGAGCAGCGCGGCGGCCGGCTGCATCGGGTTGAGGCCGCGCCGGCTGAGCAGCCGCTGTGCCTCCTCGGTGGTGGCCATGCCGCCCTCGGCCCACGCCCCCCAGGAGATGGAGGTGGCGGCGAGACCCCGGGCGCGGCGCTGCTCGGCGAGCGCGTCGAGGTACGCGTTCGCGGCCGCGTACGCGCCCTGCCCGCCGCTGCCCCAGACGCCGGAGATGGAGGCGAAGGTGACGAAGGCGTCGAGCTGCCGGTCGCCGAGGAACTCGTCGAGGTAGGCGGCACCGGCGACCTTGCCGGCCATGACGTGGTCGAACACGTCGAGGTCGGTGTCGACCAGCGCGGTGAGCCGGGTGATGCCGGCGGCGTGCAGCACGGCGGTCAGCGGGGCGATCTCGTCCAGCCCGGCGACCAGGGCGGCGACCTGGTCGCGGTCGGCCATGTCGCAGGCGGCCACGGTGACCCGTACGCCGGTGGCGGTCAGCTCGTCGGCCAGCTCCCGGGCGCCGGCCGCGTCGAGGCCCCGCCGGCTGGTGAGGACGAGGTGCTCCGCGCCGTTGGCGGCGAGCCAGCGGGCGGCCTGGGCGCCGATCGCGCCGGTGCCGCCGGTGACCAGGACGGTGCCGCGCGGCTGCCACGGGGTGACCTGCCCGGCGGGGCGGGCGCCGGTGCGGGCGAGCCGGCGGACGAAGGTGCCGTACGGACGGACGGCGAACTGGTCCTCGTCGTCGTCGGTGGTCAGGATGCGGACGACCTCGGCCCAGGTGGTGACGTCGGGGTCGGCGGGCAGGTCGACCAGGCCGCCCCAGCGGGTCGGATGTTCCAGGCCGACCACCCGGGCGAGGCCCCAGAGGGCGTGCTGGGCGGCGCTGGCCACCGGTTCGGCCGGGTCGGTGCCGACACCGCCGACGGTGAGGCACCACAGCGGGGCGGGGAGGTCGGCGTCGGCGAGGGCCTGCACGAGCCGGGTGGTGGCGACCAGCCCGGTGGGGATGCCCGGGTGGCCCGGGTGCTCCGCGTCGGTGCGGCCGAGCAGGGAGACCACCCCGGCCAGCGGGGTGTCCCGGTGGGCGGCGAGCGCCTCGGCGAGCGCGTGCCGGTCGACGTCGGCCGGGTCGACGTGGATCCGCCGGATCGCCGGTCCGTCGGCTGCGGCGAGACCGTCCACCCAGCCGTCGAGGGTCGGGTCGCCGGCCGGGAGGACCACGAGCAGGTCACCGGGGACGGTGGTCGGGTTGCTCTGGCCGATGGGCTTCCACACCACCCGGTACGACCAGCCGTCCAGCACCGCCCGCTGCAACCGGGCCTTCCGCCAGGAGGAGAGGACCGGCAGCGCCGGGGCGAGCACCTCCAGGTCGGCCGGGTCGCCGTCGAGCTGGGCGGCGAGCGCGGCCACGTCGGCGCGTTCCACCGCCGACCAGAACTCCACGTCGACCACGTCCGGGCTGACCGGGCCGGTGCCGGCGGAGGTGGTCCGCTCGGTCCAGTAGTGCTGCCGCTGGAAGGCGTAGGTGGGCAGGTCGGTGAGGATCCCGGTGGCGGGGAGCACCCGCCGGTGGTCCACCGGCAGGCCGTGGGCGTGCGCGGCGGCGATGCTGGTCAGCATCCGTACGGCCGCGTCCTCGCCCCGGCGGAGGGTGGCCAGGACCTGCCCGGGAAGCCCGGTGTCGTCGAGGATCGTGGTGAGCGGCATGCTCAGCACCGGGTGTACGGACACCTCGACGAAGTCGGTGAACCCGGCGTCGAGGGCGGTCCGCACGGCGGTGTCGAAGAGCACGGTGCGGCGCAGGTTCTCCGCCCAGTAGTCGGCGTCCAGCTCGGTGCCGTCGATCCAGGTGCCGGTGACGGTGGAGAGGATCCGGACCTGACCGGCGCTCGGGGTCAGCCCGGCCAGCTCGGTGCGCATCCGCTCGGCGGCGGCGTGCACCAGCGGGCAGTGCGAGGCGTAGTCGATGTTGATGGCGCGGGCCCGGATCCCGTCGGCGGCGCAGGCGGCGACGAGGTCGGCGACCTGGTCGTGCGGCCCGGAGACGGTGACCGCGCGGGGACCGTTGACCACGGCGATGCTGACCCCGTCGGGAAGCCGTCGGGTGGCGTCGGCGGCGGAGAGGTCGAGGGCGGCCATGGTTCCGGGCTCGGCGAGGTCGGCGATGGCCCGCAGCCGCACCGCGAGCAGCTTCACCGCGTCGGCCAGGGTCAGCACGCCGGCGACGTGCGCGGCGACGACCTCGCTCTGCGAGTGGCCGATGACGGCCTGCGGGGTCATCCCGGCGGCCCGCCACACCCGGGCCAGGCTGATGGTGAGCGCGAACAGGATCGGCTGGACGATCTCGTGGCGGCCCAGCCAGGTGTCGTCGTCACCGGTCAGGTGTCCGACGATGTCGAGGTCGAACCAGCGGTCGAACTCGGCCTGGCACTCGGCGAGCGCCTCGTCGAAGACCGGGCAGGTCCCGACCAGGCTGGCCGCCATCCCCAGGTGGTGCCCGCCGTAGCCGGGGAACACCCAGACCGGGCCCTCGGCCGGCTCGCCGGCCACGGCGGTGACCACGGAGGCGGCGGGACGGCCCTCGGCGAGGGCGTCGAGGCCGGCGAGGAGCTGTGCCGGGTCCGCGCCGACGACGGCTGCCCGGTGTTCGAAGACCGATCGGGTGGCGACCAGCGACCAGGCCACCCGCGCCGGGTCGAGCCCCTCCCGGGAGCGGACGTACCGGGCGAGCCGGGCGGCCTGCTCGCGCAGGGCCGGCGCGGACCGGGCGGAGAGCGTCCACACGGTGGTGGACGTGGTGAGCAGGCCGGGCGGTGCCGGTTCCGGCTCCGGGTCGGCGGTCGGGGCGGCCTGCTCGAGGATGACGTGGGCGTTGGTGCCGGAGATGCCGAACGACGACACCGCGGCCCGCCGGGGACGGTCCACCGCCGGCCAGTCGCGGGCCTCGGTGAGCAGCGACACCGCCCCGGTCGTCCAGTCGATGTGCGGCGACGGGGCGTCCACGTGCAGGGTGGCCGGCAGCCGCCCGTGCCGCATCGCCATCACCATCTTGATGATTCCGGCGACCCCGGCGGCCGACTGGCTGTGCCCGACGTTCGACTTGATCGAGCCGAGCCAGAGCGGATCGCCCCCGTCGCGCTCCTGCCCGTACGTGGCGAGCAGCGCCTGCGCCTCGATCGGGTCGCCGAGCGTGGTGCCGGTGCCGTGCGCCTCGACGACGTCCACGTCGGCGGGCGTGATCCGGGCGTTGCTCAGCGCCTGCCGGATGACCCGCTGCTGGGCGGGGCCGTTCGGGGCGGTGAGCCCGTTGGACGCGCCGTCCTGGTTGATCGCGGAGCCGCGCACCACGGCGAGGATCCGGTGGCCGTTGCGCTGGGCGTCGGAGAGCCGTTCGACGAGGAGCAGGCCGACACCCTCGGCCCAGCCGGTGCCGTCGGCGGACGCGGCGAACGCCTTGCACCGCCCGTCGGAGGAGAGGCCGCGCTGCCGGGAGAAGCCGACGAAGGCGCTGGGGGTGGCCATCACGGTCACGCCGCCGGCCAGGGCCAGGTCGAACTCCCCGGCGCGCAGCGCCTGGCAGGCCAGGTGCAGGGCGACCAGCGACGACGAGCAGGCGGTGTCGACGGTGACCGCCGGCCCCTCCAGCCCCAGCGCGTACGCGATCCGGCCGGAGACGACGCTGCTGACGGTCCCGGTCAGCAGGTAGCCCTCGTCGGCGCCGTCCGCACCGCCGTCCGCGCCGACGCCGTACCCGTTGGCGGTGGTGCCGACGAAGACGCCGACCTTCTGCCCGCGTACCCCGGACGGGGCGATGCCGGCGCCCTCGAACGCCTCCCACGACGTCTCCAGCAGCAGCCGCTGCTGCGGGTCCATCGCCTGGGCCTCGCGGGGGCTGATGCCGAAGAAGTCGGCGTCGAAGGAGGCCGCGTCGTACAGGAACCCGCCCTGCTGGGTGCTGGAGCGGCCAGCTCGCTCCCCGGTCGGGTCGTACAGGTTGTCCAGGTCCCAGCCCCGGTCGGTGGGGAAGCCGCCGATCGCGTCGCCGCTGCGGGCCACCAGGTCCCACAGCTCGTCCGGGTTGGACACCCCGCCCGGGTAGCGGCAGGACATCGCCACGATGGCGATCGGCTCCCGGGCCGCCGCGGTCAGCTGCTGGTTGAGCTGCTTGAGCCGGCTGGTCTCCTTGAGCGAAGCCCGAAGCGCCTCGACGACCTTATCTGCAGACGTGGACATCAGTTACTCCGTACGTGGGACAAGGGTCAGGACTCGGAGCCGTCGAGCGCCAGCCTGATGAGGGTGTCGGCGTCCATCTCGTCGATGTCGACGCCCTCGTCGGTGGAGGCGTGGTCGGTGTCGTCGCCGTCGGCGAGGGTGAGCAGCAGGTCCAGCAGTCCGGCCTCGCGGATGCGGGCCAGCGGGATGGTGGCGAGGGCCTGCCGCACCGCCGTCTCCGCCGGGTCGGCCGTCTCCTCCCGCTGCGTCTCGGGGACCAGCTCGGTGAGCAGGTGCCCGGCGACGGTGGCCGGGTCGGGGTAGTCGAAGACCAGCGTGGTGGGCAGGGACAGGCCGGTGACCCGGGTCAGCCGGTTGCGCAGCTCCACGGCGGTCAGCGAGTCGAAGCCGAGTTCCTTGAACGCCCGCCTCGGCTTGACCAGCTCGGAACCGGTGTGACCGAGCACGGCCGCCGCCTCGGCGCGGACCAGGTCGGTCAGGTGCCGGTCCCGCTCGTCGCCGGGCAGGGCGAGCAGCCGCTCGCGCAGCGACCGCCCGCCGTCGGCCGGCGCGGTGTCCTCGGCCGGAGTGACCTGCCGGGCCTCCGGCAGGTCGGCCAGGAGCGGACGCGGACCGGCCGACTCGTACGCCGGGGCGAAGGTCGCCCAGTCCACGTCGACCACGGTCAGGCAGGTGCGGCCACGGCCGACCGCCACCCGCAGGGCGTGCACCGCGTCCTGCGGTGGCATGGCCCGCAGCCCGCGCCGGGCCAGTTCCCGCTGGGCGTCGTCGGTGGCCATGCCGCCGTCGGCCCACGGCCCCCACGCCACCGAGGTGGCGGCGAGGCCCCGGGCGCGTCGCCGCTCGGCCAGCGCGTCGAGGTACGCGTTGCCGGCGGCGTAGCCGGCCTGCCCGCCGCTGCCCCACACGCCGGCGATCGAGGCGAAGAGGACGAACGCGTCGAGCGGCCGGTCACCGAGCAGCTCGTCGAGGTGCACCGCCCCGGCGATCTTGCCGGCCAGCACACCGGCGAGCCGGTCCAGGTCGGTGTCGACCAGCGGGACCACGTCGTTGAGCCCGGCCGCGTGCACCACCGCGGTCAGCGGTTCCGGGTCGTCATCGATCCGGGCGAGCAGCGCGGCGACCGCGTCCCGGTCGGCCACGTCGCAGGCGGCCACGGTGACCCGGGCCCCGAGGGCGGTCAGCTCGTCGCGCAGGTCGGCGACGCCGGGGGCGGCGTCGCCGCGCCGGCTGGTCAGCACCAGGTGTGCCGCGCCGTTACCGGCCGCCCAGCGGGCCACGTGTGCGCCGAGCGCGCCGGTGCCGCCGGTGACCAGCACGGTGCCGGACGGCCGCCAGCGCTCGGCCGCCGCCGGGTCGGCGGGGGTGGCCCGGGTGAGCCGGCGCGCGTACACGCCGGCCGGGCGGACCGCGAGCTGGTCCTCGTCCCCGGCGGCGGTGAGCGCCGCCGCCAGCCGGACCGGGTCGGCGTCCTGCTCGGGCAGGTCCAGCAGGCCCACCCGTAGCTGCGGCAGTTCGAGGCCGGCGACCCGGCCCAGGCCCCACAGGGCACCCTGGTCGGCGTCGCGCGCCGGGTCGTCGTCGCCGGTGCCGACCGCGCCCCGGGTGACGCACCACAGCGGAACCGCCGCTCCGGCGTCGTGCAGGGCCTGCACGAGCAGCAGGGTGGCGGCGACACCGGCCGGCACGGCCGGCTGCTTCGGGTGGGTGCCGCCGGCCAGGCCGAGCAGGGAGACCACGCCGGTGACCGGTCCGTCGGCCAGGGCGGTGGTCAGCCGGCGGGTCAGGCCGCCCCGGGTGGCGGTGGCCGGGTCGACGACCAGCCGCCGGACGTCCCCACCGGCGGCGGTCAACGCGGCGGTGACCTGTTCGCCCGCCGGGTCGCCGTCGGGGCCGACGAGCAGCCATCCGCCGGTCGCCGTCGCCCGGTCGGCCAGGTCGATCCGCCGCCATCCGACCTGGTACGACCAGCCGTTGACGGCCGCGTCACGGGTCCGGGCCCGGCGCCAGGAGGTGAGGGCGGGCAGGGCCGGGGCGAGGGCGTCCGCCGCGTCCGCGCCGAGCTGGTCGGCGAGGACGGTCAGGTCACCACCCTCCACGGCGGCCCAGAACTCGGCGTCCCCCGCGTCCGCGACCGGGCTCTGCGGCCGGCTCGCCGGCTCGGGCCAGAAGCGCTGGTGCTGGAACGCGTACGTCGGCAGGTCCACCCGACGCGCACCGACGAACCACGGCTCCCACCGGACCGGCAGCCCGTGGACGTGCAGTTCACCCAGTGCGGCCACCAGCCCGGCCACCTCGGTCCGGTCCCGCCGCTGGACGGCCACGGCGAGCACGTCCTGGTCGCCGGGGAGCACGTCGGCGGCCATCGCGGTCAGCACACTCTGCGGGCCGATCTCCAGGAAGGTGTCGACGCCCGCCTTGCGCAGCACGGTGACCCCGTCGGCGAAGCGCACGGTCTCCCGCACGTGCCGGACCCAGTAGTCCGGGTCGCGGAACTCCTCGGCGTCGGCGAGCGCACCGGTCAGGTTCGACACCACCGGCAGCAGCGGCGCGGCGAAGGTGAGCTTCTCCACCACGGCCCGGAACTCGGCGAGCATCGGCTCCATCAGCGGGCTGTGGAACGCGTGACTCACCGTCAACCGGCGCGTGCGGGCACCCCGCTCCCGCCAGATCCGGTCCACCTCGTCCAGGGCGTCGGCCGCACCGGAGACGACCACGGCGTTCGGGCCGTTCACGGCGGCGACGCCGACCCGGTCGGTCAGGCCGGTGAGCGTCTCGGCGACCGCCTCCTCCGACGCGGCCACCGCCAGCATGCCGCCGCCGGCCGGCAGCGCCTGCATCAGCCGGCCCCGCGCCGCCACCAACGCACAGGCGTCGGCGAGGGAGAGCACCCCGGCCACGTGCGCGGCGGTGATCTCGCCGACCGAATGCCCACCCACGAAGTCGGGGACCACACCGAGCGACTCGACCAGCCGGAACAGCGCCACCTCGACCGCGAACAGGCCAGCCTGCGTAAAGACGGTCTGGTCCAACAGTTCGGCTTCCGCCGTGCCCGCCCCGGCGAAGAGCACACCCTTCAACGGCTGCGGCACCAACCCGTCGAGCTGGGCACACACCTCGTCCAGCGCCCCGGCGAACACCGGGAACGCGGCGTACAGGTCCCGGCCCATGCCGGCGCGTTGCGCGCCCTGACCGGAGAAGAGCAACGCCACCTGGCCCCGCTGGCCCTGGCTGCCGGTCACCACCGTGCCCGACGACGTACCGGTGGCGAGAGCGCGCAGCCCGGCGACCAGCTCGTCGAGGTCGGCCGCCGCGACCACCGCGCGGTGCTCCAGGGCCGGCCGGGTGGTCACCGACGACCAGCCCACGTCCAGCGGACGCACCGACTCGTCACCCGCCAACCACCGGGCCCACCGGTCCGCCTGCCCGGCGAGCGCCAGCTCCGAACGGGCCGAGAGCAGCACCGGCGTCACCGTCGGCAGCACCGGCTCCACGGTTCCGCCCGCGTCCGGCAGCGGTGGCTGCTCGATGATCACGTGGGCGTTGGTGCCGGAGATGCCGAACGAGGAGACGGCGGCCCGGCGGGGCCGGTCCACCGCCGGCCACGGCGTCGCCTCGGTGGCCAGCGCGACGGCCCCGGTGGTCCAGTCCACGTGCGGAGACGGCTCGTCCACGTGCAATGTCGGCGGCACCAGACCGTGCCGCATCGCCAACACCATCTTGATGATGCCGGCCACCCCAGCAGCGGCCTGCGTGTGACCGATGTTCGACTTGATCGACCCGAGCAGCAACGGCCGGTCCCCCGGCCGATCCTGCCCGTACGTGGCCAGCAGCGCCTGCGCCTCGATCGGGTCACCCAGGGTGGTGCCGGTGCCGTGCGCCTCGACCGCGTCCACGTCGGCGGCGGTCAACCGGGCGTTCGCCAGGGCCTGCCGGATCACCCGCTGCTGGGCCGGGCCGTTCGGGGCGGTCAGCCCGTTCGACGCGCCGTCCTGGTTGACGGCGCTGCCCCGCAGCACGGCCAGGACGCGGTGTCCCCGCCGTTGGGCGTCGGAGAGCCGCTCGACGAGGAGCATGCCGACGCCCTCGCCCCAGCCGGTGCCGTCGGCGCAGCCGGCGAACGCCTTGCACCGGCCGTCCGCAGCCAGGCCCCGCTGCCGGGAGAAGCCGACGAAGGCGCTGGGGGTGGCCATCACGGTCACGCCACCGGCCAGGGCGAGATCACACTCCCCCGCCCGGATGGCCTGCGCGGCCAGGTGCAGGGCGACCAGCGACGACGAACACGCCGTGTCGACGGTGACCGCCGGCCCCTCCAGGCCGAACACGTAGGCGACCCGGCCGGAGGCGACGCTGCCGGCGGTGCCGTTGACGAGGTAGCCCTCCAGTTCCTCCGAGGCCTCCAGTCGGCCCGCGTAGTCGTGGTGGATGAGCCCGGCGAACACGCCGGTGGTGACCCTGGTGTCGCGGGGGTCGAGGCCGGCGGACTCGAACGCCTCCCACGAGGTCTCCAGCAGCAGGCGCTGCTGCGGGTCCATCGCCAGGGCCTCACGCGGCGAGATGCCGAAGAACTCGGGGTCGAACTCGGCCGCGTCGTACAGGAAACCGCCCTGCCGGGTGGTGGAGGTGCCCGCCCGGTCGGCGTCCGGGTCGTAGAGGGCGTCGAGGTCCCAGCCACGGTCGGTGGGGAAGCCGTCGATGGCGTCCCGGCCGGAGGCGACCAGGTTCCAGAGCTGCTCCGGGCTCGCGACGCCGCCCGGGAAGCGGCAGGCCATACCGACGATGGCGATCGGGTCGTCGTCCCCGGCCGTGGTGTGGGTCCGGGTGGCGGCGGGGGCCGCTGCCACGGAGTGACCCAGCTGCTCGTGCAGGTGCTCGGCGAGCCGCTCGGGGGTCGGGTAGTCGAAGACGAGGGTCGCGGTCAGCCGCAGCCCGGTCGCCGACGCCAACCGGTTACGCAACTCCACCGACGTCAACGAGTCGAACCCGAGCTCCTTGAACGCCCGGGAACCCGGCACCGCCTGCGCCGACGCGTGCCCCAGCACCGCCGCCGCCTGCGCACACACCAGCTCCACCAACGACCGACGCGCCTCGTCCTGCGACAACCCGACCAGCCGCTCCGACCAGGTGCCCGTGCCGGCCTCGACGGAGCGGGCCTGCCGACGTGCCCCGCTGCGGGCGAGTTGGCGCACGATCGGCGGAACCTGCGCCGGTTCCCCGGTGATCCGCAGCCGCGCGGCCACCACCGTCGGCCGCGTGCCGGCCATCGCGGTGTCGAGCAGGCTGGTCCCCTCGGCGGCGGTGAGGGCGCTCATACCGAGACGGCCCAGCCGCTGCCGGTCGTCGGCGGTGAGGCTCGCGGTCATGCCGCCCGTGGCCCACATGCCCCAGCCGATGCTGGTCGCCGGCAGGCCCTGTGCCCGGCGCTGCGCGGCGAGGGCGTCGAGGAACGCGTTCGCCGCCGCGTAGTTGCCCTGACCGGGCGAACCGAGCGTCGCCGCGATCGACGAGAACACCACGAACGCCGACAGATCCAGACCAACCGTCGCCTCGTGCAACGCCCACGCCGCGTCCACCTTCGGCCGCATGACGGTGGCCAGGGCATCCGCATCGAGCGAGGTGATCGTCGCGTCGGCGATGACCCCGGCACAGTGCACCACGGCGGTCAACGGATGCGCGGACTCCACCCCCGCGACCAGGGCCGCGACCTGCTCCGCATCGGCCACGTCCACCGACACCGGCGTCACGACCGCTCCCGACCCGGTCAGCTCGGCGACCAGGGCCGCGTAGTCGCTGCCCTCGACGGGCAGGCTCCGCGAGGCCATCAGCAGCCGACGGGACTGTCCGGTGGCGACCAGGTGACGCGCCACCACAGCGGCGAGAGCACCCGAGGCGCCTGTGACCAGCGTCGTGCCCTCCGGGTCGACCGGAGCCGGGACGGTGAGGACGACCTTGCCGACGTGCCGGGCCTGACTGATGTGCCGCAACGCCTGCCGCGCCTGCCGCACATCCCACACCCGCGTCGGCAACGGCCGCAACACACCCTGCTCGAAGAGCGCCAACAGCTCGGACAACATCTGCCCGATCCGCGCCCCACCCGCCTCGTTCAGGTCGAACGCCCGGTAGGTCACGCCCGGATGCTGCTCGGCGACCACCTCCGGATCACGGACGTCGGTCTTGCCCATCTCCACGAACCGGCCACCACGCGGCAACAACCGCAGCGACGCGTCCACGAAC
The DNA here is from genome assembly GCF_040639195.1 of Micromonospora sp. NPDC023956. Lineage (NCBI taxonomy): Bacteria > Bacillati > Actinomycetota > Actinomycetes > Micromonosporales > Micromonosporaceae > Micromonospora > Micromonospora sp. NPDC023956. The sequence goes on from NZ_JBEZZN010000001.1 coordinate 275,399, forward strand.
TCACCCGCGAGCGCATCGAGCACCACGTCCACACCCGCGCCACCCGACGCGGCCAGGAACGCACCCTCGAACTCCGTCGTCCGCGACGACGCGATCCGCTCCTCAGCCACCCCCAAGCCACGCAGCGTGTCCCACTTACCCGGGCTCGCCGTGGCGTAGACCGTCGCACCGAAATGCTGGGCGAGCTGGATCGCCGCCATACCCACCCCACCGGCACCCGAGTGGACCAGCACCGACTCACCCGCCCGCAGCTCGGCGAGCGCGTGCAACCCGTAGTAGGCGGTCAGGAAGACCACCGGAACCGACGCGGCCTCCACGAACGACCAACCGGCCGGGATCCGGGCGATCCGCTCCCGCTGCGCGACGACCTGCGGCCCGAAACCGGGCTCGAACAACCCGAACACCCGGTCACCCGGAACCAGACCATCGACCCCCGGGCCGACCTCCACCACCACACCCGCACCCTCGCTGCCCATCACCGCAGCCGGGTCCGGGTACATGCCGAGCGCCATGAGGACGTCGCGGAAGTTCACGCCGGTGGCCCGCACCGCGACGCGGACCTCGCCGGGAGCGAGGTCGACCGGTGCGGTCGGGACGATCTCGACGCCGTCCAGGGTGCCGGGGCGTACCGCGGCCACGTGCCACGGGCCGTCGGCCGGCGGGGCCAGCTCCGCGCCGGCCTGCCGGACGAGCCGGGGCACGAACACCCGGTCCCCCCGGATCGCGAGCTGCCCACCGATGGTGGACTGGTCCCCCGCGACGGCCGCCAGCACATCGAGCGCCCGCGCGTCGACGGTCTCGTCGAGATCGGCGAGCACGATGCGATCCGGGTGCTCCGACTGTGCCGAGCGCAGCAGACCCCACACCGCGGCACCCGCCAGGTCGACCACCCGCTCGTCGTCCTGCGCGGTCACCGCGCCCCGGGTCGCCACCACCAGTCGGGTGTCGGCCAGGACGTCGGCCGCCAGCCACGCCTGCACGGTCGCCAGGACCCGGTCGGTCAGGGCCCGCACCGCCTGCGGCACCGGGGCGTCGACGACGCCCCGCACCGGCAGCAGCACCGCCTCGGGTGCGGTGTCACCCGCTGCCACGGCGGACGCCAGCTCCGCCACGTCGGCGAAGACCGGAGCGGTGGGCAGGGCGGCGGTGAGGCCCGCCGCGACGTCCGGGGCACCGAGCAGGGCCCAGGCCGTCGGGGCTCCCGCCGGGGTGACGTCCTCGGTCTGCCAGGTCACCTCGAACAGCGACCGGGAGGCGGCGGTCGGGGTGGCAGCCACCCCGGTCAGCTCCCGCAGGACGAGGGAGTCCACCGACACCACCGGCGCACCCGACTCGTCCACCGCCACCAGACGCACACCCGAACCGGAACGCGTCAACCGCACCCGCAGCACCCGCGCACCCGACGCGTGCACCTGCACACCCTCGAACGCGAACGGCACCCGAGGACCCGAACCCGACCCCGCGTCCAACAACCCGATCGGATGCAACGCCGCATCCAACAACGCCGGATGCACCCCGAACCCCGACACCTCCCCCACCACGTCAGGCAGGGCGACCTCGGCGAACACCTCGCCGTCGCCGGCCCAGACCCGACGCAGGCCCCGGAACACCGGCCCGTACGACAGGCCGTGTCCCACCAGCGCGTCGTACCAGCCGGTCAGGTCCGTCTCCGGGGCGGACGGGGGCCACGCGTCGATCGCCGGCTCGTCCTCCGTGGCGGGCTCCAGCACACCCTCGGCGTGCCGGACCCACTCGGCGTCGACGTCGTCGTCGGGCTGCGAGTACACGGCGACGTCCCGTCCACCGGCCTCGGACGGGCCGACGCGCACCTGCACCCGGACCCCACCGGAGGCCGGCAGGGACAGCGGCGCGGCGACCGTGAGTTCCCGTACCCGGGAGGCGCCGATCTCGTCTCCGGCCCGCACCACCAGTTCCACCAGCGCGGTCCCCGGCACCAGCACCGATCCCGACACCACGTGGTCGGCCAGCCAGGGATGAGTGGAGATCGACAGGCGGCCGGTCAGCACCGCCCCGTCGTCACCGGCGAGCCGGACGGCGGCGCCCAGCAGCGGGTGCTCCGCCGCCGCCAGCCCGGCCCCCGACACGTCGCCCGTACGCCAGGCCGGCGTCTCCGGCCAGAACCGCTCCCGCTGGAACGCGTACGTCGGCAGGTCCACCCGGTTGCTGCCGGAGCCGCCGGTCAGCGGGCTCCAGTCGACGGCGACGCCACCGACGTACACCTCTGCGAGGGCGGCGAGCAGCGCGGACGCCTCGGTACGGCCCTTGCGCAGGGTCGGTACGACCACCGGGTCGCTGCCCTCGGTCACGCCCTCGGCGAGGCAGTCCCGGGTCATGCCGGCGAGGACCCCGTCCGGCCCGACCTCCAGGTAGGTGCCGACGGCGCGCTGCCGCAGGTAGGCGATGCCGTCGGCGAAGCGGACCGCCTCCCGGACGTGCCGCACCCAGTAGTCGGCGGTACGGATCTCGTCGGCGTCGGCGAGCACACCGGTCAGGTTCGACACCACCGGCAGCAGCGGCGCGGCGAAGGTGAGCTTCTCCACCACGGCCCGGAACTCGGCGAGCATCGGCTCCATCAGCGGGCTGTGGAAGGCGTGACTCACCCGCAGTCGCCGGGTCCGCGCACCCCGCTCCCGCCAGATCCGCTCCACCTCGTCGAGCGCCTCGACCGCACCGGAGACGACCACCGCCTGCGGGCCGTTCACCGCCGCGACCCCGACCCGGTCGGACAGGCCGACGAGGGTGTCCGTGACCTCCGCCTCGGTCGCGGCCACCGCCAGCATGCCGCCACCGGCCGGCAGCGCCTGCATCAACCGCCCCCGGGCGGCGACCAGCGCACACGCGTCCGCCAGGGAGAGCACCCCGGCCACGTGCGCGGCGGTGATCTCGCCGACCGAGTGGCCGCCCACGAAGTCCGGCGCGACGCCGAACGACTCGACGAGCCGGAACAACGCCACCTCGACCGCGAACAACCCGGCCTGGGTGAACACGGTCTGGTCCAGCAGCTCCGCCTCCGGCGCACCCTCGGTGGCGAAGAGCACCTCGCGCAGCGGCTGCGGCAGCGACGCGTCCAGGTGGCCGCAGACCTCGTCCAGCGCGGCGGCGAACACCGGGAACATCCCGTACAGTTCCCGGCCCATGCCGGCGCGCTGCGCGCCCTGCCCGGAGAAGAGGACGGCGAGTCGACCGGTACGGGCCGTGCCGCGCACGACGACGGAGGACGGCTGGTCGTCCACGAGTGTGTCCAGGCCGGCCAGGAGACTCTGCCGGTCCCGGGGCAACAGCACCGCCCGGTGCTCGAACGCGGCACGTGCGGTGGCCAGCGCGTGACCGAGGTCGGCCAGTCCGGTGTCCGGGTTCTCGGTCAGCCAGGTCCGGAGTCGTCGCGCCTGCCCGCGCAGGGCCGCACCGGTGCGGGCGGAGAGCACGCACGGGGTGGTCAGGTCACCGGAGACGGCCGGGGTCGACGCGACCGGCACGGGGGTCGCCTCGGGGGCCTGCTCGAGGATGGTGTGGACGTTGGTGCCGGAGATGCCGAACGACGAGACGGCGGCCCGACGGGGCCGGTCGACCTGCGGCCAGGGGCGGGGTTCGGCGAGCAGTTCGACCGCGCCGGCCGTCCAGTCGACGTGCGGGGACGGCTCGGCCACGTGCAGGGTCGCCGGGAGCAGGCCGTGCCGCATCGCCATGACCATCTTGATCACACCCGCGACACCGGCCGCCGCCTGGGCGTGCCCGATGTTCGACTTGATCGAGCCGAGCAGCAACGGTCGGTCGTCCGGGCGGTCCTGCCCGTACGTGGCCAGCAGCGCCTGCGCCTCGATCGGGTCGCCGAGGGCGGTGCCGGTGCCGTGCGCCTCGACCGCGTCCACGTCGGCGGTGGTCAGGCGGGCGTTGGCGAGGGCCTGCCGGATCACCCGCTGCTGCGACGGGCCGTTCGGGGCGGTGAGCCCGCTGCTGGCCCCGTCCTGGTTGACGGCGCTGCCCCGGACGACGGCGAGGATCCGCCGCCCGTTGCGCTGGGCGTCGGAGAGGCGTTCCAGTAGCAGCATGCCGACGCCCTCGGCGAAACCGGTGCCGTCGGCGCCGGCGCCGAACGCCTTGCACCGCCCGTCGGGCGACAGGCCGCGCTGGCGGGAGAACTCGGCGAGCATGCCGGGGGTGGACATGACGCTGACACCACCGGCGAGGGCGAGCCCGCACTCGTTCTGCCGCAGTGCCTGCGCGGCCAGGTGCAGGGCGACCAGCGACGACGAGCAGGCGGTGTCGACGGTGACCGCCGGTCCCTCCAGCCCGAACAGGTACGAGATCCGACCGGAGGCGACGCTGCCGGCGCTGCCGTTGCCGACGTACCCGTCGAGTTCGTCGGAGGTGCCGAGCGCCTTGCCGGCGTAGTCGTGGTAGATCAGGCCGACGTAGACACCGGTGCTGCTGCCCCGGGCGGTGTGCGGGTCGACACCGGCCCGCTCGAACGCCTCCCAGGAGGTTTCCAGCAGCAGCCGCTGCTGCGGGTCCATGGCCAGGGCCTCACGGGGGCTGATGCCGAAGAAGCCCGCGTCGAAGTCGGCGGCGTCGTAGAGGAACCCGCCGGTGCGGGGCACGGCGGTGTCGTCGCCGGTGTCGGACCGCAGGGCGGCGACGTCCCAGCCACGGTCGGTGGGGAACGGCGCGATGACGTCGGCGCCCGCCGTGACCAGCTCCCAGAGCTGCTCGGGGGTCTGCACGGCACCGGGGAAGCGGCAGGCCATACCGACGATGGCGATCGGCTCGTCGACGTCGGTCGTCGAGACGGTGGCCGGGCTCACTGCCGGGGCGACCCGACCGCCGATCTCCCGGTCGAGGAAGTCGGCGAGCACGACCGGGGTCGGGTAGTCGAAGGCGACGGTCGCGGGCAGTCGCAGCCCGGTGGTGGAGGCCAACCGGTTGCGCAACTCGACGGAGGTCAGCGAGTCGAAGCCGATCTCCTTGAACGGCCGCAGCGGGTCGACGCGCTCCGCCGACCGGTGGCCGAGCACCGCCGCGACGCTGCCGGCGACCAGGTCCAGGAGCTGACCGCGCCGCTCGACCGGGCTGAGCGCGGCGAGCCGCTCGGCCGCCGACAGCTCGCCGGCACTCCGGGCGGCGGAACGCCGGCGGGTACGGGGCTGGCGGACGAGGTCCCGCAGCAGCGCGGGCACCCGGTCCGCGTCCGGCCCGTCCGCGACCGCCGGCACCTTCATGAGGACGACGTGCGCGCCACCGTGCCGCTGCGCGGCGTCGAAGAGGGCGAGCCCTTCGGCGTCGGTGAGCGGGGCACTGCCGGTACGGATGGCGCGCCGGTGCTCGCTGGCGTCGAGGTGCGCGGTCATGCTGCTGGTGGTGGCCCAGAGCCCCCACGCGAGGCTGGTGGCCGGCAGGCCCTGTGCCCGGCGCTGCGCGGCGAGGGCGTCGAGGAACGCGTTCGCCGCCGCGTAGTTGCCCTGACCGGGCGAACCGAGCGTCGCCGCGATCGACGAGAACACCACGAACGCCGACAGGTCCAGACCAGCCGTCGCCTCGTGCAACGCCCACGCCGCGTCCACCTTCGGCCGCATGACGGTGGCCACGGCGTCCGCGTCGAGGGAGGTGATGGTCGCGTCGGCGATGACCCCGGCGCAGTGCACCACGGCGGTCAGCGGGTGCGCGGAGTCCACGCCCGCGACCAGGGCCGCGACCTGCTCCGCATCGGCCACGTCCGCCGCGACGGTGGTGACGGACGCGCCCGCACCGGTCAGCTCCGCGACCAGCGTCGCGTAGTCACTGCCCTCGACCGGCAGGCTCCGCGAGGCCAGCAGCAGCCGACGGGACTGCCCGGTGGTAACCAGGTGACGCGCCACCACACCGGCCAGAGCACCCGAGGCACCCGTGACCAGCGTCGTGCCGTCCGGGTCGACCAGAGCCGGGACGGTGAGGACGACCTTGCCGACGTGTCGGGCCTGACTGATGTGCCGCAACGCCTGCCGCGCCTGCCGCACATCCCACACCCGCGTCGGCAACGGCCGCAACACACCCTGCTCGAAGAGGGCGAGCAGCTCGGACAGCATCTGCCCGATGCGCTCTCCGCCGGCCTGGTTGAGTTCGAACGCCCGGTACGTCACGCCCGGGTGCTGCTCGGCGACGAGCTGCGGGTCCCGGACGTCGGTCTTGCCCATCTCCATAAACCGGCCGCCACGCGGCAGCAACCGCAGCGACGCGTCCACGAACTCACCCGCGAGCGCGTCGAGCACCACGTCCACACCCGCGCCACCCGACGCGGCCAGGAACGCACCCTCGAACTCCGTCGTCCGCGACGACGCGATCCGCTCCGGCGCGACACCCAGGCCACGCAGCGTGTCCCACTTGCCGGGGCTGGCGGTGGCAAAGACCGTCGCACCGAAATGGTGCGCGAGCTGGATGGCCGCCATGCCGACGCCACCGGCGCCCGAGTGGACCAGCACCGACTCTCCGGCGCGCAGGCCCGCCAGGACGCGCAAGCCGTAGTAGGCGGTCAGGAACACCACCGGAACCGACGCCGCCTCCACGAACGACCAACCGGCCGGGATCCGCGCGATCCGCTCCCGCTGCGCCACCACCCGCGGCCCGAAACCGGGCTCGAACAACCCGAACACCCGGTCACCCGGAACCAGACCATCGACCCCCGGGCCGACCTCCACCACCACACCCGCACCCTCGCTGCCCATCACCGCAGTCGAGTCCGGGTACATGCCGAGGGCGATCAGCACGTCACGGAAGTTCACGCCGGTGGCCCGCACCGCGACGCGTACCTGGCCGGCGGCCAGGGGCAGGTCGGCGCCGGGCACCAGGTCGACGCCGTCGATCGTGCCCGGCTCCACCGGGGCGAGGTGCCACCGGTCGGTCGACGGGACGAGACGGTCGGTGCCGGGTCGGGTGACCCGGGGTACGAGCACGGTGCCGCCCCGGATCGCGAGCTGCCCACCGGTCGCGGCCGGGTCGCCGGCCACCGCCACTAGCACCGCCACCGTGTCGGCGTCGACGCCACGGTCGAGGTCGGCCAGGACGATCCGGCCCGGGTGCTCCGACTGCGCCGAGCGCAGCAGACCCCACACGGCGGCCCCCGCCAGGTCACCCGCCCGGTCGCCCGGCTGCGCCGCCACCGCGTCGCGGGTGAGCACCACCAGCCGGGAGTCGGCGAACGCGTCGGCCGCCAGCCACGCCTGGACGGTCGCCAGGACGTCCGCCGTCAGGGTCCGTACCGCCGCCGGCACGGCGATCCCGGAATCCGCTGCCGGCACCGGCAACACCAGCACCTCCGGCGGGGTTCCGCCCGCCTCGACGGCGGCGCGCAGCGCCGCCACGTCCCGGTACACCGGCGTACCGGGCAGGTCGACGGGGAGCGGGGCGGCGTCGGTCGCCAGGACCGCGCAGCCGGGCACCTCCCCGGCCGGCGTGATCTCCGCCGCCTGCCAGGACACCTCGAACAGGGAACGGTCGACGGCCGCCGGAGTGGAGACGGCGCCCATCTCCCGCAGGACGAGGGAGTCCACCGACACGACCGGCGCACCCGACTCGTCCACCGCCACCAGACGCACACCCGAACCGGAACGGCTCAGCCCTACCCGCAGCACCCGCGCACCCGACGCGTGCACCTGCACACCCTCGAACGCGAACGGCACGCGCGGGCCGGCGGTGCCGTCGTCGGAGAGCAGCAGACCGATCGGGTGCAACGCCGCGTCGAGCAGCGCCGGGTGCACCCCGAAGCCGGAGACGTCCGCACCCTGGTCGGGAAGGACGACCTCGGCGTGCACCTCGCCGTCACCGGACCACACCCGACGCAGGCCCTGGAAGACCGGCCCGTAGGAGAGGCCGTGCCCGGCGAGCGCGTCGTACCAGCCGGTCAGGTCGGTCTCGGGGGCCGACGGGGGCCAGGCGTCGATCGCCGGCTCCTCGGCGGCGGACGATTCCAGCACCCCCTCGGCGTGCCGGACCCACTCGGCGTCGCCGTCCTCGTCGCGCTGCGCGTAGACGGCGACGTCCCGGCCCCCGGTGTCGTCGGCCTCGCCGACGCGCACCTGGATCCGGACCCCACCGGACGCGGGCAGCGACAGCGGAGCAGCGACCGTCAGCTCGCGTACCCGCGACGCCCCGACCTCGTCGCCGGCCCGTACGACCAGTTCCACCAGCGCGGTCCCCGGCACCAGCACCGACCCCGACACCACGTGGTCGGCCAGCCAGGGATGGGTGGAGATCGACAACCGGCCGGTCAGCACCACCCCGTCGTCACCGGCGAGCCGGACCGCCGCACCGAGCAGCGGATGGCCGGGGGCGGCAAGACCGGCTCCCGACACGTCACCGACCCGCCAGGACGCCACCTCGGGCCAGAACCGCTCCCGCTGGAACGCGTACGTCGGCAGATCCACCCGCGTCGCACCGGAGCCGGCGAAGACGGTGGCCCAGTCGACCGGTACCCCGGCGGCGTACAGGCCGCCGAGCGCGGCGAGGAGCTGACGGGGGCCGTTCTCGTCGCGACGCAGCGAGCCGACCACGACCCCGGACTGCCCGGCGACGGCGGGACGCTGGCCCGCCGGCTCGGCGGCCGCCCGGTCGAGCGCGTCCTGCACCACCACCTTGAGCACGGGATGCGGGCTGACCTCGACGAATGTCCGGTAGCCAGCGGCGATCAGCGCGTCGACGACGGGAGCGAGACGGACCGGCTCGCGCAGGTTCCGGTACCAGTAGTCGGCGTCCAGTTCCGTCGTGTCGATCAGTTCGCCGGTGACGGTGGAGTGGAACGCCACCTCGGTCGGGTGGGACACGACGGTGCCGAGGGCAGCGGCCAGGTCCTCGCGGACCGCCTCGACGTGACCGCAGTGGGAGGCGTAGTCGACGGCGATCCGCCGGGCCCGGATGCCGCGCTCCGCGCAGGTGACGAGCAGTTCGGCGACGGACGGGGCGTCGCCGGAGACGACGGTGACGCCGGCCCCGTTCAGGGCCGCGACGGAGAGGGTGTCCGCCCAGGGCGCGATGAGCTGCGCGGTGTCGGCGACGGAGAGCGGCACGGAGACCATGCCGCCGAGCCCGGAGATGGCGAGCAGGCCCCGACTCCGGGCCACGACCAGCCGCATCGCGTCGGAGAGGGTGAGCGCGCCGGCCACGCAGGCGGCGGCGATCTCGCCCTGGGAGTGGCCGATGACCGCGTCCGGCCGGACACCGCAGGCCTTCCACACCTCGGCGAGGGAGACCATGACGGAGAAGAGCAGCGGCTGGACGACGTCGACCCGGTCCATCGGCGGGGCATCCGGCGTGCCGCGCAGGACGTCCTCGACGGACCAGTCGACCAGGCGGGACAGCTCCGCCGCGCACTCCCCCATCCGGCTGCGGAAGACCGGCGAGGAGTCGAGGAGGTCGAGGGCCATGCCGGCCCACTGGGAACCCTGGCCGGGGAAGACGAAGACGACCTTGGTCGTGTCGTCGCCGACACTGACCGGCTGGTCGGACCCGGCCAGCGTGGTGAGCCCGGTCAGCGCGTCGTCGCGGTCGGCGGCGACCACGACCTGCCGGTACGGGTGGTGGGCGCGGCCGGTGGCGAGCGAGTATCCGAGGTCCACCAGGTCGAGATCCGGCCGCTCGGCGAGGTGGTCACGGATCCGCGCCGCCTGGTCGCGCAGCGCGCGGGCGCTGCGGGCCGACACGGGCAGCGGTACGGCGTCGGCGGCGACCAGCTCGGGCAGCACGGTGGAACGCGCGGAGCGCGGCTTCGGGATGTCGGTCGGGGCCTGCTCGATGATGGCGTGGGCGTTGGTGCCGGAGATGCCGAACGAGGACACCGCCGCCCGACGGGGCCGGTCCACCGCCGGCCACGGCGTCGCCGCAGTGGCCAGCGCCACCGCACCAGCCGACCAGTCCACGTGCGGAGACGGCTCGTCCACGTGCAACGTCGGCGGCACCAAGCCGTGCCGCATCGCCAACACCATCTTGATCACACCCGCCACCCCGGCGGCAGCCTGCGTGTGACCGATGTTCGACTTGATCGACCCGAGCAGCAACGGCCGGTCCCCGGGCCGGTCCTGCCCGTACGTGGCCAGCAACGCCTGCGCCTCGATCGGGTCACCCAGAGTGGTACCCGTACCGTGCGCCTCGACCGCGTCCACGTCGGCGGCGGTCAACCGGGCGTTGGCGAGAGCCTGCCGGATCACCCGCTGCTGCGACGGACCATTCGGCGCCGTCAGGCCGTTCGACGCACCGTCCTGGTTGACGGCGCTGCCCCGCAGCACGGCGAGGACGCGGTGTCCCCGCCGCTGGGCGTCGGAGAGCCGCTCGACGAGGAGCATGCCGACGCCCTCGCCCCAGCCGGTGCCGTCCGCGCCCCCGGCGAACGCCTTGCACCGACCGTCCGGGGCGAGGCCACCCTGCCGGGAGAACTCGGAGAACATGCCGGGGGCGGCCATCAGCGCCACACCACCGGCGAGGGCCATCTCGCACTCACCGGCGCGCAGCGCCTGGGCGGCCAGGTGCAGGGCGACCAGCGACGACGAACACGCCGTGTCCACCGTGACCGCCGGCCCCTCCAGGCCGAAGGTGTACGCGACCCGGCCGGAGGCGACGCTGCCGGCGGTGCCGGTGAGCAGGTGACCTTCGAGCCCGTCGAGACCCTCGCTGCCGCTGGCGGCGTAGCCGGAGGACGCGGCACCGATGAAGACGCCGGTGATGGTGCCGTGGCCGCTGGCGGGGTCGATTCCGGCGTGCTCGAACGCCTCCCACGAGGTCTCCAGCAGCAACCGCTGCTGCGGATCCATCGCCAGCGCCTCACGCGGCGAGATGCCGAAGAACTCGGGGTCGAACTCGGCCGCGTCGTACAGGAAACCGCCCTGCCGGGTCGTCGACGTCCCTGCCCGATCCGCGTCCGGGTCGTAGAGGGCGTCCAGATCCCAACCCCGGTCCGAGGGGAAACTGTCGATCGCGTCTCCACCGGAGGCGACCAGCGTCCACAGCTGCTCGGGAGTCGTCACCCCGCCGGGGTAGCGGCAGGCCATGCCGACGATGGCGATGGGCTCGTCGGGGGTCGCCGTACCGGCCGTCCGGACGGCGGCCCGGTCGCCGCTCGTGGTCTCGTCGAGCCGTTCGTGCAGGTGCTCGGCGAGGCGGGCCGGCGTCGGGTAGTCGAAGACGAGGGTCGCGGTCAGCCGCAGCCCGGTCGCCGACGCCAACCGGTTACGCAACTCCACCGACGTCAACGAGTCGAACCCGAGCTCCTTGAACGCCCGGGAACCCGGCACCGCCTGCGCCGACGCGTGCCCCAGCACCGCCGCCGCCTGCGCACACACCAGCTCCACCAACGACCGACGCGCCTCGTCCTGCGACAACCCGACCAACCGCTCCGACCAGGTGCCCGTGCCGGTCGCACCGCCCGCCTGGCGGCGTCCACCCGAGCGGGCGAGCAGCCGCAGGATCGGTGGAACCTGCCCGGCGTCCCCGGTGATCCGGAGGCGGGCCGCGGCGATCGCCGGCAGTGCCCGCGCCGTCGCGGCGTCGAAGAGGGCGGCTCCCTCGGCGGCGGTGAGGCCGCTCATGCCGAGACGGCTCAGCCGCTGCTCGTCGTCCCGGTCCAGGTGGGCGGTCATGCTGCTGGTGGTGGCCCACATGCCCCAGCCGATGCTGGTCGCCGGCAGGCCCTGCGCCCGGCGCTGCGCGGCGAGGGCGTCGAGGAACGCGTTCGCCGCCGCGTAGTTACCCTGACCGGGCGAACCGAGCGTCGCCGCGATCGACGAGAACACCACGAACGCCGACAGATCCAGACCAACCGTCGCCTCGTGCAACGCCCACGCCGCGTCCACCTTCGGCCGCATGACGGTGGCCACGGCCTCCGCGTCCAGCGAGGTGACCGTGGCGTCGGCGACCACCCCGGCACAGTGCACCACGGCGGTCAACGGATGCGCGGACTCCACCCCCGCGACCAGGGCCGCGACCTGCTCCGCATCGGCCACGTCCGCCGCGACGGTGGTGACGGACGCGCCCGCACCGGTCAGCTCCGCCACCAGGGCCGCGTAGTCACTGCCCTCGACCGGCAGCCGGCGGGACGCCAACAACAGCCGGTTCGACTGCCCCGACGCGACCAGATGCCGCGCCACCACACCGGCCAGGGTGCCGGAAGCACCCGTGACCAGCGTCGTGCCGTCCGGATCGACCGGAGCCGGCACGGTCAGGACGACCTTGCCGACGTGCCGGGCCTGACTGATGTGCCGCAACGCCTGCCGCGCCTGCCGCACATCCCACACCCGAACCGGCAACGGCCGCAACACACCCTGCTCGAAGAGCGCCAACAGCTCGGACAACATCTGCCCGATCCGGACGCTGCCCGCCTCGTTCAGGTCGAACGCCCGGTAAGTCACGCCCGGATGCTGCTCGGCGACCACCTCCGGATCACGGACGTCGGTCTTGCCCATCTCCACGAACCGGCCACCACGCGGCAACAACCGCAGCGACGCGTCCACGAACTCACCCGCGAGCGCATCGAGCACCACGTCCACACCCGCGCCACCCGACGCGGCCAGGAACGCACCCTCGAACTCCGTCGTCCGCGACGACGCGATCCGCTCCTCAGCCACCCCCAAGCCACGCAGCGTGTCCCACTTACCCGGGCTCGCCGTGGCGTAGACCGTCGCACCGAAATGCTGCGCGAGCTGGATCGCCGCCATACCCACGCCACCCGCACCCGAGTGGACCAGCACCGACTCACCCGCCCGCAGACCCGCCAGGTCGTGCAGCGCGTAGTAGGCGGTCAGGAAGACGAGCGGGACGGAGGCCGCCTGGGGGTACGACCAGCCGGTGGGAATCTTCGCCACCCGTTCCCGCTCCGCCACCACCTGCGGGCCGAAACCGGGCTCGAACATGCCCATGACGCGGTCGCCGGGCACCAGGTCGTCGACGTCGTCAGCGACCTCCAGCACGACGCCCGCACCCTCGCTGCCCATCCGGGCCGCCGGATCGGGATACATGCCGAGGGCGATCAACACGTCACGGAAGTTCACGCCGGTGGCCCGTACGGCGATCCGGACCTGCCCCGGCCCGAGGGCGGGGGCGGGGGCGGGCACCAGGCCGATGCCGTCCAGCGTGCCGGGCGTGACCGGGGCGAGGTGCCAGCGCTCCGACGCCGGGGGAACCAGGCTGTCACCGCTGAGCCGGGTCAACCGGGGTACGCGCACGGTGCCGCCCCGGACGGCGAGCTGCCCCCCGGTCGCGGCCGGCTCGCCGGCCACCGCCACCAGCACCGCCACCGTGTCGGCGTCGACGCCACGGTCGACGTCGGCCAGGACGATCCGGCCCGGGTGCTCCGACTGCGCCGAGCGCAGCAGACCCCACGCCGCCGTGCCGGCCGGATCGGTGACCCGTTCCTCGTCACCGACCGTCATCGCGCCCCGGGTGACCACCACCAGTCGGGAGTCGTCGAGCGCCTCGGCGGCGAGCCACGCCTGGAGGGTCGTCAGGACGTCCACGGTCAGCGCCCGGACCGCCTCCGGGACCGGGAGTCCGGCGGGGCCCCGCACCGGCAGCAGCACCACCTCCGGCGACGGCTCCCCCGCCTCGACCGCAGCGAGCAACGCGGCCACGTCCCGGTACACCGGAACGTCCGGCAGGTCGACGCCGGGCGCGGTGGCATCGGCCGTCAGCAGCGCGGTGCGGGCCGGCTCCCCGGCCGGTACGACGTCCTCGACAGGCCAGGAGATCTCGAACAGGGAACGGTCGGTGACGCTCGGCGCGGAGACGGCGCCCATCTCCCGCAGGACGAGGGAGTCCACCGACACCACCGGCGCACCCGACTCGTCCACCGCCACCAGACGCACACCCGAACCGGAACGCGTCAACCGCACCCGCAGCACCCGCGCACCCGACGCGTGCACCTGCACACCCTCGAACGCGAACGGCACCCGAGGACCCGAACCCGAACCCGCGTCCAACAACCCGATCGGATGCAACGCCGCATCCAACAACGCCGGATGCACCCCGAACCCGGCCACCTCCGCCGCCTCCTGCGGCAGCACCACCTCGGCGAACACCTCGCCGCCACCCGAGAACACCCGGCGCAGCCCCCGGAACACCGGCCCGTACGACAGGCCGTGCTCGGCGAACGTCGGGTACCAGCCGGCGAGGTCGACCTCGGACGCCCCGGCCGGCGGCCAGGTCGCCAGGACCGGCTCGTCGTCCGTGGCGGGCTCCAGCACACCCTCGGCGTGCCGGACCCACTCGGCGTCGACGTCCTCGTCGAGCTGCGAGTACACCGCCACGTCCCGACCACCCGTGCCGTCGGCGTCACCGACGCGCACCTGCACCCGGACCCCACCCGAAGCCGGCAGCACCAACGGCGCGGCGACCGTCAACTCCCGAACCCGCGACGCACCCACCTCGTCACCGGCCCGGACCACCAACTCCACCAGCGCCGTACCCGGCACCACCACCGACCCCGACACCACATGGTCGGCCAACCACGGGTGGGTCGAGGTCGACAGACGGCCGGTCAACACCACCCCACCGTCACCGGCCAGGCGTACCGCCGCACCCAACAACGGATGCCCGGCCACCCCCAGCCCCGCCCCCGACACGTCACCGACCCGCCAGGACGCCACCTCGGGCCAGAACCGCTCCCGCTGGAACGCGTACGTGGGCAGATCCACCCGCGTCGCACCGGAGCCGGCGAACCACGGCGTCCAGGTCAGCGGCACGCCGTGGACGTGCAGTTCGGCGAGGGCGGCCAGCAGGCCGGTGACCTCGGGCCGGTCCCGGCGCTGAACGGCGACGGCGAGGATGTCGTCGTCGGGCAGGGCGTCGGCGGTCATCGCGGTCAGGACGCTCTGCGGGCCGATCTCCAGGAAGGTGTCCACCCCGGCGTCCCGCAGGGCGGCCACCCCGTCGGCGTACCAGACCGTGTCGACCACGTGCCGTACCCAGTAGTCGGGGGTGCGGAGGTCGTCGCCGTCGGCGAGCGCACCGGTCAGGTTCGACACCACCGGCAGCGTCGGCGCGGCGAAGGTGAGCCGGGCCAGCAGGGCCCGGAACCTCTCCAGCATCGGCGCCATCAGCGGACTGTGGAACGCGTGACTGACCGTCAGCCGGCGGGTCCGTGCCCCCCGTTCCCGCCAGCCGCGTTCCACCTCGTCCAGCGCCTCGACCGCACCCGAGAGGACGACGGCGTTCGGGCCGTTCACGGCGGCGATCCCGAGCCGGTCGGTCAGTCCCTCGATCGAGGCCGCCACGTCGGCCTCCGACGCGGCGACCGCGAGCATGCCACCGCCGGCCGGCAGGGCCTGCATCAGCCGGCCCCGGGCGGCGACGAGGGCACACGCGTGCTCCAGGGAGAGCACCCCGGCCACGTGCGCCGCGACGATCTCACCGACGGAGTGCCCACCCACCAGATCTGGCGTGACGCCGAACGACTCGACCAGCCGGAACAGCGCCACCTCGACCGCGAACAACCCGGCCTGGGTGAACACCGTCTGGTCCAGCAGCTCCGCCTCGGCCGACCCCTCGGTGGCGAACAGCACCTCGCGCAGCGGCTGCGGCAGGGCCCGGTCCAGGTGACGGCACACCTCGTCCAGGGCGCTCGCGAACACCGGGAACGTCTCGTACAGCTCACGGCCCATGCCGGCCCGCTGCGCGCCCTGGCCGGAGAAGAGGACCGCGAGCGGACCCCGGTCGGCCGCGTGCCCGGTGACCACCGTGCCCGACGGCTCCCCCGCCGCGAGCGCACGCAGCCCCGCCAGCAGGTCGTCGCGGCCGGTGGCGGTGAGGACGGCCCGGCTGTCCAGGAGGGTCCGCGCGGAGACCGAGGTGAAGCCGACGTCCAGGGGGCGCAGCTGCCCGTCGGCGTCCAGCCGGGCCGCCCAGCGGCCGGCCTGCGCCGCGAGCGCGGTGGGGTTCGCGGCGGAGAGCAGCACCGGAAGCGCCGGCAGCGGCCGCGCGTCGGGCGCGTCGTCGGTCCCGGATTCGGGCGCGGGAGCCTGCTCCAGGACGAGGTGGGCGTTGGTGCCGCTCATGCCGAACGACGACACGGCGGCCCGCCGGGGCCGGTCCACCTCGGGCCAGGGACGGGCCTCGGCGAGCAGGGAGACCGCGCCGGTCGACCAGTCGACGTGCGGGGTGGGCTCGGCCACGTGCAGGGTCGCCGGGAGCGTCCCGTGTCGCAGCGCCTGCACCATCTTGATCACGCCGGCCACCCCGGCGGCGGCCTGGGTGTGCCCGAGGTTCGACTTGAGGGAGCCGAGCCAGAGCGGCCGGTCGGCGGGGCGCTCCCTGCCGTACGTGGCGAGCAGGGCCTGGGCCTCGATCGGGTCGCCCAGCCGGGTACCGGTGCCGTGCGCCTCCACGACGTCCACGTCGGCGGGGGTGAGCCGGGCGCTGTCGAGGGCCTGCCGGATGACGCGCTGCTGCGACGGGCCGTTCGGCGCGGTGAGGCCGCTGCTGGCCCCGTCCTGGTTGACGGCGCTGCCCCGGATGACGGCGAGGACGGGGTGGCCGTTGCGTCGGGCGTCGGAGAGCCGCTCGACGAGCACCATGCCGACGCCCTCGGCCCAGCCGGTGCCGTCCGCGTCGGCGGAGAACGCCTTGCAGCGGCCGTCGGAGGCGAGGCCACGCTGGCGGGAGAACTCGACGAAGCCGCCGGGGGTGGCCATCACGCTGACGCCACCGGCCACCGCGAGGGTGCACTCCCCGTCCCGCAGGGCCTGGCTGGCCAGGTGCAGGGCCACCAGGGAGGACGAGCAGGCGGTGTCGATGGTGACCGCCGGGCCCTCCAACCCGAACGTGTAGGCGAGCCGGCCGGAGATGACACTCGCGGCGGTGCCGGTCAGCACGTACCCCTCGACGCCCTCGGGGAGGCGGCGCAGGACGGACGCGTAGTCCTGCCCGGCGGTGCCGACGAACACCCCGGTACGGCTGCCGCGCAGCGTGGCCGCGTCGATGCCGGAGCGCTCGAAGACCTCCCAGGTGGTCTCCAGCAGCAGGCGCTGCTGGGGGTCCATGGCGAGGGCCTCGCGGGGCGAGATGCCGAACAGGGTGGGGTCGAAGTGGCCGGCGTCGCGCAGGAAGCCGCCCCGGTCGCTGTACGAGGTGCCGGGGTGGTCCGGGTCCGGGTGGTACAGCTCGGCCAGGTTCCAGCCGCGGTCGGTGGGGAACGTGCCGGTCGCGTCCGTGCCGGCGGCGACGAGGTCCCACAGTTCCTCGGGGGAGCTGACGCCGCCGGGGAACCGACACGCCATGCCGACGACGGCGATCGGCTCCGGTTCGGCGTCCTCCAGCTCCCGCAGGCGCCGGTGCGCCTGGCGGAGTTCGGTGGTGACCCACTTCAGGTGTTCGAGGAGCTTCTCTTCGTCCGCCATGACCCACCCGCCCGGAGCTTGCTACCGATCGATTTCCGCCGAACACTGAGGAAGCCATCGATCCGACCCGGCGTCTTCGACCGGGAGCGACCGATGGCGACACGGACGTGCACTCACCGCTTCAATGTCTGTCCCTCACCGCTGACCACCGGCATGCCCGCGCACCGTCTCGCCCTGGGAATGCCGGTATCCGACCGCTACCGTGAGTGGACGGTACTGAGCGCTGAACTGCCGCCCAACCCCTACGGACCCCTCATTCAGCTGTGGTCGACGGGCCTTCGGCGGACCGGATAACAGCAGCCTGAGGCGGTCGGAACGGGCCTGCCGACGGGTCGGCGCGGGCGGTCAGCCCAGGTGCCGTACGGCGGTCGGCAGGAGCGGCCGGAGCTGGCCCGGGGCGGTGGCCCGGCGACGCCACTCCCGGGGGTAGCCGACCGACACCTCCTCGAAGCGCACACCGTCGTACCAGGTGGTGCGCGGGATGTGCAGGTGACCGTAGACGGCGACGCGGGCGTCGTAGCGCAGGTGCCAGTCCGCCGTGAGGTCGGTGCCGCACCACTGGGCGAACTCGGGGAACCGGAGGATCCGGGTCGGTTCGCGGACCAGCGGATAGTGGTTGACCAGGATGGTGGGCAGACCGCCACGCTCCGTGTCGAGACGCCGCTCGGTCTGGATCACCCGGGCCCGGCACCAGGCGTCCCGGCTCGGGTACGGGTCCGGGTGCAGCAGGATCTCGTCGGTGCAGACCACACCGGTCTCGTGTGCCAGCGCCAACGCCTGTTCCCGGGTGTACGTCCCCGGGGGTCGCCACGTGTAGTCGTAGCCGACGAAGAGCGGGGCGATCAGGACCGGGTCGCCGTCGGGGTCCCACACCGGGTACGGATCCTCCGGGGTGACCACGCCCAGGCGGCGGCACAGCTCGACCAGGTGCCGGTAGCGCGCCTCGCCGCGCAGCTGCACCACGTCGTCCCGGGGCGTCCACAGCTCGTGGTTGCCCGGCACCCAGATCACCTTGGCGAAGCGCTCGCTGAGCAGACCGAGGGCCCACTCGATGTCGGCGACGAACTCGCCGACGTCACCGGCGACGATCAGCCAGTCCTCGTCGTTGCCGGGGCGCAGGCCCTCCACGATCGCGCGGTTCTCCGCGTACACGACGTGGAGGTCGCTGATCGCGAGCAGTTGGCGGACGTGGGTCACACGGAACCTCCCGTACCTCCGGGCACCCGCGCGCACCCCACCACTCGTCCCGCGTACCGGTCGGGGACGACCACCTGACGGGCTCCGACCCTACGGAGCCCGTCACGGTGTGGCACACCCCTAGATGCGCAGGGCGCACCCCTAGGGCGGAAGGCGGTCACGACTTGCCGAACTCCCGCGAGATGATGTCGAAGATGTCGTCCTCCGTGGCGCTGGCCAGGTCGTCGGCCACGTCGACCGGGCCGGCAGCGGGGGCCGGGTCGACTGCCGACGGGGCCGCGCCACCCCGCCACCGGGCGACCAGTTCCTCCAGCCGGCGGGTGATCTCCGCGTCGTCACGCCGTTCCCCGGGTACCGCGCGCAGCAGCTGGTCGAGCCGCTCGATCTCCGCGACGACCGGGCTGGCCGCCCCGTGCGGCACCAGTTCGGCACCGAGGTGCGCGGCGAGCGCGGCCGGCGTCGGGTGGTCGAAGACCAGGGTGGTCGGCAGGGTCAGGCCGGTTTCGGCGGTGAGCCGGTTACGCAGCTCGACGGCGGTGAGCGAGTCGAAGCCGAGCTCCAGGAAGCCCCGTCCGGCCCGGATCGCGGCCGGGGTGCGGTGTCCCAGGACGGTGGCCGCGGTGCCGCGTACCAGGTCGAGCAGGATGCGCTCCCGCTCGGCGTCCCCGGCCGAGGCGAGCCGGTCCCGGAGGGCCTGCGGTGCTCCCGCGTCCGACGGCGACGTCTCGGGCTGGCCGGCGGTGCTCGCTTCGGGGATGCCGTCGAGCAGGGGGCTGGGGCGCAGCGCGGTGAAGGAGGGGGCGAACCGGTCCCAGGCCACGTCGGCGACGACCACCGTGACGTCGTCCCGGTCCAGGGCGCCCTGCAACGCGGTGACCGCCAGCTCCGGCGCCATCGCCGGCAGACCACGCCGCGCCAACTGCTCCTGCTGTTCGCCCTGCGCCATGCCGGCTCCGGCCCACGGTCCCCAGGCGACGGCGGTGCCGGCGAGGCCCCGGGCGCGTCGCCGGGCGACCAACCCGTCGAGGTACGCGTTGGCTGCCGCGTAGCCGGCCTGCCCCGCCGAGCCCCACACCCCGGCGATGGACGAGAACACCACAAACGCGTCCAGCCCGTCCGGCAGCAACTCGTCGAGGTGCGCCGCACCGTCGACCTTGGCCCGCCGGACGTCGGACAGCTCCTCGGCGGTCATCTCGGCGAGCGGAACGGACTGGGCCGCACCGGCGGCGTGCACGACCGCGCGGACCGGGTCGCCCTGCCCGGCCAGACCGTCCAGCAGCGCCCCGACCTGCGCCCGATCCGCCACGTCACAGGCCGCCACGGTCACCCGCGCCCCGGACGCCCGCAACCGCTCGGCCAACTCCACCGCCCCCGGAGCCCGCTCACCGCGACGGCTGGTCAACATCACATGACCAGCCCCGGCACCGACCGCCCACTCCGCGACCCGCGAACCGAGCGCTCCCGTACCACCGGTGACCAGCACCGTCCCCGACAACCGGAACGCCCGTCGCACCGGGTCACCCGACGCCCGCACCAACCGCCGAACGAACACCCCCGACGACCGCACCGCGAGCTGGTCCTCGGTGCCAGTCGTCAGCATTCCGCAGATCCGGCGGACCGCCCGCTCGTCCACCTCCTGCGGCAGATCGACCAGGCCACCCCATCGACGCGGCTCCTCCAACGCCGCCACCCGACCGAAACCCCACACCGCGGCTGCGGCCTCGTCCACCGGGCCGTCCGAGGCGCCCAGCGACACCGCCCCCCGGGTCAACCACCACACCCGGCCACCCACACCGGCGCTGCCCAACGCCTGCACCACCGCCAGCGCCGCACCCACACCACCGCCCGCGAGCGACAGCAAGGACACCACGCCGGCGACCTCGCCGACGTCGCGGAGGGTCTTCGTCACCAGCTCACGGTCGTCGGCCGGGCCGTCGAGGGGCACCGGGCGGACCGCCGCGCCGGCTGCGGTCAGCCCGTCGGTCACGGCCGCGAGCAGCGCGCCGTCCAGGCCGAGGTACGGCACCAGCAGCAGCCACGTGCCGGACAGCGCCGGCTCGGCATCCGGTACGGCGGTCCAGTCGATCCGGTAGCGCCAGGAGTCGGCGGTGGACCGCCGCTGTCCCTCCCGCCGCCACTGGGCCAGCCTCGGCAGCAGAGTGCTCAACGGCTGGTCGGCGTCGAGCTGGAACTCCTCCCCCAGCCCGGCCAGATCCTCCCGCTCGACCGCCGCCCAGAACCGCTCGTCGCTCGCCGGAGCCGAGACGGCGGCGTGAGCAGCGCTGGCGGGCGGGGTGTCGTGCAGCCAGTAGCGCTCCTTCTGGAAGGCGTAGGTGGGCAGGTCGACGGTGCGCGGCCGGTGCCCGGCCTGGGTGAACCAACCCGTCCAGTCCACCGGCGTGCCGGTCACGTGCAACCGGGCCAGAGCCGTGACCAGGGCGGTCGTCTCCGACTGGTCCCGCCGCAACACCGGAATCAGGTGCACTGTCCGGTCGGTCGGCGTGTCGGCGGCCATCGCCGTCAACGTCGCATCCGGCCCGATCTCCAGGACCGTGCTGACACCGAGCCCGTGCAGGGTGGCGATCCCGTCGGAGAACCGCACCGCCTCGCGGACGTGCCGCACCCAGTACTCCGCACCCGCGATCTCCGACGGATCCGCCACCTGACCGGTCAGGTTCGACACGATCGGCACCCTCGGCGCAGACCAGGTCAGAGCGTTGAGCACCGCCCGGAAGTCATCCAGCATCGGCTCCATCAACCGCGAATGGAACGCGTGACTCACCGACAGGCGTCTGGTTCGCCAACCCCGGGCGGCACACAGCTCCGCCACCCCATCGAGCATGGCCACCGGCCCAGACAACACCACCGACGCCGGACCATTCACCGCCGCCACGTCGACACCGTCACCCACGACAGCGCGGACCTCAGCTTCAGCGGCACCCACCGCCAACATGCCCCCACCCGAAGGAAGGGCCTGCATCAACGAACCCCGCGCCGCCACCAACGCGCCGGCGTCCTCCAGCGACAACACCCCCGACACATACGCAGCCGTCACCTCACCAATCGAATGACCCGCCACGTAGTCGGCCGTCACACCCCACGAAACGAGAAGCTCGTAGAGAGCCACCTCCACCGCGAACAGACCCGCCTGCGTGAACACCGTCCGATCCAACAGCCCCGCAAGGTCGGAGCCCGCCTCGGCGAACACCACCTCCCGCAACGGACGATCCAACCGACCCTCGAACAGGCCACACACCCGATCGAAGGCATCCGCGAACACCGGGAACCGGCCGTACAACTCCCGACCCATCCCCGACCGCTGCGCACCCTGACCCGTGAACACCAACGCCCGACGACCAGCAACCACCTCACCGGTCACCACACCGGGAACCGACTCGCCGTCGGCCAGAGCAGTCAGCCCGACGGACAGGTCGTCGCCAGTCGCACCCAGCACCACCGCCCGGTGCTCCAACGCCGCCCGCGACGTCGCCAGGGACCAACCCACGTCGACCGGCGACTGTTCCCGGTCGCCACGAAGATGCTCGGCGAGGCGACCGGCCTGCCGGGTCAGGGCGTCGGCCGAGCGCCCGGACACCAACCACGGCACCGTCGGCAACGCGTCAGCCGCTGGTCCGGCCGGTACCGGCGTCCCGGCCGGTACCGGGTCCGGCAAGGGTTCCGGTTGTTCGAGGATGACGTGGGCGTTGGTGCCGGAGATCCCGAACGACGACACCGCCGCCCGACGCGGACGATCCACCACCGGCCACGCCCGCGCCTGCGTCACCAACTCCACCGCACCCGCCGACCAGTCCACCTTCGACGACGGCACATCCACATGCAGACTCGCCGGAACGATGCCGTGCCGCATCGCCAACACCGACTTGATGATGCCCGCCACACCCGCCGCAGCCTGCGTATGACCGATGTTCGACTTCACCGACCCCAACAACAACGGCACGACACGGTCCTGCCCGTACGTCGCCAACAACGCCTGCGCCTCGATCGGATCACCCAACGTGGTACCCGTACCGTGCGCCTCCACCACGTCCACATCCGCCGGCGACAACCGCGCCGACGCCAACGCCTGCCGGATCACCCGCTGCTGAGACGGACCATTCGGCGCCGTCAACCCGTTCGACGCACCGTCCTGGTTCACCGCCGTACCCCGCACCACCGCGAGAACCCGACGACCATCCCGACGCGCATCGGACAGCCGCTGCACCAGCAGCACACCGACGCCCTCGGACCAGCCGGTCCCGTCGGCGCCCTCGGCGAACGACTTGCAGCGCCCGTCCGGCGCGAGGCCACCCTGACGGGAGAACTCGACGAAGGTGGCGGGGGAAGCCATCACCGTCACGCCACCGGCGAGCGCCAGGTCGCACTCCCCCGACCGCAACGACTGCGCCGCCAGGTGCAACGCCACCAACGACGACGAACACGCCGTGTCCACCGTCACCGCCGGCCCCTCGAACCCGAACGAGTACGCCACCCGACCCGACAGCACGCTGGTCGCGTTGCCGGTGAGCAGGTGACCGCCGACCTCCTGGTCCCGGCCCATCGCCGTCGAGGCGTACCCCTGGAAGCTGGCGCCCGCGAAGACGCCGACCCGTTCGCCCTTCAGGCGGGACGGGTCCACGCCGGCTGATTCGATCGCCTCCCAGGAGACCTCCAGCAGCAGCCGCTGCTGCGGGTCCATGGCCAGGGCCTCGCGGGGCGAGATGCCGAAGAACTCCGCGTCGAACGCCCCGGCGTCGTAGACGAAGCCGCCCTGGCGGGGGAAGGACGTGTCGGTGAGCCTGCCGCCGAGGAAGCTGTCCCAGCCCCGGTCCAGCGGGAAGTCGGAGATGCCGTCCCGGCCACCGGTGAGCAGTTCCCAGAGCTGCCCGGTGGTGTCGACACCACCGGGCAGGCGGCAGCCCATGCCGACGATGACGATCGGGTCGTCGTCGACCGCGACGCTCCGGTTCGCCGCCACCGTCTCAGCCGGCGCACCGGTCAGTTCGACGCCGATCTGGGTCGCCAGGGCCAACGGCGTCGGATGGTCGAAGACCAGGGTGCTGGGCAGGGTCAGGCCGGTCTCGGCGGTGAGCCGGTTGCGCAACTCGACGGCGGTGAGCGAGTCGAAGCCCTGACGCTGGAACGCCCGGTCGGCCGGTACGGCGTCCGGCGTGGCGTGCCCGAGCACGGCGGCAGCCTGGGTTCGGACCAGGTCGAGCAGGTACGCGTCCCGCTCGACGGTCGTCATGCCGGCGAGCCGGCGGCCGAGTTGCGGACCGTCGTTGGGGGCCGGGCCGACGTCGGTCTGCGTGGGTCGCGCCTCGGGAATCTCGTCGAGCAGGGGGCTGGGGCGCAGCGCGGTGAAGGAGGGGGCGAACCGGTCCCAGGCCACGTCGGCGACGACCACCGCGACGTCGTCCCGGTCCAGGGCGCCCTGCAACGCGGTGACCGCCAACTCCGGCGCCATCGCCGGCAGACCACGCCGCGCCAACTGCTCCTGTGCCTCACCCTGCACGGCCATGCCACCGCCGGCCCAGGGTCCCCACGCCACGGTGGTGCCGACGGTGCCCCGGCCCCGGCGGCGCGCGACGAGCGCGTCCACGAAGGCGTTGGCTGCCGCGTAGCCGGCCTGCCCCGCCGAGCCCCACACCCCGGCGATGGACGAGAACACCACGAACGCGTCCAGCCCGTCCGGCAGCAACTCGTCGAGGTGCGCCGCACCGTCGACCTTCGCGCGGAGCACCTCGTCCAGCTCGTCCTGGCCCATCTCGGCCAGTGGGGTGAACTGGGGGGCTCCGGCGGCGTGGACGACCGCGCGGACCGGGTCGCCCTGCCCGGCGAGGCCGTCGAGCAGCGCCCCGACCTGCGCCCGATCCGCCACGTCACAGGCCGCTACGGTCACCCGTACCCCGGACGTCCGCAACCGCTCGGCCAGCTCCACCGCGCCCGACGCCCGCTCACCGCGACGGCTGGTCAACACCAGGTGCCCGGCACCCGCACCGACCGCCCACTCCGCGACCCGCGAACCGAGCGCCCCCGTACCACCGGTGACCAGCACCGTCCCCGACAACCGGAAAACCCGACGCACCGGATCACCCGACGCCCGCACCAACCGACGAACGAACACCCCGGAGGACCGCAGCGCGAGCTGATCCTCGGTGCCATCCGTCAGCATCCCGCAGAGCCGGCGGACCGCCCGCTCGTCCACCTCCTGCGGCAGGTCCACCAGGCCACCCCAGCGGCGCGGCTCCTCCAACGCCGCCACCCGACCGAGACCCCACACCGCAGCCCCGACCGGGTCCGCGGGCTCGTCCGACCGGCCCACCGACACCGCGCTCCGGGTCACCCACCACACCCGACCGCCCACACCGCAGTCACCCAACGCCTGCACCACGGCCAGCGCCTCACCGACACCCGCGCCCGCGAGCGACAGCAACGACACCACTCCGGCGAGATCGCCCGGGTCGGGTACGGCAGCGCGCAGCCGCTCGGTCACGTCGGCACGGCCCAGGGCCGTCGGGTCGAGGAGCACCGTGACGACCTCGGCGCCGTGCGCAGCCAGGCCCTCGACCACCGGGTGTCCGGTCTGCGTCGAGGGTGCCAGCACCAACCAGGTCCCGACCAGATCCGCCTTCGGTACGGACGCCGCCGGTCGCCACTCGACGCGGTAGCGCCAAGAGTCGGCGGTGGACCGCCGCTGTCCCTCCCGCCGCCACTGGGCCAGCCTCGGCAGCAGCGCACTCAACGGCTGGTCGGCGTCGAGCTGGAACTCCTCCCCCAGCCCGGCCAGATCCTCCCGCTCCACCGCCGCCCAGAACCGCTCGTCGACGTCATCGCCCGACCGGGCGGCCCCTCCGGTGGCCGTGACCTGTGGCCAGTACCAGGTGCGCTGGAAGGCGTAGGTGGGCAGGTCGACGGTGCACGGCCGGTACCCGTCCTGGGTGAACCAACCCGCCCAGTCCACCGGCGTGCCGGTCACGTGCAACCGGGCCAACGCGGTCACCAGGGCGGTCGTCTCCGACTGGTCCCGCCGCAACACCGGAATCAGGTGCACTGTCCGGTCGGTCGGCGTGTCGGCGGCCATCGCCGTCAACGTCGCATCCGGCCCGATCTCCAGGACCGTGCTGACACCGAGCCCGTGCAGGGTGGCGATCCCGTCGGCGAACCGCACCGCCTCGCGGACGTGCCGCACCCAGTACTCCGCACCCGCGATCTCCGACGGATCCGCCACCTGACCGGTCAGGTTCGACACGATCGGCACCCTCGCCGCAGACCAGGTCAGAGCGTTGAGCACCGCCCGGAACTCATCCAGCATCGGCTCCATCAACCGCGAATGGAACGCGTGACTCACCGACAGACGTCTGGTTCGCCAACCCCGGGCAGCACACTCCTCCGCCACCCGATCCAGCACGGCCACCGGCCCGGACAACACCACCGACCGAGGGCCATTCACCGCCGCAATGTCGACACCGTCACCAGAACCGGCATCGGCATCGACAGCGACAGCGACCAGCTCACGGACCTCGGCCTCAGCCGCACCCACCGCCAGCATGCCCCCACCCGAAGGAAGGGCCTGCATCAACGAACCCCGCGCCGCCACCAACGCGCAGGCATCCTCCAGCGACAACACCCCCGACACATACGCAGCCGTCACCTCACCAATCGAATGACCCGCCACGTAGTCGGCCGTCACACCCCAGGAGGACAGCAACTCATAAAGCGCCACCTCCACCGCGAACAGACCCGCCTGCGTGAACACCGTCCGATCCAACAGCCCCGCACGCTCGGAGCCCGCCTCGGCGAACACCACCTCCCGCAACGAACGATCCAACCGACCCTCGAACAGGCCACACACCCGATCGAACACATCCGCGAACACCGGAAACCGGCCGTACAACTCCCGACCCATCCCCGACCGCTGCGCACCCTGACCCGTGAACACCAACGCCCGACGACCAGCAACCACCTCACCCGTCACCACACCGGGCACCGACTCACCGTCGGCCAGAGCAGTCAGCCCGACGGACAGGTCGTCGCCAGTCGCACCCAGCACCACCGCCCGGTGCTCCAACGCCGCCCGCGACGTCGCCAGGGACCAACCCACGTCGACCGGCGACAGCCCCGCGTGGTCCCGGACGAACCCGGCCAACCGGCTTGCCTGCCCGGCCAGGGCCTGCGCCGACCGTGCCGACACCAGCCACGGCACCACCGGCAGCGCGTCAGCCGCTGGTCCGGCCTCCACCGACGCCACGGACGAAGCCGTCACCGGTTCGGCCTCGGGCTGCTCGATGATGACGTGCGCGTTGGTGCCGGAGATCCCGAACGACGACACCGCCGCCCGACGCGGACGATCCACCACCGGCCAGGGGGTCGCCTCGGTCACCAACTCCACCGCACCCGCCGACCAGTCCACCTTCGACGACGGCACATCCACGTGCAACGTCGGAGGAACGAAACCGTGCCGGATGGCCTGCACCATCTTGATGATGCCGGCCACACCCGCCGCAGCCTGCGTATGACCGATGTTCGACTTCACCGACCCGAGCAGCAACGGCTCGACACGGTCCCGCCCGTAGGTGGCGAGCAGCGCCTGCGCCTCGATCGGATCCCCGAGCGTGGTACCCGTACCGTGTGCCTCCACCACGTCCACGTCCGCCGTGGTCAACCGGGCATTCGCCAACGCCTGCCGGATCACCCGCTGCTGCGACGGACCATTCGGCGCCGTCAGACCATTCGACGCACCGTCCTGGTTCACCGCCGTACCCCGCACCACCGCGAGAACCCGACGACCCTCCCGACGCGCGTCGGACAGCCGCTGCACCAGCAGCACGCCGACGCCCTCGCCCCAGCCCGTGCCGTCCGCCGAGTCCGCGAACGACCGGCACCGCCCGTCGGCCGAGAGCCCGCGCTGCCGGGAGAACTCGACGAAGGCACCGGGGGTGGCCATGACCGTCACGCCACCGGCGAGCGCCAGGTCGCACTCCCCCGACCGCAACGACTGCGCCGCCAGGTGCAACGCCACCAACGACGACGAACACGCCGTGTCCACCGTCACCGCCGGCCCCTCGAACCCGAACGAGTACGCCACCCGACCCGACAGCACACTGGCGGAGGCACCGGTGGCGCCGTACCCGGCGAGGTCGTCGCCGCCGTGTCGGATGAGGTTGTCGAAGTCCTGACCGTTGGTGCCGGCGAAGACACCGACCCGGCTGCCGCGCAGGGAGGACGGGTCGATCCGGGCGTCCTCCATCGCCGCCCAGGACACCTCCAGCAGCAGCCGCTGCTGCGGGTCCATGGCGACCGCCTCCCGGGGCGAGATCCCGAAGAACCCCGCGTCGAACGCGCCCGCATCGTCCAGGAAGGCGCCCTGCGTCACGTACGACGCCCCGGGGTGCTCCGGATCGGGGTGGTACAGCGTGTCCAGGTCCCAGTGCCGGTTCGTGGGGAAGTCGGACATGGCGTCGACCCCGTCGGCGAGCAGCCGCCAGAACTCCTCCGGTGAGCCGGCCCCGGCGGGGAATCGGCAGCCCATGCCGACGATGACGATCGGGTCGTCGTCGACCGGGCGTACCGCCGGCTGTCGCGTCTCGGGCAGGGCGTGCCCGCCGAGCAGTTCGGTCCGGATGTGGACCGCCAGGGCGGTGGGGTTGGGGTGGTCGAAGGCGAGGGTGGCGGGCAGGGTGAGCCCGGTCGAGGCGTCGAGCCGGTTACGCAGTTCGACGGCGGTGAGGGAGGTGAAGCCGAGGTCCCGGAACGCGCGTTCGGCCGGCACCTGGTCGGCACCGCCGTGCCCGAGCACCACCGCGACCTCGGCGCGCACCAGGTCGCGCAGGGTGTCGAGCTGCTCGGCCTCGGAGAGTCCGGCGAGACGGTGCCGCAGGGCGGTCGCGCCGCCGGCCCGCTCGGCGGTGGCGGCGTCGGTGACCTGTGGCGCGGTCAGCAGCTCCCGGATCAGCGGATCGGGGCGTCCTCCGGCGGTGGCCGCCACCTGGTTCCAGTCGACGTCGGCGACCAGCAGGTCGGTCTCGTCGTGGTCGAGCGCCCGGGTGAGGGCACGGATGGCCGTGGCGGGGTCCATCGCCGCGATGCCGTTGCGGGCCATCCGGCGTTCGAAGTCGCCGGTGCTGACCCCGCCGTCGGCCCAGAGGCCCCAGCCGACGGAGGTGGCCGGCAGTCCCTCGGTTCGGCGGCGGCGGGCGAGGGCGTCCAGCCAGGCGTTACCGGGGGCGTAGTTGGCCTGCCCGGGGCCACCCATGGTGCCGGCCAGGGAGGAGAACAGGACGAACGCCGACAGCTCGTGGTCGCGGGTCAACTCGTCGAGGTTGCGGGCGGCATCGACCTTGGCTCGCAGGGCGGTGGTCATCTGCGCGACGGTGAGGGCGTCGACCAGGGTGTCGTCGAGTACCGCCGCAGTGTGCACGACGGTGGTGAGCGGCAGGTCGGCGGGGACGGTGGAGAGCAGTGCTCGGAGCGAGTCCCGGTCGGCCACGTCGCAGGCGGCGACGGTGACCCTGGTACCGCCTGCGGTCAGTTCCTCGGCCAGGGACGCGGCGCCGGGCGCGCCGGGGCCGCGCCGGCTGACCAGCAGCAGGTGGTCGACGCCCGCCGCCGCGAGGGCACGGGCGACGTGCCCGCCCAGCGCGCCCGTACCGCCGGTGACGAGCGCCGTGCCACGCGGGGTCCAGGTACGCGCGGGACCGACCGGCGGACCGGCGTGGACCAGTCGCCGGGCGTACCCGCCGGTGGCGCGGAGGGCGAGCTGGTCCTCGACGCGCTCACCGCCGAGCAGCCGACGCAGCAGTCGTACGCCGCGCGGGTCCGCTGTCTCGGGCAGGTCGACAAGGCCACCCCAGCGGTGTGGATGCTCGACGCGCAGCACACCGCCGAAGCCCCAGAGTGCCGCCTGGTCAGGGTCGACGAGGTGGTCGCGGGGGTCGACGGTGACCGCGCCCCGGGTGGCGATCCAGAGCCGGGCGGGGATCCCGGAGTCACCGAGGGCCTGGGCGAGAGTGACCGTGGCGGCGAGACCGGCCGGCACGGAAACTGAGTCGGGATGCGTTCCGGGTGCGAGGCCGAGCAGGGAGAGGACGATGCCGGGCTGTCCCTCGGCGTACGCCTCCGTGAGGTCCCGGGCGAGGCGCGCCCGGTCGGTGTCGGCGGCCACCGGCAGCAGCCGTACGCCGGGCTCGGTGAGTGCGGTCGCCCACTGGCCGGCGGGGCCGTCGACTTCGGCGGGCACGAGGACGAGGAGGTCGCCGCCCTCCTGCCGGACGTGGTCGGGTAGCGGCTGCCAGATGACCCGGTACCGCCACGAATCGAGGGCCGACTCGGTTTCGTGGCGACGCCGCCACGCGGAGAGGGCGGGAAGCACGGCACCGAGCGGGGCCTCGGGGTCAACGGCGAGGGTGGCGGCGAGCGTCTCGACGTCCTGGTTCTCGATGACCTGCCAGAACGCCTCGTCGCTCGGGGAGGCAACGGCGGAGCCTTCGGTGCCACGGGGTCGGGTACTGGCGTTCAGCCAGTAGCGCCGGTGGTGGAAGGCGTAGGTGGGCAGGTCGACGATGCGCGGTCGGTGCCCGGCCTGGGTGAACCAACCCGACCAGTCGACAGGAGTGCCGGTCACGTGCAACCGGGCCAGAGCCGTGACCAGCGCCGTCGTCTCCGACTGGTCCCGCCGCATCGCCGGAATCAGGTGCACCGTCCGGTCGGTCGGCGTGTCAGCGGCCATCGCCGTCAACGTCGCATCCGGCCCGACCTCCAGGACCGTCGACACACCCAACCCGTGCAGCGTGGCGATCCCGTCGGCGAACCGCACCGCCTCCCGGACGTGCCGCACCCAGTACTCCGCACCCGCGATCTCCGACGGATCCGCCACCGCACCGGTCAGGTTCGACACGATCGGCACCCTCGGCGCAGACCAGGTCAGACCGTTGAGCACCGCCCGGAAGTCATCCAGCATCGGCTCCATCAACCGCGAATGAAACGCGTGACTCACCGACAGACGCTTGACCCGCCAGCCCCGGGCGGTGCACTCCTCCGCCACCCGATCCAGATCAGCCACTGCCCCAGACAACACCACCGACGCCGGACCATTCACCGCCGCAATGTCGACACCGTCACCCACGGCAGCGCGGACCTCAGCCTCAGCGGCACCCACCGCCAACATGCCCCCACCCGAAGGAAGGGCCTGCATCAACGAACCCCGCGCCGCCACCAACGTGCAGGCGTCCTCCAGCGACAACACCCCCGACACATACGCGGCCGTCACCTCACCAATCGAATGACCCGCCACATAATCAGCCGTCACACCCCACGAAACGAGAAGCTCGTAGAGGGCCACCTCCACCGCGAACAGACCCGCCTGCGTAAACACCGTCCGATCCAACAGCCCCGCAAGCTCGGAGCCCGCCTCGGCGAACACCACCTCCCGCAACGAACGATCCAACCGACCCTCGAACAGGCCACACACCCGATCGAACACATCCGCGAACACCGGAAACCGGCCGTACAACTCCCGACCCATCCCCGACCGCTGCGCACCCTGACCCGTGAACACCAACGCCCGACGACCAGCAACCACCTCACCCGTGACGAGCCCCGGCACCGAAGCACCCTCGGCCAACGCCACCAGACCGGCGGACAGGTCACCGCCGGACGCACCGAACACCACCGCCCGGTGCTCCAACGCCGCCCGCGTCGTCGCCAGGGACCACCCGACATCCAGCGGCGAGAGGTCGGCATGCGTGCGGAGGAACTCCGCCAACTGTCCGGCCTGCCCGGTCAGGGCCTCCGCCGACCGCGCCGACACCAGCCACGGCACCACCGGAAGGTCGCCCCCGGCCGTCGCCGGTGCCGGGTCGGTTTCCGCTTCGGCCTGCTCGATGATGACGTGCGCGTTGGTGCCGGAGATCCCGAACGACGACACCGCCGCCCGACGCGGACGATCCACCACCGGCCACGCACGCGCCTGCGTCACCAACTCCACCGCACCCGCCGACCAGTCCACCTTCGACGAGGGGGCATCCAGGTGCAGCGTGGGCGGAACGATGCCGTGCCGCATCGCCTCGGCCATCTTGATCACGCCGGCCACGCCGGCTGCGGCCTGGGTGTGACCGATGTTCGACTTGACCGACCCCAACAACAACGGAACGTCGCGGCCCTGCCCGTACGTCGCCAGCAACGCCTGCGCCTCGATCGGATCACCGAGCATGGTGCCCGTACCGTGTGCCTCCACCACGTCCACGTCCGCCGTGGTCAACCGGGCATTCGCCAACGCCTGCCGGATCACCCGCTGCTGCGACGGACCATTCGGCGCGGTCAGGCCGTTCGACGCACCGTCCTGGTTCACCGCCGTACCCCGCACCACGGCGAGGACCCGGTGACCATGGCGACGCGCGTCGGAGAGTCGCTCCACCAGGAGCACCCCGACGCCCTCGGACCACCCCGTCCCGTCGGCGCCCTCCGCGAACGACTTGCAGCGCCCGTCCGGTGCGAGGCCGCGCTGTCGAGAGAAGTCGATGAACGTCTCCAGGGTGGTCATCACGGTGACGCCGCCGGCCAACGCGAGCGTGCACTCGCCGGACCGCAGGGACTGCACCGCCAGGTGCAACGCCACCAACGACGACGAACACGCCGTGTCCACCGTCACCGCCGGCCCCTCGAACCCGAAGGTGTAGGCGACCCGGCCGGAGAGCACGCTGCTGGCGGTGCCGCCGCCGATGAAGCCGTCCAGCGTCTCCGGTACGTCCTCGAGTCCGGCGGCGTAGTTGTGGTACATCATGCCGGCGAACACACCGACGCGGCTGCCGCGCAGCGAGAGCGGATCGATCCGGGCGTCCTCGATCGCCTCCCAGGACGCCTCCAGCATGAGCCGCTGCTGCGGGTCCATGGCCAGCGCCTCGTACGGGGAGATCTTGAAGAGGTCCGGGTCGAAGTCCCCGGCGTCGTGCAGGAACCCGCCCTCCCGGGCGTACGTGCTGCCCCGCCGCTCCCCCGTCGGGTCGTACGCCTGCTCGGTGTCCCACCCCCGGTCGACGGGGAAGCCGGTGATGCCGTCGGTGGCGGTGGCGACCAGGTCCCACAGCTGCTCGGGTGAGCGGACCCCGCCCGGGTAGCGGCAGCTCATCCCGACGATCGCGATGGGCTCGTGGTTCCTGGCGTCGACGGCCTTCAGGCGTTCGCTGGTCTCGTGGAGATCGGCGGTGACGCGCTTGAGGTACTCACGGAGCTTGGCTTCGTTGGCCATCGGGGATTCACCTGTCGCGTTGGTCGGCAAGCGGGGCGGTTCGACGGTCAGGAACGACCGAACCTGCTGTCGATGAAGTCGAAGAGTTCGTCGTCGCTGGCGTCGTCGAGGGAGGGGGCGACGGAGTCGGTGTCGCCGTCCTCGCCCTCCCACCGGGTGAGCAGTGCCCGGAGCCGCGCGGTGACCGCCGTTCGGGTCTCCTCGTCGGCGGTCAGCTCGGCCAGGCTCTCCGCCGGGGTGGCGGAGAACGCCGCCTCCAGCCGGTCCAGCTCGTCGAGGAGGGTCGGCGCGGACGGGCCGGGGCCGAGCTGCGCCATCAGGTGCCCGCTCAGCGCGTCCGGGGTGGGGTGGTCGAAGACCAGCGTGGCCGGCAGCGACACACCGGTCAGGGCGGTGAGCCGGTTGCGCAGCTCCACGGCGGTCAGCGAGTCGAAGCCGAGCTCGATGAAGGACTGCCCGGTGCCGAGCGCGGCCGACGAGGCGTACCCGAGCACCTCGGCCACCTGGCCGGTGACCAGCTCCTCGACCAGCCGCCGACGGTCCTCGTCGGAGGCTGCGGCGAGCCGGTCACGGAATCCGCCCGCCGGGGTGGTGGACCCGGCGGCACTGCGCCGCACGCGGACGCCGGCCAGCCCGCGCAGCGTTACCGGGAGGTGGTCGACGGTGGTGAGGGTGCGCAGTCCGGCGAGGTCGAGGCGGACCGGCACCAGTAGCGGTTGCCGGCTGCGCCGGCTGGCGTCGAAGAGGGCGAGGGCCTGCTCCGTGCCGAGCGGGACGATGCCCTGGCGGGCCAGCCGTTCCCGGCTGCCGGTGCCCAGGTCGCGGGTCATCCCGCTGCCCTCCTCCCACATCCCCCAGGCCAGGGAGGTGGCGGCGAGCCCGGCGGCGTGCCGCTGGTGGGCCAACCCGTCGAGGAAGGCGTTGGCCGCGGCGTAGTTGCCCTGGCCGGGACCGCCGAGCGGGCCGGCGATCGAGGAGAAGAGCACGAACATCGGCAGGTCCAGGTGCCGGGTGAGGTCGTGCAGGTGCCAGGCGGCGTCGGCCTTCGGGCCGAGCACGGCGGCGGTCCGCTCCGGGGTCAGCGCGGTGACCACCGCGTCGTCGAGGGCCCCGGCGGCGTGCACCACCCCGGTCAACGGGTGTTCGGCGGGGACGGCGGCGAGCAACGCGGCGACCGCGTCCCGGTCGGCGACGTCGGCGGCGACGAGGCGCACCTGCGCGCCGAGCCGGGCGAGGTCGGCGAGGAGTTCCGCCGCGCCCGGGGCGTCGGGACCGCGCCGGCCGACGAGGAGCAGGTGTCGGACCTTGTGCACGGTGACCAGGTGGCGGGCGATGATGCCGCCGAGGGTGCCGGTGGCGCCGGTGACGAGCACCGTGCCGTCGGGCAGCAGGTCGGTGGTGCCGGTCGGGTAGGCGTCGGCCGGGGCGAGCCGGGGTACGAGCAGCTGCCCGTCGCGGACGGCGAGCTGGGGTTCGTCGCTGGCCAGGGCGCGGCCGAGCAGGTCGGCGTCGACCCCCGCGTCGAGGTCGGCCAGTACGAATCGACCGGGGTGTTCCAGCTGCGCCGTACGCACCAGCCCCCAGACGGCGGCACCGGCCAGGTCGGCCACCTCACCGGCGGTACCGGCCGGGACCGCGCCCCGGGTGAGCACGACGAGCCGCCGGTCGGCGAAGCGGTCGTCGGCGAGCCACTCCCGCACGGCCGTCAGGGCCCCGGCGAGCCGGGCGTGGGTCGCGCCGAGCGGGTCGCCGGGCGAATCGTCCCCGACGGGGAGCAGCACCAGCCGGGGGTCGTGCCGACCGGCGTCGATGGCGGCGGCGAGGGCGGCGAGTCCGCCGGCCAGCGACGCGGTGGCGGGTCCGGCGTCGTCGAGCGCCACGATTCCGGTCGCCGGCCGGGACGGCAGCGGTAGCGCGGACCAGCGGAGGTCGAACAGGGGCAGTCCGGCCGGTCCGGTGGTGTCGAGCTGGCCGGCGCCGACCGGCCGGGAGAGCAGTGAACGGATCCGTGCGACGGGTGCACCGGTCCCGTCGGCGAGGGTCAACGACACCGCCGAACCGGCGCGGGTGAGGCGTACCCGCAGGTGGGTCGCGCCGACGGCGGTGAGGGCGACACCGGACCAGGCGAACGGGAGCCGGGCTCCGGTGGCGTCGGCGTCGGCGTCGTCGGTGAGGCCGACGACGTGCAGCGCCGCGTCGAGCAGCGCCGGGTGGAGGGCGAATCCGGCGGCGGCGGTGCCGTCGGGCAGGGCGACCTCCGCGAAGACCGCGTCGTCGGTACGCCATGCGGCGCGCAGCCCACGGAAGGTCGGACCGTGGTCCACACCGAGACGGTGCAACTGCTCGTAGATCGGCTCGACCGGCACGGTGGTGGCGCCGGCCGGTGGCCACTCGGTGAGCGGGTCCGGTGCGTCGGAGCCGCCGGGGGCGAGGACACCCTCGGCGTGCCGGGTCCAGTCGCCGCGCGGGTCGTCCGCCGGCCGGGAGTGGATGGTGACCCGACGACGGCCGTGCTCGTCGGGGGTGCCGAGGTGCAGCTGTACGGTTCGGGCGCCCTGCTCGGGCAGGACGATCGGGGCGGCGAGGGTCAGCTCCTCCAGCGTGTCGCAGGCGGCCCGCGTTCCGGCGTCCAGCGCCATCTCCACCAGTGCCGAGCCCGGTACGACGACCGAGCCCCACACCACGTGGTCGGCGAGCCAGGGCTGAGCCTGCACGGAGAGCCGGCCGCCGTGGATGCGGACGTCGTCGGCGGCGGCGACGAGTTCGGCGTCGAGCAGGCCGTGCTCCGTGCCGCGTACGCCGAGCCCGGAGGCGTCCGCGCCGGACGCTCCGGCGTTGAGCCAGTAGCGCTCCTTCTGGAAGGCGTAGGTGGGCAGGTCGACGGTGCGCGGCTGGTGGCCGGCCTGGGTGAACCAACCCGTCCAGTCGACGGGAGTCCCGGTCACGTGCAGCCGCGCCAACGCGGTCACCAGACTGCTCGTCTCCGACTGGTCCCGCCGCATCACCGGAATCAGGTGCACCGTCCGGTCGGTCGGCGTGTCAGCGGCCATCGCCGTCAACGTCGCATCCGGCCCGATCTCCAAGACCGTGCTGACACCGAGCCCGTACAGGGTGGCGATCCCGTCGGCGAACCGCACCGCCTCCCGCACGTGCCGCACCCAGTACTCCACACCCGCGATCTCCGACGCATCCGCCACCTGACCGGTCAGGTTCGACACGATCGGCACCCTCGGCGCCGACCACGACAGGCCGCTGAGCACCGCCCGGAACTCATCCAGCATCGGCTCCATCAACCGCGAATGGAACGCATGACTCACCGACAGACGCTTGACCCGCCAACCCCGGGCAGCACACTCCTCCGCCACCCGATCCAGCACGGCCACCGGCCCGGACAACACCACCGACCGAGGACCATTCACCGCCGCCACATCCACACCGTCACCCACGACAGCGCGGACCTCGGCCTCAGCGGCACCCACCGCCAACATGCCCCCACCCGAAGGAAGGGCCTGCATCAACGAACCCCGCGCCGCCACCAGAGCACACGCATCCTCCAGCGACAACACCCCCGACACATACGCAGCCGTCACCTCACCGATCGAATGACCCGCCACATAATCAGCCGTCACACCCCACGAAGACAGCAACTCGTAGAGAGCCACCTCCACCGCGAACAGACCCGCCTGCGTGAACACCGTCCGATCGAGAAGCCCCGCAAGCTCGGAGCCCGCCTCGGCGAACACCACCTCCCGCAACGGACGATCCAACCGACCCTCGAACAGGCCACACACCCGATCGAACGCATCCGCGAACACCGGGAACCGGCCGTACAACTCCCGACCCATCCCCGACCGCTGCGCACCCTGACCCGTGAACACCAACGCCCGACGACCGGGTACCGCCTGACCCACCACCAACGCGCCGGCCCGCTCGGCTCCACCGGCGGCCAGCGACTCCAGCCCGGCGTGTAGCTCGTCGCCGGACGTGCCGAGCACGACCGCCCGGTGCTCCAACGCCGCCCGCGTCGTCGCCAGGGACCAGCCGACCTCCACCGGCGACCGGCCGGTGTCCTCCCGGACGAACCCGGCCAACCGGCTTGCCTGCCCGGTCAGGGCCTCCGCCGACCGCGCCGACACCAACCACGGCACCACCGGGAGGTCCCCGCCGGCCACCGCCTGCGGCACGTCCGGGTCGGCCGGTACGGGTTCGGGCTGCTCGACGATCACGTGGGCGTTGGTGCCGGAGATCCCGAACGACGACACCGCCGCCCGACGCGGACGATCCACCACCGGCCACGGGGTCGCCTCGGTCACCAACTCCACCGCACCCGCCGACCAGTCCACCTTCGACGACGGCACATCCACATGCAAACTCGCCGGAACGATGCCGTGCCGCATCGCCAACACCGACTTGATGATGCCCGCCACACCCGCCGCAGCCTGCGTATGACCGATGTTCGACTTCACCGACCCCAACAACAACGGCACGACACGGTCCTGCCCATAGGTGGCGAGCAACGCCTGCGCCTCGATCGGATCACCCAACGTGGTACCCGTACCGTGCGCCTCCACCACATCCACATCCGCCGGCGACAACCGCGCCGACGCCAACGCCTGCCGGATCACCCGCTGCTGCGACGGACCATTCGGCGCCGTCAACCCGTTCGACGCACCATCCTGATTCACCGCCGTACCCCGCACCACGGCGAGAACCCGGTGGCCGAGCCGGTGGGCGTCGGCGAGGCGTTCGACGAGGAGTATGCCGACGCCCTCGGCGAGGGAGGTGCCGTCGGCGGCGTCGGCGAAGGCCCGGCACCGGGCGGACGCGGAGAGGTTGCCCTGCCGGGTGAAGTCGACGAAGACCGCCGGGGTGGGCATGACGGTGACGCCGCCGGCCAGGGCCAGGTCGGATTCGCCGGAGCGCAGCGACTGGACGGCCAGGTGCAGGGCCACCAGCGACGACGAGCACGCGGTGTCGACGGTGACCGCCGGTCCCTCGAATCCGAAGGTGTAGGCGACCCGGCCGGAGCTGATGCTGCCGGCGTTGCCGAGGCCGAGGTAGTCGACGACACCGTCGGGTACGTCGGTGGCACCGGCGGCGTAGTCACCGTGGGTGAGGCCGGCGAAGACGCCGACCCGTTCGCCCTTCAGCGCGGTCGGGTCCACCCCGGCGGACTCGAACGCCTCCCAGGAGACCTCCAGCAGCAGCCGCTGCTGCGGGTCCATGGCCAGGGCCTCCCGGGGCGAGATCCCGAAGAAGCGGGGGTCGAAGTGGCCGGCGTCGGGGACGAAGCCGCCCTCCCGCACCGAGGACGTGCCGGGGCGCTCCCCGGTCGGGTCGTAGAGGTCGTCGAGGTCCCAGCCCCGGTCGGTGGGGAAGCCGCCGACGGCGTCCCCGGACGCGGCGACGAGGTCCCACAGCTCCTCGGGCGTGGTGACGCCGCCGGGGAACCGGCAGGCCATGCCGACGATGGCGATCGGCTGCCGGGCCTCGTCCTCGACGTCGCGGAGCCGTTGCCGGGTCCGCCTCAGGTCGGTGGTGACCCGCTTCAGATACTCCCGGAGCTTCTCTTCGGTGTCCATCAACCTGACCCATCGCAGTGGCCGGCGGAGACCTGACGCGGTCGGCGGTGCGAATGCGCGAATTCTCAGGCCAGTTCGGTTCCACGTCCTTGAGTACACGTCACCCGAGAGCCACGGGTCCCCTCTGCGGGGAAGTTATGGCGTCGTATGAGCTGCGACAACCCCTAACCGCTCGGCCCCGTCCGCTAGGGGTGGTCCGCCTCCGGCGGCGCGGTTAGCGTCCGGTGCAATGGCAGGGTGCCCGGAGGTCCGGGTCCATCGCTGGGAAGGATCGCGTGACGATGACCGACCACGACAACGGCCTGTGGGTACGCCGGTTCCACCCGGCGCCGGCCGGTGCGCCCCGGCTGGTGTGCCTGCCGCACGCCGGCGGGTCCGCGAGCTTCTACTTCCCGGTCTCCCGGGCGCTGTCGCCGGCCGTCGAGGTCCTCAGCGTCCAGTATCCGGGCCGGCAGGACCGCCGCCACGAACCGTGCGTCGACAACCTTCCGGAGCTGGCCCGGCAGGTCTTCCGGGTGCTGCGGCCCTGGCTGGACCAGCCGCTCGCGATCTTCGGGCACAGCATGGGCGCGACCCTCGGCTTCGAGGTGGCCCGGCTGATGGAGGCGGAAACCGGCACGCCGGCCACGCACCTGTTCCCGTCCGGGCGGCGGGCGCCGTCGTGCCAGCGGCACGAGACGGTGCACCTGCTCGACGACGAGGGCCTGCTCGCCGACGTGAAGAAGCTCAGCGGGACGAACTCGGCGGTCCTCGGCGACCCGGACATGCTGCGGGCCGCGCTGCCGGCCATCCGCAACGACTACCGGGCGGCGGAGACGTACGAGTACACCCCGGGGCCGAAGCTGAGCTGCCCGGTGACGGTGTTCACCGGTGACGACGACCCGAAGACCACGGTCGACGAGGCCCGAGCCTGGCAGGAGCACACCACCGGACCGTTCGACCTGCACGTCTTCCCCGGCGGGCACTTCTTCCTGGCCCAACACCAGCCGGCGATCCTGCGTACCCTCTCGGCGGCGCTGACCCGGACGGCGGTCGGCTGACCGCGTCCGGCCGACGCGGGTCGCGGCCCTCGCCGCCGGGTGGTCCCGGCTGGTGAGGGCCGCGCCGTGTCACGGCTTGTGCGCGACGGCGATGACGTAGTCGAGCAGGGCGATCTCCTTCTTGATCAGGTTCTCGTCGCGCCAGTGGTTGGCCATTCCCTTGACCGCGCTGCGTTCGGCGGCGGCCTGGAACGCCGGGTCGTGGGGCCGGGCCGCCTGGAACCGCCGCCAGCCCTCCCAGGTGCGGTCCTGGATCGACTGCACCTCGGCGTTGACGAACCCGGCCGCGGTGAGCTGTCCGGCGTAGACGGTCCGGTCGTGCCAGTTCTCGTCGGGGATACTGAACTTGACGAAGCTCAGCGGCCCGGAGCTGATGGACATCCGGGGGGTCTCGTTGCGCAGCGGGATGATGTCGGCGGTGGCGAGGGTGCCACCGGGCTTGAGCACCCGGAACGCCTCGGCGAAGAAGGCGCTGCGCGGGTGGAAGTGGAACGCCGACTCCAGCGCGACGACCCGGTCGAAGGTGTTGTCCGGGAAGGGCAGCTCGGTGGCGGTGCCGAGCTGGAACTCGGCCTGCTCGGCCAGGCCTTCCCGGCTGGCGCGCTCGCGGGCGTGCTCGACGTGCCGGGGGGTGACGTTGATGCCGTGCACCTTGGCCACCCGGCGGTCGCGCAGCCAGGCGAAGTCCTGGTCGCCGTAGCCGAAGCCGACGTCGAGGACGGTGTCGTCGGGCTTGAACCCGGCGGCGTCGGCGAGTTTCGTGGCCAGCGCCTCGCCGGCCACGTCGAGGCTGGTCACACCCTCCTCCCAGTAGCCGACGTTCATGTACCGGCTGGTGCGGGCGGCGAACTCCACGTCCGGGGACTGGATCTCGTAGAAGCGGCGGACCCGGGCCACCGGGTCCTTGGTGGCCAGGGTGCGGATCACCCGGCCGAGGGTGCGGAGGTTCTCCAACATGTCTGCTCCTTGCGCAGCGGGGAGTGGTCAGGGGTGCAGCGCCCGGGCGACGACCTGCCGGCGCAGGTCGTCCACGAGGGCGGCCGGGCCGTCCGGTCCGGCCGCCACGCCGAAGACGTAGAAGTCGGGACGGACCAGCACGGCGTCGGCGTTCGCGTCGGCCAGCCAGGCCAGGTGGACGCCGTCGAGGTCGACGACGTCGGTCGGCGCGCTGGCCTCGCCGGGTGCCGGGGCGGCGGAGTCGGCGGGGCGCACGGTCACCCGGTGGGCACCGAGGGTGTCGAGGAACGCGGTGGCGTCCGCGTCGAGCGCCGCCGGACCACGGGTGACCAGGACGAAGCCGGCGCCGACCACCTCGTCGAAGCGGCCGGTCCGGTCGCCGACGGCCACCCGCCCCTGCACGGCGGGTGCTCCCGCGTACGGTGCGGGGCTGCCGTCCGGGTCGCGGCGCAGCACACCGTCGACGATCGCCTCGCGCAGCGAACGGGCGTGCCGCTGCTGGGTACGCCGCCGCAGCGCGGCCAGCATCACCGCGTCCCGACCGGCGGCCTTCTTCTGGTCCGTCTCGCAGATCACCGTGCCGGAGTCGATGGACATCCGGATGGCGTGCTGCACGTGGGCCCGCCGCTCGGTCTCGTAGGTGTCGAGGAGCGCCCCGTCGGCGACGCCCCGGTGCACCAGGTCCAGCTTCCACGCGAGGTTGGCCACGTCCCGGAAGCCGGAACTCATGCCCTGCCCGAGGAAGGGGGGCATGACGTGGGCGGCGTCGCCGGCCAGGAACACCCGCCCCGAGCGCCAGGTGTCGGCGTAGCAGGCCTGGGTGGTGTAGACGCCGTAGCGGTCCAGCCGGGCGGTGTCCGGGGTGATGTCGAACAGGCCCAGCAGCCGCCAGGCACTGCCCTCGCTACGGAACTCCTCCAGGGTCTCCCCCGGCACCCGCATGAACTCCCAGCGGCGGTGGTCGGGGCCGGCGGAGACGGCGGTGCGGGGCCGGGCCGGGTCGCAGATCTGGAGGTTGTTCGGTTTGAACTCGTGCGGCTCGTTCAACACCACGTCGCAGACCAGCCAGTCGTAGCCGAAGCCCAGGTCGGTGACGGTGGCGCCGAGCCAGCGGCGGACGAAGCTGTTCGCGCCGTCGCAGCCGAGCACCCAGGAGGCGGTGAAGGCGTGTTCCGTGCCGTCGCCGTCGACGGCGGTCACCTCGACCCGGTCGCCGTGGTCGGTCAGGTCGGTGACCTCCAGCCCCCGGTGCACCTGCACGCCGGGCAGGGCGCGGCCCCGCTCGGCGAGGCGATCCTCCAGGCCGGGCTGGTAGAAGGAGATGGAGTCGGGCCAGCCGGCCGGGCCGTCGTCGGCGACCCTGACGTGCAGCAGGGTCCGGCCGAAGCCGTTCTTCCAGGTGTACTCGCCGGACAGCTCGGTGACGTCGTCGAGGCGGTCGCCGAGGCCGCAGGCGGCGAGGATCCGGCTGGCCTCCCCGTCGTAGGAGACCGCGCGGGGCATGTTGTACGGGGTCTGCCACTTCTCCACCACCCGCACGGTGAGTCCGCGCTGGGCGAGCAGGATCGCCGCCACCTGGCCCACCGGGCCGTAGCCCACGATCAGTACGTCGGTCATCACCGTTTCCTCGTGGTCCGCGTAGTCGGGCCGGCCATCAGAGCCCGAGTTCCGTGTCGATCAGGCTGAAGATCTCGTCGTCGCTGGCCTGGTCGAGGTCAAGGTCGTGGTCGGTGGTGGAGGCGCTGCGCATGGTCCGCCACTTGGCGACCAGCACCTCCAGCCGGGCCGTGACCTGGGTGTGCAGGTCCGCCTCGACGGTCGTCTCGGCGAACGTGCGTTCCAGGTTCTCCAGTTCGGCGAGGATCGCCGGGGTGGCCTCGCCGTCGTCGGGGACGAGCCGGGAGCGCAGGAACACGGCGAGCGCGGTCGGATCCGGGTAGTCGAAGATCGCCGTGGCCGGCAGCCGTTCGCCGGTCGCCTCGGTCAACCGGTTGCGCAGCTCCACGGCGGTCAGCGAGTCGAAGCCGATCTCGTTGAACGCCTGCTCCGGCCGGATCGCGTCGGGGCTGCCGTGGCCGAGCACGGTGGCCGCCTCGGCGCGGACCAGGTCGAGCAGGAACGCGGACCGCTCGGTCGCGGTGAGCGCCCGCAGCCGACCGGCGAGGTCCTGGCCGTCGGTGGTGGCGGTGGCCCGGGAGCGGGGCCGGTCCGGCCGGACCAGGCCGCGCATCAGCGCCGGCACCACGGCCCGCCCGGCGAGGGCGGTCACGTCGACCCGGGTGGGCACCAGGTGTTCCTCGGCGGCGGCCAGCCCGGCGTCGAACAGGGCCATGCCGAGGTCGGTGGGGATGGCCAGCTGGCCGTCGCGCGCGGTGATCCGGGGGTCGGTGCGGTCCAGCCCGCCGGTCATCGCGCTGGCCTGCTCCCACAGCCCCCAGGCGTACGACTGGGCGGGCAGGCCGGCCCCGCGTCGCCGCCGGGCCAGCGCGTCCAGGTACGCGTTGGCGGCGGCGTAGTTGCCCTGGCCGGGGACGCCGAACACGCCCGCCCCGGAGGAGAAGAGCACGAACCCGGCGAGGTCGAGGTGGCGGGTCGCCTCGTCGAGGTGGCGGGCGGCGTCCACCTTGGGCCGGAAGACGGTGTCGATCCGGTCCGGGGTGAGCGCGGTGACCACCCCGTCGTCGAGCACCCCGGCGGCGTGCACCACGGCGGTGAGCGGGTGCGCGTCGGGCACCCCGGCGACGAGGCGGCCGACGTCGGACCGGTCGGCGACGTCGGCGGCGACCACGGTGACCGTGGCACCGAGGGCGGTCAGCTCGGCGGTGAGATCGGCCACGCCGGGGGCCTCCGGGCCGCTGCGGCTGGCCAGCAGCAGGTGCCGTACGCCGTGCCCGGTGACCAGGCGACGGGCGACCAGCCCGCCGAGCAGGCCGGTACCGCCGGTGAGCAGGACGGTGCCGTCGGGGTCCCAGGCGGTGGGCATGGTGAGCACCACCTTGCCGACGTGCCGGGCCTGGCTGACGTACCGGAAGGCGTCAGGGGCCTGGCGGACGTCCCAGGCCCGCACCGGCAACGGCCGGAGGGTGCCGTCGGCGAAGAGGCCCATCAGGGTGACCAGCATCCGC
The DNA here is from genome assembly GCF_040639195.1 of Micromonospora sp. NPDC023956. Lineage (NCBI taxonomy): Bacteria > Bacillati > Actinomycetota > Actinomycetes > Micromonosporales > Micromonosporaceae > Micromonospora > Micromonospora sp. NPDC023956. The sequence continues at coordinate 318,905 of NZ_JBEZZN010000001.1, forward strand.
TGGATCTCCTCGGGCGCCACCGTGGTCAGGTCGTACGCCTGGTAGTCGACGCCGGGATGGTCGACGGCGACCAGGTCCGGGTCGCGCAGGTCGGTCTTGCCCATCTCCAGGAACCGGCCGCCGCGCGGCAGCAGCCGCAGCGACGCGTCGACGAACTCGCGGGCCAGCGAGTCGAGCACCACGTCGACGCCGCGCCCCCCGGTGGCGGTACGGAAGCGCTCCTCGAAGTCGAGGGTGCGGGACGAGGCGAGGTGGTCCTCGGGGATGCCCATGGCCCGCAGCGCCGGCCACTTGCCGGGGCTGGCGGTGGCGTAGACGTCCGCGCCGAGGTGCCGGGCGAGCTGGACGGCGGCCATGCCCACGCCACCGGCGGCGGCGTGCACGAGCACGGACTCGCCGGCCCGCAGCCCGGCCAGGTCGACCAGGCCCCGGTACGCGGTGAGGAAGACCACCGGCACGGAGGCGGCCTGGGCGAACGTCCAGCCGTCGGGCATCGGGGCCAGCAGCCGGCGGTCGGTGACCGCGACCGGTCCGAAGCAGCCGAGGAAGACGCCGAGCACCCGGTCGCCGGGGCGCAGGTCGGTCACGGCGTCGCCGACCTCGGTGACCACCCCCGCCGCCTCGCCGCCGGGCGGGCCGGGGTCGCCGGGGTAGAGGCCGAGCGCGTTGAGCACGTCCCGGAAGTTCAGTCCGGCGGCGCGGACCCGGACGCGGACCTCCCACGGGCCGAGCGGGGCGTCGGCCGCGTCGGTGGGGACCAGCGTCAGGTGTTCCAGGCTGCCCCGGGTCGGCACGTCGAGCCGCCACGCCGGGGTGGCCGGCGGGGTGAGGGTGGCCGCGTCGGCGCGGCGGGCCAGGCGCGGGACGTACGGGGTGCCGTCCCGCCAGGCCACCTGTGGTTCGCCGGTGGCGAGGACGGCGGCGACGGTGGTGGCGTCCGGGGTGGTGTCGGTGTCGAGCAGGACGAACCGGTCGGGGTGCTCGGACTGGGCGGAGCGGACCAGCCCCCAGGCGGTAGCCGCCTCGGGATCGTCGGCCTCGGCGGGGCCGTGCACGCCGACCGTGCCCCGGGTGAGCAGGACCAGCGGGGTGTCCGCCCAGCGGGCGTCGGCGAGCCAGCCCTGCACCAGCGCGAGGGTCTCGGCGGCGACGAGCCGGGCCCGGTCGGCGTCCGGGGCGGCGTCGGTGGGGCTCGGTCCGGCCCAGCCCGGGGCGGCGAGGACGGCGTCGGGGGCGGGGGTGCCCTCGTCGACCGTCCGGGCGAGCGCGGCCGGGTCCGGGTGGTGCGGGAAGCCGCCGACGGGTCGGCCGAGTGCCACCAGCCGGGCCGCCGGGACGGTTTCGGGCACGGCGAGGGGCTGCCAGTCGAGCCGGAACAGCGCGTCGTCGACGGCCGCGTCGCGCGCGCCCAGCTCGGCCCGGGAGATCGGGCGCATGGCCAGCGAGGCGACCTCGGCCACCGGAGCGCCGGCCGCGTCCGCGGCGGTCAGGGTGAAGGCGTGCGGCGCCACCCGGCGCAGCCGGACCCGCAGCGTGCCGGCTCCGGCGGCGTGCAGCACGACGCCGTTCCAGGCGAACGGCAGCAGCATCCGGTCGGTTCCGGCGTCGGCGAGGCCGCCGAAGTGCGCGGCGTGCAGCGCGGCGTCGAGCAGCGCGGGGTGCAGGTTGTACCGGTCGGCGTCGGCGCGCGGCCCGGCGGGCAGCTCCACCTCGGCGTGCACCTCGTCACCGGTGGTCCACACCGCGCGCAGTCCCCGGAACGCCGGCCCGTACGCGTAGCCGTCGTCGGCCAGGCGGGCGTAGAAGTCGGTCAGGTCGACCGGGCGGGCGTCGCGCGAGGGCCAGGTGCCGGCCTCGATCGGTGCGGTACCCGTCGCGCCGAGGGTGGCGGTGGCGTGCCGCGTCCACCCGGCCGGGCCGTCGGCGGGTCGGGAGTGCAGGGTCACCGGGCGGCGGCCGTCCTCGCCGGCCGGGCCGACGGCTACCTGCACCTGGGTCGCCCCCTGGGCCGCGAGCGCCAGCGGTGCCTCGATGACCAGCTCGTCGAGGACGGGGCAGCCGACCTCGTCACCGGCGCGCAGGCAGAGCTCGACCAGGCCGGTGCCGGGCACCAGCACGGTCCCGGCGACCGTGTGGTCGGCCAGCCACGGCTGGTCGGCGATGCTGAGCCGGCCGGTGAACAGGTGGCCGCGCGCCTCGGCCAGCGGCACGGACGCGCCCAGCATCGGGTGGTCGGCGGCGGCCAGGCCGGCCGCGCCGACGTCGCCGCGGCCGGTGACCGGCCGGGGCCAGTAGCGGCGGTGCGCGAAGGCGTAGGTGGGCAGGTCGACCCGCCGCCCGCCGGTCAGGGCGGGACGCCAGTCGACCGGGACGCCGCGCACGTGCAGCTGGGCGAGGGAGAGCAGGAACCGGTCCAGGCCACCCTGGTCGCGCTGCATCGACCCGACGGTCACCGCCCCGTGGTCGTCGGCGAGGGTCTGTTCGATGCCGACGGTGAGCACCGGGTGCGGGCTGCACTCGACGTACGTGTCGTGGCCCTCGGCGGCCAGCGCGCGGACCGCCTGCTCCAGCTCGACCGGCTGGCGCAGGTTGCGGTACCAGTAGTCGGGGTCCATCTCGGGGCCGTCGAGCCAGCGCAGGTCGGTGGTGGAGTACAGCGGCACGGCGGCCGGGCCGGGCGTGATGCCGGCCAGCGCCCCGGCCAGCTCGTCGCGGATCCGTTCCACCTGGGCGGAGTGGGAGGCGTAGTCGACCGCGATCCGGCGGACCCGGGCCTGCTCGGCGGCGAGTTCGGTGAGGAGTTCCTCGACGGCGGACTCCTCCCCGGAGACCACCACGGCGGACGGGCCGTTGACGGCGGCCACGGCGACCCGGTCGCCGAAGCGGGCGATCCGGTCACGGACCACGTCGGCGGGGAGCGCCACGGAGGCCATCGCCCCCTGCCCGGCCAGGGTGCGGATGGCCCGGCTGCGCTGCGCCACCACCCGGGCGGCGTCCGGCAGGGAGAGCACCCCGGCGACGCAGGCGGCGGCGATCTCGCCCTGCGAGTGCCCGACCACGGCGACCGGTTGGACGCCGTACGAGCGCCACAGCTCGGCCAGGGAGACCATCACCGCGAAGAGGACGGGCTGCACCACGTCGACCCGGTCCAGGCCGGGCGCGCCGGGAACCCGCCGCAGCACGTCCAGCAGGGACCAGTCCAGGTGGGGCCGCAGCGCCGCGTCGCTCGCGGCCATCCGCTCGGCGAAGACGGGGGCCTGGTCGAGCAGGTCCAGGGCCATGCCGTCCCACTGGGAGCCCTGCCCGGGGAAGACGAACACGCACCGCCGGGCCGGGCCGGCGTCGCCGCGCACCAGGTCGGGAGCGGAACGTCCGTCGGCGAGCGCGTCGAGGGTGGCGGCGATCCGGTCCGGGTCGGCGCCGACGAGCACCGCCCGGGTGTCGAAGGTGCCCCGGCTGGTGGCGAGCGACCAGGCCACGTCGAGGGGGCGCTGGTCGGGCCGCTCGGCGAGGTGGGCGCGCAGTCGCCGGGCCTGGCCGGCCAGGGCCTGCGGGGTACGCGCCGACAGCAGCCACGGTAGGGCCCGCGCGCCACCGGTCGGGTCGACGGCGGTCGGGGCGGCGTCGGCCGCCGGCTCGGCGTCGGTGACCGCCTCGACGACCACGTGCGCGTTGGTGCCGCTGATGCCGAACGAGGAGACGCCGGCCCGGCCCGGCCGGTCGGTACGGGGCCAGGGACGGGCCTCGGTGAGCAGGTCGACCGCCCCGGCGGTCCAGTCCACCCGGGAGGTGCGCTGGTCGGCGTGCAGGGTGCGGGGCAGCCGGCCGTGCCGCATGGCCAGGACGACCTTCAGCACCCCGGCCACCCCGGCGGCGGCCTGGGTGTGCCCGAGGTTGGACTTGACCGAGCCGAGCAGCAGCGGCGGGACGTCGGCCGGACGCTGCCCGTAGGTGGCGAGGATCGCCTCGGCCTCGATCGGGTCGCCGAGCGGCGTGCCGGTGCCGTGCGCCTCCACCACGTCCACGTCGGCCGGGGTGAGCCCGGCGGCGCCCAGCGCGGCCCGGATGACCCGTTCCTGGGAGGGCCCGTTCGGGGCGGTGAGCCCGTTGGAGGCGCCGTCCTGGTTGACCGCGGTGCCGCGCACCAGGGCGAGGACCGGGTGGCCCCGCCGCCGGGCGTCGGAGAGCCGCTCCACGACGAGCATCCCGACGCCCTCGGACATGCCGAACCCGTCGGCCTCCTCGGCGAACGCCTTGCAGCGGCCGTCGGCGGCGAGGCCACGCTGGCGGCTGAACCCGGTGAGTCCGGCCGGGGTGGACAGCACCGAGACCCCGCCGGCCAGCGCCAGGTCGCAGTCGCCCTGTCGCAGGGCCTGCACCGCCAGGTGCAGCGCCACCAGCGACGCCGAGCAGGCGGTGTCCACGGTCACCGCCGGGCCCTCCAGCCCGAGGGCGTACGCCACCCGTCCGGACAGGACACTGCCGGCGGTACCGGTGAGCAGGTGGCCCTCGTCGGCAGTGGTCTCCCCGTCGTCGGAGGAGACGCCGGGGGCGATGTGGTCGGCGTAGTCCTGGCCGTGGGTACCGGCGAAGACCCCGGTACGGCTGCCGCGCAGCGTGCCCGGGTCGAGGCCGGCGCGTTCCAGCGCCTCCCAGGAGGTCTCCAGTAGCAGCCGGTGCTGCGGGTCCATGGCCAGCGCCTCGCGGGGACTGATGCCGAAGAACGCGGCGTCGAAGTCGGCGATGCCGGTGAGGAAGCCACCGGCGCGCACGTACGTCCGCCCGGGGGTGCCGGGGGTGGGGTCGTACAGGTCGGCCAGCGGCCAGCCCCGGTCGGTGGGCAGGTCGCCGATGACGTCGTCCCCGGCGTCGAGCAGCCGCCACAGCTCCTCCGGGGAGCCGATGCCGCCGGGGAACCGGCAGGCCATGGCGACGATCGCCACCGGCTCGTCGAGGGCGACGGTGGTGGCGTCGGCGACCTCGGTGGCGGCGGTGCCGAGCAGCCGGGCGTGCAGGTGCGCGGCGAGCACCTCCGGGGTGGGGTGGTTGAACACCGCGTGCGGGGCGAGCCGGACGCCGGTGACGGCGGAGAGCCGGTTGCTCAGTTCCACGGCCATCAGCGAGTCGAAGCCGAGTTCCTTGAACGGGCGGTCCGGTTCGACGGCGCTGGCGTCGGTGTGCCCGATGACCGTGGCGCAGCGGGCCCGGACCAGGTCCAGCAGCAGGGCCGCCCGCTCCGGCTCGGCGAGACCGGCGAGGCGGTCGGCGAAGCCGGCGGCGGTGCGCGGGGCGGGGTCGGCGTTGACCGCCCGGCGGGGTGGCGGCGGCAGCAGCGCCCAGAGCAGGGCGGGCACCTCCCCGGCGGCGCGTACGGCGGCCAGGTCCAGTCCGATCGGCACCAGGGTCGGCCGGTCGGCGGACAGGGCGGCGTCGAACAGGGCGAGCCCGGCGGCGGTGCCGAGGGGGCGGGTGCCGCCACGGGCGAGGCGGGCCAGGTCGGCGACGCCGAGGCGACCGGCCATGCCGTCCTGCTCGGCCCAGAGTCCCCAGGCCAGCGCGGTGGCCGGCAACCCGTGGGCGCGCCGGTGCGCGGCGAGCGCGTCGAGGAAGGCGTTGCCGGCGGCGTAGTTGCCCTGGCCGGGGCTGCCGAACACCGCCGACGCGGAGGAGAAGAACACGAACGCGGCGAGGTCGAGGCCGGCGGTCAGCTCGTGCAGGTGCCACGCGCCGTGCACCTTGGCCCGCAGGGTGTGCGCCCACCGGGCCGGGTCGAGGTCGGTCAGCAGCGCGTCGTCGGTGACGCCGGCGGCGTGCACCACGGCGACGAGCCGGTCGGCGAGGGGGGCGACGACCGCTTCGAGGGCCGCGCGGTCGGCGACGTCGACGGCGACCACCCGTACGGCGACGCCCGTCTCGGCGAGCGCGGCCGTCCAGGGGGCCGGCCGTCCGGTCCGGCTGAGCAGGACCAGTTCGCTGACGCCGTACGCGGTGGCGAGGTGCGTGGCGACGTGCCGGCCGACGCCACCGGTGCCGCCGGTGACCAGCGCCGTTCCGCCGCGCAGTGCCGGTGGCGGGGTGTCGGCGTCGGGGGCGGCGGCGCGCAGCCGGGGCACCAGGGCCCGACCGTCGCGGACGGCCACCTCCGGGTCGTCGGTGGCGGCGGCCAGCGCCGCCCGGACGGTGGCGTCGTCGGTGGCGTCGAGGTGGAGCAGCAGGAACCGGCCGGGATGCTCGGCGCGGGCGACCCGGAGCAGGCCGACGACCGGCGCGTGCACGGGGTCACCGTCGCGGACGGCCACGGCGAGCCGGGTCTCCTCGGCCCGCGGGTCGTCGAGCCAGCGCCGGAGCACGCCGAGGAGTGCGAGGCCGACCGCCTCGGCCCGGTCGGGCACGGACGCGTCGGGGTCGCCGTCGCCGACGCGGAGCACGAGCAGCGGGGGCAGCGGCCCGGCCGGCGGTGCGCCGTCGGCGACGGTCCAGGCGGGCACCGGCGTCGCCGGGGTGGCGGCGGGCAGCCAGTCGACCGCGTACAGGCCCGCGGGGTCGGTGTCGGCGGTCGGGGCCGCCGCGTCGGCGGTCGGCACCGGTACGTCGCGCAGGACGACGCGGTCCACGTCGAGCACGGGGGCCCCGGCGTCGTCGACGGCGCTCAGCGTCACCGCGTCGGCCCCGGCGCGGGCGAGGCTGACCCGCAGCGCGTGCGCGCCGGTGGCGTGCCGGCGGACCCCGGTCCACTCGGTGGGCACCGTCCGCCGGCCGTCCCTCGGGTACGGGGCGAGGCCGGCGAGCGGGAGCAGGCGCAGGGCGGCGTCGAGCACCTGCGGGTGCACGCCGTACCGCTCGGCGTCGGCGTCGGTGGTGTCCTCGGGAAGACGCACGTCGACCAGGAGCCGGTCCCCGGCGGTCCAGGCGGCGCGGGCCAGGTCACCGGCGAGCGCCCGGTGCGGGTCGACGGTCAGGTCCACCGGACGCGCCCCGGCGGGCGGCCACGACGCGCCGACGGCGGTCGCGGCGGCGGTCGGTTCGGCCGGGGCGAGCAGCGCCTCGGCCACCTCCCGCCAGGGCTGCCCCGGTCCGCTACGGACGTGACAGCGGGCGGCCCGGTGGCCGTCGGAGTCCGGACCGGCGACGTCGACCTGCACGTCGACGGTCAGGTCGACCGGGAACGGGACGGGCTCGGGTACGAGCAGCCGCGCCACGGCGGGCACACCGAGCTGCTCGCCGAGGTGGGTGAGCACGTCCAGCAGTGCGGTGGCGGGCAGCAGCGGCACGGCCCGGTCCACGCTGGCCGGAGCGGACTGGCCGGCGGTGATCCGGCCGGTGCCGACCACCTGGCCGGTGCCGGCGACCGGCAGCACGCCGTCGAGGAGCGGGTGCCCGGTGTCGGTGAGCCGGCCGGAGCCCGGCCCGTCGGCGGGCAGCCAGTAGTGCCGGCGCTGGAAGGCGTAGGTGGGCAGGTCGACCCGGCGACGCGGGCCGGGGCCGGTGATCGCGGCCCGGTCCACCCCGACGCCGCGTACGTGCAGTCGGGCCACGGCGGTGAGCAGCGCGTCCGGTTCCGGTTCCCCGGTGCGCAGGGTGGGGACGAACGCCAGCTGGTCGCCGCCCTCGGCGAGGCAGTCCTGGGCGGTGGCGGTGAGCACCCCGCCCGGTCCGACCTCCAGGAACGTGCTGACGCCGTGCCGGTGCAGGGCGCGCACCCCGTCCAGGAAGCGGACGGTGCCCCGGACGTGGTCGACCCAGTAGTCGGCGGAGCAGAGCCGCGCCGGGTCGACCAGCTCGCCGGTCAGGTTGGACACCACCGGCAGCCGGGGGGTGCGGTAGGTCAGGCCGGCGGCGACCTCGCGGAACGCGTCGAGCATCGGCTCCATGCGGGCCGAGTGGAAGGCGTGCGACACCCGCAGCCGGCTGGTGCGGCGACCGGCGGCGCGCAGGGTCGCCGCGACGGCCAGCACCGCGTCGGTGTCCCCGCTGAGGACCACGCTGGTCGGGCCGTTGACGGCGGCGAGTCCGACCCGGTCGGTGAGGTGCACGGCCACCTCGGCCTCGGCCGCCTCGACGGCGACCATCGCGCCCCCGGTCGGGAGCTGCTGCATGAGCCGGGCCCGCGCGGCGACCAGGGCGGCCGCGTCGGCGAGCGGGAACACCCCGGCCACGTGGGCGGCGGCCAGCTCGCCGACGGAGTGGCCGATCAGCAGGTCGGGGCGGACGCCCCAGGACTCGAGGAGCCGGTACAGCGCCACCTCGACGGCGAACAGCGCCGGCTGGGTGTAGAGGGTCTGGTCGAGCAGGGCGACGCGTTCGTCGCCGTCGGGGGCCCGGACGACGTCGGCGACCGGGTGCGGGGCCACCCCGGCGAGGTGCCGGTCGAGTTCGGCGCAGGCGGCGTCGAACGCCTCGGCGAAGACGGGGTACACCGCGTGCAGCCCGGCGCCCATCCCGGGACGCTGCCCGCCCTGACCGCCGAAGAGCACCGCGAGCAGCCCGTCGCCGACCCGGCCGGTGACGACGGTGGGCAGGTCGGCGTCGCCCCGGGTCAGCGCGGTCAGCCCGGTCCGGGCCCCGGCCGGGTCGGCGACCAGCAGGACGGCCCGGTGGTCCAGGGCGGCCCGGGTGGTGGCCAGGGCGTGCGCGACGTCGCCCGGGTCGGCGTCCGCCCCGGGCCCGTCGAGCCAACCGAGCAGCCGGGCGGCCTGGTCGCGCAGGCCCTCCCCGCTGGCGGCGGAGAGCAGCCACGGCACCGTCCCGCCGTCCGGGGCAACCGTGCTGCTTTCCTCCTGCTGCCCGGTGGTGGGCTCGGGCGCCTCGACGATGACGTGGGCGTTGGTGCCGCTGATGCCGAACGACGAGACGCCCGCCCGGCGGGGCCGGTCGACCGCCGGCCAGGAGCGGGCCTCGGTGAGCAGCTCCACCGCCCCGGCGGTCCAGTCCACCTCGGTGGTCGGGGTGTCCACGTGCAGGGTGCGGGGCAGCCTGCCGTGCCGCATCGCGAGGACCATCTTCATCACCCCGGCCGCCCCGGCAGCGGCCTGGGTGTGCCCGAGGTTGGACTTCAGCGAGCCGAGCAGCAGCGGCCGGTCGGCGGACCGGTCCTGCCCGTACGTGGCGAGCAGGGCCTGCGCCTCGATCGGGTCACCGAGGCGGGTGCCGGTGCCGTGCGCCTCGACGGCGTCCACGTCGGCCGGTCCGAGGCCGGCGGCGGCCAGCGCCCGCCGGATCACCCGCTCCTGGGCGGGCCCGTTGGGGGCGGTCAGCCCGTTGGACGCCCCGTCCTGGTTGACCGCGGTGGCGCGCAGCACGGCGAGGACCGGATGCCCGTTGCGGCGGGCGTCGGAGAGCCGTTCCAGCAGCAGGACGGCGACGCCCTCGGACCAGCCGGTGCCGTCGGCGGCCTCGGCGAAGGCCTTGCAGCGGCCGTCCGGGGCGAGCCCGCGCTGGCGGCTGAACTCCACGAACGCCTGCGGGGTGCCCATCACCGCGACCCCACCGGCCACGGCGAGGGAGCAGTCCCCGGTGCGCAGCGCCTGCGCGGCGAGGTGCAGGGCGACCAGCGAGGACGAGCAGGCGGTGTCGACGGTGACCGCCGGCCCCTCCAGCCCGAGGGCGTACGCGACGCGGCCGGACACCACGCTGCCGGCGGTGCCGACCCCGAGGTAGCCCTCCACACCGGGAGGCGCCTGGCGCAGGTTCGCGGCGTAGTCGTGGTGCATGACGCCGGTGAAGACCCCGGTGGCGCTGCCCCGCAGCGCGGTCGGGTCGATGCCCGCGCGCTCGAACAACTCCCAGGAGCTCTCCAGCAGCAGCCGCTGCTGGGGGTCCATGGCCAGCGCCTCGCGGGGGCTGATCGCGAACAGGGTGGCGTCGAAGTCGGCCGCGTCGGCGAGGAACCCGCCGACCCGCGCGTACGAGGTGCCCGGCTGGTCGGGGTCGTCGGAGAAGAGGTGGGTGAGGTCCCAGCCCCGGTCGGTGGGGAACCCGGTCAGTCCCTCCCGGCCCTGGTCGAGCAGCTCCCACAGCTCCTCGGGGGCGGTGACGCCGCCGGGGAGCCGGCAGGCCATCGCGACGATGGCCACCGGCTCGTCGGCGGACGACGGCCCGGCCGCCTCGGCGGTCGCCACCGGGGCGGCCCCGCGCAGCCGGGTGGCGAGGTGCCGGGCGAGGGCCTCCGGCGTCGGGTGATCGAAGGCGGCCGTGGCGGAGAGCCGGGCCCCGGTCTCCCGGGCCAGCCGATCGCGCAGGGTGACCGCGCCGACCGAGGTGAAGCCGAGTTCCTTGAAGGCCCGCCCGGGGCGGACCGCGACCGGGCCCGACAGGCCGACGACCTCGGCGGTGGCCGCCCGGACCAGGTCCAGCAGGAGCCGGTCGCCCTCGGCGGCGGTCAGCACGGCCAGCCGGCGGCGCAGCGTCGCGACCGCCTCGGCGGTGTCGCCGGCCGGGCGGGCGGGTTCCCGCCAGGCCGGGTGGCCGGCGGCGGGCCGGGCGAGCAGGACGAGGTCGGCACCGTCGTGGGCGGTGTCGAAGACGTCGAGGTCCCGGCGGAGGCCGGCGGGCGTCGGGGCGGGGCCGTGGGTGGCGGTGCCGGCCAGCCGGGCGGGCAGCCCGGCCGCCCGCCGTCGGGCCAGCAGGGCGTGCAGGGCGCCGACGACGGCGGCGGCCCGGTGGCCACCGGGTGCCCCGAGCAGCGGTGCGGTCGGCACGAGCACGGTGAAGGTGGTGACGTCGGCGTGTCGGGTCCGCCGGTGCAGCCCTTCGGCGAGGGCGAGCAGCCGTCCGCCGTGGTCGTCGGTGTCGTCGTCGGCGCGGTGCCGCCCCGGGCGGCTGTCGGCGTCGGGCAGGTCGTGGGTGAGGTCGTCGGCGGAGAGGCAGAGCACGGCCGCGCCGATCTCCTCGTCCCCGACCGACGCGGCCGGGTCCGCGGCGGGCCCGGGGCCCAGCGGGACGGCCTCGACGCCGGCGGCGGTCAGCTCCGCCGCCAGGGCGGTCAGCGCGGTGACGTCCGTCGGCCCGGTGGCCAGCAGCCGCAGCCGCCGTACGCCGTACGCGGCGACCAGGTGCCGGGCCAGCGCCGCCCCGAGCGGGGTGTCCGCGCCGGCCAGTACGACCAGGTCGGCGACCGTGGCCGCACGCTCCACGGTCGGCACGGGCACGGGTCCGAGGTGCGCGTGGCGGACCGCACCGGCGCGCAGGGCGACCTGGGCGGCACCGGTGGCCACCACGGCCGGCAGCAGCGCGTACGGGTCCGTGTCGAGGTCCCGGTCGACCAGCACGATCCGGTCCGGGTGGGTGGCCTGGAGCGCACGGGCCACCGCCCAGGCCGCGACGGCCGACGGGTCGAGGTCGGGGTCGTCCGCCCGGTCCGGGGTCGAGGCGTCCACCGCTCCGGTGGTCAGCAGCACCAGGCGGGTGCCGGCGAACCGGGCGTCGGCGAGCCAGCCGTCCAGTTGGTCGGCGAGCGTCGGCGGGTCCGCGTCCGCCGAACCGACCGGCAGCACCACCACGTCCGGCACCGGCCCGCCGTCGCGCAGGGCGGCCAGGTCGGCGTGGCACCGGAAGCGGTCCGGGTCCGCCGCCGGGAGCGACCCGGTGTCGGTGCCGACGACCGCCCAGTGCTGTTCCGGCACCGGTACGCCGGTTACGTCCAGGGTCGCCCAGCCGAACCGGACCAGCTCGTCGTGGTGGCTGCCGTTGACCGCGCGCAGTCGGGCCGGCTGGTCGGGCAGCAGCCGGCGGGTCACCTTCCCCGAGGCGGTACGCGGCACGGCGGTGATCTCGTACAGCTCCTGCGGGACCTTGTGGTAGGCCAGCCGTTCCCGGCAGGCCGCCAGGGCGGCCCGGGGCGCGAAACCCTCCGGCCCGGCGACCACGTACGCCACCGGCACCTCACCGAGCACCTCGTGCGGGCGGCCGGTGACCGCCACGTCGGCGACGCCGGGGACGGCGCGCAGCACCTCCTCCACCTCGGCCGGGTGGATCTTCTCGCCGCCCCGGATGATCAGCTCCCGGTGCCGGCCGGTGACGAAGAGGTTGCCGGCGTCGTCACGGCGGGCCAGGTCGCCGGTGCGGTACCAGCCGTCGCGCAGCACGGCGTCGGTGTCGGCGGACCGGCCGTGGTAGCCGAGCATGACGCTCGGTCCGCGCACCCACACCTCCCCCTCCACCCCGGCGGGGACGTCCCGGCCGGTTTCCGGGTCGACCAGGCGGACGTCGACGCCGGGCACCGGACGCCCGCAGGAGCCCTCCACCCGGGGCTCGTCGGGGCGGGTGACGGCGATCGAGCCGCAGGTCTCCGTGCTGCCGTACGCGTCGAGCAGCGGCGCGTCGAAGACCTCCTCGAAGGCCCGGCGCAGCGGCCCGGTGGTGATCGCGCCACCGACCAGGCACACCCGCAGGGCCGGGGCGCGGAAGCCGGTCTCCCGGGCGGCGGTGACCAGGTGGTGGTACATGGCCGGCACCCCGGCGAGCACCGTGGCGTCGTCCTGCTCGACCGCGCGCAGGACGTCCTCGGCGGAGAACCCGTCGACGAGCCGGGCGGTCGCGCCGACCGCGGTCACGCTGAGCACGCAGCCGATGTGGGAGAGGCTGTGGAACAGCGGCAGCGGCCAGACCACCCGGTCCTCGGAGGTCAGGCCGGGGATCGGCACGTAGCAGGAGGCGACGGACCACAGGCAGGTGCGCTGGGTGGAGAGCACGCCCTTGGGGCGGCCGGTGGTGCCCGAGGTGTAGAGCATCCAGGCGACCTCGTCGAGGCCGAGGTCGTCCCGCGCGTCCATGTCCGGCTCGGCGTCGACCAGCTCCGACCAGGCGGCGACGCCCGACGGCAACGGGCCGGGGCCGGTGACCCACACCCGCAGGTCGGGGCGGTCCCGGCGGAGCCGGAGCAGCTGGTCGAGGTGCTGCGGGTCGGTGACCACCAGCACCGCACCGGAGTCGTCCAGCAGGTGCGCCAGCTCGGCGTCCGTGCTGCGCGGGTTCACCGGTACGCCGACCGCCGCCGCCCGGGTGACGGCCAGCCACGTCTCCACGGTCTCCACCCGGTTGCCCAGGCAGAAGGCGACCCGGTCGCCCCGGGCCACCCCGCTCGCGGCCAGGTGCCCGGCCAGCCGGCGGGTCCGCTCGGCGAGCGCGGCGTAGCCGACCGAGCGGTTCTCGTCGCGGAACGCGACCCGGTCCCCCAGCCTGGCGGCGTGGGCCCTCAACAGATCGGGCAACGGCTGGACCAGGTCACTCCGAAGCATGTCACCACATCCGTCCCTCGCCGTAACGGCCCAAGTCTTCCGAGCGACCTTCCGGTGACCTACCCCTGTCACCCCCTAAGTGGTCCCCAGATCCACCCGTGGAGCCGATGACCAGGCGCGCCGTCGGCCGATGATGGGGTGGCCCGTGGACCGTCGCCCCCGTCCCGCCCCGTCCACCAGTCGAGGTGCCGTCGTTGGAACGCTCCTGGATGTTCGCCCACCTCGCCGTACCCGGCGGGGGGTGTCCGGACGCCCGCGCGGCCGAGCTGGTCGGCACCGTCGTGGCGGGACTGGTCGCCGCCGTGCGCGCCGCCGACCCGCAGTCACGCTGGTTCTACGACCGCCTCCGTCACCCCGCCGGCCCTCGTCTGCGCGTCGGCCTGCACGCCAGTCCCGCCGCCCTCGACGCGGCACGGGGACGGTTGGGCGACGGCCCACCGCTGGCCCCGGACCCGTACGCCGTCCGCGACGCCGCACGCGGCGGGCCGCTGGCCCAGGCCGGCAGCGAGCTGGCCCTGACCCTGCTGGGGGGCGACGCGCCCTGGCTGGCCGGCATGGAGCTGCCTCTGGTCGTGGCCCACCTGCGGCACCTGGGCGACCTGATGCCGGTCGCCGACCGGCCGGCCTTCTTCTTCCTGCACTGGCAGGACCGCAGCCGGTCGCTGAGCGCGGCGCACCGCCGCGACCTGGCCGCGCAGGCCGACAGCGGGGCCGAGAAGATCGTCCTGGCCGCCGGGGACCTGCCGTCGACCGGGACGGTCGCGGCGGCCTGGCAGCACTACCTGGACCGGGTGACCGAGGTGATGGGCGAGGACCACGCGGCCACCCCGCGCGGTTTCCTGCTGGCCGAGCACGCGCAGCTCACCCACGAGCGGTGGGGCGTCGACCCGGCCGTCGACTCGCTGGCCGCCATGGCGCTGCGGCTGGCCCTGCAGCGGGACCGTCGCCCGCCACCGCCACCGACCGTCCCGCCCACCGCTTCCACGAGGAGACCCGCAGCCGCATGAACACCCGCACCGACGGTCCCGAGGCGACCGGCCGCGTCGACGTCCTCCTCGGTGACCGGACCTACCCCGTGTTCGTCGGCCCGGGGATCCGCCACCGGCTGCCGGAGGAGGTGGCGCGCGTCGGTGCCCGTCGGGTCGTGGTGGTCTCGGCCCGCCCGCCGGAGTGGACCCCGGACCCGGGGGTGCCGCACCGGGTCGTGCCGGCCCGCGACGGCGAGCACGACAAGACCCTGGCCACGGTGGAGCACCTGTGCCGGGCGTTCGCCGACTTCGGCCTGACCCGCGCCGACGCGGTGGTCTCCTGCGGCGGCGGGACCACCACCGACGTGGTCGGCCTGGCCGCCGGTCTGTACCACCGGGGGGTCGCGGTCATCCACCTGCCGACCTCACTGCTGGCCCAGGTGGACGCCAGCGTCGGCGGCAAGACCGCGGTGAACCTCCCCGAGGGCAAGAACCTGGTCGGCGTGTACTGGCAGCCCCGCGCGGTGCTCTGCGACACCGAGCAGCTGGACACCCTGCCCGCCGTCGAGTGGCGCAACGGCTACGGGGAGATCGCCCGCGCCCACTTCATCGGGGCCGGGGACCTGCGCGGCCGTCCGGTCACCGAGCAGATCACCGCCTGCGTGGCGCTCAAGGCCCGGGTGGTGGCCGCCGACGAGTGCGACGCCGGCCTGCGGCACATCCTGAACTACGGCCACACCCTGGGCCACGCGCTGGAACGGGCCACCGACTTCCACCTGCGCCACGGTGAGGCGGTCGGGGTGGGCACGGTGTTCGCCGGTCGCCTGGCCGGTCTGCTGGGTCGGATCCCGGGCGACCGGGTCGACGAGCACCGCGAGGTGGTGGCCGGCTACGGGCTCGACACGCGCCTGCCCACCGGTGTGGACCACGACGACCTGCTCGCGTTCATGCGGCGGGACAAGAAGTCCACCTCGGGACTGTCCTTCGTGCTCGACGGCCCGACCGGTCCGGAACTCGTCGCCGACGTCGACGAGAGCGCCGTCCGGGCCGCCCTCACCGCGATGTGAACTCCCCCGCCCACCCCGGCGCGCGCCGGGGTGGGCGCCGGGTCCCCTGCGACCACCCCGGGCGGCGGTGGGCGGTCAGGCGGTGGGCGGTCAGGCGGCGGGCACGGCCGGGCAGTGGGCGAGCAGTTCCTCCGGCTTGTGCGCGACCAGGTCGGGGGCGGCGGCGAGCAGGTCCTCGACGTCCCCGCCGTGCCAGGTGGTGGCGACCGTCGTCACCCCGGCGTCCCGTCCGCTGGTCAGGTCGGTGATCGCGTCGCCGACCATCATCGCCTGGTGCGGGGGCATGCCGAGCAGGTCCAACGCCCGGAGCACGATGTCCGGCGCGGGCTTCGGGCGGGGCACCTCGTCGGAGCCGATCACATGGTCGAAGAGGTGGAGCACGCCGAGCAGGTCGAGCAGCGACCGGGCCCGGGGGCCGCTCTTGCCGGTGGCGACCGCCATCCGGATGCCCCGCTCGGACAGCTCCTCCAGCGTCTCGCGCACGCCCGGGAAGAGCGGCACCTGGTGGGCGAGCCGGTAGCTCTCCCGGACGAACGGCTCCTCCATCTCCAACGGCAGCCCCATCAGCCGCATGATGTCCGGGAAGTACCGCCCCATGTGCTTGTTGTACTCCTCGAACGGCGCGGGTCCCGTCCCGACCACCTCGGCGTAGGCGACGCTGAACGCCTGACGCATCACCGCCGTACTGTCGACCACGACGCCGTCGAGGTCGAAGACGACCGCCCGGATCGGTCCCGGTCGCGCGGGGACTGTGCTGGCCTCGAGGGTGGACGGCGGATGGCTCATGGCTGCTCCCGGGTGGGTTCGCCGGTGGTTCTCACCGGTCGAGGGTTCCCGCCAGCGCGTACGTCGGCGCGGTGGGCCGGGCGCAGCGGTAGATCCGTTCGATGACGTCGATGGTCCGTCGGGCGTCGGCCGCCGCCGCGCCCCGGCTGGCCGGCGCGGCGAGCAGGTCGGGCAGCACGTCGAGCTGACGGTCGTACTCGGCGCCGATCGGCTCCTCGGGCAGCGGCAGGCGGACGGTCGCGCCGTCGCGGGTCCGGGTCAGCACCGGCGTCGGCTCCCGGTTGGGGCTGAACCCGAAGGTGCAGTGCAGGGACACCGAGCCGCCGGTGCCGTGCACGGCGATGGTGGTGCGGTCCCGGGCCTCGTGCGACGCCCAGCAGGCGTGCAGGCCGGCGGAGGCGCCGTCGGCGGTGAGCAGGAACGCGCGGGCGGTGTCCTCGACATCGCCCCGGGCCCGGCCGGCGTCGGTGGCCGTACCCCGCCACGCCGCGGCGGCGGCGTCGTCGTTGACGAAGTCGTCGGACACGCTGCCCACGGCGTGCACCACCGCGGCCGGTCCGAGCAGCGGCAGCACCGTGTCGAGCAGGTGCCAGCCGAGGTCGACCAGGGCACCGCCACCGGCGAGGTCCCGGCGGGTGAACCAGCCGCCGGCGTCGGGCACGCCCCGGGCCCGTACCCAGGCCACGTCGACGTGGCGGACGGCGCCCAGGTCGGCGGTCGCCGCGACGAGCGCCCGGACGTCCGCCCGGTAGCGGGCGGCGCTGCCGGCGAGCAGCACCGCCCCGCCGGCCCGTTCGGCCTCGGCCAGCTGATCCGCCTCGGCGGAGGTCAGGCAGACCGGCTTCTCCAGGAACACCGGTACGCCCCGGCGCAGCAGCCGGGCCGCCACGCCTGCGTGCAGGTGGTTCGGTACGGCGACGACCACCAGGTCCACCGTGTCGGCGGGGATCTCGTCGACGTCGGCGTACGCGGACGGGACCCGGTGGGCGGCGCGGGCCCGGTCACGCGCGGCCGGGTCCGGGTCCACCACGGCGGTCACCGTGTAGCGCGGATGCGCGGCGAGCCGGGGCAGCCAGATCGCCCGTCCGGCCCAGCCGAGGCCGGCCACGGCGACCCGGACGCGCCCCGGTGTGGCGACCGGCGACGACGCGGTCATTCGCCGAGGACGTCGGCGAGCACGGCGGCGATCTGGTGCATCTGCTCCTCGGTGCCGAGCAGCGTACGGTGGTGCAGCCAGATGCAGTCGGCGTGGATCTGCTCGACGTTCGGGCAGCGGGCGGCGATCTGGTCGACCGACTCGTCCGGGGCACCGGCGAGCCAGAAGCCCTCGCACCGGTAGATCGCCCGGAACGCGACGAAGGCGGGGATGCCCCGGGCGATCAGCTCGTCCACCACCACCCGGCGGCGCTGCTCGCCGATGCCGGGAACCCGGAACATGGCCATGTAGTGCGGGTTGCGGTCGCCCCGCTCGTCGCGCCCCTGCGGCACCACGCCGGGGATCTCGGCGAGCAGGCTCGCCAGCAGCGGCCAGCGCTGCTCGCGCAGTTCGATCTGGCTGTCGAGACGGGACAGCTGGGCCCGCAGGACGGCGGCGCTGAACTCGTTCATCCGGTAGTTCGAGCCGGTGGTGCGGTGCAGGTAGTCGCGGTCGGTACGCGGCCGGCCGCAGCTGTGCACGAGGAACGCCCGCTCGTACAGCTCCTGGTCGGGGAAGAGCACCGCGCCGCCCTCGCCGGCGGTCATCAGCTTGCCGTTCTGGAAGCTGAACGCGGCCACCGAGCCCAGCTCGCCGACGCGCTTGCCCTGCCAGTGCGCACCGTGGGCGTGCGCGGCGTCCTGGAGGATGTCGACCCCGGCGTCGGCGGCGATCTTGTCGAGGGCGTCCATGTCGGCCATCTGTCCGGCCATGTGCACCGGCATGATCACCCGGGTCCGGTCGGTGATCGCGGCGGCGACGGCCTCCGGCTGGATGCAGTAGGTGTCCAGGTCGACGTCGACCGGCACGGCCACCGCGCCGAGCCGCTGCGCGGCCAGCGACGACGAGATGAACGTGAACGCCGGGACGATCACCTCGGTGCCCGGTCCGACCCCGAGGACCTCCAGGGCCACCTCGAGGGCGTGGGTGCCGTTGGTGACGGCGAGCGCGTGCGGCGTGCCGTGGTACGCCCCGAACTCCGCCTCGAAGGTGTCGACCTCGCTGCCGCCGACCCGCCACCACTGGCCCTGCTCGAGTGCCCGGATCAGACCGGTCCGTTCCTCGTCACCGAACTGCGGCCACTCGGGGAACTCCGGCACGCTCGCCGACAGACCACTCATGATGTCCCACTTCCCAATCCAGCTGGAACGGCGGTTCACTGGCCGTTCGCCGACGGCGGCGCGCCGCCCCGCGACCCCGGGCACCGGGTGCGACCCGCACCAGCCCGGTCGGTTCTTCGGGGCGGACACCACCGTCGATCACGGCGACGTACCTGGCTCGCGGTGGACGCTAACCGACCTGACCGGCGGCTCAACTCCCCTAACGGCCCCTAACCGCCCCTACCCGACCCTTAGGTCGCGGCACGGTCACGGCCGGTGCCGGCCGGCGACGCGATACTGCGGGGACCCGTCGTCGAACCCGTCGGGACGCAGACCGCTCCGCGCGAGGTGAACCGTGTCCAACGTGCTCCTGCTCAACGGCCCGAACCTGGGCATCCTCGGTCGACGGGAGCCGGAGATCTACGGCACCGACACGCTGGCCGACATCGAGCGGGCGGTCGCCGAGGAGGTGGCGCCGCGCGGCTGGCAGGTGACCGCCGAGCAGCACGACTGCGAGGGCGCGCTGATCCGCGCCATCCAGGACAACTACGACACGGTCGGCGCGATCGTCAACCCCGGCGCGCTGATGATCGCCGGCTGGAGCCTGCGGGACGCGCTGGCCAACTACCCCCGCCCCTGGATGGAGGTCCACCTGTCCAACGTGTGGGCGCGGGAGAGTTTCCGGCACGACTCGGTGCTCGCTCCGCTCGCCAGCGGGGTGATCGTCGGACTCGGCGCGCTGGGCTACCGGCTGGCCGCCCGCGCCCTCGTCGCCACCGTCGCCTGATCCTTCCCTTCCACGGCCGGCACCAGCACGGTCGTCCGTCCGTTTCCCCCGACCCGAGGACAGCCCCGTGCGTATCCCCATCATCACCCTGACCGTCATCCTCGCCTCCGTCCTCATCTCCGTGGCGCTGCCGAAGCTTCTCGGCCAGACGGAGATGCGGAACCGGATGGCCCGCCTCGGCGTCTCGGCCGGCCTCACCCGGACGATCGGCATCCTGGAGGTCGCCGGGATCGCCGGGCTGCTGCTCGGCCTCCTCTGGTGGCCGGTGGGCGTCGCGGCGGCCGTCGGCCTGACCGTGCTGCTGATCGGCGCGGCCGTCTACCACATCCGGGCCAAGGACCCGGTGCCGATGGCGGTGGTGCCGGTGGCGTTCGCCGTGGCGGCGGCCGCGATCGCCGTCCTGCACGTCCTCGACAACTGACCAGCGGCATGACGCACGGGCCGGACGTCGGCGTCCTGGGCGTCGACGTCGGTGGCACGAAGGTCGCGCTGCGCGCCGAGGCCGCCGGACGGCCCACGTACGAGCGGACCTTCTCCTGGCCGACCGGCGGCGGTCCGGCCGACGCTGGTCACGCCGCCGGTGACCCGGCCGGCGATCTGGCGGCGCTCGACGCGGCGGTGGCCGCGCTGCGCACCACGTGGGGGCCGGTCGGCGCGGTCGGGGTGGCGATGCCGGCCACCACCGACCCCGACGGCCGGGTCCTGACCTGGCCGGGCCGACCGAGCTGGACCGGCCTCGACCTCACCGGCGCGCTGCGGCGGATCTTCCCCGACGTGCCGATCGGGTACGCCGACGACGGCGACCTGGCCGCGCTGGCCGAGGCGCGCGACGCCGGCCACGACGACCTGGTGTACCTGGGCGTGGGCACCGGGATCGGTGGCGGGATCGTGCTGGGCGGCCGGCCCGTCCCGGCCCGCGCCTCCGCCGAGGTCGGCCACATGGTCGTCGACCTCGACGGCGCCACGTGCGACTGCGGCCGTATCGGCTGTCTCCAGTCGGTTGCCTCCGGCCCGGCCACCCTGCGGCGGGCGGCGCGGGAGCACGGCGGCGCGGTCAGCTTCGACCAGTTGCGGGCCGGGTGGCGGAACCGTCTGCCGTGGGCGGTCACGGCGGTGGACGAGAGCTGTGCCGCCCTGGCCTCGGCGGTGGTGAGCCTCGGCGAACTGCTGGCGGTGCCGGTGGCCGTGGTGGGTGGCGGCTTCGCCGACGGTCTGCCCGGCTTCGTCCCGCGCGTCGCGGACCTGGCCCGGCAGGCGGGGCGTCCCGGGCGACCGGCTCCGACGGTGCGGGCCGCCGTCCTCGGCGGGCTCTCCTCGCTGCACGGCGCGCTCTGGCTGGCCCGCGACCTGGCGACCGACCGCACCGGCTCCCGGTAACCGCACCCGGAAGGACCACCTCCGATGCTCGACGTCGACACCCCCGTCACGGCCGTGCCGGCCATCAGCGGTACGACCCGGGTGTACGCCCTGCTCGGCGACCCGATCGCCCAGGTTCGCGCGCCCGGCCTGCTCAACCCGGTACTCGCCCGACGCGGTACGGACGCCGTGCTGGTCCCGGTGCACGTCACGGCGGCCGACCTCGGCCCGGTGGTACGCGGCCTACGCCAGATGGCGAACCTGGACGGGATGCTCGTCACCGTGCCGCACAAGGCGGCCGTCCTGGCGCTCGCCGACCGGGTCACCGACCGCGCCCGCCTGACCGGCAGCGCGAACGCCCTGCGCCGCGAGCCGGACGGCACCTGGACGGCCGACACCTTCGACGGGGACGGGTTCGTCCGTGGCCTGGTCGGTGCTGGGCACGACCCCCGGGGTGGCCGGGTGTGCCTGGTGGGCGCGGGCGGTGCGGGCAGCGCCATCGCGGTCGCGCTGCTCGACGCCGGGGTGGCCGCGCTGCGCCTGGTGGACACCGACCCCGGCCGGCTCGACGCGCTGCACGGGCGGTTGTCGCCGGTGTACCCCGGCCGGGTCAGCGCCTCGCCCCACCCGCTCCTGGCCGACGTCGACCTCGCGGTCAACGCCACTCCCCTGGGGCTGCGCCCCGGCGACCCGCTGCCGTTCCCGGTGGGCGATCTGCCGGCGCACGCCGTGGTCGCCGACATCATCATGACCCCGGTGGAGACGGCGTTGCTCCGGGCGGCGAGCGCCCGTGACCTGACGGTCCAGCCCGGCCTGCCGATGCTCGCCCACCAGATCGAGGCCTACCTGGAATTCTTCCGCCTGTGAGCCGAACGAGTACAGTCCGTCTGCTCGATACGCGATGACGACGGTCAGGGGACGGACCATGGGTGACGAGGCGACGCAGGAGCTGTCGGGGACGCCGGACGTAGTGGTCGGGGGCAGCACGCACGTTTCCGACGAGGTGGTGGAGAAGATCGCGGTGGCCGCCACCCGCTCGGTGCCCGGGGTGGCCGAGCTGGGCGGTGACGTCGCCCGCTTCTTCAACGCGGTGCTCGACAAGGTCGGCCTGGATCAGGTCGGCGACGCCCGACGCGGCTGCTCGGCCCACGTCACCAACGGCGCGGCGGTGGTCAACCTGGTGATCGTGATCGAGGTCGGCTCTACGGTGCCGCAGGTCACCGAGGCGGTGCGCGCCAAGGTGACCGAAGCCGTCGAGGCGTACGGGCTGCGGGTCGACGAGATCAACATCCGGGTCGACGACGTGGCGCTCGGCGATCCTGCCGCGCCCACCGCCTGAGAACACCGGCGAGCACGTCCGTCAGACCGGAGGAGCCCGGGTCGTCGCCCGATCCGTGGTGCGGCAAGGGCAGCCGTCGCGCCGTGGGGTGACCCCGCCCGGTCAGTGCTCCGGGCCCAGGTGACTGCGTCCACCCTCGTGGTCGAGGATGCAGAGGATCTCCGCCGGGCCGCCATGGGCGCCGAACGCGTGCGGGACCAGGGTGGAGAACTCGGCCGCCTCGTTGGTGCCGACGAGGATCGTGCGCTCGCCGAGGCGCAGCTCGATCGTGCCGGAGAGCACGGTGAACCAGTCGCGCCCGGGGTGCACCCGTAGGTCCTCCGGCGCCTCACGGGTGACCCGCAGCTTGGCGACGGTCTGGTTGCTGTCCCGGGAGAGCAGCCAGGTGGTGATGCCGCGTTCCTCGTTGCAGTGCGGACGGATCACCACGTCGTCGTCGGAGTCGGACTCGACCAGCCGGTCGAGCGTGGTGCCCAGCACCCGGGCGATCGTGACCATCTGGTCCAGGGCGATGCGCCGGTGGCCGGTCTCGATCCGGCTGAGCGTGGAGGGGCTGATCAGGCAACGGCTGGCCAACTCGTCCAGCGACCAGCCGCGCGCCACCCGCAGGTTGCGGATCCGGTGCCGAACCAGGGTCTCCAGCTCCTCGTCTTGCTTCATAGGCAAGATAGTATGCTGCTAAGGCAAGATGCGCCTACTGTCGTCGCATGGCACACGACCACCTGATCGAGATGCTCGACCTGGACGCCGAGGTTCTGCACGAGTACGTCCGCGACCTGATCGGCTGGGTCGGCCGCGAGGCCGCCGACCGTCCCCGCATCGTGGACCTGGGGGCCGGCAGCGGCACCGCCTCCCTCGCCCTCGCCCGGGAGCTGCCCGGCGCCACGGTCACCGCCGTCGACATCGCCCCGGAGATGCTGGCGCACCTGCGCGGCCGGGCCGATGCCGCCGGGCTGGGCGACCGGATCCGTACCGTCGAGGCCGACCTCGACCAGCCCTGGCCCGACCTCGGCCCGACCGACCTGATCTGGGCCGCCTCCTCGATGCACCACATGGCCGACCCCGCGGACGCGCTCGCGTCGGCGTTCGCCGCGCTGCGGCCGGGTGGCCTGCTGGTGATCGCCGAACTGGAGTCGTTCCCGCGTTTCCTCACCGGCACCGTGGACGAGGACGTGGAGCTGCGCGGTCACGCCGAAGCGGCGAAGCGGCGGCACGAGGCGGGCATGCACATGCACGAGAACTGGGGCGACCGGATGAGCCAGGCCGGCTTCACGTCGGTGACCGAGCGGCACTTCGACATCGACCTACGCCCGCCGCTGCCGGCGTCGGCAGCCCGCTATGCCCAGGTCGCCCTGGGGCGGATGCGCCACGGCCTTGAGGGGCGGCTCTCCCCGTCGGACTCCGCCGCCCTGGAGAGGATCGTCGCGGGCCTGATTGCCCGCGACGACCTCAGCGTACGCACCGAGCGGACCGTCTGGCTGGCCCGCCGCTGACCCCCTGACCGCACCAGGCCGATGCCCCCGGCCCAGCCGGCCGCACGGTCGGCCATCGACACGGCAGCAGTCAGAGGCCGAGCGACTCGGCGACCTGGGCCGCGAGGTCGTCCTCGGTTGTCCCCGGGGCCACGCGGATGACCGGCAGTCGCATGCTGGTCACCGTCGCATCGAGTCGCTCGGTGAACATCCGGTCCCGTTCCAGCAGGTTACGCAGGGCGCGTTCGGGGTCGCTGGTCCGGCCGGCGATCTGCCACAGACCCTCGCGGCTGTCGAACGCCGCTCGGCGGAATTCCGGAGTCGGGAGCAGCCAGACGGCACGTCGAGGCTCGGCCAACAGCGGCGCGACAAGCTCCGGTAGAAGCCGAAAGCCCTCCGCGATGACGCCGCGATCGGCCGGCAGGGCCAGCAGGTCCTCGACGATGAGGCCGAACGCCTCCCCGCGGTACCAGTGGAACGTGTCCAGCATGGTGTCCGGGGACCGGTTCACCCACCGATCATCCATGTCCATCGCCATGAACTGCCGCAGATAGGGCGTGTTCTCGGGGGTGCTCCGCCGGGCATGCTCACCCATGACGTCGTCAGTCGCGTACCGGCCCAGGCTGTACTGGTGCGCGACGCGGGCCGCGATCGTGGACTTGCCGGCGCCGCTGCCACCGCCGATCCAATAGACGTGCGCAAGGCGGTCCCGCAGGTGAAGAGCCGCTCGCGTCGATGCTGCGTCCATTGGAGGAACTGTATCGATGGCCCAGCTGGCGCGATGCCTTCCTCGCCCAGGTCAGGGTCGGGTCAGGCCGACGGTGCTGGCAAGGCGGGTCAGGTCGACGGAGGTCGGGCCGGCCCGGAGGACAGCCGCCAGCGCCGCGTGGGCGACGGGCCGGAGTCGGACCTCGGCTGGGGCGATACGGTCGGCGGTGACGAGCGCCCGGCCGGCGGCCCGATGATCGCCGAGGTCGAGGTGAGCCCGGGTCATGTCGATCAGGTGGGCGGCCCGGTGTTCGGCCGGAAGCCGCTGCCAGGCGTCGCCGCTGGCGGCGCGCTGGTGCAGGGCGACAGCGAGGTGGTTGTCGCCGAGGCGGACGGCGGCCAGTGCGCGGGCCAGGTCGACCACGATCGACCCGCACCCGCTGCCGTCGTCGGGGTGCCGCGCCGCACAGCCGGCGGCGCGCTCGGTCAGGTCGTCGGTGGCGGTGCCGTCCCCACAGGAGGCGGCGGCGAGAGCGGCCTCGGTGAGCAGGGTCGCGGCCAGGGCCAGATCATCCGGTACGGACACGCGCGCCGGCACCGCCTCGATCGCCCGTACGGCGGTGGTCGCAACGGCCATCGCCAGGCCACCCCGGCCGAGCGCCCGGAGCGCCTGCGCCAAGGGGACGGCAGCGAGAGCGGTACGACGTGGTTGGCCGGCGGCGGCGGTCATGGCCCGGTCGGCGGCCAGCCAGGCGAGGTGGGGCTCGCCGAGTTTCACCAGCATCTGGGCCGTGAGTTGGTACACCCGCACCAGCAGGCCGGCGTCGGGACGATCGACGTCACGGGTCGCGGTGAGCAGGTCGGGCACCATCCGGAGCACCTGGGAATGGTGGGCGTGCCGGTAGGCGGTCCAGGCGTACCCGATCTGGCGGTCGAGATCGGCCGCCGGGGGTGGCTGATCGCGGTCGGTGGGGTCGTAGCAGGCCAACGCCACGCGGATCCGTTCCACGGCGGTGGTGGCGTCGGTGGTCGGCGTCCGTCGGGCCGCACGGCCGACCAGCACGCCGGGTGCCACGCCGAGAGCGGCGGCCACCGTCTCGATCACGGAGAGGCGGTCGAGAGTACGCACCCCGCGCTCGACCTTGTCGACCCAGCTCTTGGACCTGCCGACCCGGTCGGCGAGGACCTGTTGACTCATCCCCCGGCGTGCCCGTAGCTGCGCCACCCGCCGGCCGATCGGCAGCTCCCGGCGGTCCTGCCGGCCCGGCGTGGTCACCGCTGCTCGCTGCGGTGCATGGCCTCGGTCGACCGCCCGCAGTACGGACACCACCGGGACTTGACCCGGAACGCGAGCAGCCCGAGCAGGAACCCCGGCACCAGCCCGCCGAACACGATGGACGCGATCTCGGACGTCACGAGCACTCCCACCTTCTGCCTGCACAGGGACAAGGCCCGGCGATGAGCGTTATGCCTGGCCGGAAGGTCTTATCGACGACAGCGAAAGCTCCCGGTACGGGATGTATCGCGTCACCCGTCCAGGGTGGCACTCACCCAATAGTCTAGTCAACTGGCTATAGCCAAAAGACTAGAAAACGCCTGCCTACGTTCGGAGGCGTGGACCCTGGGCCAGGCCGCTTGATGGGGCCTTACGAAATCGCGCAGCGCCTCGGCGTCTCGCGGCAGCGGTTCCAACAGCTTGCCCGGTATCCCACCTTCCCGAAGCCGTACCAGGAGCTACGGGGCATGAAGGTGTGGTTGGCCAAGGACATCGAGGAATGGATCGCCAGGTACCGTCAGCCTCGGCCCACTGACGAAGACTGACAACCAACGCCCTCGCCACCGAACCCGCCCAACAACTCAGCCACGTGCCACCACACGCGCAGGCGGATGTAGCCAACGGTGACGTGCATCCGGTTGGCATGAGGGATGCCTCTCAACGGTGGTGAGGAAAGCGTCTGCGTAGTGCCTCGGTCGAACAGTCCTCGGCGAAGGTTTCGGCCTGCATCAGCACCCGACGAATCGCCCAGGTCGCGGGCGATGTCGGCGAGCTTGCCCTCCCCCATCACCGCCACGGCGGCCTCGTTGTCGGCGACCGCGTCGTAGAAGGCGAGTTCGTCGGAGGAACTCGCACCGCACGAGCATGCCCCCTAGAGAGGTCCCAGCACGGTGCCGGGGTCCGCGTCCAGTTCCAGGGTCTTCAGCACAGTCAGGAGTTGGCGTTCCTCGTAGCGGAAGTGCGATTCCATGATCGCCGCCAAGCCCTCCAGATGACGGTCCAGCTCTGCGGGCGGCGCGGCCCGGGTCACGGCAGCCTGTAGACCGGTCAGCAGGTGGGCCATCATCGAGTGGTCCTGCCGCAGATAGCGCAACGCCTCGCGCAGTTCCGGGTACTGCTCGGCGATGGCGGGAAACAGGTCACGGTCCTCACCCTCGTGGTGGGCCGTCAGGGCGGCGCAGAACCCGTGACAGAACAGCAGCAGGTCTCTGGTCGCCGGTTCCGCCGACTCACCAGCCGCCAGGGCTTCCCGGGTCACGGTCAGTGCGTCGCGGAGCCGGTCGTGAACGTTGTGCAGCTCTCGGTGCCAGGCCACCAGCCTGCTCTTCTCGCCCTCACGCATAGGTAGAGGGCGAAGGGACAACGATCATCGTCGTCGTATTCCCTTCGGTCCGGCGCCTCCATGCCTGACACGGTCTGCCACCGGCACGCGACGCTGGAGCTGAGGCTACCACGGGTGATCAGCGCGCTGGTCGCCCTCGGGCAGGGCACCGCAGTTCGGCGACCGGGGGGTGTGGACACCGGCGCGGCTCAGGTACGCCGCCCCCCAGAGCGGCCACCGGCAGGCCGACCACCAGACCTCGGCGTAGTGCCGCCGGACGGCGATGATCGCCGCGTACGGGACGACCGACAGACCGTCCGACGCCGGTCCGGGCTACGGCGACCTCCCTCCGCCACGGTGCCGGTCGAGCCAGTCGAGGTCCTGCGGTCCGATCAGCCGCATGCTGAGGAACCACTCGCACAGCCCTCGGCGGGCGTCCGGCCCGTCGAGTCCCTGCACCCCGGCTGCCGCCAGTTCGTCGCGCAGGTGCTCGATGCGCTTGCGGATCTGGTCCCGGCGGAGTCCCAGCAGGTCGGCGGCCTCCTGGTAGGTCAGCGGTCGGGGATCGTAGTGGGGGTAGCGGCGTAGGTAGCCGGCCGCGAGGGCGACGAGCGCGGCCCGGCGGGTCCCACCCAGCAGCGGGACGTGAGCGGCGGTGCTGACCAGGTCGGCGGCGGGAACGTCCTGGTTCGACACGGGTGCCATGGCCCACACCTGGAGAGCATGTGTCCACCGCTCGCCGGTGACGAGCACGGTGACGCCACGCTGGTCGACCAGGTGTCGGCTCGGCGGCCAACCCGGGTGGCTCACCGGCAGCGGAGTCGCCACCCCGGTGTCCTGGACCACGTGCAGGGTCCGCTTCCGGCTGCGGTTCACCACGCACCACAGGCCGCCGTGTTGCTCCACCGAGCCGGTGATCCGGCTGATACCCCGGTCCGTGCTGTCGAGGACGACCGTGCAGGAGCGGTCCCGGCCGAAGGTGAGCCGGCCGCCGGCGGCGACCGTGTGTTCCGTACCGGCCACGGTGACCCGGGCGGAGTCAGCGGCCATCGGCCGTCCCCTCGTCCAGCCTGGTGAACACCTGCCGGATGGTCGCGACGACGGCGGCGGACTCGGCGGCGGCGAGCGCACCACCGCCGTGAGCGATCCGGTTCCGGGCCAACCGGATCGCGTCCACCCGGTGGAAGGGCAGTCCGGTGCGGCCAGCCAGCCACCGTACGGCGGCAGCGCCCCGCCTGCCGGGTGTCCGGCGCTGCAACTCCTCCCACTCGGCGACGATGCCGAGGCTCGTGGCGGGACCGGCGACGGCCGACGGAGGCGGGGCGGTGGCGGGCGGCGCGGTGGGAGGCGGGGCGGTGGTGGGAGGCGGGGCGGTGGGAGACGGCGCCGCAGGGCCGGTGGCGGGTGGCGGGGGTGGTGCGGCGGCGTCGACGACGGCGCGCAGCAGGGTGTGGCCGATCCGCAGGACGTCACCGTCGCGCAGGGTGGCGGTGGTGATCCGGGTGCCGGCCAGCCAGGTGCCGTTGGTGCTGCCGAGGTCGGTGACGAGCAGACCCTCGGGAGTGGCCTGGGCCCGCAGGTGCCGCGCGGAGACCATCGGGTCGTCCAGGCCGTCCGCTCCTCGGCCGAGGACCACCCCGGCGGTGTCGACCGGGATGAGCACGCCGTGTTGCGATCGCAGGCCCGACCGTGGGTCCTGTCCCGTCACGGCTCGCGGACCAGCCGTGCGTCAGCCCACACGAACAGGCCCACGTCGCAGTAGAGGACGCCTCTCTTGTCCACCGACTCGAGGACCAGCGTCCGGGCGCCGGTCAGGTCAAGGTCCACCGAGCCGACCTGGTCCCGGGTCACCACCCAGGAGCCGACCAGCTTGCCGTCCACCTTGGCGCGGAACGTGCCGTGTGCGGACGTGCCGGGGTCGGCCGTGATCCCGACCGTGGCGGTGAACCGGCGGTAGCCGCCGTCGAGGGAATACTCGGTGACACTGGTGGAGTCACTGAACCCGCAGTCGGCCGCCAGGCTGTCGGGGTAGTCCCGACCGGCAAGGCGGAAGGTGCCGGGAGTGAGTTCGGTCGAGCCGTCGGCCGCCTCCAGGCCGGACAGTTGGTGCACGACGGGTTTGCGGGCGACGACCAGCCGTACCAGGGCGGGCGCCTTCTGGCCGACGGGTGGCACGGTGTCCACCACCGTCCCGTCCGGTTTCGAGTCGTCGAGGACGATCTCCGTACGCACGACGAGCCCACCGGCCTGCAACAGTTCGGTGGCGTCCCGGTCGGTCATCCCGCGCACCTCCGGTATCTCGGTGAGCCGGACCGTCGGCACACTCGTCGGCGCGGTGCCGCCGGCCGTTCGGTCCGGGCGCTCGGATTCGTCGCTTGGCAGCAGGACCGCCAGGAGCCCGACGACACCGGCCAGGGCGAGCACTCCGGCGGCGACGGGCCAGCGGAGGACGCGACGCAGCACCGGACGGACGCCGCCGGTCGGTCGCGCGGTTGCCGGCGAGGCTGGCATCGGCGGCGCCATGCCCTGCTGCAGACGTCCGACGGTGGTGCTGGTCTGTGCCCGCAGCGCCCGGAGCCACTCGTCGGGCGCCGGCCGCCGGTCGGGGACCGGATCGAACATCTGCATCAGGTGGTCGAGCAGGCCCGGGGTGTTACGGACCAGCGGAAGGTCGGCGAACCGGGCCCGGACGGTCTCCGGTTCCTGCGCGGGGTGTTCCCCGGTGAGGACGAAGGCAGTGAGCGCTCCGAACGAGTACCGGTCGGAGGCGGGCGAGTAGCTGCCCTCCGCGACGACCTCCGGAGCCCAGTAGCCGCGGGTGCCTTCAGCAGGCTGTCCGTCCTGCCGGGCGACCCGGGACAGGCCGAAGTCGACCAGGACCGCCTGACCGTCGTCGTTGATGATCACGTTGGACGGCGTCAGGTCGGCGTGGATGATCGGCCGCTTGGAGGTGGCCCGCCCGCTGTGCAGCCAGACGAGCACGTCCGCGATCTGGGCGAGATGCTGGAGCGCGACGAAGTAGTCGGCGGGTTCCCGGTGCAACGCCGCCCATTCGGCCAGGTTTCGCCCCTCGACCCAGTTCATCACCAGGTAGAGGCTGCGCTCGCCGTCGCCGACGGCCTGACCGGCCCGGTG
The DNA here is from genome assembly GCF_040639195.1 of Micromonospora sp. NPDC023956. NCBI lineage: Bacteria > Bacillati > Actinomycetota > Actinomycetes > Micromonosporales > Micromonosporaceae > Micromonospora > Micromonospora sp. NPDC023956. The sequence continues at coordinate 348,650 of NZ_JBEZZN010000001.1, forward strand.
CAGCGGGGCGCCCTCGAAGCCCTCGTGGACGCCGACCACACCGGGATGTTGGATGAGCCGGAGCACGGAGACCTGCTCCGCCCACCGTGCCCGCCACACCGTGCTCGCGTGCTGGAGGCCGTCACGCAGCACCTTGACCGCGACCGGTTCCCAGCCACCCGCGACGACGGTCGCGGCCCGCCAGAGCGTCGCCTCCCCGCCACTGCCCACCTGCCGGATCAACCGGTAGCGGTCCGGCTCCTCGTCCGGCCCCACGTAACAGCTGTCGTCCACCGTCGTGGTCATGTCGTATCCCGTCCATTGTGCTCGGTCCCGTTCTCCTGAATCGTGGTCTGCCCGCCCGGAGCTGTCCAGGGCAGCCCTGCCCACGACGCCGTCGACGGGTGGAGGGCGGGGCCGGGTCGCGGGCACGACACTCGCGTCCCACGCGCGGACCTACGACAATCAGGGCCGACGACGGAGGAGCTTTCTGAACGGGCGACGGACGGCGGGACACGGCGACGGGTGGCGGATCGTCGCGGTGGCGGCTCCGCTGTACCTGTCGATGATCGCCACGTCCGTCGGCTCGATGGTGGTCACCGCGACGCTGGGCCGCTTCGACACGGCCGCGCTCGCCGCGTTCGCCCTGGCCAGCGCGGTACACGCGCCCACGATGGCGGCGGTGACCGGCGCGGTACGCGGTGTGCTGCCCTTCGTGTCGTCGGCCGCCGACGACCGCGACGGCGTACGGCGGGTGGTCCGGGACGGCACGTGGCTGGCGGTCGCCGTCGGTGTGCCGGGCGCCGTCGCCGTGTCCGGGGTACCGCTGCTGGCCCGGGTCGGTGGTGTGCCGGCCGAGACGGTCGCCGCACTCGGCCTGCTCCCGATCCTGCTGGCCGGATCCGTGCTGCTGGGCTCGGTCGGGGCGATGGCCTCGTCCAGTCTGGTCGGGCTCGGGCGTACCAGGACGGTGGTGCGGGCCGGTCTGGTCTCCGCGACGTGCGCCGCCGTCCTGTCGTCGGTGCTGGTCAACGGATTCGGTCCGGTGCCCGCGTTCGGTCTGGCCGGTGCCGGCGGCGCGGTGCTCGTCGCCAGCCTGGCCGCCGCGGTCCTGAACCTGTCCGGCCTGCGGTCGGTGCTCGGCACCCCGGTGGCGGGCTCGCCGACGGCTCCGGTGACGGGCTCGGTGACCGCCCCGCCGACGGCTCCGGTGCGGGTCCGACCCGATCTGCGGCGGGTGCGGGAGCTGGCGGCGGTCGGCATCCCGATGGCGGGCACCGTCCTGGTCAAGTTCGGGGTGCTCGGCGTCCTCGCCTTCGCCGCCGCCCGGGTCAGCACGCCCGCCGCGGCGGCCCACGGTGTCGCCGTCTCGCTGGTCGGCCTGATCTTCGCGGCGGCGGTCGCGGTCGGCCAGGCCGGCGTCCCGCTGGTCAGCAGCCGAGCCACGGCGGGCGACGTCGCGGGCGTGCGGCGCGGTGTACGGGCCGCGCTGCTGGTCGCCGCCGTCGTCGTGGGCGCCCTGTGCGCCCTGCTGGTGATCGTGCGTCCGGTGGTCCTACCCCTGTTCACCGAGGATCCCGGCGTCCGGACGCTCGTCACCGCACTGGTGCCGGTCGTGGTGTTGGTCATCCTGGGCGACGGGTTGCAGGCGGTCCTCGGGTTCGGGCTGACCGGACTCCGGCGCACGGCACCGAGCTTCCTGGTCTTCTCCGTCGCCTACGGCCTCCTCGCCCTGGCGGCGCTGCCGGTCGCCTCGGCCGCCGGCCTCGTCGGGCTCTGGACCGCGCTCGTGCTGACCAACGCCCTGGTCGTCGTCGGGCAGGGCAGTATGTTCCTGTGGGTCAGCGCCCGCCTGCCGGAGCCGGTGGCCGACGAGGCGCGGTGACCGGGACCGATGACCGACCCAGGGCCGGTGGACGGGGTCGCCCGTCGGGGCCGCCACGGGCGGCGGCACCGGCGGGCCGGGTCCGGTGCGGGTGGTCAGGTGGTCAGCAGACCGGCGGCGAGCAGCTGGTGGGCCAGCAGTTCCGTGGTCACCAGCAGCGACCGGGCCCGCAGTGGGTCGACGGCGAAGAGGTCGGCGAAGACCTGCTCCGCCGCGTCGCGCACGGTGACCCCGTCGGCCAGCGCCTCGATGAGGCCCGCGACGCGGGCCACGGGTGCCTCGACGTGCGTCTCGTCGGCGAGTTCCCAGAAGCCGTCGGGCAGGTCCCGGCTGCCGTACCAGTATCCGGCCACGACCTGTTCCCGGGCCGCGTGCAGCCCGGCGGCCGGACCGGTGGGGGTCAGCGGGACGTCCAGCACCGGCGGGGCGGAGAGGTCGACGAACTCGACCTGACCGGTGCCGCCGGAGCGGGCCACCAGTCCGCAGGCCAGATAGGACGGGCGGTGGTATCCGCGCAGGTGGGCCAGGGAGAGGTCGAGCAGCTCGGCCGGGCTCCGGTCGGGGTTGAGCCCGGTGGCGAGCGTGGCGGTGAGCGCGGCCCGCACCTCGTACGGCACCCGTCCGTCGGCGACCACGACGACGTCGTAGCCGGTGCGGGCGGCGAAGCCGCGCAGGTCGTCGAGGAGGAGCGGCCCGCCCTCGTGCCCGAGGCACTGGAACCGCATCACCAGCATGCCGTCGTCCGGGTCGAGCAGGTCGACGCCCCGGCCGAGCAGGTCCCGGATGGCGTCGAGCCCGTCCGGGCCGCCGTTGCCGGCCGGCGAGTAGGCGAAGCCCGGGGGCGTCGGCACGTACGGCAGGTTCGCCGCCAGGCAGTTGAACCGGACCCCGGCGAGGTCGACCTCCTGGAACCGGCCGCGGACGGCGTCGACCCGGTGGGCGAGGCCGTTCAGGGTGGCCGACAGGGTCGTGGCGGTCCGGCACTCGTCCAGCAGGTCGACGGAGAGGACGTGGTCGGCGGTCCGGGCGAGCGCGCAGCCGGTGATGCCGGAGCCGGAGCCGACGTCCAGGGCGCGCCCGTGCGGGGCGGCGTCCAGGATCGTGGCCACGAACCGCAGCGAGTCCTCGCCGAGGTAGACGGTGCCGCCGCCCGGTTGGCCCGCCCGGTCGCGGGCCGCCAGCAGCCCCCGGTAGGCGGTCAGTTCCCACCGGGCCGGGGCGAGGGTCTCGTCGGCGAAGTCGCCCACGACGAGGTCCTTGGCCAGCTTCGGGTCGAGGCTGTCCCCGGCCGGCGTCCCGTCGTGCAGCAGCCGGAAGAGCCGGTCTCCGGCGTCGTCCGGGGCGGCCGGCAGACCGGCGTCCGGGGGAAACGGCTCGTACGCCGAGCGCGCCCGGCGTCGGCGACGGTCCACCCGGTCGGCGAAACCGGTCTGCCGTAACGCGGTGGTCAGCGTGTCCACGCGGAGTTCCCCTCCGATCGGGCCCGGTCGTCGGCGGTGCGCGGCGGGGTTGTCGGGCTGGGATCGGCGAGATGCGGCGGGGCGGCGGAGCCGGAGGTGCCGGGGTGCGGCGGACCGGCGGGGGTGGGGGTGTCGAGATGGCGCTCCCGCGCCGCCTCGACGAACGCGCGGAACAGCCGCCGTTCCGGATCGATCTCCGGGTGCCACTGCACGCCCACCACGAAGCGGCGGTCGGGGTCGCTGATCGTCTCGACCGTGCCGTCCTCGGTCCAGCCACTCGCGACGAGACCACCGCCGAGCGCGTCGATCGACTGGTGGTGGTAGCAGGCGACGAGTTGCTCCGCGCCGAGTACCGAGCCGGGCAGGGCGTCGGCGCGCAGCCGGATCCGGTTGGTCGCGAACTCCGACCCGGCCGGCTGGTGGTCGTCCGTGCCGACCAGGGCCGGCAGATGCGGAGTCAGCGAGCCGCCCCGCACCACGTTGAGCAGTTGCATGCCCCGGCAGACCCCGAGGACCGGCAGGTTCGCCGCGAGGGCGACCCGCAGCAGGGCCGACTCCCAGCGGTCCCGTTCCGGGGCGAGGGTGCCGGTGTGCGGGCCGACCTGGCCGCCGTACAGCGCCGGGTCGATGTCCGCGCCGCCGACCAGCAGCACGCCGTCGACCCCGGCGAGCACCCGGGTGGCCTCCGCGTCGCCGCCGCTCGGCGGCAGCAGCACCGGGATGGCGCCCACCTCGGCGAGCCCGCCGACGAAGTCGGTGGGCACCAGCGAGGCCCGCCGGTGCCAGCCACGCCAGGTGGCGTGTTCCTCGTACGTGCTGATTCCGACGACGGGACGAACCGACGGCCCGCTCACGACAGCGGATCCCGTACCCAGGCCGACGGATGCCGGGTGAACCCGACGTGCGGGTAGTACTCGGCGGCGGCGGGTGCCGACAGCAGGACCAGCTTCGCCCGGGGCGCGGCCTCCTGGGTCACCCGCATCAGGTCGACGCCGATGCCGCGCCGTTGGTACTCCCGGTCCACCGCGATGTCGGAGAGGTACGTGACGTAGGCGCCGTCGGTGATGCTGCGGGCGATGCCGACCAGCTTCTCGTTGATCCGGGCCACCACGACGAGGTTGGCGTTACGGATCATGTCGGCGAACCGCTCGCCGTCCGCCACCGGTCGACGCTCGGCCAGGCCGGAGGCCCGGTACAGGGCGGTCACCTCGGCGACGTCGAGGGACGGGCCGTTGACGACTTCACACTTCCACATTGATGATCTTCTCCAAGCGTTCGCGGAGCATCGGGCTCGACTTCAGGAAACGTTCCGGGCGGAACTGGTCGTCGGAGACCGCGACGGCGTGCTCCCGGAGCGTCTCCGCCATCGGACGGTCACCCTCCCACGCCCGGGTGGCCGCCGCCTGGACGGTCCGGTACGCCTCCTCGCGGTCCATCCCCCCGGCGATCAGGTCGAGCATGACCACGGAGCTGTAGATCAGCCCGTTGGTGGCGTCGAGGTTGCGGCGCATCCGCTCCGGGAAGACCCGCAGCCCTGCGACGATCTCGGTGGCGCTGGTCACCTGGTAGTGGACCGCCTGGAAGCTGTCCGGGAGGACGACCCGCTCCACCGAGGAGTGGGCGAGGTCGCGTTCGTGCCAGAGCGCGACGTTCTCCAGCGCCGCGCCGGCATTGGCCCGCAGCACCCGGGCCAGCCCGCACAGCCGCTCGCTGGAGGTGGGGTTGCGCTTGTGCGGCATCGCGCTGGAGCCCTGGTACGCGGCGGTCTTCGGTTCCTCCACCTCACGCACCTCGGTACGTTGCAGCAGGCGCAGCTCCAGCGCCAGCTGCTCGACGACCGCACCGAGCAGCGCGATCGCACCGAGCAGGTCGGCGTGCCGGTCCCGGGCTACGACCTGGGTGGGTACCGGCTCGACCCCGAGGCCGAGCCGGTCGCAGACGTACCGTTCGACGAACGGGTCGAGCTGGGCGTAGGTGCCGACCGGACCGGAGATGGTGCCGACCGCGACCAGGTCGCGGGCCGCCGTGAGCCGGGTGACCGCCCGGTCCACCGCGAGCGCGTGCACCGCGAGCTTGTGCCCGAAGGTGGTCGGCTCGGCGTGCACGCCGTGGGTCCGGGCCACGCAGACGGTGTCCCAGTGCTCCAGGGCCCGTCGGCACAGCGTGTCGCGCAGCCGCCGGGCGGCGTCGGTGACCAGGTCGCAGGCGGTCGCCAGGGTGTACCCGAGGGCCGTGTCGACGAGGTCGTAGCTGGTCATGCCGTGGTGTACCCAGCGGGCGGCCGGTCCGGGGATGGTCTCGGTGTACGCGGCGAGGAAGGCGAGGATCTCGTGGTCCCGGCTGCGTTCCAGCTCCGCGACCCGGTGCGGGGTGGGCACCCGACCCGCGCGGATCTCGGTCAGCTCGTCGGCGGTGATCAGGCCGAGGGCCGCGTGCGCCTCGCAGGCCAGTAGTTCGACCCGGACCCAGAGGGCGTACCTCGCCTCGTCGGTCCAGAGCCGGGCCATCTCCGCCCGTGCGTACCGTGGGATCACCGTGGCCGCCGGGCCCACAGGACGGTGCTGCGGAGGTTGCCCGGCACCGGGCCCTCGGCGAGGGCGGCGCGCAGCGCGGTGATGCCGGCCCGGAAGTCCTCCTCGCTGATCAGGTGCAGGCAGGAGAACGCCTTCTCCTCGAACCGCTTCGGGTCGGTGAGCTGGTACGTGCTCTCCACCGTCGCCTCGTGCGGCTCGACGAATCCGGCCAACGCCATCGCGTCGGTCAGCGTGCCGACCGGGTGGAAGCGGGCCAGTTCCGCCTCGATCGCGGCCGGGAAGAACCGGGACAGCGGCAGCCGGTTACGGATGTTCCACTCCGAGTCGGTGACCGTGCAGAAGTAGCCGCCCGGCTTGAGCGCGGCGAGCGCCCGGGTGAAGTAGGACTCCAGGTCGGTCACGAAGTGGATCACGTCGACCGAGAAGACCAGGTCGAGGGTCCCGGGTGGGACGTCGAGTTCCTCGGCCCGCCCCTGCCGCAGTTCCAGGGTGGCCGGCTGGGTACGGGCCACCGCCAGCATCTCGGCGGACGGCTCCAGCCCCAGCGACCGGGCCCCCGTCTCCTGCTGCACCGCGCTGATGTGGTTCGCCGTGCCGCAGCCGACCTCCAGGACGGTCGAGTCGGCGGTGATGCCGGCATGGTCGACGAGGTGCCGGATCAGTCCCGGGTACGTGCGGCGGTGCCGGGCGTACTCGTTGGCGAGCTTGTCGTAGTCGATGACAGTCACGATCTCGTCTCCAGATCAGCGGATTCCAGGACCGACTTCGCCTGGTCGAGGTACCAGACGATGAAGGCGTAGGTGGCGAGCCAGGATTCGGTGGTGCGCAGGGACCGGTCGTACTTCAGCCAGCCGGCGAGGGAGTTGGCCGCGCCGACGTAGAGACGGGCCCGCACCACCGGTTCGGGCTCGGTGACCGGCGGGATCTCGAGCATCCGCCGTTCCAGGGCCCGCACCTCGTCGGAGAACTCCATCGGCAGGGTCAGCGAGGAGAGGTCGAGCACCCCGGCGGTCGGGTCGACCGTGGCGACGTCGAGCAGCTCCGCGCTGCGGCCGGCGACGACCGCCTCCAGCACCGCGGCCATCGGCAGCACGCCGTGCAGCAGGGTGGCCAGGTCGAAGACCGGGTCGCCGTAACCGGGGTCGACCCGGTCCCGGCCGTCCCAGAGGGTGCGTGGGTCGATGAAGACCGGGCTGCCGTCCGCGCGGTGGAGCATGTTGCTCATGTAGATGTCGCCGTGCACGACGCTGCCCCAGGAGGGCAGCAGCGAGGTGGCCACCTCGTCGAGCCAGCGGGACGCCGCGGTGTATCCGGGCACGGTGGAGCCGTCGGGCAGGCGGACCGGTGCGGCGAAGAGGGTGTCCGGGTCCGCGCCGGGCAGCCGGGCCGCGAGGGTGACCCGGAACGCGGGGTGCTCACGCAGCGCCGCGAACCGCTCCCGGTAGAGGTAGTCCGCGACGGTGGGCGGTCGGCTGGGGTCGACGGTCAGCCGGTACCACCGGGCGAGGCAGGCCAGGTGGGGTTCGAACCGGGCCAGCGCGTCCGGGGCGAGGCGGGTCCGGGCCGTGTCCGTGAAGAGGGCGCCGACGTCGACCTGCTCGGCCGCCTCCATGATGCTCACCGCCTGGTGGCCCTGGAGTTCGACCGCGCGCAGTTCGGGGAAGGGCGCGGGCAGCCCGGCCGCGGTGAGTCGGGCGTTGGCCTCCCGGGTGAACGCCGCCTCGGAGCGGATGACGGCCTGCGGTCCGATCTTCGCCACCAGCGGTCCGTCGACGTCGAACTGCACCACGCCGGTGGAGTCCGAGCCGGGCTTGTGCAGTTTCTCCAGCGTGGGGGCGGGACGCAGCAACGCGTTCCAGGCCCGCAGCCGGGTCCGCCCGACGAGGTCCACGACCGCGTCGACGTGCCCTCGCGGGTCGTCGGAGGCGGGCAGGTGCCAGCCGTGCAGCGGGCCGCCGAGCAGGTACGTGCCGACGAGCGGTTCGGCCGCCACCGACCCGTCGACGGTCACGGCCCGGACCGGACCGGGCAGGGATTCGTGCGGCACCGAATGGGCGACGACCCGGACCGCCACTCCGAAATGGCGCATTCTCTCGATGGCGGTGGCCACAGCGTCCGGCCATTCTAATTGCCCCTCGGAGGACGTTCGAGGATCGACGAAAATCACCGTCCAACCGACTGGGTCAATCGTGGGACCGGTTTTCCCGTCGGCACCGAACAGCCGGTAGAGGGTGGCGAGCTGAGCCGGGGAGGCCGGTTGCGCGGCTCCGGGGAATGCAGGGTGTTCCGCGTTGTTCATGTGGCTGTCCCCCGATAGTTCACCCACTCTGGGTACGGATTAGATCACCCTGGGTCAATCGACCATGCCACGAGGCGACGATCGACGTCAAGCCTGCACTTCCTTTTCGGACATAGAACCATAGGCACAAATTGATCCTAATTGTACGCGTTGCAGCGCCCGACCGGGTCGGGTAGCTTCGGCTTGCTCACCGTTAAGGGATCTATTCACATCTACTTCTATTCGATCATGAAGTAGCCCACGTGCTTTACAGGGGAGCACTGTTGATATCTCTGAAACGGGACGGTTACCCCCATCTGTTGGAGACGACGGCGGCGTCCGCGCGCGCGTCCACTTCGGCGCGTGAAGCGCTCGGGGTCTGTCTGACGTTGGACGGCCGGCTTCCCGAATCCGTCAACCGTCGCGCGCTCACCCCGGCCGACCGCCTGACGTATCAGGAATTGATCAGTGCCGACTCCGAACCCGGTCTGGGCCCCGAGGCCGACGGCGGTTGGACGCTGGTGCTCACCCACACCGGCCGGACCCGGTTCACCGCTCCCGGTGACCCCGGCCCGGCCGACGGGCACCTCATCGGCACCCTGCGGTGGACCGACGAACCGGCCGACCTCGTCGAGCGCCGCAAGCGGATCACCACGGAGACGGTCGGCCGCTGGCAGGAACTGCACGACGGACTCACCGCCGAGCCCGCCGAACGGATCCACGCCCGGCTGGAGCACATCGCGACGGTCGCCGCGCACATGGCGCCGATCCTCATCTACGTCGGCGAACGGGTGTACCGCAACCTCGGGCGATCGAGCAACCTGCCCGGCAAGTCCCTGAGCTTCGGACAACCCGGGTGTGTCCTCACCGAACTGGCGGCCACTGCGGTGGACCGGTGGCAGCCGGAGGACGCCTGCTTCGTCGCCTGCCTCGGCGCGCTGCTCGCCTCCGGCCCACCGGTCCGGGTCGAGGAGTTCAACGGCGTCCAGCTGGACCCGGTGGAGCTGGAGCAGTTCCTCCGCGAGCGGCTGGCCGCGTACGGCGCCCCCGCCCCCGAGCGGGGCGACGCGCCCCTGGGCACCTGGCTGGAGCGGCTCGCCGCCGCCTGCGCCGCCGCCCGCGACCGGTCACTCGCCGCCGGCGCGGTCGCCTACCGGGTGATCAACGGCATCAACCTGCACAAGCGGGAACACCTGTTCACGGTGCCCCTGGCCGTGACCGACGTGCCCGCCGGGGTGCTCGCGTTCCTCACCGAGCGGACCGGTTGGCGGCCGACGCCGGACAGCGCGCTCGCCGACCACGTCCCGTCGGCCGTACGCCTGGCCGACGACCTGGTCACCGGCGTCGCCCCGGCCGGCTTCTCCAGCGGTTTCGAGGAGTTCCTGCACGCCTTCCTGACCGTCACCGCCGAGGCGTTCGACGCCGACGTGTCGATGAGCCGGGGGCCCCGCTCGTTCGCCTCGCTGCGCGCCGAGCCCGCCGACGACGCCGACCCGCTGGCCCTGCGCACCCGGGACTTCTACTGCTGCGTCACCCCCCGGGCGGCGTTCGCCGCCCGCTTCGACGGTCACCGGGCCGCCCTCGTGCGGTGCCTGTCGGCGTACAGCACCCGGATGCGGTACAACACCTGGCACTACCTGCCGCACACCCTCGGCGTGGAGTCCTCCGGACAGTCGAAACGCTCGGACTGGTTCTTCGCCCCCACCATGCCCGACGTCACCGACTGGTCCGACCAGCACCACGCCGGACACGTCGAGTTCGGCGTGCGGTACGCGATCCGGGTGCCGTTCGGCGTCGACTTCGACGGCCGACGCCTGCCGGGCCTGTACGACCTGCGGCTGCTGCGCGTCGCCGAACCACCGTTCACCGTCGCCGAGCTTCGTTCCGCCGCCGCCTCGGCCCTCCTGCTCCAGCAGGTCTACCAGGCGATGACCCGCTACGAGCCGACGGTCGCCGACTTCCACAACGGCTGGTTCGGGTCCCACTATGGATGACCGCCTCCGGCAGCTCGACCTGGTCGGGTTGCGGCGGTCGTACGCGACGAAGGAGCTGTCCCCCACCGAGTACGTCCGCGCCACGCTCGACGCGGTGGCCGCGATCGACCCCGGGCTGGGCGCGTTCCTCACCGTCGACGCCGAGGGCGCCCTCGACCGGGCCCGGACCGCCGAACGGACGCTCCGGACGGAGGGTGGCGCCGCCTTCCGGAGCAGACCGCTGCTCGGCGTGCCCGTCTCGGTCAAGGACCTCACCCCGACCCGGGGGCTGCGGACCACCCGTGGGGCGGTGGCGCTGCGCGACTGGGTGCCCGACGAGGACGCCCCGGCGGTGGCCCGGCTGCGCCGGGCCGGCGCGGTGCTCATCGGCAAGACCAACACGTCGGAGGGCGGGTGGAGCGCGGCAACCCGGAACCTGCTCGCCCCGCCCACCGCCAACCCGTGGAACGTGGCGCGCAGCGCCGGTGGATCCAGCGGCGGAGCCGCCGCCGCGGTCGCCGCCGGGCTGGGGGTCGCCGCGACCGGCACCGACGGCGCCGGCTCGATCCGCATCCCCGCCTCCTTCTGCGGCGTGGTCGGGTTCAAGCCCACCTTCGGCCGGATCCCCTACGCCCCGGTGAGCCCGGAGCGACTCTCCCACCTCGGGCCGATCACCCGGTCCGTGGCCGACGCCGGCATCCTGCTCGACGTCCTGGCCGGTCCCGACCCGGCCGACCCGTACTCGCTCGACCTGCCCGGCGAGCCGCACGGGAGCACCCCGGACGTGCTGCGGATCGGCTGGATCGCCCGGCCCGGCCAGCTCACCCCGCAACCGGACGTCCTGGACCGGTGCGGTCGGGCGGTCGCCACCCTGGCCGCGCTCGGGCACGTCGTGGAAGCGATCGATGCGCCCTTCGACGACCCGTACCCCACCCTCGTCACCGTCCTCGCCGCCGCCGAGGCCGCCGGCCAGCCGGCACAGCGGGATCCGCTCGCCGACCCCGACCGGCTCGCGGTGGTCGCGCACGGCCGGCGACTCACCGCCGCCGACCTGATGCGGGCCGAGGCGGAACGCGCCGCCCTGCGGCAACGGCTGCACGCCTGCATGTCCCGGTACGACCTGCTGGTCATGCCCACCGTGCCGGTCGAGCCGTTCGACCGGGCCGCCATCCGCCCCGACCACGGTGCCGACGGCTCGCCGCTGGACTGGCTCGCCTGGGCACCCGCCTGTCACCCCTTCAACCTGACCGGCCAGCCGGCCGTCTCGATCCCGGTCGGGTTCGGTGCCACCGGCCTGCCCGTCGGGCTCCAACTGGTCGGCGCGTGGCACCGCGACAGCGTCGTCCTGCGTGCCGCCCACGACCTCGAAGCCGCCCTCCCCGCCACGGGAGTCCCGCCCCGACCCGAAAGCCAGGACCTGAGATGACGCCTGCCGACCCCCGCGACCCCCGGCGCCTCGTCGACAGCTGCACCGGCAGCCGTGACTTCGTGGCCCGCCACGAGGTGTGGGACGACCGCCAGCGGGAGGCCGCCCGCGAGGTGGAGAGCCGCCTGCCCGACCTGGACCTCGTCCGGGTCGTCTTCGGTGACCCGCACGGGGTCGCGCGCTCCAAGACCCTGACCGCGACCGCCTTCCGCTCGGTGCTGCGCAACGGCATGGACTACAGCCCCGGACCGTTCGTCTTCGACACCGGACACGCGGTCGCCGTCGACTTCTTCAGTTCCGGCGGCGGCCTGGGCATCCCCGAGCTGACCGGTGCCGGCGACTTCATCGTGGTGCCGGATCCGGAGACGTTCCGCGTCCTGCCGTACACCGGCTCCCGGGTCGGCTGGGTGATCGGCGACGAGTACCTCCGCGACGGCGTCCCGCACCCGCTGTCCAGCCGGGCCGCGCTACGCCGGCTCTGCGCCCGGCTGGCCGGGCGTGACCTGGAGGCGGTCATCGGTCTGGAGGTGGAGTGGTACCTGACCCGGCACGCCGGCGGGGACCCGGGCGCCCAGGTCGGCGGCTTCGGGCACCAGGGCGAGGCACCGAGGGTCGAACCGGTCAACGGCGGCTACCAGTTCAACCTGGACCTGTTCACCGACGCCCTCTCCCCGGTGCTGGAGCCGCTGGCGCGGACCCTCGTCGAGCTGGGCCTGCCGCTGCGCACCATGGAGCACGAATCCGGTCCCGGCCAGCTCGAGTTCACCTTCAGCCCGTTGGAGGGTCTCGCCGCCGCAGACGCGATGCTGCTCTTCCGCAGCGTCACCAAACAGGTCGTGGCGCGGCAGGGATACCACGCCTCGTTCATGGCCCTGCCCGGGTTGCCGCGCTTCGACCCCAGCGGCTGGCACCTGCACCAGTCCCTGATCCAGCGGTCCACCGGGGAGAACGCCTTCGCCGCCCCCGGCCGGCTCCTGTCCGACCTCGGCGAACGCTACCTGGCCGGGCTGCTGCACCACGCCGCCGGCGGCACACTCCTCGGCGTGCCGACGGTGAACGGGTACCGCCGGATGGGCGAGGAGTTCTCCCTCTCCCCCGACCGGGTGGTCTGGTCGGTGGAGAACCGGGGTGCGTTCCTTCGGGTGCTCGGCGGCGACGGGCTGCCCGACACGCACGTCGAGAACCGCATCGGCGAACCCTGCGCCAACCCGTACCTCTACATCGCCGCGCAGGTCAGCGCGGGCCTGGCCGGCATCGATGCCGAACTCGTGCCGGGTGCCGCCGCGACCGACCCCCATTCGGTCGCCGCGCCCGCCCTGCCGCGTACGCTCGGTGAGGCGTTGGAGGCGTTCCGCAAGAGCGCCCACTACCGGGACGTGCTCGGCGACGCCCTTGCCGACTGCCTCTTCCGGCTCAAGAGCAGCGAGCTGCGGCGCTACCACGCCTGGCTCGACTCCACCGGTCCGGTCGCCGGCGACACCGTCTCAGAGTGGGAGCAACGTGAGTACTTCGCGATCTACTAGCGGCTACCGCACCCGGGTCGTCCGCAGCGTCGAGGAGCTGAGCCCGCAGACCACCGACCTGGCGCTCGCCGCCGGTGCCTCCGAGTTCTACTACGGCCACGAGTTCCTCCGGGCCTACGAGCGGGAGCCGATCCAGCCGGTGCGGGACGTCTACTACGTGGAGACCTACGACGCCGACGGCACCCTGCTGGCGCTGACCCCGGGCTACGTCCAGGGCGATCCACTTCGGGCACTCGGCCTGGCCGACGGCGAACTCGCCCTGCTCAGCCACGTCTGGCACTGCTCCGACACGCAGCTGGCCAGCGTCGTGCAGACCCCCGCGGTGGCCGAGGCGGTCGTCGGCGCGCTGCGCGAGGTCGCCGCCGCCGCCGGACTGCGCCGGTTCGGGTTCATCAACGTCCCGACCGACTCGCCGGCCGCCCGCGCCCTCGCCGGGGCCGGCCTCACCGGGATCGACCTCGACACCCGGTACTGGATGGACCTCGCGGGCATGGGCGACTGGGACGGGTACCTCGCCACCCTGAAGCTCAAGGACCGCGGCGAGTACCGCCGGCAGCTCCGACGCGCGGACGACGCCGGGGTGAAGATCGTCGAACGGGCACCGACCCGGCACGAGGATCCGGAGAGCCTGCGCATCTTCGAGGAGCTGATGGCCCGGGTCGGGTCGGCCGGGTACTACAGCGCCGAGCGGATCGCGGCCTTCCTCCAGTACACCCAGAAGGGCGCCCGGATCATCGAGGTGACGCTGGGCGGCGACCTGATCGCCAAGGCCGTCGTCTTCATCGAGACCCGCAAGATCCATGCCTGGGCCGGCGGGTACAACCGGGACCCGGCCCTCTCCTTCAGCCCGTACTACGTCCTGATGGCCGCGATCATCCAGCTCGGGTTCCGCGTCGGCGTGCCGATCCTGGAGGGCGGGCGGCGCAACCCGGCGTTCAAGATGCGGTTCGGCATGGTGCCGCAACCCCTCCAGGCGTTCATGGCCACGAACGGTTGACCGGTCCGGCCGGACGGGTCCGGGCGGTCGGCCCGGACCCGTCGGGCCCGGGGGCCGGTGCCGGTCACCGCCCGCCGGTCGGGCCGATCCGCCGGTCGCGGGCCGCCCAGCCCCGTCGGGCCGGGCGCAGCAGGACCACCGAGCCGGCCAGCAGGGCGAGGGCCAGCACCTCCGCTCCGACGCCGGTGAGGGCGAGCGCGACGACCGAACCGTGTTCCATCGCCAGACCGCCCGCCACCCCTCCGAGCGACAGGCCCAGGTAGGAGAACGACCCGTTGAGCGACATCGCGACGGTGGGCTCCGGGAGGTCCAGGCTCGCGATCCGGTGGTTCTGCGCCGGGGAGACCCCCCAGGCGGACATGCTGATGATCGCCAGCAGCACCGCGAGGAGGCCGACGGCGACCCGGGAGTCGCGGGGTGTGAAGAGGGCGAGCAGGGTGAGGGCGACCAGGCCGGCGCAGAGCACGGCCACCAGGATGGCGTAGGCGCGGGTTCCGCCGAACGCGTCCGCGGCACGACCACCGACAGCGCTGCCCAGCACCGCGGCGACGCCCCACACCAACAGGAAGACCCCGACCCCCGCGGTGCCGACCCCGGTGATCTCCATCGCGACCGGCGCGACGAAGATGAAGATCGTGAACTCGCCCGCCATCACCAGCAGGTAGGACAGCAGGGCGACCAGCACCCCCGGCTGGGCCGCCGCCGCGAGTCGCTGCCGCACGGTCACCACGGCCGGAGTCTCGACCCTGGGCATGACCAGGGCCAGCACGGTCGTCGCCAGGGCGGCCAGGACGGCCACCAGGACCAGGGTCAGCCGCCAGTCGCCGACCGCCCCGACCAGGGTGCCGAGCGGTACGCCCAGCGCGGTGGCGGCGGAGAGGCCACCGGCCACCAACGCGATGGCGCGTCCCCGACGGTGAACGGGGGCGACCGCCACCGCGACCGCCAGGGCGCAGGGCAGGTACAGCGCCGATCCGACGGCCGCCAGCACCCGCGAGGCCATCAGCACCCGGTAGTCCGGCGCGAGGGCCCCGAGCACGTTGGCCAGGACGAGGATCGCCAGGGCCACCAGCAACAACCGCTTCCGGTCGCCCCGCGAGGTGAGCGTCGCCAGGACCGGTGCGCCCACCGCGTAGAGGAGCGCGAAGACGCTGATCAACTGGCCGGCGGAGGCCGGGGAGACGGCCAGGTCGGCGGCGACCCGGTCCAGCAGGCCACTGATGATGAGACTGTCGGTGCCGACGGCGAACGCCCCCAGCGCCAACGCCGGCAGCGGCGACCGGCGCCGGGTGCCCCGGCCCGCCCCGCCGGACCGGGTCGGCTCCGGGTCACCGGATCCGTGGGCCGGGAGCCGGAGCCGGACGGCGGGACCACCGGCGGGCTTCCCGGGGGTGCTCATGCGCTGCTGCTCCTTGTCTGGCCCGTGACGGGGACGGCCGTCGTCGCCCCGGGGGCCGGTCACGCGGCGGCGGGCGGAACGTCGACGCCACGACTGGTCTCCGTTGCGGCGGCACGGGGAGAATCCACCGTAGCGTGTTTGATCAACTACGCAACGTGTCGACGGTAGTCGGCCGACGCGGGCCGGTCAACGCGCGACGGCCGGCACGGCGGTACTCACCGGGCCGGCGGTCGGGCATGTCGGTACGCACCGGGCCGGCGGTCGGGCATGTCGGTACGCACCGGGCCGGCGGCCGGGCATGTCGGTACGCACCGGGCCGGCGGCCGGGCATGTCGGTACGCACCGGGCCGGCGGTCGGGCACGTCGGTACCCACCGGGAGCCCGACGGTCAGGGGGCGCGGACGAGAGCCGCGTCGACCAGCAGCTCCTCGATGCTCCGCAGCAGCCGCTCCGCCCGCTCCGGCGGCAGGTGCACGGTGTCCGCGGTGACCGCCAGTTCCACCGCGCCGGGCGCGTCGACCACCTGGATCCGGCAGCGCCAGGCGAACCGGTCCAGTTCCTCCAGCCAGCGGAAGGAGCCGGCGGTCCGCAGGGCCGGCTCGTCCGGTCCGGCCGGAGCGGGCGGCACGTCGTGGGGCAGGCGGATGTCGTTGAGGTAGCAGAACGGCGCGAGCGCGGTGCCGTAGTCGTAGCCGTGGTCGGCGAAGGCCCCGGCGAGCGCGAGCGGGTCGTAGTAGGCGTGCCGGTACCCGTCCAACGAGGCCTGTCGGGCCCGGCGCAGCATCTCGGCGAAGCCCGGCCGGCCGGTGAGGTCGACCCGGCAGAGGCCGATCTGGTTCAGCTTGCTGATCGCGGTGTCGTAGTCGGGTTGGAAGCGGTTGTTGGCCATGGTGAAGATGCCGCAGACCGCTGGTCCGCTCCCGGGCCGGAGCGCGGCGGCGGTGGCGGCGAGCAGGACGGTGGAGCTGCTCACCCGGTGCCGGGCGGCGAGCAACCGGGCCGCATGGTGGATCGCCGGCGAGGTCAGCGTGCCCCGCCGGTAGCGCGGGGTCAGTCCGGGCCCCGCCGGCTCGGCGAAGGTGCCCGCCCCGAGCGTGGGGAACTGCCGCAGCCAGTACGCCACCGCCCGGTCCGAGCGCCGCCGTTCGACCTGTCGTTCGCGTTCGGCGACGTCCAGCGACTGGAGGCCCGGCGGGTTGGGTGCCGTCCCGCGCAGCAGCAACATCCGCAGGTCCCGCAGCACCGTCTCGGTGGCGTGGAAGTCGACGGTGGAGTGGCTGAAGACCACGACGACCTGTCGGACCAACCCGGCGACCACCACCAGGGCGACCCGCAGCGGCCACTCGGCGGCATGGTCGAACCGGGGGTCACCCAGCCGCGCGGCGAGCGCCCCGGCCGCCCGCTGTCCGTCCGGGTCGGCCCCGGCCGCCGGCACGGTGTGCACCAGCACCGGCAACCGCCCCTCGGCGGCAGCCACCTGGTGCAGCTCGCCGTCACGGGGGCGGACCCGGGTCCGCAGCGACTCGTGCCGGCCGACCAGCGCGGCGAGCGCGCGTAGCGCCCGGGGCGGGTCCACCGTGGCCCGTGGGGACACGGCGAGGGTACGGCGCAGGTTGAGGAAGCTGTGCCGGGCGGACTCGAACTCCACCACCGCCCGCCACATCGCCCGTTGCCCCCAGGTCAACGGCCCGGTGGCGGCCCGGCCGCCGTGGAAGTCCGCGTACGCCACCGCCTCGGTGGACGCGGCGATCTGGTCCGTGGACGGGGAAGTGGGCACCACCCAGGTTATCCCGCCGACCGGCGGGGCAGGACACGCGAGGAGGGCACCCAGGGCCAGGGCACCTCCCGGAAAGCTGCGGTGACCAGCAGTTCCTCCAGGTCGCGCAGGAACGGCTCGACCGACTCGACGGACACGAACCGGGTGTCGACGCTGACCGTGACGCCCGTCGCCCCCGGCTCGTCGACGACGTGGGTCAGCCGGTGCCAGGCCGCCCGCTCCAGGCCGTCGACCCAGTCGAAGGTGCTCTCCGCCAGCGTGGCGCGGAGGTCACTCTCGGTCACCGACGGGGTGGTGTCGACACCCCCGCCGGCCAGCCGGACGTCGTTGAAATAGTAGTACGGCAGGAAGACGCTGTCCGGATCGTGGCCGTCCGCCAGGAGACGCTTCCGCAGCCCCAGCGGATCGTAATAGGCGTGCCGGTACGCCTCGAGTACGGCCCGCCAGACGCGGGGCAGCAACTCGGTGAATCCGGGCCGATCCGTCAGGTCCACCACGCACATTCCGATCTGCCCGAGATTCGCCACCGCGTCGGTGTACTCGGCACGGAATCGGTTGTGCGCCATCGTGAACAGACCGCACACCGACGTCCCCGCACCACCGGCCGCCAACGCGGTGGTGGCGGCCAGCAGCACCGCGGAGGCGCTGACCCGGTGCCGGGCGGCGAGCAGCCGGGCCGCCCGGTCGACGGCCGGGGAGACCAGCGTCCCCCGGCGCAGTCGCGGGGTCAGTTCCGCCCCCGTCGGGGTCAGGGTGGTGGCCGGCAGCCGGGCGAGGCCGCGTGCCCAGTGCTCCACCGCGCGGGCGGAGCGTTCCTGGTCCGGCCCGTGCTGGCCCCGGGCCACCTGCACCGACTGCGGACCGGGCGGCGTGGCGATCTGCCCGCGCAGCAGGATCAGGCGCAGGTCCCGCAGGATCACCTCGACCGCGTAGGCATCGACGGTGGAGTGGCTGAACACGATCACGATCTGGCGTACCCGGTCGTCGACGGTGACCAGGGCGACCCGCAGCGGCCACTCCGCCGCGTGGTCGAACGCGACGTCGGCGAGCCGGGCCGCCACCGCCCGCGCGGCCGCCGTGCCGTCCGCCTCGCCCGGGACCACCAGCAGGGGCAGTTGGCCGGCCGCCGCGCTCTCCTGCTGCCACTCGCCGTCGACCAGGCGGACCCGGGTCCGCAACGACCCGTGCCGGCTGACCAGGGTGCCGAGTGCGCGGGTCACGCCGGCCAGGTCGGCGCGGACCCGCCCGGACACCGGCACGGTGCGGCGCAGGTTCAGGAACCGGTGGTTCGCACCGGACCGCGCGGCGGCCCGGAACATCACCCCCTGCGCCCAGGTCGTCGGGGCGGTCTCGGTGCGCCCGCCACCGAACTCGGCCAGGACCAACGTCTCGGTGGCCCACTCGGCCGGCACCACGGCATCCGCGAATCGCATTCCTGACGGTAAGACGACGTGCCGCCGTACGGATCGCTCGTTCGGGTTTTCCACAGTGCACCGGAAAGGCGCTCTCCCGCGCCGGACAGGCGTCCGTCGGTGCGCCGTTCAGGTGATTACATGCGTCGTTTGCATTCGCCACACTGCTTGCCTCGCCCACCATCGACGTAAGGCCGCGCCCGTGACCAATGTAGACCTTCCGGCCCGGGTTGTCCGATCCTCCTCGAATAGGATTCCCAACAGCACCGGGGCGGGACCGTCGCTGTCGTTCGGGCAGGAACGAATCTGGTTCACCGAACAGCTCACGCCCGGCACGGCGGGTTACCTCGTCTACGCGACGCTGCGGTTGACCGGTCCCCTCGATCCGGATCTGCTCACCGCCGCCATCGACGCCACCGCCGGGCGGCACGACAGTCTGCGGATGCGGTTCACCGAGAACGGGCTCGGCGAACCGGTGGTCGAGGTGGTACCCGCCGTGCAGGTGCCGGTCACCGTCACCGACGTGGTGGACGAGGCGACGGCGCGCGCCCTGGTCGCCCAGAGCGCGCGTACCCCGTTCGACCTGGCCACCGCTCCCCTGCTGCGGGCGCTGGTGATCCGGCTCGGCGACGACGACCACGTGCTGCACCTGGCCATGCACCACATCGTCAGCGACGGCTGGTCGCTGGACCTGCTGCTCACCGAGATCGCCACGCTCTACCGCGCGCTGCGCGAGGGCGGTCCGGTGCCCCCGCCGCCGACCGTCCCGTACGTCGACTACGCGGCCTGGCAGCGGCAGCGCGTCGACGGGCCGGACGCCGCCGGGACGGAGCTGGCCTGGTGGACCGGGGCGCTGGCCGGGGTGCCGGCGTTGGAACTGCCCACCGACCGGCCCCGCCCGGCCGTGCAGACGTACGCCGGTGCCACCCACCGCTTCCGGATCGACGCCGACCTCACCGCCGGGCTGCGCCAGCTGGCCCGCAGCCACCGGGCCACCCTCTACATGACGCTGCTCACCGGCCTTCAGGCGCTGCTGTTCCGGCACAGCGGGCAGCGGGACTTCGCCATCGGCTCGCCGGTCGCCGGCCGGGTGGTGCCCGAACTGGAGAACCTGATCGGGCTCTTCGTCAACACCCTCGCGATGCGGGCCGACCTCTCCCCCGGCGCTGCCACCGCCGACTCCCCCGGCGGGGAACCGAGCTTCGCGACGCTGCTGCGCCGGACCCGCACCGGGGTGGTCAAGGCGCTGGCGCGCCAGGAGGTGCCGTTCGAGCGCCTGGTCAAGGAGCTCAACGTGACCCGGGACGTGAGCCGGTCGCCGGTGTTCCAGGTGCTGTTCACCCTGCAGAACTACGACCGGGGCAGCGGGAGCCGGTGGCCGGACGGGCTGGTCGTCGAGAGCTTCGGTGCCGACGGTGACGCCGCCCGGTTCGACCTGTCGCTGTACCTCGGTGAGGTCGGCGACGGCCTGCGCGGGATGTTCGTCTACAACACCGACCTGTTCGACGCGGCCACCGTCGACCGGCTGACCGGGCGGTTCACCACCCTGCTCCGCGCGGCGGTGGCCCGCCCGGACCTGCCCGTCGTCGACCTGGACCTGCTGGAGAGCGGGGAGCGGGACCGGGTACGGGCGTTCACCGCGCCGGACGCGCCAGCGGAGCCCGCCGTCGGGGTTACCGGCCCCGCCACCGTCCTGGCCGACCTGGTGACCCCGCACGTCACGGCCACCCCGGACGCCCCGGCCGTGGTCTGCGGCCCGGACGCGGTGACCTACCGGGACCTGGACCGGCGGGCCAACCAGCTGGCGCACTGGCTGCGTTCCCGGGGTGTCGGCCCGGACGCGCTGGTCGGCGTGCTCATGGAGCAGTCGGTGGAGTTGGCCGTGACCTTGCTCGGCGTGCTGCGGGCCGGCGGGGCCTACCTGCCGCTGGATCCGGAGCAGCCGCCGAACCGGCTGGCCGCGATGCTCGCCGACGCCCGGCCGACGGTGGTGCTGACCAGCGCCGAGCTGGGCGACCGGCTCACCCCCACCGACCCGGCGGCTCCGGCCCCGGCGGTCCCGACCTGCCTCGACGAGATCGCCGACGAGGTGGCCGGCTGCCCGGGGACCGCGCCCGACCCGGCCGCCCACGGCAGCAGCCTGGCCTACGTCATCTACACCTCCGGCTCCACCGGCACGCCGAAGGGTGTGGCGGTGGCCCACCGGCAGGTGCTGCGCTACCTGGACGGGGTGGCCGACCGGTTCGACGTCGTGCCGGCCGGCCGGTACGGGCTGCTCCAGTCGATGTCGTTCGACTTCAGCGTCACCGTCTTCTGGCTGGCCCTGGCCACCGGCGGGGTGGTGCACCTGCTCCCCCGCCGGGGTACCGGCGCGGAACTCGCCGAGCAGCTCCGGACCCACCGGATCGACTACCTGAAGATCACCCCGTCGCACCTGGCGGCGCTGACCGCCGACGCCGAACCGGCGGAACTGCTGCCGGCCCGAGCGCTGGTCCTCGGCGGCGAGGCCTCCGACCTGGAGCGGATCGCCCCGCTCGCGGCGGCCGGGCCGGCCCGGGTGTTCAACCACTACGGACCGACCGAGGCGACGGTCGGCGTCGCCACCCACGAGGTGACCGGCGGCGGGACCGGCGGCGGCGCGGTACCGACCGGCCGGCCGCTGCCGTACGCCCGGGTGCACGTGCTCGACGACCGGATGCGTCCGGTGCCGATCGGGGTGCCCGGCGAGATCCACCTCGGCGGG
Organism: Micromonospora sp. NPDC023956; assembly: GCF_040639195.1. Taxonomy (NCBI): domain Bacteria; kingdom Bacillati; phylum Actinomycetota; class Actinomycetes; order Micromonosporales; family Micromonosporaceae; genus Micromonospora; species Micromonospora sp. NPDC023956. The sequence goes on from NZ_JBEZZN010000001.1 coordinate 370,036, forward strand.
GACCGGCTCGCCCGGGGCTACCTCAACCGTCCCGGGCTGACCGCCGAACGGTTCGTGCCCGACCCGTACGGGCCGCCCGGTGCCCGTCTCTACCGCACCGGTGACCTCGGCCGGTGGCGGGCCGACGGTCAGCTGGTGTTCCTCGGTCGCACCGACCACCAGGTCAAGATCCGGGGCTACCGGGTGGAGCTGGGCGAGGTGGAGGCCGTGCTGCGCGACTGCCCGCCGGTGCGTCAGGCGGTGGTGGTGCTGCGCGACGACCGGCTGGTGGCCTACCTGGAGCCGGTGCCCGGTGCGGACCCGCCGGAGGCCGCCGACCTGCGTCGGACGCTCGCCGACCGGCTGCCGGACCACATGGTGCCGCAGCGGTTCGTCTGGTTGGCGAAGCTGCCGTTGCAGGAGCACGGCAAGGTGGACCGCCGGGCACTGCCCGAGCCGGCCGCCGAGACGCCGAGCGGCGAACGGGTCACCCCGGTCGGCCCGGTGGAGAACCTGGTCGCCGGGATCTGGCGGGAGGTGCTCGGCCTGGCGGAGGTGGGTGCCACCGACGACTTCTTCGACCTCGGCGGGCACTCGCTGCTGGCCACCCGGGTGGTGGCCCGGCTACGCCGGGAGCTGCCGGCCGCCGACGGCGACGCGCCCCGGGTGAGCGTGATGGACCTGTTCCGCCACCGGACGGTCCGGGAACTCGCCGCCCGGGTCGCGGCGACCGACACCGAGCCGGCCGGACTGCTGCACGAGCTGACTGCGCCGGTGCCGGTCGCCGAACGGGTCGCCACCCTGGTCTGCGTCCCGTACGGCGGCGGCAGCGCGGTGGTGTACCAGCCACTCGCGGACGCCCTGCCGCCCGGGTACCGGCTGCTGTCGGTCTCCATGCCCGGACACGACATCGGGCTGGCCGACGATCCGGCCCCGATCGAGGAGGTCGCCGGGGACGTGGTGGCGGAGATCCTCGCCCGGGTGGACGGCCCGCTGGTCATCTACGGCCACTGCGGTCCGGGCGGGGCGCTCGCGGTCGAGGTGGCCCGACGGCTGGAGGCGGCGGACCGCGAGCTGACCGCGGTCTACCTCGGCGCGGTGTTCCCGTTCGCCCGGCCGGTGGGCGGGCTGCTCGGGCCGCTGCTGCGGCTCCGCCTGTCCGAGCGGATCCGCAGCGACCGGATCTACCGCACCTGGTTGCAGGCGCAGGGCACGTCGATCGGCGCGTTGGACCCGGACGAGGCGGCCTTCCTGATCCGGGCGATGCGCCACGACGCCCGGGTGTCGGAGGAGTACTTCACCGACCTGACGCACCGACGGGTGACCCCGCTGCGGGCACCGGTCATCTCGGTGGTCGGCGACCGGGACCGGGGCACCGAGTACCACGAGGAACGGTTCCGGGAGTGGCACTTCCTCAGCGACCGGACCGCGCTGGCCGTGATCGACGAGGGCGGGCACTACTTCCTCAAGTACCGGGCCGAGGAGTTGGCCGAGATCGTCACCGGTGTGCACCACCGGCTCGCCGACCCGCCCGACGGGTCGGCACCGGCGGGTCCGACCGGGCCGGGCAGCCCGGACGGGTCGGATCCGCCGTGGACGCTGGCCGCCGTCTCCCTCCGCGGTCCCGAACCGGCTGCGGCCCTCGCCCCGGCTCCCACCCCGGCCCCGGCCGCCGCGGCGGTCGGACCGCCGGACCGGCCGGCGCGGCCCGGCCGCCGCCGGACCGCCGACCGGGCGCCGCAGCCGAGCATGGCCCGGTTCGGCCTGGTCGCGGCCGGTCAGATCGTGTCCAGCACGGGGACCGCGCTGACCAACTTCGCCATTCCGCTCTGGATCTACCTGGAGACCGGATCGCTGGCCCGGTTCGCGCTCTTCGCGGTGCTCGGACTGGTGCCCGGCCTGCTGGTCTCCCCGATCGCCGGCGCGCTGATCGACCGCACCAGCCGACGACGGGTGCTGCTGCTGGCCGGCACCGCCGCCGGCACGGCGAACGCCGTCCTGGCCACGCTGGTGCTCACCGACCGCATCCAGGTCTGGCACTTCTACGTGCTGGTGGGCTGGCTGTCGGTGGCCCTGGCGTTCCAACGGCTGGCCTTCGTCTCCGCCGTGCCGCAGCTGGTACCGAAACGCTTCCTCGGCCACGCCAACGGACTGGCCCAGACGGCCACCGGCATCACCCAGTTCCTGGTACCGCTGATCGCGGTGGCCCTGCTGGACGCGGTCGGCCTCGCCGGCATCCTGGTCATCGACGTCGTGTCGTACGGGTTCGCGATCGGGGTGCTGCTGCTCATCCGGTTCCCCCGGACGCTGGCGCTGCAACGGCGGGAGGGCATGGGCGAGGAGATCCTCGGCGGGCTGCGCTACTCGGTACGTCGTCGCGAGTTCCGTTCCATGCTGGTCTTCTTCGCCGCCCTGAACCTGTTCCTGTTCCCGGTGCTCTACCTGCTCTCCCCGCTGGTGCTCGGCTTCGCCGAGCTGGCCGAGGTGGCCCAGGTGGCCCTGGCCGGCGGGGCGGGGGCCGCGGTCGGCGGCCTGGTGATGCTCGTCTGGGGCGGCCCCCGTCGGCGGCGGATGCGGGCGGTGCTGCTGGGCACCCTCGGCATCGCGGTGGCCTGCCTGGTCACCGGGCTGCGGCCCAGCCTGGTCGTGGTCGGGGCCGGCGCGTTCGGCATGTACCTCGCGCTCGGCATCGTCAACGGCGTCTACAACACGATCATCCAGACCAAGGTGCCGCCCCGGTTCCACGGCCGGGTGTTCGCCCTCAACCAGATGGTGGCCTGGTCGACCATGCCGCTGGGCTGGGGGGTGATCGCCCCGTTCGCCTCGCAGGCCCTGGAACCGACGCTGATGCCCGGCGGCGCGCTGGCCGGCAGCGTCGGCGCGGTGATCGGGGTCGGGCCGGGTCGGGGCATCGCCCTGCTCTACCTGGTCTTCGCCGGGGGCATCGCGCTCACCGCGCTGGTGTCCCTGCGCACACCGGCCCTGGCCCGGTTCGACGACGAGGTGCCCGACGCCCCGCCGGACGACCTGATCGGTATCGAGGCCCGGCAGGCCCGTGCCGGCGTGGTGAGCCCGTCGGCCGCCGGCACCGCGACGGGCGAGGTACCGGGACGGAAGGCGGCCTGACATGACCACGACCACCACGGCGACCGTCCGCCGCCCACCGCCGCCGGCCGCCCGGACCGTACCCGAGCTGCTGACCTGGCGCTGCGGCGTACACCCCGAGCGGGTGGCGGTCGAGGTCCACGGGGTCGCCGCGCTGACCTTCGCCGAGTGGGAGGCCGGCGCGACCGCCGTGGCCCGGTCACTGCTGCTCCGGGGGATCCGCCCCGGCGACCGGGTCGGGCTGCTCTTCGGCCCCCGGGACTGGACGGAGTACGCGGTCGCGTACTGCGGGGTGCTGCGGGCCGGTGCGGTGGCGGTGCCGCTGTCGGACCGGCTGGCCGCCGGGCAGCTCGACCACGCGCTCACCCACTGCGCGGCGGGCGCGCTGGTGCACGGCGGTGACACCGCCGTACCGGCACCGGCCGGCCTGCCGGTGTGGACCGTGGCCGAGCTGCGCGCCGCGCAGGGCGACGGGGTGGACCTGCCCAGGGTCCGCCCGGCCGACCTGGCGCAGATCCTCTACACCTCGGGGACGACCGGCCGCCCCAAGGGGGTGGGCGCGAGCCACGCCAACCTGACCGTCGGCGCGCCGAGCCACCCCCGGCGGCTGGCGCTGGCCCATTCCGAGGTGTTCCTGCACGCCTTCGCGATCGGCACGAACGCCGGGCAGACGATGCTGTTCAACGCGCTCACCGCCAAGCCCACCGCGCTCACCCTGCCCCGGTTCACCCCGCTACGGTTCGCCCGGCTGATCGGGACGGCCGGCGTCGGGACGGTGTTCGTGGTGCCGTCGATGGCCATCGAGCTGCTCGACTCGGGGATGCTGCGGGACCGCGACCTCTCCGGCGTCCACCTGATCGGGTCGACCGCGGCGGCGCTGGCCCCGGCGGTGGCGGCCCGGCTGGCGGCGGCCTTCCCGGCGGCCACCATCGTCAACTACTACACCTCCACCGAGGCGGCCCCGGCCCAGACCACGATGATCTACGACCCGGCACGGCGGGAGGCGGTGGGCCGGCCGGTCGGCGGCCAGCTCATGATCGCCGACAGCGGGGGCAGTCCGCTGCCGGTCGGGACGACCGGGGACGTGTGGCTCCGGGCCCCGCACCCCCGGGCCTACTACCGGGACGAGGCCGCCAACCGGAGCACCTTCCGGGACGGGTGGGTGCGGATGGGTGACGTCGGCCGGCTGGACGCCGACGGCTATCTGTATCTCACCGACCGGCACCAGGACGTCATCAAGTCCGGCGCGTTCAGGATCTCCTCGCTGGAGGTCGAGGCGGCCCTGCACGAGCACCCCGGTGTCGCCGGGGCGGCCGTGGTGGGCGTGCCGCACCCGGTGCTCGGCTCGGCGGTGGCCGCCGTGCTGGTGCCCCGGCCCGGCCCGGACCCGGACGCACTCTCCCTGGCCGCGCTGCGCGGCTTCCTCGCCGACCGGCTCGCCGACTACCAACTGCCGTCGCGGGTGCTGCTGGTCGACGAGCTGCCCCGCAACGAGGGCGGCAAGGTCCTCAAACGCCAACTGACCAGTCTTTTCGACAATTGACCACCCGAGGATCGTGGGGAGAACACGTGGGTACCGCCGAGGCGACATACGCGCAGCACGCCGTCTGGTTCACCGAGCAGGCCGGGGTGGCCGGCACGGCGTACCACATGGCGCTCGGCGTCCGGTTCGGCGCCGAGCTGGACCGGCCGGCGCTGGTCGAGGCGTGTGCGGTGGTGATCGCGCGGCACCCCGTCCTGACCACCCGGGTCGTCGTCGACCACGACGGCACGCCGCGACTCGCCCCGGCCGACGGGCGGCCGGCGGTGACCTTCGGCGGGCTGACCGACGACCGGGTCGCCGAGGAGATCGCCCGCCGCTACGACCCGGCCACCGGGCCACTGTCCCGGTTCACCCTGCTGACCGGGACGGACGGCACGCACCTGCTGCTGGTCACCGCGCACCACCTGGTCTTCGACGGGATGAGCAAGGACGTGCTGGTCCGGGAGCTGGCCGCCGCCTACGACGCGGTGCACGGCGGCACGGCGGCCGACCTCGCCCCGCGCGAGGACGGGTACCCCGGGCACGCGACCGCCGAGCGGGAGCGGGTGGACGCGGAACTGCCGGCCGCCCGCGCGTACTGGCAGCGGCACTGGTCCGGTCCGGGCGACGTGGTCCTGCCCGGCCTGCGGCGGGTGCCGACCGCCGCCGAGCCGGGCGCGACGATCGAGACGGAGCTGCCCGGGGAGCTGGTCGCGGGGGTCGACCGGACCGCCCGGTCCCTCGGGGTGACCCGGTTCGAGCTGCTGCTCGCCGTGGTGCACGCGCTGCTCGCCCGGTACGGCAACCGGGAGGTGCCGGTCGGGGTGGGCCTCTCCACCCGGACCGCCGCCCAGGCCGACCAGGTCGGGCTCTTCGTCAACGAACTGCCGGTCGGGGTCGCCCCGGCCACCGGGGACGTCGCCGGGTACGTCCGCGCGGTCCGGGCCCGGGTCCGGGAGCTGTACCGGTTCCGTAACGTGCCGCTGGCCCACGCGGTCTCCGGGTTGCGGCCGGCCCCCGCGCTGACCCCGATCTCGGTCGGCTACCGCCGGCGCGGCGCGGACCCGACCTTCACGGGCGTGTCGAGCAGCGTCGAGTGGACGGTGTTCGGCGGTGCGGCCCGCAACGCCCTGCACGTCCAGATCGTGGACGCCCCGACCGGACTGACCGTGGGGTTGCAGTACAGCCCGACGGCGATCGACGCCGACGCGGTGGCCCGCATCGGTGGGCACCTGCTGACCATGCTCGCCGCCGCCGTGGCCGACCCGGGGCAGCCGGTGGCGGGGCTGCCGCTGCTGCCCGCCGGGGAACGCGACCTCGTGCTGCGGGCCTGGAACGACACCGGGCGGGCGAACCCGCTGGACACCACCGTGCCGGCGCTGGTCGCCGAACGGGTCCGCACCGATCCGGACGCGGTGGCCGTGGTCGACGGCGACCGCACGCTGAGCTACGCCCAGCTCGACGCGGCCGCCACCCGGCTGGCCGGACTGCTGCGCGACCGGGGTGCCGGCCCGGGAACCCTGGTCGCGGTCGCCCTGGACCGGTCCTGGTCGGCGGTGGTGACGCTGCTGGCGGTGCTGCGGTGCCGGGCGGCGTACCTGCCGGTCGACCCCGGGCACCCGGTGGCCCGGCAGGAACTGGTCCTCGCCGACGCCGCCCCGGCCCTGGTGGTGACCACCGCAGCCACGGCCGCCCGGCTCGACCCGGCCCGGCCGGTGCTGGTGCTCGACGAGGTGACCGACCTGGACGCGCCCGCCGGGGCGGAGGAAGAGGTGCCCCCGGCCGGGCCGCCGACCGCCGGGGACCTGGCCTACGTGCTCTACACCTCCGGTTCCACCGGCCGCCCGAAGGGGGTCGCGGTCCGGCACGGCGCGCTGGCGAACCTGCTGCTGGCGGTCCGGGACCTGCTGGACAGCCGGCCGGAGCACCGCTGGCTGCACCTGACCTCCCTGTCGTTCGACATCTCCGCGGTAGAGGTCTTCCTGCCCCTGGTCACCGGTGGTCGGGTGGTGGTCGCCTCGGCGGTGAGTGCCCTCGACGGGGCCGGCGTGCTGCGTCTGGTCCGCGACGGCGGGGTGACGCACGCGCAGGCCACCCCGTCCGGGTGGCGGGTGCTGCTGGAGGCGGGCCTCGGCGGGGCCCCGGACGCGGTGACGCCCGAGCCGCTGGTGGCGGTCACCGGTGGCGAGGCACTGCCGGTGCCGCTGGCCCGGGACCTGCGGGCCCGGGTGGACCGGCTGGTCAACGGGTACGGCCCGACCGAGGCGACGATCTACGCCACCATGGCGGACATCCCGGCGGCCCCCGACGAGGTGACCATCGGCCGGCCGCTGGCCAACACCCGCGCGTACCTGCTCGACGACGACCTGCGGCCGGTGCCGGTGGGGCTGCCCGGTGAGCTGTGCCTCGCCGGGGCCGGGCTGGCCGCCGGTTACCTCGGTCGCGACGACCTGACCGCCGAGCGGTTCGTCACCGTCGCTCTCGGGTCGGAGGAGCCGGGCGCCGCGACCGGGGGCGTGGAGCGGATCTACCGCACCGGGGACCGGTGCCGCTGGCTGCCGGACGGTCGGATCGCCTACCTGGGGCGGGCCGACGACCAGGTCAAGATCCGGGGACACCGGATCGAGCTGGGCGAGATCACCGCCCGGCTGCTGGAGCACCCGGCGGTCGCCGAGGCGGCGGTGCTGCTGCACGACGCGGTCGACGGCGACCCGCGCCTGGTGGCGTACCTGGCGCCCCGGCCGGGAGCGGGCGCGCCGGAGCCGGCGGAGCTGCGCGGACACCTGGCGCTGAGCCTGCCCACGGTGATGCTGCCGGCGGACTGGGTGGTCCTGGACCGGTTGCCGGTCGGCCCGACCGGCAAGGTGGACCGGGCGGCGCTGCCCGCGCCGTCCGCCCGGGTCACGGCGGTCGCCACCGAGCCGGCGGCCGACGCCGACCCGCTGGTCGAACTGCTCCGGGAGATCTGGCAGGACGTCCTGAAGATCCCGGACATCGGCCCGCACGAGGACCTGTTCGACCTCGGTGGACACTCGTTGACCATCACCCGGATCAGCGGGCGCATCACGCAGCGACTCGGCGTCGAGGTGCCGCTGGACGCGTTCTTCGACACCCCTACGATCGCGGAGATCGCCGAGATCATCCGGCAGTCCGGAGAGGAGTTCTGATGGGTGCCACCCCCGAGCTGCGGCAGCGGGTCGCCGAGCTGGTCAGCGCGGCCACCGGCGGCGAGGTGTCCGTCGCCGACCTGACGGCCGGCGGCTCGATGATCGCGTTGGGCCTCGACTCGCTGGGCCTGCTGCGTCTCGTCGACGCGATCGAGCTGGAGTACGGCGTCGAGGTCGACCTCCAGGCGCCCGGTCGCGGCCTCGACACCCTGGACGACCTGGTCGCGCTGGTGGCCGGGGCGCGACCGGAGCACAGCCCGGCCGTCCGGTAGGGCGGAGCTGCCCTGGGCGAGGATGGCTGCGGACGTGCTGGTCCGCCGTGGCACTCGTACCGGATCGGCCACCCGGGCCGCGCTCAGCGTGCGGCCCGGGTGGCCCGGTTCGGCGCCCCGAGCCGCCCTCAGCGCGCGGACGGGGCGGCGACCTCGGTGGCCGGATCGACGAGCGGACCGCGCACCGTCGCGCCGATCCGGTGGGCCTCGGCCAGGACGTGCGCCCGCCAGCGTCGCCAGAGCGGGGTCATCCGGGAGGTGACCAGGACGACGTCGACGGCGTCGTCGGGCAGCACGGTGCGGATCCCGAGACCGTGGTGGACGGGGTACGCCGGGTCCGTCGGCAGCCGCCGGAGCAGGTCGTCGTCGAAGTCGACGAGGTGGGCCGGGGGAAACCCGGACGGCAGGGTGCCGCCGCAGCCGATCACGGCGATCCGGGTGCCCGCCGGCACGGTGTCGCGCAGCTGCGCCAGTTCCGCCGTCACGTCCCGGTTGCGGACGTAGCTGACCGCCCGGCGGATGGCCGGCAGTTCCTGCCGGAGGTGCCAGGCCCGGTTGTCCTCCAGTTGGGGCAGGTGCCGGCAGAACCACGCCCAGAGCAGCTCCGTCACCGGCTCCGGGTGCTTGTGCAGGAGGGTCAGCACGTTGCTCGGGTTGGTGCCGGTGGTGTCCCGGTCCGCCCGGGGGTGGGGGGTATCCACCGCCCACGCCTCCCGGCTGACCTCGAAGACCAGGCCGTGCCGGTCCAGCCGGAAGCCCAGCTCGATGTCCTCCCCGCCCCAGGAACGGAAGTCCTCGTCGAACCCGCCCACCGCGTGGAAGTCCGCGGCCGGCACGGAACAGTTCAACGACCAGAACAGCTGCCAGGACAGCGGGACGCGGGACAGGTCGAATCCGCAGGACACGAAGGTGGGCTGGCGGTCGTCCTGGAAGTCGGGGGAACCGCCCCAGACGCCGACGATCTCCTCCGGCGTACGGGAGCGGGTCGCGGCCTCCAGTCCCGCGACCGGGTCCCCGGGCCGGTAGCCGTAGGTGTAGCCGAGCACCGCCCGGCGGGGGCCGGGCCGTTGGTGCGCGGCGAGGTGCGCGCTGAGGAAGTCCGGTCCGGGCAGCACGCCGGTGTCGAGGAACACGAGGACGTCGGCGCGGGCGAGCCGGGCACCGGCGTTGCGGGCGGCGGCGGCGCGGAAGCCCAGGTCGTCCTGGTGGTGGTAGCGCAGGGACAGGCGGTCGACGAACGACTCCACCGTCTGCCGGGTGTCGTCGGTCGATCCGTCGTCGGCGACGACGACCTCGAAGCAGGTCGTCGGCAGGCGCTGGTCGGCCAGCGCCGTGAGGGTGCGGCGCAGCAGGTCCGAGCGGTTGTAGGTGGGGATGATGACCGAAATACGTGGCGTTGCGGTGCCAGTGGACATCGCGGTGACTCCTGGGCCGGTTCCGTGGGTGCGGCAGGTGAGCTTCCGGCGGGGTCCGGGCTCCGGGCGGACGGCTTCGTCGACCGGGAACCGACGCCCCGGCCGGGAGTCTCGCTGCTGTCTTACCGTGGCGGGAGTGGACTGTCCATGGCCACCTCACCCACTGGGCGGTCACACCGGTGTCTGCCGCTGTCCCGCTCGGACACCGACGCCGACGGCGGGCACGGCTCACCCGGTGAAGTGGTGGGCCTTCAGGGGGCGTACGGGCAGCGCCCGCGCGAGGGTGCCGAAGTACGGCAGCTTGGCCCAGCTGTCGTGGCTGCCGACGACGTAGAGGCGCTGCCTGGCGCGGGAAACGGCGACGTTGAACAGGTTGGGCTGGCTGGCCGCCCAGGCACGGGCGCCGGGGCGGGCGGGGTCGCCACCGAGGACGAGCAGCACGACGTCGGCCTCCTTGCCCTGGGCGGTGTGGATGGTTCCGCAGGTCATCCCGGGGTGCGCCGAGGCCCAGCGCCGACGCAGCTGGCGGGCCGTGTCGCGGAACGGGCTGACCGCCATGACCGCGGCGGGCTCGACCCCGAGCCGCAACAGGTAGTCGAGGATCCGCTCGGCGGCGAGGCCCTCGTCCGGAATCCAGTGCCCTTCGGCCGCGCTGGCGGTGACGTCGATCCAGGCGCTCTCGACGACGGCCAGCGGGCTCCGCCGGGGAGCGGTGGCGTGGATCATCAGCTGGCCGTAGACGGCGGTGTTGACGACGTCGAACATCGGGTTGTCGCAGCGACGGTGCACCCGCAGCGGAGCGCCGACCCACATCTGTTCGCCGTCGGGCCCCGGCAGGTGGGTGCCCAGCGGGGTGAGCCGGTCGGTGAGCACCTGCACGGAACCGCGTCCGGGCAACCAGGTCTCCGCCACCCGGTGATGCCGGCGGAGGGCCTGCTGGGTGGTGTGCAGGACGGTGACGACAGGTTCGAGTTGCAGCGGGTCGCCGACGGCGACGAGGCGTCGGGTCCGCCAGAGAGCCCCGGCGGCGATCTGCGGGGCGGCCTGGCCGGCCTCGTCGACCAGGAGCCAGCCCAGTGCCTCGCGGCCGAGCGGGCGCAGCAGCCGGCCGACGGAGGCGAACGTGGTGGAGACGACCGGCACGGTCATGAACAGCGACTGCCATGCGGCGCGGACGGCGGGTTCCGGCGCGTCCGGTGGGACCTGACCGGTGAGGACGTCCACGGCCGCGGTGAGGTTGGCCCGCATGATCGCCGCGGCGCCGGCCAGGAACGCCGCGTGCAGGTCCAGCGCGGCGAGGAAGACCCGGGTACGCGCGGTGTTCCACTGGTCGTCCAGCCACGGGGCGGCGAGTTCGCGCCGCTCGGGGGCCGCCGACCAGTCCTCGTCCGGGATCCGGCCCGGCCAGTCCCGGTGGGCCTGCTCGCACACCTGACGGGCACCGCTGAGCTGCCGCTGCGTGCGGTCCCGCCGGGCAGCGGTCGTCTCCACCCGCCCGGCGGCCTCGTCGGCCGCACGGCGCGCGGCCTCGAACGTGGCCTCGGCGGTGGACAGGGCCTGCTCGGCCGCCCGCAACGCGTCGGCGAGAACCGCGTCCTCGGCGTGCCAGCGACGCGCCGCCGCGCCGAGGGTGAACAGGTTGTCCCAGAAGCCGGGCTTGACCTCCCGGTGCTCCCGGCGTCGTTGCAGGGCCGTGTGGGCCGCGTACCGCGCGTGCTTGGCGGCGGTCTCGACGACCGCGGCGGCGGCCCTGGCCCGGTCGCCCGCCGCCACCGCCTGCTCGTGCTGGTCGACCGCGCCGGTGTGGGCCGCGTGCAGTTCGGGCAGGAGCCGCAGGGCGGCGTGGGCCCGCTGCCGGGCGTCGCGGAGTCCCTTCTCGGCGGCCAGTGCGTCGGTGAACGCGGTGACCGCGCGCGACCACGGTGGACCGCCTCCGGCCTCGGCGTCCCGGAGCCAGTCCAGGAAGCCGGGCCCTTCGTCGCCGCGCTCGGCGTCCGGGGCAGCGGGGTCGCCGTACCAGAAGCGGCCCACGAACTCCCGACGGTTGCCCTTGTTGCCGAGCATCGCGGCGACCATGCCCCAGGCCGGCTCGCCGAGCACCCGCTCGGCATGCTGACGCAGGTAGGACGCCTCCTCGGCCCAGCAGTCGTCGATCGCCGTCGACTGCGGGATCTCCCGGGTGACGTTGGCCACCGCGCCGTTGTTCGCCGAGGCCACCACCATCTCGAAGCCGACCAGGTCGGCGCGGAGCTGCCGGATGCGCCGCTGGTGCTTGTCGCTCCGCCAGCCGAGGGTCTGCCCGGTGAAGGCGGCGGTCGGGGTGGGCAGCGCCGCCAGGCTGCGGGCCCGCTCGACCACCAGCGCCGCGATCAGGTCCCGCAGCATGGTGGTCTTGCCGGTACCCGGTGGCCCGTTGACCGCGAACACCCCGGCCCGGTCGCCGAGCCGCCCGACGATCGCGTTGATCGCCAGTTGCTGGCTGGTCGCCAGCGCGTGCGCCGGGTGGGCCGGCCACCGCCCGGCCGGCACCCGGGCGGGGGCGAGCTGTTCCCGCAGCGATTCGACGTTCGCCGGATCGCGTACGTCGCAGCGGTCCAGCCCGGCCACCGTGTCGTCGCTGCTGAGATAGGCGGTCAGCGCCGGGCCGGCGTCACCGTCGGCGACCGCGTCGGCGACCCGGTGCAGATCCGCCACGTAGAAGCTGTTCAGGAAGTCGACCTGGGGCTCGTGCGCCCGACGGCGTGGCACCAGCTCGCTGTGCACCCGGATCCCGCTCGGGTGGAGGACCTGCGTCACACCGAGATGTGTCGCGGTCAGCTCCACCAACGCCTGCATCAGCTCCGGCGTGACCGGGCGGCTCACCGCCACCCCGTCCTCGCCCAGTCGTGCGGCGACGTGGTCGTCGTCAGCGGCGGCCACGATCTCCCGTACCCGGTCCGCGTGGTGGCCGGCCGCCAGATCGAACCCGTCCAGCCAGCCGGGTGCCGTCGGCCCCGGGTGGTGGGCGCGGCCGAGCGCCCAGGCCGCCGTGGACAACACCATCGAGTCCAGCAGCAACCGGCCGTCGTCGGTGACCGCGACGGCGAACGACGCGGTGTCCCCGCGCGGCGTCCGCTCGTCGACGTCGGCCGCGCTGGAGCCGAACACCTCCTGCGCCACGGCGTGCACCCGGTCCAGCGAGAACACGCCGCCGTAGACGGTGTGCCGCCACACCCGCTCCGGGTCGGGGCGCTGGCGCCGCAGCGGATGCCCGTCCTGCCAGGGCAGCACCTCACCGCGTCCGGGGGCGTACCGGCGCTCACGGGGGTTCGGCCGTTCCAACGTCTGGGCGGAGAACATCTCCACCGACCGCCAGAACCGGAGGATGTCGCGTTCGCGGGCCGCCTCCGCCGACACCGGCCTCCGGGCGGAGGTGGCCGAGGGCGGACGGGTCGGCGCGGGAGACCGCACACCCGACGACCCACCGGTCGGGGCGCCGGCCGCCGTCGACCCGACGGGTCGTACCGGCTGCATCACCTGCTCGTACGTCCTGGCCTTGAGATCGGCCAGGGTGAACAGCGCCGGGCAGCGCGGGCAGACCAGGGCCACGTACCGGTAGTGCCGGCCCCGGCTCTCGTACGGTCTGCGCAGGCTGTGCAGGCGGCCCGCGCAGGTGGGGCAGGGCCGCACCACCGGCTCCTCGTACGACCAGCCGGGCTCGGCGAACCGTCCGCCCAGCGCCGACAGGCGCGCGCCCCAGCGGGCCAGCACCACCTGCTCCACCGTGCCCGTGTCGCCCATCCGCAGACCCCCAACCCACTCGTCACGCAGGGAGGTCACCACTGTAGGCGGGCCACCCGCCACAAGGGACGGTCGCCCCGACGCTCCGGGGGTGGGGCGCCTCACCCGGGTGTCCGCCGCCGGTGGAGCGCCGCCGCGCGGGGTGGCGGCACCAGCCCGTACGCGGGTGCGCCGGGCGCCACGGGCACGATGGGTACGTGGACATCGAGCCGATCGCCCCCGCGCCCGGACGGGCGTTCCGCCGGGCGTTCCTGCGGCAGCGCTGGCAGGACGCCGCCTTCCTGCACTGGGCGGTGTCGCCGGAGGTCGTCGCGCCCCTGCTGCCCGCCGGCACCCGACCGGACACCCTCGACGGGGACGCCCACGTCGGCCTGGTGGCCTTCCGGATGGTCGGGGTGGGCCCCGGCCGGGGTCCGGCGGTGCCGTACCTCGGTAGCTTCTGGGAGACGAACGTCCGGCTCTACTCCGTCGACCGCGCCGGCCGACGGGCCGTGGTGTTCCGCTCCCTCGACGCGTCCCGGCTGCTCCCGGTGCTGGTCGGCCGGGCGGCCCTGCGGCTGCCCTACCTGTGGTCGGCGATGCGGCTGGACCGCGACGGTGACACCTACACGTACCGCTGCCGGCGCCGCTGGCCCGGACCGGCCGGCGCGACGAGCCGGATGACGGTGCGGGTGGGTGGGCCGGTCGACGACCCGACCCCCCTGGAGCACTTCCTCACCGCCCGCTGGGCACTGCACACCCGGGCCTACGGGCGCACCCTGCGGCTGCCGAACTGGCACCCCCGCTGGCCGTTGCACCGGGCGCAGCTGCTGCACCTCGACGACGAGCTGGTCACCGCCGCCGGGCTTCCGGCCCCGTCCGGGCCACCGGTGAGCGTGCTGCACTCCCCCGGCGTACCGGCGGTGTTCGGCCCACCGGTCGTCGTCGGCTGACCGCCGACGCGGTGCGGACGGTCAGCGGACGGAGTCCTCCTCGGCGTCCACGTCGGCCTGCTCGCTGCCGGTGACCCCGCGGCGGGAGGGCGACGCCCGTCGCGGGGTCACCGGGTTCAGAGCAGGGCGTAGAGGCCGGCCGACAACCACCCCAGGATCGCCGCCCCGTACAGCAGCTGGAGTGCCTCCGTCTTCGTCCACTCCAGCCCGAAGGATCGCGGCGCCTGGATGCGGGCATGCGGAAGAACGACCGGCGCGGACTCCACCTCCTCCGGGTGCAGTCCGTAGAAGTGCCGTTCGAGGGTGGCAGCCCACTGCCGGAAGTGTCGGCAGTTCACCATGTTCTTGCGTTCCCAGCGGTAGACGCCGAAAGTGACAAGGGCCGCGAAGATGCTCAACAGCACGATGGCCGCGTCCGGGATCTTTCCCGCGGGAGCGCGCATCAGCAGCACGATGCCCACCCCGGTCACCAGCGGGACCGCTGCCAAGAGCTTGAGACTGACCTCGTCCGTAGCCCTGATGTTGGCGCAGATCTCCTGATAGACGTTGCTCAGGTCGCCTTCACCCACCCAGTGCGGCTGGCGCCCGGCGGACACCTCGCGAGTTTGCTCCATGCGCTGCTCCTGTCCAGAGGTCGGCCCTCGCCTCCCATGGTGGCGCAGTCACGCACGTCCTCGGTCGAGCAGCTTCGCGGCGAGTCGTCGACCTGACCGGATCCCGGTCAGAGCAGCAGGCCGCGTCTGCCGCCGCTGACCGAGATCCGTGCGCCAACCCTCGTCCGGCCGGCCCGGACGAGCCGGGACCACACACCGGCGCCGGCCGTCAGCCCGGCATCGCGCGGTCAGACGGCGCGGGCGATGCGGATGCGGGCGTCCAGCCGGGGGCCGGCCTCGTAGATCATGTAGGAGACGCCACCGTCGGTGCCGAAGCAGGGCGCGGCGACCCGGCCGCCGTCCGAGGCGACCGGGGCGTGGAAGACACCGAGGTGCACTTCCCGGTCGAAGTTGTTGCCGACCTCGGTGAGGTGGATGCGGCCGTCACCGCCGTGGTAGGCGACGTACGTGGTGCCGTTGCGGTGGAGCAGGTGCGGCCCGGAGATGTCGGTCAGCCCGTCGCCGGAGGGGGAGATCAGCGGGTTCGGGGCGAACTGCCACCGGTCCCAGCCGTTCGGCGACCAGCCCCAGAAGATCTTGCGGACACCGGGCCGGACGGTGTGCGCGCCCATGAAGAGCATCACGTACGTGTTGTTCTTCCCGGCCACCCGGTGCTCGAAGACCCGGGCGTAGGAGGTTTCCGTGGTGTTCGGCACCAGGCGGGTGCTCAGGATCGGTGTCTCGTCGGTGAAGGAGATGCCGTCCCGGGAGCGGGCCACCCGGGTGGTGGTGTTCTCGCCGTGGAAGTAGAGGAAGAACTCCCGGCTGGCGGCGTTCCACACCACGTGCGGGGAGGACACGTGGCTGACCGTGGCACCGGGCAGCATCCGGTCGACGATCGGGTTGGCCGGGTACTCGGTGTACGGGCCCTCCAGGCGGTCGGCGTAGGCCAGACAGATCCCGCCCGGTGCGTCGTGCGGGGCGTAGTAGAGGTAGTAGCGCCCCCGGGCCCCGGAGATCTTGTCGTAGACCCCGCGCACACACGGGAAGATCATTTCGCCGGTCGGGTCGTAGGCCAGGGGTTTGGCGAACGCGTCCCGGACGTACCGGTAGCTGGGGAAGCCGGCCGGGCCGGCCAGGGCGGGGGTGGCGGCGAGGCCGCCGCCGAGCGCGGTGCCGGCCGCCGTGGCGGTGCCGAGCAGGGCGGCACCGCGCAGGAGGGTACGCCGGTTCAGGGCGGCTGGGGGGAGTCGGTCGTCCACGGGGTGTCTCCGATCGTGAGGGGACGCTCGTCGATGGCGGAGCGGAGGCCGGACGGGGCCGGTCTCGTGGGGACGGGGACCACCCGGGCACCGTCGGCCGGACCGCGACCGTCAGTCACCGTGGGTGAGCCCGTACGGGCGACAGTGGAGCGGGCCCGTGGTCGATGAGTCTGCGGGCGGACGTCGGCGACCGTCAAGACGCTAATACGAATTAGCAGGCGTGGTCGCCCGACGAACTTTTCCCGCTCCGGGGGTTGACGGCAGGCCGGGGCGGGTCGCAGGATTTCACACCAACGTAGCTAATGCGTATTAGCGCAGAAACGATTGGACACGGAACGTGACCGGATCGCGTAGGCGGGTGACCCAGCAGGACATCGCCCGGATGACCGGCGTCAGCCAGGCCACCGTCTCGCTGGTGCTCAACGGCCGCGACGACGGCAGCGTCCGGATCGCCCCGGAAACCCGGGAACGGGTCCTGCACGCGATCCGCACCACCGGTTACGTCGCCGACCCGGTCGCCCGTCGGCTCGCCGCCCGGCACAACCGGATCCTCGGGGTCTTCACCTACGAGCCGGTCTTCCCCACCGGCACCGGCGACTTCTACCACCCGTTCCTCGTCGGCATCGAGGAGTCGGCCGAGCGGCTCGGCTGCGACCTGCTCCTGCTCACCAGCGCCCCGGTCACCGACGGCCGCCGACGGATCTTCCACGACGACAACCGGCTGCGGCTGGCCGACGGCTGCGTGCTGCTCGGCCGCTCGCTCGACCGGGAGGAACTGGGCCGGCTGGTCGCCGAGGGGCACCCCTTCGTCTCGGTCGGCCGGCGTGACGACGCGGGCGGACCGGTGCCCTACGTCGGCGCCGACTACCCGGTCGCCACCGCCACCGTGGTCCGGCGTGCCCTCGACGCGGGGCACACCGCCCTGGCATACCTCGGCCAGGGGGCCGGGCCAGAGTCGCACGCCGACCGCTTCGCCGGCTACCGGACCACGCTGGAGGCGGCCGGACTCCCGGTGCGGCACGAGCCCACCGCCGACCGCACCGCCGCCGACCTGCTCGACACGCTGCTCGCCGCCGGGATCACCGCGGCCGTGGTCGAGGAGTACGCCGACGGAGCCGCGATCGCCGGCCTCGCCCGGGAACGCGGACTGGCCGTACCGGGCGACCTGTCCATCCTGGCCCTGGGCGACCCGACCCGGCCGGCCGCCAGCGACATCGAGTTCACCGGCTTCCGGATCCCCCGCCGCGAGATGGGCTGGCAGGCCGTCGAACTGCTGACCGGGCTGCTCGCCGAGGTGCCGGGCACGGTCCGCCAGCGGCTGCTGCCGTGCCAGCCGGTCGACGGCGCCACCCTCGCCCCACCCCCCTCGCCCCGCTGACACCGCCCTCGCCCCACCCCCCTCGCCCCGCTGACACCGCCCGCCCCCACTGCCACCGGACCGGGACACCCGCCCCCGGCACCGCTGCCCCGCCCGCCGGGTCCCCCACCCGACGGGCCGACCGACCCGAGAGGACGGATCCATGCCCGAGAAGGAAGCCGAGGTGCTGGTCGTCGGCGGTGGGCTGGGGGGCGTGGCCGCCGCCCTGGCCGCCCTGCGCGCCGGCCGTACGGTGCTGCTCACCGAGGAGTACGACTGGCTCGGCGGACAGCTCACCAGCCAGGCCGTCCCACCGGACGAGCACTCCTGGGTGGAACACTTCGGTGTCACCGCGAGTTACCGGGCGCTGCGCGACGGCATCCGCGACTACTACCGGCGCTGGTACCCGCTGACCGACCGGGCCCGGCGGACCGCCGCGTTGAACCCGGGCGCCGGTCACGTCAGCCGGCTCTGCCACGAGCCCCGGGTGGCGGTCTCGGTGCTGGAGGGAATGCTGGCGCCGTACCGGGGCTCCGGGCGGCTGCGGGTGCTCCAGCCGTACCGGCCGGTGGCCGCCGACGCCGACGGCGACCGGGTCACCGGGGTCACCCTGGCCCACCGGGACACCGGCGAGCGGGTGCACGTCACCGCGCCGTACGTGCTGGACGCCACCGAGACCGGGGAGCTGCTGCCGCTCACCGGCACCGAGTACGTCACCGGTTTCGAGTCCCGGGACGACACCGGTGAGCCGAGCGCGCCGGAGGAGGCCCAGCCCGCCAACATGCAGGCCGTCTCGGTCTGCTTCGCGGTCGACCACGTCGACGGTGACCACACCGTCGACCGGCCCGCACGGTACGACTTCTGGCGGACGTACCGGCCCTCGTTCTGGGGCGACCGGATGCTGTCGTTCCGCTCCCCCAACCCCCGCACCCTGGAGATCTCCGAGCGCAGTTTCACCCCGAACCCGGACGACGACCCGTGGCTGGTCCAGGCCGACCAGCGGCTCAACCCGGGCGACGGCAACCTGTGGACGTTCCGGCGGATCGCCGCGCGGCGCAACTTCGCGCCGGGGACGTACGCCAGCGACATCTGCCTGGTCAACTGGCCGATGATCGACTACTTCGAGCAGCCGGTGATCGACGTGCCGGACCCGGACGCGCAGATCGCGGCGGCCCGGGAGCTGTCCCTGTCGGTGCTCTACTGGCTCCAGACCGAGGCGCCCCGCGTCGACGGCGGCACCGGTTTCCCGGGGCTGCGGCTGCGCGGCGACGTCACCGGCAACGGCACCGCCGCGACCGGTGGGGACGTCACCCACAGTGGCCTGGCCCAGGCCCCGTACATCCGCGAGTCGCGCCGCATCCGCGCCGAGTACACCGTCGTCGAGCAGGACCTCTCCTTGGAGATTCGGGGTGACAAGGGCGCGGTCAGCTACGCCGACTCGGTCGGGGTCGGCATGTACCGCATCGACCTGCACCCCTCCACCGGCGGCGACAACTACATCGACGTCGCCTCGTGCCCCTTCGAGATCCCGCTCGGCGCCCTGATCCCCCGACGGGTGGAGAACCTGCTGCCCGCCGGCAAGAACATCGGTACCACCCACGTCACCAACGGTTCCTACCGCCTGCACCCCGTGGAGTGGAACGTCGGCGAGGTCGCCGGCCTGCTCGCGGACTTCTGCCTGGCCCGGCGGGTCACCCCCCGCGCGGTGCGCTACACCCCCGGCCTGCTGGCCGACTTCCAGAACCGCCTCGCCGACGAGGGCGTCGAGCTGCGCTGGCCCGACATCGCCGGCTACTGAGGGAGGACACTTTCGATGAGGATCCGGTTGACGGCCGTCGTCGCGCTCACCGCGCTGCTCGGCCTGACCGCATGCGGCGGCGCCGACTCCGCCGAATCCGACGGCCCGGTCACCCTGCGGATGACCACGTGGTCGGCGAACGAGGCGCACCTGAAGCTGTTCAACGAGATCGCCGCCGAGTACCTGGCGACCAATCCGAAGGTCACCAAGATCACCTTCGACCCGATCCCGTTCGAGAACTACACCACCACCCTCACCACCCAGATCGCCGGCGGCAACCCGCCCGACCTGGCCTGGGTGCTGGAGAACTCCGCCCCCGACTTCGTCAGCTCCGGGGCGCTGGTGCCGCTCGACGACACCCTCAAGAACACCGACGGCTACACCTTCGACGAGCTGGCCCCGGCCGCGACGAAGCTCTGGAAGGCCGACGGCCGGCTGTACGCGTACCCCTTCTCCACCTCGCCGTTCGGGGTCTTCGTCAACACCGACCTGGTCAAGGCGGCCGGCGCGAAGAGCCCGGCCGAGCTGATCGCCGCCGGCCAGTGGACCTGGGAGAACGCGCTGGCCACCGCCGCGGCGGTGAACGCGAAGAGCGGCAAGGCCGGTCTGGTGGTGCGCGACTTCGACTACAAGGGCTGGGACTTCCTCTCCACCGTCTGGACCGGCTGGGGCGCGCGGGCGTGGAGCGAGGACGGGAAGACCTGCGGCTTCGACTCGCCGGAGATGGTCGAGGCGATGACCTTCCTGCACAAGGGGATCTTCGTCGACAAGGCGCTGCCCGGACCGGGCACCACCGCCGACTTCTTCGCCGGGGAGGCCGGCCTGACCGTCACCCAGATCTCCCGGGCCTCCCTGCTGACCGACCAGAAATTCGGCTGGGACCTGGTGCCCCTGCCCGCCGGCCCGAAGGGTGAGTACGCGGTGATCGGCCAGGGCGGGATGGGCGTGCTGAAGAAGGGCAGGCACGCCGAGGCCGCCGCCGCGTTCCTGGCGTACCTGACCAACCCTGCCAACTCGGCGAAGCTGGCCCAGTTCTTCCCGCCACCGCGCACCTCGCAGCTCACCGCCGCGACGCTCGCCAAGACCAACCCGCTGCTCTCCCCCGAGCAGTTGCAGAAGGTGGTGATCGACGGGATCGCCGAGGGCGTGGTCAAGCCCAGCCACACCGGCCAGGCCGAGCTGAGTCAGGCGGTGCGCGCCGCGCTGGACCCGCTCTGGAAGGCGGACGCGGACGTCCGGCGGGTGCTCGGCGGCGTCTGTTCCTCGATCCGCCCCCTGCTGGCGAAGTAGGGACCGGCCGATGTCGGTCCTGACCAGGGACGCGAAGGGGCGGGCCGGAGACCGGTCCGCCCCCGGCGGGGGCAGTGCGCCGCCCGCCCGGCGCGGCTGGTGGACGACCCGCCGCCGCGATCAGCTCGCCGGTCTGCTCTTCGTCGCCCCGCAGTTGATCGGCTCGGTGCTCTTCGTGCTGATCCCGCTCGGGCTGGTGTTCTGGTACAGCCTGCACGAGTGGAACGTGCTCGCCGACACCTTCGAGTTCGTCGGTGCGGAGAACTACCGGGCGATGGCCGACGACCCGAACCTGCCGTCGGTGCTGCGGGTGACCGGTCTCTTCTCGATCGGGCTGGTGGCGTTCAACCTCAGCCTCGCCCTGCTCCTGGCGGTACTGCTCAACCAGCGGCTGCGCGGCACCATCGTGTTCCGGACGCTGTTCTTCTCCCCGGTGGTCGTCTCGCTGGTGGCCTGGACCATCGTCTGGGGCTTCCTGCTCCAGGACAACGGCGGCGTCAACGGCGCGCTCGGGGCGGTCGGGGCCGACGGGCCGAACTGGCTGCGTGGCGACTGGACGGCGCTGCTGTCGGTGATCGTGGTGCAGGTGGTCAAGAACGTCGGCCTGAACATGGTGCTGTTCCTGGCCGCGCTCCAGGGCGTGCCGGCGGAGCTGTACGAGGCGGCCCGGGTGGAGGGGGCGAACGGCTGGACCCGCTTCCGACGGATCACCGTACCGATGATCAGCCCCACCATCCTGCTCACCTCGATCATCACGGTGGTCGGTTCGTTGCAGGTCTTCGCCCAGATCGCGGTGCTCACCCAGGGCGGGCCGGGCACCTCCACCACGGTGCTCGTCTACTACCTCTACCAGCGGGCGTTCCAGTTCCACCAGTTCGGCTACGGGGCGACCCTGTCCGTGCTGCTCTTCCTGATCGTGCTGGTGCTGACCGTCGTGCAGTGGCGGATGCGCAGGAGGTGGGTCTTCCATGAACAGTAGGCTCTCGCCCCGGACGAAGGTCGCCCTCTACGGCGCGCTCTGTCTGCTGGCCGTACCCTTCGTCTTCCCGACCTGGTGGATGGTCACCTCGTCGGTGAAGCCGATCGGCGACATCTTCGCCTTCCCGCCCTCGCTGGTCCCGACCGAGTTCAGTTTCTCGGCCTACCGACGGGTGTTCGAGCTGCAACCCTTCGCCCGGCAGTACCTGAACAGCGCCTACATCGCCGCCGTGGTCACCGCCGGAACGCTGGCGGTCTCCGCGCTGGCCGGCTACGCCTTCGCCCGGATCCGGTTCCGGGGGCAGCAGGTGCTCTTCGTGGTGGTGCTGGTCGGGCTGCTGATCCCGAGCGAGGTGACCATCGTGCCGCTGTTCCGGATATTCAACTCGTGGGGCATGGTGGACACCCACTGGCCGCTGATCCTGGTGCCGGTCCTCGGTGCGCCGAGCGTGCTCGCCACCTTCATCATGCGGCAGTTCTTCATCGCGCTCCCCGCTGAGCTGGAGGAGGCGGCCCGGGTCGACGGGCTGGGCCGGTTCGCCACCTTCTGGCGGATCGCCCTGCCGCTGGCCCGGCCGGCGCTCGGCGCGGTGGCGATCTTCACCTTCCTGCACAGCTGGAACCTCTACCTCGAGCCGATCGTCTTCCTCTCCTCGCCGGAGAAGTTCACCCTGCCGCAGGCGCTGACCCAGTTCGTCGACGCGTACGGCGGCCCGATGTGGGACGTGCAGCTCTCGGCGGCGTCGATGACCGCCATCCCGGTTCTGGTGATCTTCGTGATCGCCCAGCGCCAGTTCATCGAGGGCCTGGCCCACACCGGCCTGAAGGGCTGACCGGTCCACCGGTCGGGAGCCCGGGTCAGAAGCTGCTGACCAGCTTCACGAACGCCTCGTCGATCCTGGCCGGATCGGTGGCGTCGAACGCCTTGCCGGACGACGCCTTGGCGATCCGGTCCAGGGTGACGACGTCCGAGTCGCGGTCGAAGGCGATACAGAAGACCTTGACCGGACGCTCCGGGTCCAGGGCGACATCGGTGAGCAGTCGCTTCAGGTCGTTGTCCCGGTTGTACTCGTTCACGCCGTCGGTCAGCACGACGACGGCGTTGATCCGCTCCGGGTCGTAGTTGTCGAGCAGGTGCCGGTGGGCGGCCCGGACCGTCGCGTAGAGCGCGGTGCCCCCCTCGACATGCAGGCCGGCGATCCGGCTGTTGATCCGCTTCTGGTCGAAGTCACCGAGCCGGACCTCCTCCCGGTACGGGCTCTCCGGCCGCTTCGACGTCTCCGAGGAGAACGACCAGAGCCCCACCCGGTCCTCCGAGTTGAGCAGCGCGAGCCCCTTGGCCGCCGCCGCCGAGGCGACCTGGAAGCGGGTACGGTCACCGACCGACTTTTCCATCGACCCCGAGGTGTCCAACGTGATCAGGATGTTGGCCTTCTTGCGCAGCGTGCCCCAGCCGTCCAGCATCGCCTCGACCACCGCCGGGTCCGGCGGCGCGAAGTAGGTGAGCCCGCCGGTCGGCTCCGGGCCCACGCTGGCCAGCAGGTCCTCCGGGGCCTCGCGTTCGTGGTCGCGGAAGCCGAGGTCGGCGAAGCTGCGCTGCTGCGGCTCCTCGGTCAGGAAGTCGAGGAAGTCGGCCGCCGCCACCCGCTGCCGTTCGTCGGCCGTGGGCAGCACCACGAAGGGATGGTCCAGGTTGAAGGTGCCCTCCTTCGGGTGGACGGCGACCAGCGGGACTTTCGGCCGGCGCCCCTGCGTCTCGCCCTCCTGCTTCGGGCTCAGCTCCCCCTCGTTGTAGAGGTGGACCAGTTCCTCCTGCATGACGATGGCGCTCATGTCGTCCGTGCTGGCGCCGCCGCCGGCCAGATCCGCCTCGGCAAGATCCCGCAACAGGTCCACCGAGTCGTCGCTGTAGTGCGAGACGTTGGCCTCGATCCGCCGGACGAACTGCGTCACCGCCGGGTTCGTCAGGTCGGACCGGGTCAGGTCGCTGGACCGTTGCACGGCGGCGTAGTAGGTGGCGATCGTCGCCGCCAGGCCGGACGTGGAGAGGTTGGGATTGTCCTTGCCGAAGGTGAACCGCCCCCACTCCGGCTTGCCGAAGCCGGCCCAGCCCTGGCGGCCGGAGAGGCCGAGGATCTCGCCCCAGCCCAACGGTCCACGCTGGCGCACCAGCTCGCCCTTGGGCTTCGGCATCGCGATCACCAGCGGGCTGTTCGCGATCGACGGGTACTGGTCCGGGGTCTGCGGCGTCCGGCCGGCGGCCTGGTCGAGCAGCCGGAGCTGGCCGGTCCACAGGCTCGACGTGGGCAGCCACACCTGCGGCACCGGCAGGTTGGTGCCCTGCCAGC
Organism: Micromonospora sp. NPDC023956; assembly: GCF_040639195.1. Classification (NCBI taxonomy): domain Bacteria; kingdom Bacillati; phylum Actinomycetota; class Actinomycetes; order Micromonosporales; family Micromonosporaceae; genus Micromonospora; species Micromonospora sp. NPDC023956. The sequence goes on from NZ_JBEZZN010000001.1 coordinate 393,834, forward strand.
CGGCGGCCAGCGTCTCGGTGGCCTTGCCCGAGTTCAGGCCGCTGACGTGCACCTGGGCGCAGCCACCGCCGTCGAGCGACCGGTCGCTGGTGTTGTACCGCTCGGCCAGCTGGGTGAGCAGCGCCGACTTCTCGGTGGAGGAGTTGACCTCGAGCCGGACGGTGCAGTCGCGGGAGGGTCCGGTGTCGGTCTCCTGCTGCTTGACGAGCACGAACGCCCCGCCGATGACCAGCAACCCGGCGCTGACGGCAGCGGTGTACGGCAACCACCCTCGGGTGTGGGTTGGGGCCATGGGGGCATCCTCCTCGGCAGCCGAGTGCTGGGAGTCAACCTACCGGTCCGGTGCCACCCGCCCGTCGGCGGAGCCGCCGCACTCCTCAGGGCTGGTCGGAGCGACCGCCGAGCGCCATCGCGACCAGCAACCGGACCAGGTAGACCACGACGAAGGCGGCCGCCCCGGCCGCCACGGCCGTGGCCACCGCGGTCGACGCGACGTATCCCACGGCGGCGCCCACCGCGCCGAGGAAGATCGCGGTCGAGACACCCCAGGCGTCGGCGGCCTCCCGGCGGAACCGTTGCCCCCGATCGTCACCCCGGGCGGGCGACGGGGTGGCCGCATCCGGTGCCGTGGGGCGGTCGGATGACGCCCGCCGCTGCCGCGGCGGGGTCTCCGCCACCGGCCGGACCTCGGTCGTCGGCGGGGCCGGTTCGGGCCGGGGCAGCGGCAGCGGCTGGTTCGGCGTGGGCGAGCCGGCGGTCTCGTTGCCCACCTGGAGCACGGTCTCCCGGCGGAGCGGGGCGGTGACCCTGGCGTCCTGCCCGAGCAGCCGCATCAGCACCTGCTCGGCCCCCGGCCGGTCCCCGGGCTCCTTGGCGAGGCAGTCGCGGATCAGCTCCTCGAGGCCCGGCGGGAGCGGCGGCAGGTCGGGTGGGTCGTTCAGTACCCGGTGCATCACCGCGAAGAGCGAGTCGTTGCCGAACGGCGGTCGCCCACCGGCGGCGTAGGCGATGGTGCCGGCCCAGGCGAAGACGTCGCAGGGTGGACCGACCGGGTCGCTGCGGAAACGCTCCGGGGCCATGTAGGCGGTCGTGCCCATCACCCGGCTGGTCACCGTCTCGGTGACGCCCAGGGCACGGGCGATGCCGAAGTCGATCACCCGGGGGCCGTCCGGCCCGAGGACCACGTTGTCCGGCTTCAGGTCGCAGTGCACCACGTCGGCACGGTGGATCGCGGCGAGCGCGGTGGCGGTGCCGACGGCGAGCCGGTGCAGCGCGTTGCCGGCGACCGGGCCGTGCTCGCGCACCTGCCGGTAGAGGCTGGGGCCCTGGATGAACTCGCTGACCACGTAGGGCCGTTCACCGTCCACGTCGGCGAAGAGCACCTGCGCGGTGCAGAACGGGGCGACCCGGCGGGCCGCCGCGATCTCCTTCATGAACTGCGACCGGATCCGGAGGTCACTCAGATCGGTATTGATCATCTTGACCGCCACCCGGTGACCCTCGTCGTCCTCGCCGAGGTAGACCACGCCCTGTCCGCCCGCGCCCAGCCGGCCGAGCAGCCGGTAGGGACCGGCGGTGACCGGGTCGTGCGTCCACAGCGGTGCCAGGCCCGGCACCGGCACGCCGGCCACTCCAGTCATCGGCGACTCCATCAGTGTCGTGTCCCGGCCCTCCGGTGGCGGAGGCCACGGCTATGGTGCCACGCCCCCACCCGGCGGCGACCGACCGCCCGACCGGTGCCCCGCCCGCCGGGGACGACGCCGGTCGGCGGCCGGGTCCGGTCACGGCGGGTGGAACGCGGTCCGCCCGGACGGTAGGTTCTCCGGGTGGACAGTATCCCGGCGGACCCGCCGGTGGGCGAGGCCGCGGCACTACTCGGACGGGCCCGACGGGTCGTCGTCCTCACCGGGGCGGGGATGTCCGCCGAGAGTGGGGTGCCCACCTTCCGCGACGCCCTCACCGGCCTCTGGCAGCGGTACGACGCCCAGGCGCTCGCCACGCCGGAGGCATTCCGGGCCGATCCGGAGCTCGTGTGGGGCTGGTACGAGTGGCGTCGGCACGCCGTCCGACAGGCCGTCCCGAACCCGGGTCACCGGGCCGTGGCCACGATCCAGACCAGGATCCCCGGCACCGTCCTGGTCACCCAGAACGTCGACGACCTGCACGAGCGCGCCGGTTCGCCCGACCCGGTCCACCTGCACGGCAGTCTCTTCGCCCCACGCTGCTCGGCCTGCTCCCGTCCGGCGCCGGTGCCGGACGGCACGGACGGCGAGCCGGCGGACGGCCGGCGGGTGCCGCCGCCCCGCTGTGCGCACTGCGCGGCGCCGGTCCGGCCCGGCGTGGTGTGGTTCGGCGAGGCGTTGCCGCCCGTGGCGCTGGAGGCGGCCGTCGAGGCGGCGTCCGCCTGCGACCTGCTGCTGACCATCGGCACGTCCGGGCTGGTCTACCCGGCGGCCGAGATTCCCCAGGTGGCCGCCCGTCTCGGTGCCACCGTGGTCCAGGTGAACCCGGAGGAGACGCCGCTGGACCGGATCGCCGAGGTCAACCTGCGCGGCCCGGCGGCGACCGTGCTCCCCGCCCTGGTCGACGCCGCGTGGGGCGACGGCCCGACCGGGTAGTGCGGCACGGTCCGCACCGGTGACCGCGCCGACGACGGTGGTCCCGGCCGCGCCGGGCGGGCGCGGCCGGGTCCGGGGTCAGGCCGGCAGGCGCCACACCTGGTTGGCGCCGCCGAAGCAGTCCCAGATCTGCAACCGGGTGCCGTTGGCGGAGCTGTTGTCACTGGCGTCCAGGCACCGGTTCGACTGCGGGTTGCGCAGCGTGCCGTTGGACTGGGGCTGCCACACCTGGGCGCCGGTGCCGTTGCAGTCCCAGAGTTGGATCTTCGCCCCGTTGGCGGTGGCGGCGCTGGTGACGTCGGCGCACTTGCCGAGGGCGCGCAGGGTGCCGTCGGAGGCCACGGTCCAGGTCTGCGCGGCGGTGCCGTTGCAGTCGTAGAGCTGGACGGCGGTGCCGTTGGCGGTCCCGGCCGCGGCGACGTCCACGCACTTGCCGCCGATGCCGGTGATCGGGCCGGTCCGCCCCGGCGGCGGCGTGGTGCCGCCCATGACCGTGTCGTAGATCGCGCTGACCAGCGAGGTCGCACCTGCGGTGTCCTGGGAGAGTTCCCAGTTCATCATGCCGCCGGCGTTGGCCATCGCCCACTGGGTCTTGCGCTTGACGGTCGGGATGCCGTTGTAGCACTGCTGGACGCCGCCGACGGTGGTGCAGTCCCGGTTGGCGTTGGCCGGGTCCATGCCGACCAGCGCGGAGTAGGTGTAGTAGCCGGGCCGGCTGTAGAAGGGCACGCCGAGTACCGCCTTGCTGGCGGGCAGGCCGCGGGCCTTCCACAGGTTCACGCTGTTGATCGACCAGTCGTAGTTGGCGTGCGGGCTGCCGCCGTCGTACGCCATGATGTTCAGCCAGTCGACGTTGCCGAAGACGGAGGTCGGCACGCCCTGCACGGAGTAGCCCTCGCTGACCACGGCGGCGGTGAGCAGCTTGCCCCGGCTGCGCAGGGCGCTGCTGAGCTGCTGCATGAGCAGGCCGTAGTTGGTGGCCGAGGCGCCGGGGTCCGGGTACTCCCAGTCCATGTCGACGCCGTCCAGGTTGTACTGGTTGACGAAGTTGACCACGTTGGTGACGAACGCGCCCCGGGTGCCGGCGTTGGCGGCGAGCGCCTCGAACGCCGAGTCGTCGCCGTTGTTCCAGCCGCCGATCGCGATGGACACCTTGACGTTGTTGGCGTGCCCGAGGGACACCAGGGAGGAGAGCTTGCCGGGGTTCTCCACCGCGCGCAGGCTGCCGTCGCTGTTGGGCAGGACGAAGGCGTAGTTGATGTGGGTCAGCTTGCGGTACTGGACGGTGTTGACGTCGCCGCTCCAGGACGGCATGTAGCCGACGCTCTTGAAGTTGTTCGGCAGCACGACCGCCTCGGCGGTGGTCGGGGTGACGGCGAGGGTCGCGGCGGCGGTGGCCAGGGCGAGCAGGCCGGCGGCCAGGGCGGAGCGGCGGCGGGGACGCGGTGAGGACATCGAGGGCCTTCCCGGAGGCGGGACGCCGTGCCACCACGGCCGGCGCTGGGGGGCCAGCCACCGGTCGGGCGGACGGGCGGGACGGGGACGGTCTTCCTCGAGGCAGCCAAATCCTAAGGAGTATTAACTATTCTCGTCAATGACGTTGGTCGATGTCAGGCCCGGTGCCGGTCGTTGGACCCGCACCGGCTCGCCGCGTACCAGCTCGTCGTGGATGCGCCAGCGGGCCCGAGCCGCCGGCGGAGAGGAGCAGGTGACGGTCGGCCGCACCGGGTGGGGGGCCGCCCCGGGCCGCCCGACGCGGGTGGGCGCGCGCCCGAGGTGCTCACCACCGGCCCCGACCGCGCCGGTGGTCCCGTCGCCGGTCGGACCGGGTGTCACCCCTGGGCCGGTCGGCCGTCTTGTAGGTGACCAGGGGGACCGTGGAGACCACGGGGGTGGCCAGGCCGTGCGCGGTGAGGTCGGCGATCACCTGCTCGATCCGCTTGTACGCCGTCGGCGCCTCCTCGAAGAGCAGTTGCCGGTCGCCGCAGACCACCAGCGAGCCCACCGGCGTCCGCCGCAGTTCCTCCACCGTGTGCTTGGCCCGGCCCCGGCGCAGGGCGTCGGCGCGGGACATCTTGCGCCCCGCGCCGTGGGCCACCGACCAGTTGGCCGCCGGCCCGGCGTGGGCGGCCACCAGGTAGGAGCAGGTGCCCCGGGTGCCGGCGACCAGGACGTCCCGGCCGTCACCCGGGGCCGCGCCCTTGCGGTGCAGGTAGACCCCGTCGCGGATCTCGACGAGGTTGTGGCACTGGTCGACGATCGGCGCGGTCGGCCGGGCCCCGAGCGCGTACGCGACCCGGGCGGCGATCAGCCGGCGGTTGACCGAGCCCCAGCGCACCGCGGCGTCGTGCCGGGCCAGGTAGCCGGCCGGGTCGGCGGCGGGACCCGCGCCGTACCGCTCGGTGTGTGCCCGCAGGATCTGCTCCCCCAGCCCCCGGGATCCGCTGTGCACGATCAGGACGACGTGGCCGGCGGCGAGCCCGAGCCGGGTGGCGTGCGCCGGGTCGAGGACGTCCCCGACCCGGGCCAGTTCGACGAAGTGGTTGCCCCGCCCCACCGTCCCCAGCCCCTCGACGTGACCGGCGGGGATGTCACCGTCCACGACCGACCAGGCCGGGTCGTCGGCGTCCCGCTCCGGATCCAGGGCGCGGTCGAGGTCGGGGAACCGGGTGGCCAGCTGCTCGGGTACGACGCGCTTCAGGTCGACGGGGAAGACGGCGATGCCGCAACCGATGTCGGAGCCCACCAGGTGCGGGTACAACACGGTCGAGGCCATCGCCGCGCCGATCGGGGCGCCCTTGCCGGGGTGCAGGTCGGGCATGCCGGCGACGTGCCGCATGCCCGGGAAGGCCGCCACCTGGTGACACTGCGTGACGGCGTCGGACTCGATCCAGCTCCGGGGGCCGGCGAAGACGGTGACGGTGGCGGTTCCCGGGGCCGGGACGGACGAGGGCAGGGGCTCCTGCCGGGGCTGCTGCGGTGCCAAGACGACGCTCTCTCGGGTGCGAGAAGGGGAACGCGGACGGCACGACGGCTCCCCGAACGGCGCGGTTCGGCGCGGGGGGCGTCGGCTCAACGAGGTGGTGTCCGTCAGAACGTCATGGCTCCACCGTCGCGGAGCCCGGCCCGCGCGGCAAGTGGTTTTCCCGCTCCGCGACGGCCGGTGCTCGGCTGACCCGAGCTGGCCGGCGGGCGGGGGCGTGATCTACCGGGGCAGGTCGGCCAGCCAACGGTCCAGGGCCGCCGGGGAGCGGAACAGCAGCACGGGCGGCCCGGACGGGTCGGCCTGCCAGCCGCGCATCCGTCGCCGGGCCCGGCCGAACGCACTGGCGTGCCAGACCAGGACCGAGTCCCGGGAGAACACGCTGCCCAGCGACTCGTGGTTGCCGTTGCAGATCTCCTCCCCGGTCAGCAGCCGGCGGAGGGTGCGGCGCAGCAGGCGCCAGAAGGAGAGCCAACGCGGGTAGTCCAGGCCGACGACCAGGTCGGCGCGGGCCAGCGGCACGTCCCGCCACCCGTGGTACGCCCCGTCGAGGATCCACCGGTCACGCCGGCAGATCTCCTCGATCCGGCTGCGCTGCTGGCCGACCGGCACCTCGACCCAGCCGGGTTGCCAGAGCAGGTCGTCGACCGGGTACCACGGCAACCCGAGACGCTGCGCCAGCCGGGCGGCGAGGGTGGACTTGCCGGACCCGTACACGCCGTAGACCAGGATGCGGGCCGGTGGGCTCATCGCGGCAGCGTACGCGGCCGGTGAAACCCCACAGCCGCGCCCCGGGTTTCGTCGGGTCGGCACCGGGAAGGCGTCCGGTCCGACGCGGACGGGGGACGCCCCGCCGGGGCGAAGTCGACAGGAGCAGCCGTGTTCTCTGCGCGTCCCACGACGGGTCACCGCTGATCATGTGCGGGATAACCGGTGAGATGAGGTTCGACGGCACGCCCCCGGACGACGGCGCCGTGCTGCGGATGACCGGGGCGATGCGGTCCCGGGGTCCGGACGGCGAGGGGCTGTGGCGGGACGACTGGGTGACCCTCGGACACCGCCGGTTGACCGTCATCGACCTCTCCGAGGCCGGCGACCAACCCATGGTCCGGGCCGACCTGGGACTCGCGCTGGCCTTCAACGGGTGCGTCTACAACTACCCGGAACTGCGCGAGCAGCTACGCGCGGCCGGGCACACGTTCCGCTCGACCAGCGACACCGAGGTGGTCCTGGTGGCGTACGCCCAGTGGGGTGAGGCCTTCGTCGAACACCTGGTGGGCATGTTCGCGGTCGCCCTGGTGGACCGGGTCCGACGCCGGTTGGTGCTGGCCCGGGACCGGCTCGGCATCAAGCCGCTCTACCTGGCCGAATCGTCGGGCCGGCTGCGGTTCGCCTCCACCCTGCCGGCGCTGCTGCGCGGCGGCGGGGTCGACACGGGGATCGACCCGGTCGCGCTGCACCACTACCTGTCGTGGCACTCGATCGTGCCGGCACCCCGGACGATCCTGCGCGGCGTCCGCAAGCTGCCCCCGGCGACGGTCCGGGTGGTGGACCCGGACGGGCGTGCCCGTGACCGGGTCTACTGGCGGCCGGAGTACGTCCGGGACCCGGCGCACGCCGGCTGGGACGCCCGACAGTGGCGGGCGGCGGTCGGCGAGGCGCTACGCACGGCGGTACGGCGGCGGCTGGTGGCCGACGTGCCGGTCGGCGTGCTGCTCTCCGGTGGGCTGGACTCCAGCATGATCGTCGCGTTGCTGGCGGAGGCCGGACAGGAGCGGCTGCGCACCTTCAGCATCGGGTTCGACGGCCGGGACGACGAGACCGGCGACGAGTTCCACTACTCCGACCTGGTCGCCCGCGCCTACGACACCGACCACCAGCGCATCCGGCTCTCCGACAGCGACCTGGTGCCGGCCGTGCGCCGGACGGTGGAGGCGATGACCGAACCCATGGGCAGCCACGACGTGGTCGCCTTCCACCTCCTCTCCGAACAGGTCGCCCGGCACGTCAAGGTGGCCCAGTCCGGGCAGGGCGCGGACGAGGTGTTCGCCGGGTACGGCTACCACCAGCCGCTCGCCGCCGTACCCCGGGAGGAGGCGGCCGTGACGTTCGCGTCCGCCTTCTTCGACCGGGACCACGCCGGATGCGCCCGGCTGACGGGCCCGGCGTACGTCCTCGACCGGGACGTCAGCCGGGAGCTGGTCGCCGCGGACCTGGCCGCACCCGGCGCGGAGACCGCGCTGGACGCGGTACTGCGCCTGGACACCCACCTGATGCTGCCCGACGACCCGGTCAAGCGGGTCGACAGCATGAGCATGGCCTGGGGGCTGGAGGTCCGTACCCCCTTCCTCGACCAGGACCTGGTGACGCTCGCGGCGGCCTGCCCTCCGCAGCACAAGATCGCGCGGGGCGGCAAGGGGGTGCTCAAGGAGATCGCCCGGGAGGTGCTGCCGGCCGAGGTGGTCGACCGGCCCAAGGGCTACTTCCCGGTGCCCGCGCTGCGCCACGTCGACGGGCCGATCCGCGAGCTGGTCGTCGAGGCGCTACGCGCCCCGGCCGCGCGCGAGCGCGGGCTGTTCCGCCCGGAGTACGTCGACGGGCTGCTCGGTGAACCCGGTCGGGCGCGGGCGGCGGCCGGCAGCAACAAGCTGTGGCAGCTCGGTCTGCTGGAACTCTGGCTCCAGACCCACCGGGTCCGCTGACCCGCGTCCGCACGGGCCGGTCACGGTGGCGCCCGTCCTATCGTCCCGGGCCACCGGTGGACGGCGGATCCTCCCCGGTGGCGGACGGGCCGACCACGGCGTCGCGCCGCCCCGTCCCGCCGGAGCGCGCGTCGCCGGGGGCGATGGTGACGTCGGCGCTGGTGGCGAGTGCCCCGACCGAGGGGTACAGCCGGGTCACCAGGTCGGTGGTGATCTGCTCGCGGGGCGCGCCGTCGGCGAGGACCCGACCCTGCCGGCCCAGCGCCACCACCCGGTCGCAGAACCACAGCACGTGGTTGGGCTCGTGGGTGCAGACCAGCACCGCCCGTCCGGCGCGGGCCAGGTCCCGTACCGTGCGCCAGACCCACATCTGGTTGCCGAAGTCGAGGCTGGCGGTGGGTTCGTCGAGCAGCAGCACGTCGCAGTCCTGGGCGAGGGCGCGGGCGATCAGCACGAGCTGGCGTTGCCCACCACTGAGCGCGTGGTAGTACCGGTCCCGGTCGCCGGCCAGACCGACCTGCGCCAGGACCCGCTCGCATGCCTCCACGTCGCGCCGCCCGGGGCCGAACACCCCACCGAGGTGCGGGGTCCGGCCCATCAGCACCATGTCCAGCACGGTGAACGGGAACGGGTTGGTGTGCTGTTGCGGCACGTACGACACCCGGCGGGCGATCTCGGCGGGACGCAGCCGGCCCAGGTCGGTGCCGTCGAGGGTGACGGTACCGCCGTGCCGCAGGTGGCCCAGAACGCACCGGTAGAGGGTCGACTTGCCGCTGCCGTTCGGGCCGAAGAGCGCGCACAGCTCACCGGCCCGCAGGTCGAGGTCGATGCCGTCGAGCACCGTCCGCGGACCGTAGGCGAAGGTGAGTCCCCGCACCTGGAGGGTCACGACTGCGCTCCCAGGAAGGTGGACCGGGTGCGCAGCAGGTAGACCAGGTACGGCGCCCCGAGGATGGAGGTGATGATGGTGATCGGCACCTCACCGGAATGGATGGTGCGGGCGAGCACGTCGCAGACCATGACGAAGGCCGCGCCCAGGGTGGCCGACAGCGGGACGACGAAGCGGTGGTCCGGTCCGACCAGCAGCCGGGCGGCGTGCGGCACGAGCAGCCCCACCCAGGCGATGATGCCGGAGACCGAGACGGCCAGCGCGGTCAGCGCGGTGGCCAGGAGGATCACCCACCGGCGCAGCGGTTCGGGGGCGACGCCGAGGGACCGCGCCTCGTCGTCGCCGAGGCTGAGGACGTTCATCCGCCAGCCGGCCCGCCAGAGCAGCAGGCACCCGAGCACCGAGGCCGGTACGACGATGGCGACGTCGCTCCAGGTGGCCCGGTAGAAGCCGCCCATGATCCAGAAGACCAGGCGGCGGAGCTGCTCGTCGGTGCCGACGTACTGGAAGAGGGAGAAGACCGCGGAGAAGAACGAGCCGACCACCACCCCGGCGAGGACGAGGGTGACGGTGGGGCGTTCCCCGCGTACCCGGGAGAGGCCGTAGGTCAGCCAGACCGCGACCATGCCGAAGACGAAGGCCATCAGCTGCATCGACAGCGGCACGTCCACCATCACGGACACGCCCGCGCCGAACGCCGCGCCGGCGCTGACGCCGAGGATGAACGGCTCCACCAGGGGGTTGCGGAAGGTGCCCTGGTAGGCCGCGCCGCTGCAGGCGAGGGCGGCCCCGACGGCACCGGCGAGCAGCACCCGGGTCAGCCGCAGGTCCCACACCACCGCGTCGTGCAGGTTGTCGGTGCCGTCGGTCAGGCCGACCCGGGCGGCGAGCACGGCCAGCACGTCGCCGACGGGGATGACGTACGCGCCGACCATGATGGCGACCACCGCCACCGCGCCGACGAGCACCGTGGTGCCGACGAGCAGCAGGATCCGCAGGCGGTTGCTGCGGGCCGCGGCGGGTGCGGTGGCGTCGTCGCGGGGCGGGGCGCCGCCCCTCCCCCGGGCCGGCGCGCCGGTCACCGGGGAAAGGGTGGCGCGGGGTGCGGAGGGGGTCACCTGACCTCCAGGTCCCCGACGTACTTCTGCGCCTCGATGGCCTCCCGGGCGCGCTGGTCGTCCAGGCCGTAGACCTCCCGGTAGAAGGCGACCTCCTCGGCGGCGACGTCGACGTCGGCGAAGCGGTCCGGGTACGCCAGCTTCGCCATCTTGAGCAGGGCGATCGGCGTCTCCACGGTGGCCCGCCACTCGTCGTAGCCGAGCGCGACCAGGCGCCTGTTCTTGATGGCCCGCATCTCGGCCAGGTTGGCCCAGTTCAGGCCGGCGTGCCGGCCGGAGTGGATCAGGGCCGGGTCGAGGTATCCCTCGTGTCCGGCGACCACCATGGCCGCCGGGTCGAGGGCGAGCAGCTTCTCCTCGGAGACGGTCACGAAGGTGCCCGCGCCGGCCACGTTGCGGGCCCCGACGATCTCGGTGAGCAGGTACGACTGGATGCTCTTCGTACCCATCACGTTGTTGATCGTGGCGAAGTACGCCACCGGGGTGCGCTCGGCCTCGGGGATGTCCCGGGTCCGCGCGGTGACCTTGTCGAGGCCGGCCTGGAGCCGTCCGACGAGCTTCGCGGCCTCCGCCTGCTTGCCGAAGACCGCACCGGTGATGGTGATGTGTACCCAGGCGGTCCGGATGTCGGGCCGGTCGAAGTTGGACGGCGAGAGGAGGACCACCACGGGGACACCGAGGGACTCGATCTTGTCGATCACCTCCTGGTGCAGCGTCCGGTTCTCCTGGCTGGCCACCCAGGCCTCGAGGAACACCACGTCGGGCTCGAGGCCGACGAGGCGTTCGTAGTTGACCCCGCTCCACGGGGAGCCGAGCGCCTCGGCCCGGTCGATGCGGGGCACGAGCTTGGCGCGGTAGCCCATCTTCTTCGTGGCGGTGTCCACGCCGACGAGGGTGTCCTCGACCCCGAAGATCCGCATGGACTTGGTGATCAGACCTTCCCACTCCAGCACCACGACGCGCTTCGGGTCGGCCGGCACCTCGACGGTCCGCTTCCAGTGGTCGGTGATGGTGACCGGCTCCGCCTGCGGCCCGGCCGGGGTGTTCGCGCCGTCGGAGCCGCAACCGGCGAGGGTCAGGCCGAGGACGAGCGCCAGCAGCCCGGCGAGGACCGCACGGGGACGGCGACGCGCAATGTTCGGGACGTTCATCGATACCTTTCGGAGAACAGGAGTTTCAGGGGACCCGCACCGGGTCGGTCGCCCGGTCGACGACGTCACGGGAACGGCGCGGGGCGAGCACGCCCGGCCAGGCGGCCAGCACGGCGGCCGCCGCGGCGGCCCCGGCGCAGACCAGGAAGCCGCCGGCCGCCCCGGCCGGACCGTCGACGATCGCGCCGGTCACCGCCGAGCCGAGCGCGGCCAGGGACAGGTTGACGGTGGTCAGCCAGGTGTACGCCTCGGTCAGCATCGACGCCGGGGCGATCCGGGCCATCAGCCCGGCCTGCACGGTCATCGCCGGGGCGATCACCGCACCGCTGAGCAGCAGCACCGCGCCGAGCACGGTGCTGTTGGGCGACAGCGCCCAGGCCGCGTAGCCGACCGAGAGACCGGCCAGCAGCCAGGTCAACTGCCGGGTCAGCGGGGTCGGCCAGGTCCGGGCGCCGTACCAGAGTCCGGCGGCGGCGCTGCCGAGGCTCCAGACGGCGATCAGCACCCCGGTGACCGCCTCGGCGCGGTCGCCGTCGTGCTCGGTGGCGAAGGCGGCCACCGCGACCGGTGACGCGCCGAAGGAGAAGGCGACACCGGCGGCGCAGAGCAGCAGCGCCGGCATCCGGGGCGAGCGCAGCGGTCCGAGCCCCCGGGTCGGGGTGCCGGCGTGCGGGCGTAGCTGCCGCAGCGCCCGGCCCCGGGCGAGCAGCGCCGTGCCGCCGCCGGCACAGACGGCGGCCACGACGATCGCGGCGGCCGGTCCGGCGGTCCCGGACCGGGAGCCGGTCAGCGCGGCGAGCGGATCGGCGACGAGCATCGCCGCCGACAGCAGCAGCGGACCGACGACGAAGACCAGCTCGAACAGCGTCGACTCGGCCGCCATCGCGGTGCTGCGGACGTCCTCGCGGCCGGTGCCGTCCCCGGTCAGCACGGTCCAGGCCGCCCGCAGCGCGGGGCTGACGGCCGGAAAGACCGCCCCGGATCCGGCAGCCAGGACGCAGAGCAGCGGCACCGGCTGCCGGGTCAGGGTGGCCGCCAGCAGCAGCAGTTGGGCGATGGCGTAGGCCGCGCCGTAGAGCGGCAGCACCCGGTGCGCGCCGAAGCGGTCGGCCAGTCGCCCCCCGATCGGCGCGGTGACCGCCGTGGCCAGCGACACCGACGCCCCGACCAGGGCCGCGTCGGCGAAGGAGCCGGTGGTCTCGCGGACCAGGAGGATCCAGGCGAGCACGGTGACGCCCTGTCCGAGCCGGGCCACCACCCCGCCGACGAGCAGCAGCGGCGCCCCCGGCACCCGCCACAGCCGCGCGTAGCGGGATCCGCCGGTCATCGGAGACCTCCGGCGACCAGTCCGGTCACCGTCCGCCCGGTGACGCGGGCGTCGCGGGCGGTGGCCAGCACGGCCACCCGTACGGCGGCGCTGTCCGCGCCCCGGAACCGGTAACGGGCGCCGACGTGCTCGTAGTAGGCGTCCGCCGCCGGCAGCACGTCCCCGACGCGGGGAACCACCTCGGCGTACGGTCCCGGGTCTCGACCGGTCATCGACGTGGCCTCCTCGATGTGGCAGGGCCGTCCGGCAGGAGCGGGTACGAGCAGCCATCCGGCCACCTCGGCACGGATGCCGGCCGGCGGTGGGTCCGGCGGCCGGTGCCCCAGCGCGATCCGGAACGCGGCCCGCATCAGGTCGTAGCCGTGCACGTCACGCCAGACGAACGGGATCTCCGCGCCGCCGACCCGGGCCCCGATCTCCAGCAGGGTGCACCGGGGCGAGCCGTCCCCGGCGTGGCCGAGGAACAGCTCCAGGTGGAACACCGTGGGCCGGTCGGTGAGGGCACGCAGCACCGAGGTGGTGAACGCGCCCACGGCGGCGAGCAGGGTCGGCTCGTCCGCTTCGACGGAGCCGAGCGGCCGGCCGTCGCGGAAGGCGAGGCAGGTGTCGAGGTAGGCCGAGAGCCGCCACGGGCCGAGCGTCGCGCCGTCGAAGACGCCGTCGACGTGGTGGATCGGGTCGGTCCGGTACGCCTGGACCAGCCGCGCCGGGTCGTGGCCGACGCCGGCCGCCTCGTCGGGGCCGGCGATCAGCCGTACCCCGGCGCTGGAGCTGCCGGTGCGGGGTTTGACCACCACCGGCCAGCCGTGCCGGGCGGCGTGCTCCCGGACCGCCGCCGGGTCGGGTGCGGGCGCGGTGGCCGGCACCGGGATGCCGGCGGCGGCGACCGCGCGGGCCATGACCAGCTTGTCGCGGAAGAGGGTGACCTCCTGCGGGGTGCGTCCCGGACAGCCCCACCGGACGGCGAGGACGGCGGCGGGAAGCAGGTCGTCCTCCTTGAGCGCGACCACCGCGACCGGCCGGCCGAACCGGGCGGCGAGTGCCCGGATCCGGGCGTCCACCTGCTCGACGTCGTCGGTGGCGTCGACCAGCGCGACGGCTGCGGCCTGCGGCGGGACGCCCGCCGCGCCGACGTCGGTGGTGACGTAGCTGACCGCGTGCGTGTCGTGGTCGACGTAACGGTCGTAGTGGGCGTACGCGTCGCGCCAGCGGTGCAGCACCACGATGTGCGGGCGGGCCGCCGTCGCGGTCACGCCGCACCTGCGGAGCTGGCCGGTTCCAGGTCGTAGAAGCCGGGTCCGTCCAGCCAGTTCACCGTGGCCAGGTCGCGTTCGACCACCTCGGCGCGCGGGTGGCCGAGGACGACCATCATCGGCTCGGTGGTGTCGTCCACGGTCAACGGCAGCCGCTGGCCGGGGTGCACCCCGATCTGGATCTCGTGCAGGCTCTCCAGTTCCCGGACCCGGTCCAGCAGCGGGTAGCCGCGCAGGATCCCGGTGACCGGGGAGGTGAGGAAGGCCATCGCCACGTGCCGGCGGAGCTGCTGCGGGGTGTCCACGGCGGCGAGGAACCCGGCCGGGTCCAGGTAGGCCTGGACCGTCCGTTCCACCTGGGACTCGCCGAGGGCCAGCAACGCCTGGGCGGCGGTGTCCGCGCCGCAGAGCCGTACCCCGACCTCGACCAGACGGGGCCCGTCGGCGGTGAGCATGATCTCGTGGTGCGCCGGGCCGTGCCGCACGTCGAGGGCGTCGAGGACGGCGGCGGCGTACCGCACGAGGGTGTCCCGCTCGGGTGCGGTCGGCGCGACCAGGACGGCCCCGCTGATCCGGTCGCGCACGCCGTTGGCGGAGATCTTGGTGTACCGCCAGACGTCGGTGGTGCGGTGCCGGCCGTCGCGGCTGACGGTGTTGACCACGTACTCGGTTCCGGTGAGGTACTCCTGGGCGACCACCGCCTCGTTGGGCAGGGAGAAGATGTTGCGTGCCCCGGCCACCGCCCGGTAGGCGGCCGTCGACTCGGCCGGGGTGTCGCAGAAGGTCACCCCGTCGTTGCCGGCGCTGCGCACCGGCTTGACCACCACCCGGGTGCCCAGTTCCCGGTGCCAGTCGGCCAGTTCCTCGGCGTCGGTGACGAGCAGCTGGCGGGCGGTGGGCAGCCCGGCCGTCCGGACGGTCGCGATCTGGAGGTACTTGTCCCGCCGGGCCGCGCTGCGCCGCGTGCCGTTGCTGGTCAGGCCGAGCGTCTCGCTGAGCCGGTCGGCCAGCTCGACGCCGAGTTCACCGCCGGTCAGCACGGCGACCGGGTCGTGGGCGGCGACCGCCTTGCCGGTCAGCTCGACGTCGCCCTGGTGGACGACGGTGTCGGCGAAGAACGCCTCGGCCGCCGGGTCGGCGTGTCCCTGGTACACGGCGGGGATCTCCGGGGTGCTGCGCACCCGGACGACGGCGCAGCCGGCGTCGGCGAAGGCGCGGGCCAGCCGCATCGTCGGCGCGTACACGTCGACCATCACCACCGTGGGACCGGTCGGCGGTGGCGGGTTCTGCACGAGCGAGGTCAACGGTGTGCTCCTCGGTGGTGGGACGGGGTGGTCGGGTGGGTGTCGAGGCGGCCGAGCACGTGGAGGAGCCGGTCCACCTCCTCGACGGTGTTGTAGGCGTGCAGGCTGACCCGGACCGAGTTCTCCCGCTCCCCCGTCGGCCCCTGGCAGTGCGCGTTGGCGCGCACCATCAGCCCGTGGTCGGCCAGCACGAACCCGAGGTCTGCGGCGCTGATCCCCGGGTGCAGGAAGGTCACCGGGCCGTGCCGGCGCTGCACGGTCGAGTCCAGGGTCAGGCTGTCCTGGCAGCCGAGGACCCGGATGTCGGGCAGTCGGCTCAGCCCGTCGGTCAACCGGGCGCCGAGGGCCGCCGTCCAGCGGGCGATCCGCGTCACGTCGGTCGCCTCGAACCAGTCCACGGCGGCCGCCAGGCTGACCGCGCCGACGGTGTGCGGGCTGCCCTGCCAACCCCGGTGCTCGTACCGGGGACCACGGCGGTTGCCGGCCCAGAGCACGCCGATGCCGGGCAGCGCCATCGCCTTGTGCCCGGAGAACGCCAGGAAGTCCACGTCCAGGTCGGTCACCGAGACCGGCAGGTGCCCGACGCTCTGCGCGGCGTCCAGACAGATCACCACGTCGTCGCCGACCAGCCGGCGGATCCGGTGCACGTTCATGTCCACCCCGTAGACGTGGTGGACGTGGGTGACCGCGACGAGGCGGGTCCGCTCCCCCACCAGCGGGGCGAGCGCGGCGACGTCGTAGTCGCCGGACGGCTCGTACGGCATCTCCACCAGGCGTACCGTCACGCCCCGGCGGGCCGCCGCGTCCCGCGCCTCCTGCCAGGGGATCACGTTGGCGAGGTGGTCGGCGGCGGGCACGACGATCTCGTCGCCGTCGGCGAGGAGGTCGACGAGCCAGTCCAGGGCCACCCGGCGCAGCGCCTCGGTGGTGCCGCCGACCAGGTGCACGCCGGACCGCTCCGGGTCCGGGTCGTCGATCAGGTCACCGACCCGGGTACGGCAGTGGTGCAGCAGCGCGGTGGTCCGGTTGGCCCACCGGTAGGTGCCGCGTCCGGCGTTGGCGTTCTCGCCGGTGAGGTAACGCTGCACCGCGTCGAGCACCGCCTGCGGCTTCTGCGAGGTGGCGGCGCTGTCCAGGTACGCCTCGTCGGTGCCGGTCAGGATGGGGAACTGGGCGCGGACGCCGCGCTGCCAGCCGGCCAGCTCGGCGAGCACCCGGTCCGGGTGCCCGGCGGCCGTCGACGGACCGGGTTCGCCGGCCTGCGCGCCGACGGTCCGGGCGGCCGGGACGGTGGACGGGCCCGGAGCCGTCGCCGGGGCGGCCATCAGGTGCGTACCAGGGGGGCGCCGGCGTCGCGCCAGGCCACCACCCCGCCGTCGAGGCTGCGGGCGTCGGTGTGCCCCATCCGGGTGAGCAGGGCCGCGTACCGTCGGGACTTCTCCCCCACCGGACAGGCCAGCAGTACCGGCCGGCCGGTGTCGAAGGGGAGCCCTCCGCGCAGCAGTTCGTCGAAGAGTTCGTCGACGATGTTGACCGAGCCCTCGATGTGCGCGGTGGAGTAGGCGAAGGTGCCGCGCAGGTCCACCACGAGCGGCTGCGCCTCGGTGATCCACTCCCGGGCGGCGGGCACGTCCACCGTGCGGGCGGCGTCGGCCTCGGCGGCGGTGACCGTGGAGACGGCACCGGCGCGGGCAGGCTGGTGCAGCAGCTCGGGCCGGCGACGGCGGAGGTAGCTGAGGTAGCTCTCGACCCGGTCGCAGACGATGAAGACGGCACTGCGTCGGCGGGGTTCCCCTCCGGCGGCGGCCTCGGCGGCCAGTTCGGCGTCGACCCGGCGCAGGTACCGCACCGCCCCGGTGTACGCGCCACCGCCGGTCGGCCCGGCCAGCACCCCGCAGCGGCGGTTGAGCGCCAGCAGGCCGTCGATCGCCTCGTCGGCGGAGACCGACTCGATGGTGTCGTAGGTGTCCGGGTCGAAGAGGCCCACCTCGTGCACCTCGTCGATGTTGCGGATGCCGGGGATGAAGTCGGACTTGGCGGCGACCAGGCCGACCACCGTGACCGCCGGATCGTGCTCGCGCAGCACCCGGGCCACCCCGGTGGACGACCCGGCGGTACCCACGCAGGCGACGAAGTAGTCCGGCACCCGTCCGTCGAGGTCCTTGACGATCTCGGGTCCGGTGCCGTCCAGGTGCGCCTGTGTGTTGCGGGGGTTGTAGTACTGGTCGGTGTGCAGGTACGCCGAGCCCGACTCGCTGATCGTGCGGTGGATCCGGGTCAGCGGGTCCTCGGTGTTCGTCGGGTCGAGGCATTCGGCCTGCCCGGGTAGTTCCTCGATGGTGGCGCCGAGCAGGAGGAGCAGGTCCTTGACCTCGGGGACCTTCATCCGGTTGGTGATGCTGGTGAACGGCAGCCCGTACATGCCGGCGATCACCGCCAGCGCCTTCGCGGTGTTGCCGCTGGAGAGTTCGACCACGGTGGCACCCGTCGCGCGGGCCTCGGCCAGCCGGGGTGCGGCCATCGTCCAGGCGGCCCGGTCCTTGACCGACCCGAACGGGTTGAGCAGCTCCAGCTTGGCGTAGAGGTCGACGTGGGCCAGCCCGTGCACGGCCGGGTCGATGCGGAGCAGGGGCGTGTTGCCGATGGCGTCGGTGATGCTGTCGTATCTCATGCGGCTGCGGTCTCCTGGAGGCGCGGACCGGGGGTGCACCGGCCGGCCGTCGTGGTGGGAATCGGATCGTGGCGGGACGGGCGTCGCCCGGTGTCGAGGGGCCAGTACTGCTCGTCCAGGCACCAGCGCCAGGTGCCGGCGTCCTGCCAGGCGGCGACCATCCGGGCTACCGGCTGGTGCAGGGCGTGGTCGGCGCTGAAGTCCATGAAGTAGCCGGCGGTGTTGGCGAAGGCGAGCAGGTCGCCGGTGCGCGGCAGGGTGGGCAGGAAGACCCTGCGCCGGGTGATCAGGTCGGCCTCCAGGCAGAGGTTGCCCAGCAGGTAGACCGGGTGGCCGTCCGGCGCGGTCTCCACCGGAGCGGCCGGGGCCGCCGGGAGCAGGACCGGGTCCATCATCACGCCGTGTTCCTCGAGGCTGACGTCCCCGGCGTTGAGGTCGAGCCGGACGAGATGGCAGCCGGCGGTGGTGGGTCGTACCTCCAGCACCCGGGCGAGCACCACGCCGCACTGGTCGACCAGCGCCCGACCGGGCTCGACCCACAGGTCGTAGAGGTGCTCCTGGAGCAGGGTGGCGAGGCTGCGTCCGCCGAGGCCGGTGGCGCTGCTGCCGAGGAGTTCCTCCAGGTAGCGGTGGCCGGCGGAGGGGCGGTGCGCCGGGTAGAGACCCAGGGCGCCGCGCAGCGTGCCGGCCTCCGCCCGCCACCCGTAGCCGTGGCCGCCCCAGGTCAGCTCCGGGCGGCGACCGAGCACGGCCAGCGCCAGTTCGCTGGTCCAGCGCTCCCACTGCGCGCCGTCGGCGAGGTAGTCGACGCCGAAGCCGCCGCCGACGTCGACGATCCGGGGGTGCAGGCCGTGCCGGTGCGCGCCGGCCAGGACGGTGAGGCACGCCTCCAGGGCGACGGCCTTCTCCGTCACCCCGATGGTGTCGAGGTGGTAGGCGACCCCGATCAGCTCGACCGCGTCGCGGGCCTCGGCGAGGCGGGCCAGCAGCCGGTCGGCCTCGGCCAGCGGGGTGCCGAACCGGCTCGGTCGGGACAGGATGGTCGCCCCGGCCGAGGCGAAGGCGGAGAGCCGGACCAGCACGCGCACCGGCGGCAGTTCGTGCCGGCGGACGAGGTCGACGAGGTCGTCCAACTCGGCCGGTGAGTCCAGGTTGACGACGATTCCGCAGCGGGCGGCGAGCCAGAGGAACTCGCGGGTCTTGGGACCGGTGGCCATGATCCGCGCGGGGGTGAAGCCGGCACCGAGCGCGTGCTGCAACTCCCCCAGGCTCGCCACGTCGATGCCGGCGGGGGTCGCCGCCAGTCGTCGCAGCAGGGCCGAGGAGCGGTTGGCCTTGTGCGCGAAGAACACCTCGCCGCGCAGGTGGTGTCGCTGGTGGACGGCCTGGAACGCCTGGGCGTTGTCGGCGATCTGGTCCGGCAGCACGACGTTGAGCGGTGAGCCCAGGGCCCGTACGAGGTCGTGCAGCAGGGGCGGTTGCCCCAGCAACTCCTGTAGTCGGCCGTCGACCCGCGGACGCAGGTACAGCGGGGAGTCCATAGACACATCCCTCCTGTCGTTGCTGAAGACGATAATCGTTTCCAACTACGAAGGGAAGGCCCGAACGGACGACCCGCCGACCCGTCCGGCGGGCGGACGCGGACCCGCCGGCACCGCGTCCGCCCACCGCGCCTCACCGTCGACGGCGGACGCGGGCCCGCGGACGGGTCACGCCGGAACCGGGCCGAGCTGGCTGGTCACGTCGCCGTGGGCCGCACGGACCCACGTCTGACCGGCCAGCCGCAGGTGCAGGGCGCGCAGCAGGGCCTCCCGCCGCTCGGGGGTCATCGGCCGGGCCCGCGCGGCGATGCGCGCCAACGCGCCGACGTCGTCGAGGTCTTCGAGGCGGGGACACGCGCCGACCTGCCGGGCCCGCCGGAGGCCGGCCTGGGTGGCGAGCACGGCGAGCGGCGGCTCACCGAGTTCCCGGACGAGGTAGTCCCGGTCGACCTCGTCGACGACCTTGTTGCCCACCACGGCCAGCAGGTCCGCCACTCCGGCCGCCGTCGCCAGCTCCCGGTAGCGGCGGGCGACCGAGACCGATTCGGGGGTCGGCTCGGCGACCACCACGATCGCGTCGAACTGGGCGTGCAACGAGTTGGCGAAGGCGTCCGTCCCGGCGACCATGTCGCAGACCACCCAGTCGCCGGGGTCGAGGCGCAGGTGGGACAGGAGGTTCTCCAGGATGGCCAGGTGCCCGTGGTAGCACCCCGCGCCGATGTCGTCGGGCTCGTAGGTGCCGACGTGCAGCACGTGCGTCCGCGCGTCGAGCGCCGTCGCGTGACCGACCAGGACCGGGTCGTCGACGGCCAGGGTGACCAGCCGCGAGCCCGGACCGGGCGGAGTGGTCGGCACGAAGTGCTCGATCCCCGCCACCAGGGGGTTGCTGCCCAGCAGGTGCCGCCGCACCCGCCGGACGTTGTCCGGGTGCGACAGCGCCCCCGCCGGCCCCGCCTCGACGCCGAGCAGGGGCGCGAGGTGCACGTTCACGTCCGCGTCGACGGCGAGCACCCGATGCCCGGCGGCGCGCAGGTATCCCACGAAGAGGGCGGCCAGGGTGCTCTTCCCGCTGCCGCCCTTGCCAGTAAAAGCGATTCTCATTTTCATTACGGTAGGTGACGTACCACCGGAGCCACAAGGACGACGCGCCGGAGGACGCGGCGCTATCCGGCGAGGCAGCCGCCGCAGGTCCCCATGATCTCCAGCGTGTGGTTGACGTCGACGAAGCCGTGCCGGTCGGTGGTACGGCGCATCCAGGTCTCGACGGCGGGACCGGCGATCTCCACGGTGCGCCCGCAGTGCCGGCAGACGAGATGATGGTGGTGGGTGCGGCTGCACCGGCGGTAGAGCTGCTCCCCCGAGGGCAGCCGCATCGTGTCCACCTCACCGGAGTCGGCGAGCGCCTGCAGGAGGCGGTAGACGGTGGTCAGGCCGATCGGGACGCCCCGGTCCCGCAGCTCGGCGTGGATGCGCTGGGCACTGCGGAAGCCGTCGGACCCGTCGAGCAGCCGGACGACCTCCGCCCGCTGCCGGGTGTTGCGGGCAGGGCCCGGCACCGGTCTCGTCGCCACCCTGGCCCACCTCCGGATCGAAGCTCCCGCGCCGCGCGCCGCCGCCTTCCGCTACCACGACGGCACATGATGACAATGCTAACCAATTTCATTAGCTGTGCCGGTCAGCGGGTGTTCTGCCACAGCAGCGCCAGGCCGAAGGCCGTCCCGAACGTCACGATGACCGCCCTGATCAGCCGCTCCGGGAGCCTGCGGACGAGCCGCGCACCGCCGTACCCGCCGACGACGGTGGCCGGAGCCAGCAACGCCACCGCCGACCAGTCCACCCGGCCGAGGACGACGAAGAGCAGCACCGCCGCGAAGGAGACGGCCGCCAGGAGCAGGTTCTTGACGGCGACCGTCCGGGCCAGCGACGCGTCCTGGAGGAAGGCCAGGCTCGTGAGCAGGACGATGCCGAAGCTGGCACCGATGTAACCGCCGTAGACACCGCCCGCCGCGACGAGCGCGTGCCGGGCCGCCGGGTGTCGGTGCCGGCGGCCGGTGCGCGTGGTCCACACCGTCAGCCGCTCCTGTAGGGCGAAGACCACGGAGGCGACGAGGACGACGAACGGCACGATCAGGTCGAAGACCCGGGTGGGCGTCAGCAGGAGCAGCACCGATCCGGCCACCCCGCCGAGCAGCGCCGCCGGCAGGATGCGGACGGCCTCCCGCCGGGCCGGCAGGTCCCGGTAGCCACCCGCGACGCTCGCCACGTTCCCGGGGAACACGGCGACCGTGTTGGTCATCTTGGCGGTGAGGGGCGGTATGCCCACACCGATCAGGGCCGAGAAGGCGATCAGCGACCCCCCACCGGCGACCGCGTTGACGGCGCCCGCGAGGACACCGGCGGCGCAGAGCAGCGTGGCCTGGACGGGATCCATCAGCTGTCAGGCTAGTGCGGCCGGCCGCCCGACGAGACGCTGTCGGGCGGGCCGGTGGCCGGGCGTGACTTGCGGATCGAGGCGATCGACGGCGGGGAGGTCCGGCGGCGGAACTTCACCTTCTTCGGGTGAGGCGGACCCGACCTCCCGGGGCGCAGAGTAGCCCCGAGGAGGGTTCACCATGGCTGACGCCACCCGGGATTTCTTCCACAGCCTGGCCCGGCGGGGACACGATCCCCGGCTGCGGGCGATCGGCGCGGGCAGCGTCCGCTTCGACGTCCGTCAGGGCGGGCACGTCGAGCACTGGCTGGTCACCATCGGCGGCGGCGACGTCACCGTCTCCGAGGAGGCGACGGGAGCGGACGCCGTGATCCGGGCGGACCGGGCGGTGTTCGACCGGATCGCCAGCGGGGAGGCGTACTTCCTGACCACCGTCCTGCGCGGCGAGGCGACCGTGGAGGGCAGTCCCCGAATCTTCGCGGTGATCCGCCGGCTGTTCCCGCCGCCGCCTGCCCCGGGGGCACGACGGCGAGGAGTCGACGATGTCTGACGGCCACGTGGGCATCCTGGACGGCACGACCTTCCTGGTGTGCGACCGGGCGGGCGACATCCTGGCCTCGCCCGACGAGCCCGTCGGCCTCTTCGCCCACGACACGCGGCTGCTGTCGACGTGGGTACTGACGGTCAACGGCGAGCGACTCAGCACGCTTTCCATCGACGATATTCACTATTTTGAGAACAAGTTCTACCTGGTCCCGGGGCACGAGGACGTCTACGTCAACAGCACCCTGTCGGTGGTGCGCCGACACACGCTGGACACCGGCCTCCAGGAGGACCTGACCATCATCAACCACGGTGCGCAGGCGGTCGACCTGACCGTCCGGATCGACGTGGACGCCGACTTCGCGGACCTCTTCCAGGTCAAGGACGCGACACCGGAGCGGAGGGGACGGCACTACCGCCGGGTCGACGACGGGCGACTCGTCCTCGGTTACGAGCGGGAACGATTCCGACGGGAGACCATCGTCTCCGTCACGTCCCCGGCGACGCTGGACGAGGCGGGGGTGACCCTCGAGGTCCGGATCGAGCCACAGAGCTCCTGGCAGACCCGGCTCACCGCCCTACCCGACCTGCCCGTGCCGAGGGGCCTGGATCGGCTGGTCATCCCCGGCCGGGTGACCCGGGACGCCGGGGAGAAGGAACACCGGCTGATGGACTGGCTGGGCAAGGCACCCCGGCTGGACACCGAGTGGGAGCCCCTGAGCGGGACCTACCGGCAGAGCCTGATCGACCTGGCCGCGCTGCGGTTCAGCCCCTTCCTCGCCGAGGACAAGAGCGTGCCCGCCGCCGGCCTGCCG
Source organism: Micromonospora sp. NPDC023956 (assembly GCF_040639195.1). NCBI lineage: Bacteria > Bacillati > Actinomycetota > Actinomycetes > Micromonosporales > Micromonosporaceae > Micromonospora > Micromonospora sp. NPDC023956. The sequence goes on from NZ_JBEZZN010000001.1 coordinate 417,180, forward strand.
TGGTTCATGAGCCTCTTCGGCCGGGACAGCATCCTCACCAGCCTCCAGGCGCTGCCGTTCGCCCCCGAGCTGGCCGCCACCACCCTGAAGGTGCTCGCGCTCCGGCAGGGCAGCCGGGTCGACGACTTCCGCGAGGAGCAGCCCGGACGGATCCTGCACGAGATGCGCTACGGCGAGCTGACCGCCTTCGACGAAACCCCGCACAGCCCCTACTTCGGCAGCGCGGACGCCACTCCCCTCTTCCTCGTACTGCTCGACGAGTACGAGCGGTGGACCGGCGACGTCGAGCTCGTCCGCTCCGTCGAACAGGAGGCGCGGGCGGCGATCGACTGGATCAACGACTACGCCGACCTGACCGGCACCGGCTACATCTCCTACCAGCGGCGCAACACCAAGAACGGGCTGGAGAACCAGTGCTGGAAGGACTCCTGGGACGGCATCTGCCACCGTGACGGCCGACTGCCCAGCTTTCCCCGGGCGACCTGCGAGTTGCAGGGGTACGCGTACGACGCGAAACGGCGCACCGCCCGGCTGGCCCGGCACCTGTGGGGCGACCCCGCGTACGCCGACCGGCTGGAACGGGAGGCAGCCGACCTCAAACAGCGCTTCAACCGCGACTTCTGGGTCACCGACGGCGAGTACATGGCCCTCGCGCTCGACGGCGACGGCCGTCAGGTGGACGCCCTGTCGTCGAACATCGGGCACCTGCTCTGGAGCGGCATCGTCGAGGAACAGAAGGCCCCGGCCCTGGCCCGCCACCTGATGTCGCCCGCCCTCTTCAGCGGCTGGGGGGTGCGCACCCTGGCCGAGAACCAGGGACGCTACAACCCGATCGGCTACCACGTGGGCACCATCTGGCCGTTCGACAACTCGTTCATCGCCTGGGGGCTGCGCCGGTACGGCTATGCCGACGAGGCGGCCCGGATCGCCGCCGGGATCCTCGACGCGGCGGCCTTCTACGACGGCCGGCTGCCCGAGGCGTTCGCGGGATACAGCCGGAGCAAGACCAAGTACCCGGTCAACTACCCGACGGCGTGCAGCCCGCAGGCCTGGTCGGCCGGGGCGGCGCTGCTGCTCCTGCGGACGATGCTCGGTCTCCGACCGGTGGGCGAGGATCTCGTGATCCGGCCGGCGCTTCCGGCTAACCTCGCTTATATGGCCTTGCTCGACATACCCGGGCGTTGGGGGCGTCTCGACGCCTTCGGGAGGGGCTCGGCCGCTACGGAAGGGCGCCGGTACCAACCGGCGCCCGATCAGATCTCCGCTCCGTGACGGAGGGACCATGCCCGAGTTCGATCCGGCCCGCACCGCCGTCGTCAACGTCCACTGGCAGCACGAGGTCGTCAGCCCGGAGGGGACGTTCGGCCCGTTCTTCGCCGAACAGGTCGTCCGGCACCGGGTCGCGTCGTACGTCGCCCGGGTCGTCGCCGCGACGCGGTCCCGGGGCGGCCTGGTCGTCTTCACCCGCACCGTCCACCGGCCCGGCTACCCGGACCTGATCGCCAACACTCCCTTCTTCGCGATGGTCGCCGAGCGGCAGGCCTTCCTCAGCGGCACACCGCAGGTCCAGATCATCGACGAACTCGCACCGGAGCCGCAGGACGTGGTCGTCCACCAGGTGCGGCTCAGCGGCTTCTTCGGCACCGAACTGGACACCGTCCTGCGGGGCAGGGGCGTGGAGACGCTCCTGTTCACGGGGGTGGCCACCAACCTCGCGGTGACCGACACCGTGTTCGACGCGATCAACCTCGGGTACCGGACGGTGATCGTCTCCGACGCGTGCACCGCCGCGACCGACCAGGCACACCAGGCGAGCCTGGAGACGCTGGGTCAGCTCTGCGAGGTGGTCAGCACCGACGACGTCGTCCGCCGGCTGTCGGGCTGACACGCCCCGACGCCGCCCGAGCCGTCCGACCACGGAAACCGGACTCGACGCCCGGCGCCCCACCGAAGCCGCACGACCACTCTCCGTCGTCGCGGGAGGGCGGTTGCCGAGCGACAATCACGGTGGTCAGAATGGCACCATGACGGTGGCCGGTGCGGGCGGAGACGAACGTCCGCGGGCCCCCGCGCCCGGACGACACCGACACGTCGGCCGCTCGCGGTGACATCCCCGACCGGGCCACCCCGGCGTCCGGTCGCTCCCGACACCAGTCCGGCGGACGACGGTCCGCCACCCCTGCCCGCCGCCGTCACCGATCCCGCGCGACTGGCCGCCGTCCGGCGCACGGATCTGCTGGACACCGGTCCGGAGGAGCCCTTCGACCGGCTGACCCGGCTGGCGGCCACCCTGCTGAACACCCCGTACGCGTTCGTGACCGTCGTCGACGCCACCCGCTCCTTCTGGAAGAGCTGCGTCGGGGTCGACAGCACCGACCCGGAGAAGCGGCAGAGCCCCGTCGAGCAGTCGTTCTGCCGGTACGTCGTCGGCGCCGACGCCGAACTGGTCGTGCCCGACGCCCGCGCCGACCCCCGCACCCACGACAACCCGTCGATCGGCCTGACGGGGGTGGTGGCCTGGGCCGGTTTCCCGGTGCGCTCCGCCGACGGGCACGTGCTCGGCACGTTCTGCGCGGTCGACACCGTCCGCCGGGACTGGACCCCCCAGGACATCGAGGTGCTGCGCACGCTGTCCCACGCCGCCGCCGGTGAGATCGCGCTCCGCGACGCCCTGCGTGACGCGCAGGCCGCGACCGAACGCGCCGAACACGCCGCCGTGCAGGCCTCCACGCTCGCCCTCACTCTCCAGGAGAGTCTCCTCCCGACCCGACTTCCGCAGATCCCCGGCGTGCAGGTCGCCGCCCGCTACCGTCGCGGCGCCGGCGGCGACGAGGTCCTCGGCGACTTCTACGACGTCTTCCCCTCCACCGGCCGTACCTGGGGCGCGGTCGTCGGCGACGTCTCCGGCAAGGGCCCCAAGGCCGCGAAGACGACCGCGCTGGCCCGCTACACGTTGCGCGCCGCCGCGGCGCGCAGCTCCATCCCGAGCCACAACCTCGCCACTCTCAACGCGGCGCTACGCGAGTGGTACACCGACGACAGCCAGTACCTGACCGCCGTCTACGCCACCCTGCGCACCAACGACACCGGCGTCAACGTCCAGGTCAGCTGCGGCGGCCACGACCCGGCGCTGGTCCGCCGCGCCGACGGCACCGTGGAGACGCTCGGCCGCTACGGACTCATCCTCGGCTGGTTGGCCGAACCGCCGCTGCGCGACCAACGCGTCCAACTGCACCCGGGCGACAGTCTGCTGCTGTACACCGACGGCGTCACCGAGGCCCGCCGACCGGCCGACCGCGCGATGTTCGGCGTCGACCGGCTTCGCCGGGTCCTCGCCGGTGCCGTCACCAGCGCCGACGGGCTCGCCGACGCGGTCGAGGCCGCGGTCCTCGACTTCAGCGGGCACCGGCCCGGCGACGACACGGCGATCCTCGCCCTGCACGTGCCGGCCCCGCCGGCCTGAGCCCGCCCACCGTCGTCCCGCCGGAGCGGGCCGAGCCGGCGGCGGGCGGACGTCGATCGTCGGTGCACTCCGACCAGGGCCCGGCAGCAGGACTATGGTCGGCCGGTGGACGAACTCTTCGACGCGGCGGGATCGCTGCGGTCGGCCTACTCCCGGGTCGACTGGGCGACGACCCCGCTCGGCCCGGTGGCCGGCTGGAGCCGGACGCTGCGGGCCGCCGTCGACATCGCCCTGCACACCCGGTTCCCGGTGACCCTGCTCTGGGGCCCGGAGTTCGTCATGCTCTACAACGAGGCCTACGTCGACCTGATCGGCAACAAGCACCCGACGGCGCTCGGTGCGCCGGCGGCCCGGGTGTTCCCCGAGGTCTGGGACGAGATCGGGCCGATGCTGGAGTCGGTGCGCACGACCCGGCGCGCCACCTGGACCCGGAACATGCGGCTTCTGATGGACCGGCACGGCTACCTGGAGGAGTGCTTCTTCACGTTCTCCTACTCGGCCGTCCAGGGCGTCGACCGGCAGGTCGAGGGCGTGATCGACATCGCCTCGGAGACCACCGGGCAGGTGCTGTCCCAGCGGCGGCTGGTCCTGCTCGCGGTGCTCACCGACGCCCTGGGGGCCCTGGAGGAACCCGAGCAGATCCTCGACCGGGCGGTGTCGGTGCTCCGCGACGATCCCCACGACCTGCTCGACGTGGACGTCCTCCTCCCCCGCGCGGCCGGCGGGCCGCCGCCCGCCACGCCGCCGCCGGTGTTCGGCGCGGGCGACGTCGTCGTGGACGGGGTGGCCGGGACCGCCAGGGTCCGGGTCCGGCTGCCCCGGGTGTCCGGCGCCGGCGACGGTGCGGTGCTCGTGGCGCGGTTGAGTCAGCACCTGCCGGTCGACGAGGGCTACCTGCGGTTCGTCCGGCTGGTCGGCGCGACGGTGACGCAGGCGCTGCACCGGGCACACACCCGCCAGGCCGAGCGCCGGATGGCGACGCTGGAACGGGAGTTGTCCGAGAAGCTGCAACACAGCCTGCTCACCCCACCCGCCCAGCCGGCGGGCCTGGAGGTGGCCGTACGGTACCGGCCGGCTACCGAGTGGGCCCACATCGGCGGCGACTGGTACGACTCGTTCCTGCAACCCGACGGGAGCCTGGCCCTGGTCATCGGCGACGTGGCCGGCCACGACCGGCAGGCCGCCGCGACCATGGCGCAGATCCGGAACCTGCTCCGCGGCGTGGCGTACGGCCGACCGGCGTCCCCGGCCGCTGTCCTGGCCGGTCTCGACCGGGCGATGGGCGGGCTCCGGGTCGACGCCTTCGCCACCGCGATCCTGGCCCGCGTCGAGCCGGGTGACCAGCCGGCCCGACCGGGCACGCACACGCTGGGCTGGGCCAACGCCGGCCACCCGCCACCGGTGCTGGTCGCGCCGGACGGGCGCACCAGCCTGCTGATGACACCGCCGGAGGTGCTGCTCGGGTTGAGCGGTGACGTCGTGCGTACCGACCACCGCGTCACCCTCGCCCCGGGCAGCACCGTGGTCTTCTACACCGACGGTCTGATCGAACGGCGCGGCACGGTCCTCGACGAGGGGCTCGCCGACCTGACCGACGCCCTCGCCGACCAGCACGGGTCGACCGCCGAGCAGGTGTGCGACCACCTGCTCGGCCGCTACCCGGCCAGTGGCGAGGACGACATCGCCCTGGTGGTGCTGCGGATCCCGCCGACGCCGGTCGCGGGTTCCCACCGCTGACCCACCCCGCACGACCGGATCGGTCGGGCGGGACGCCTGGGCGCCCTGCGTGCCGCAGCACACGTCGCGTAGAGCATCCTAGGCTGCTTTGGTCCGGGTACGGTCCGCAGCCTCGGCGCGGTCGGCGGACTCAGAACCGCCGTCGGCGCCGCGCGGTGCTGCCGGTGGCCCGCAGGCGCAGCGCCCAGTACCCGCCGGGCTGCTCGGACTCCAGCACGGTGACCTCGAAACTGTGCCGCAACGCCCGCGTCAGGTACCGCACCTGCTCCGGACCGGGCGGCGGTCCGGCCGACAGGGGCGTGTCCGAGCCGACCAGGTAGGTCTCCGCGCCCAGCCGGGCGGACGACGCCAGGAAGGAGCAGAACTCCTGCCAGTGCAGGTAACGCCAGAAGTCGACGCTGACGACGGCGTCGAGGCTACCCGGCGTGATCGGCGGGTCGATGCCGATCAGGTGGTAGTTGCGTCCTCCGGTCGGGGCACCGTAGTCGAACGTGACGGCCCGGTCCCCGAGGGGCACCTCCGCGCTGCCCGTGCCGACCCAGAGCGTCCGGTTACTCGGCAACCGGTCCTTGAGCCACCGCCACGCGGGCCCGATCCGGCACGCCTGCCGCTCCACGCAGTCGGCCATGGCCTCCCGGTACCGGACGAGGATCTCCGCCGAGTAGATCGTGTCGACCACGCCGACGAACTCCCAGTCGACGCTGGGGTACTTGGCCAGGACCATCCGGCGGTTGCCGGTGTAGTCCTGGAGGTTCTGGAGCATGTTGCGGTAGTGCGGCAGGTGGTAGACCAGCGCGTCGGGGTCGTAGCGGAACGCCCTGTTCTCCGGGCCGAGATGACGGTCGATGCGGTAGAACAGCTCGGTGTCCTCCCACCCCCAGCGCGTGCCGAAGTCCTCGTCGAACCCACCGACGGCGTTCACCACCTCACGCGGCGCGGACACGTTGTGGCCGTGGGCGAACATCCACATGGCGCTCAGCCAGTGGTCCCCGGTCGGCATCCCGTTCGGGAAACGCATGTCTCCCCCGTCGTCGGCGCGCACGTCGGAGTCCGGCGTGACCGGTCCGCCGGCGAGCACCGCGTCCAGGTGCCGCCGGCCGAGTTCGTTACGCCGGCCGATCAGCACCTGGGGTGTCCCGGCGGAGGCGTGGAAGGCGACGTGCCGTTCGAGCAGGTTCGGGGTCGCGTACGAGTCGCTGTCGAGGAACAGGATGGTGTCCGCGCTGGCCAGACGGATTCCCTCGTTGCGCGCGGCCGACCGTCCACCCCGGGCCGGAAGCGCGACGACACGGAGGTTGAGGGGCTTGCCGTGATCGGCCACGTCGGAGTAATCTTCGGCGCCCTCGGCTCCGCCGTCGCGCACCACGATCACCTCGAACCGGTCGGCCGGGAGTGACTGCTGGCCCAGCGAACGCAGCGTCAGTTCGAGACTCTGCGGGTCCTTGAACGTCGGGATGACGACGCTGAGCGATGGCGCGTGCCCGCCTGCCTGCCACGTCGGCGATACCATATGTGCGGTTTCCTTTCAGGTCGTTGAGGCCGGCAACGGGCGTCGGGGGTGCCGGGCGACGAAATCCTCCACCTCCGGTCGTTGTCGTACCCGGGGTCGAGCGGCGGCGCCGACCGGGCTGCCTCGTTGGTCGGGGTTGCGGTCCCTCCGCACCGAGTGGACGTCCCTTGTGCGCGGTCTGATGGCGGCAAGGTAGCTGCCCTGCCAGGCAAGGTGAAACTCTCTCATCTGAATCTTGGCAGAAATCCGCCCTCAGCGCAGGGTGCAGCCGCCGACCTGAACGCGACGGAGCCGGGGAGGGCGTTGCCCTCCCCGGCTCCGTGCCGGTTCCGTCTCCGGTCAGATGTCGCCGTGGGACGGTCCGAGATGCCGGGCGTACGCGTCGGTGGTGAAGAACGCCGGCAGGTCCTCGCCGAGCGCGGTGTCCTCGAAGATCCGCGCCGCCGCCCCGGCGCGCTCCCGCCCGGTGTCGTCCCGTCCCTCGACCAGGGCGGCCAGTTCCTCGGCGAGGATCGACCGGACCAGGTCCCCGGTGACGCAGCCGCCGTCGGCCAGCGGTGTGCCGTGGTGCAACCACTGCCACACCTGACAACGGGCGATCTCGGCGGTCGCCGCGTCCTCCATCAGGTTCCACAGTGCCACCGCACCGGTGCCGGCCAGCCAGGCGTCCACGTAGCGCAGCGCCACGGCGACGTTGGACCGCAGCCCGGCGGCCGTGACCTGACCCGGGGTCTTGTCGACGGCCAGCAGGTCGGCCGGGGTGACGTGCACGTCGTCCCGGAGTCGGTCGAGCTGGTGCGGACGGTCGCCGAGCGCCGCGTCGAACACCTCGCCACAGACGCCGACCAGACCCGGATGGGCCACCCAGGAACCGTCGAACCCGCCGTCGGCCTCGCGCTGCTTGTCCGCCCGCACCCGGGCGAGGGCCGTCTCGTTGACCGCCGGGTCACGGCTCGGGATGAACGCCGCCATCCCGCCGATCGCGTGCGCGCCACGCCGGTGACAGGTCTGCACCAGCAGTTCGGTGTAGGCGCGCATGAACGGCACGGTCATGGTGACCTCGGACCGGTCCGGCAGGACGAAGTCCGGCCACTGCCCGAAATTCTTGATCACGCTGAAGATGTAGTCCCACCGGCCGGCGTTCAGTCCCGCCGAGTGCTCGCGCAGCTCGTACAGGATCTCCTCCATCTCGAACGCGGCGGTGATCGTCTCGATCAGGGTGGTGGCCCGGATCGTCCCCACCGGCAGGCCCAGGTAGCGCTGGGCGAAGACGAACACGTCGTTCCAGAGCCGCGCCTCCCGGTGGGTCTCCAGCTTCGGCAGGTAGAAGTACGGGCCGGCGCCGGCGTCGAGTTGCCGACGCGCGCAGTGGTACAGGTAGAGGCCGAAGTCGACCAGGCTGGCCGAGATCGGCCGCCCGTCGACGGCGATCCCCTTCTCCACGAGGTGCCAGCCGCGGGGCCGGACCACGATCGTCGCCAGCTCCTCGCCGAGCGCGTACCGCTTGCCGCGCGGGTCGGTGAAGTCGATCCGCCGGTCCAGGGCGTCCATCAGGCTGAGCTGCCCCCCGATGACGTTCTGCCAGGTGGGGGCGGTGGCGTCCTCGAAGTCGGCGAGCCACACGCGGGCACCGGAGTTGAGCGCGTTGACGGTCATCTTCCGGTCGGTCGGTCCGGTGATCTCCACCCGCCGGTCGACCAGCCCCGGTGCGGGCGGCGCCACCCGCCAGGAGGGGTCGGCGCGGATGTGCGCGGTCTCCGGGAGGAAGTCGGGGAGCTGGCCGGTGGCGTACCGGGCCCGGCGGGCCCGGCGGGTGTCCAGCAGGGCCACCCGGCGGGCGGCGAACTCGCTGTCCAGCGCCACCAGGAACGCCAGCGCCTCCGCGGTGAGAACCTCGTCGAAGCGGTCCGCCAGCGGACCGATGATCTCGTATCTCACGCGAACTGCTCCTCCTCGGTAGAGCCACGCAGGGCGGTGGTCTCGGCGGCCGGGTTGAGCACGGTGCTGATCAGGTCGAAGTAGCCGGTGCCGACCTCGCGCTGGTGCTTGACGGCGGTGTATCCGGCCGGCTCGGCGGCGAACTCGCGCTCCTGCAACGAGACGTAGGCCGGCATGCCGTCGGCGGCGTAGCCGCGGGCCAGGTCGAACATCGAGTAGTTCAGGGCGTGGAAGCCGGCCAGGGTGATGAACTGGAACTTGTACCCCATGTGTCCGAGTTCCCGCTGGAACTTGGCGATGGTCGCGTCGTCCAGGTGCTTGCGCCAGTTGAACGACGGCGAGCAGTTGTAGGCGAGCAGCTGGTCCGGGTAGCGGTCCTTGATCGCCTCGGCGAAGCGGCGGGCGACCTCCAGGTCCGGGGTGCTGGTCTCCATCCACAGCAGGTCGGCGTGCGGGGCGTACGCCAGGCCACGGGCGATGCACGGCTCGATGCCGTTGCGGACCCGGTAGAAGCCCTCGGCGGTCCGCTCGCCGGTGACGAAGGGCCGGTCCCGCTCGTCCACGTCGGTGGTGAGCAGGCTGGCGGCCTGCGCGTCGGTCCGGGCGATGACCACCGTCGGCACCCCGGCCACGTCCGCGGCGAGCCGCGCCGCCTCCAGGGTGCGGATGTGCTGGCCGGTGGGGACGAGCACCTTGCCGCCGAGGTGGCCGCACTTCTTCTCGGCGGCGAGTTGGTCCTCCCAGTGCACCCCGGCCGCACCGGCGGCGATCATCGCGGTCATCAGCTCGTACGCGTTGAGCGGACCACCGAAGCCGGCCTCGGCGTCGGCGACGATGGGCGCCAACCAGTCGGTCCCGTCGACCTCCCCCTCGGCGGTGGTGATCTGGGCGGCGCGGAGCAGGGCGTTGTTGATCCGGCGGACCACCGCCGGCACCGAGTTGGCCGGGTAGAGACTCTGGTCGGGGTAGGTGTGGCCGGCGAGGTTGGCGTCCGCCGCCACCTGCCAGCCGGAGAGGTAGATGGCCTTCAGGCCGGCCCGGACCATCTGCACCGCCTGGTTGCCGGTGAGTGCGCCGAGCGCGTGGATGTGGTTCTCGCGGTGCAGCAGGTGCCAGAGTCGGTTCGCCCCGTGCCGGGCGAGGGTGTGTTCCTCCTGGATCGCGCCGCGCAGCCGGACCACGTCCTCCGCGCGGTAGCTGCGCCGCACTCCCTGCCAGCGCGGGTCGTTCTCCCATTCGTGGCGCAACTGCTCGACCGTTGTCTGCATGGTCCTCGCTCCCCTCGGGTGCCGGTCTGTGGGTGTGTCGGTGCGCCGGTGGGCCGGCGTGTCATTCACGGTCACACGGGGTCGACGGGACGGTCGAGGGACGGAAGAAGCCAATTATTGAAAAGTCTCCACGCCGTTTTGTTAACTTGCGAAGGTCTTGATTCACAGCAGTGTTAATGTCGCACCACATCCGATGCGGTGGAGGGGGCGAGGGCGATCACCAAGACATTCGCCGGTGCCAGGTTGCGCCGGATGCGGGAGGACCGGGCGCTGAGCCAGGCGGACCTCGCCCGGCTGCTCAACATCTCGCCGAGCTACCTCAACCAGATCGAGCACGACTCCCGTCCGCTGACCGTCCCGGTGCTCATGCGCATCACCGAGGTCTTCGGCGTCGACCCGACCGTCTTCGCCCCGCACGACACCCCCCGGCTGGTCGCCGGGCTGCGGGAGGCGCTGGGCGGTCGGGTCCGCATCGCCGACCTCACCGAACTCGCCAACCGGCTGCCCGAGGCGGCCGAGGCCGTGCTCGAGCTGCACCGTCGCCACCAACAGCTCGACGAGCAGCTCGCCGAGCTGGTCGGTGACCGGGACCTGGTCGGCCGCAGCCCGCACGACCAGGTCACCGAGTTCTTCTACCGGCGGCAGAACTACGTGCCGGACCTGGACGAGGCGGCGGAGCAGCTGGCCGCGCGGATCGGACTGCGTCGCGGTGAGGTCCGCGCCGTCCTGCGGGACCGGCTGGCGCAACGGCACGGGATCCGGGTCTCCCGCGAGGACGCCGGACAACTCGGCGGCGACCTGCACCGCTTCCGTCCCCAGACGCAGACCCTGCACCTGTCCACGTCGCTGCGCGGCGGGCAGGAGGCCATGCGGATGGCCGCCCAGATCGCGCTGCTGGAGTACGCCGACGTGATCGACGAGATCGTCGAGGAGGAGCGGTTCGAGGACACCCAGACCCAGATCCTCACCCGGGTCGGCCTGGCGAACTACTTCGCCGCGGCGCTGATCCTGCCGTACGGACAGTTCCTGGCCGCCGCCGAGCGTCGCCGGTACGACATCGACCTGCTCACCGAGCACTTCGCGATGGGCTGGGAGACGGTCTGCCACCGGCTCAGTACCTTGCAGCGGCCCCGGGCCCGGGGTGTGCCGTTCTCGTTCGTCCGGGTCGACCGGGCCGGCAACATGTCGAAACGCCAGTCCGCCACCGGTTTCCCGTTCTCCCGTACCGGCGGCACCTGTCCGCTGTGGAACGTCTACGAGGCGTTCAGCTCACCGGGCCGGGTGGTCACGCAGGTCGCCGCCATGCCGGACGGGCAGCGCTACCTGTGGATCGCCCGGACGATCACCCGCCACCACGGCGGCTACGGCCAGCCCGGCAAGGTCTACGCGATCGGGTTGGGCTGCGAGATCCGGCACGCCGGCCGGCTGGTCTACTCGGCCGGGATGGACCTGCACGCCGCCGAGGCCGCGACACCGATCGGCCCGGGTTGCAAGACCTGCGAGCGGATGGGCTGCCCCCAGCGGGCCGCGCCGCCGATCAGTCGGCGACTCGACCTGGACGAGAATCGCAGCACCTTCATCCCGTACCCGCTGCGGGACTGACCCGGGTCGGGCGGTGCGGGCGGCGGGCGGGGTCGTGCTCGGCCCCCGCCCGCCGACCCGCCGTCAGGCGGTGTAGAGGATCTTCACGCCGTTCAGCGTCAGGGCCGAGACGGTCGAGCCGCGCACGCCGGAGTTGAGGTTGCGCCAGCCGCTGTCGCTGGCCGCCTCGTGCACCATGCCACCGGCCACGGTGTAGACGTGCTTCACGCCGTTGTGCGTCATGGCCGCCAACGCCGAACCGCTCACCCCGGAGATCCCCGAGTTCAGGTTCCGCCAACCGTTGGCACTCGACGCCTCGTGCACCCAACCACCGACCACCGTGTACACGTACTTCACACCGCCCACGGTGATCGCCGCCAACGCCGAGTTGCTCACCCCGGAGATCCCGGAATTCAGATTCCGCCAACCGTTGGCACTCGACGCCTCGTGCACCCAACCACCGACCACCGTGTACACGTACTTCACGCCGTCGAGCGTGATGGCCGCCAACGCCGAGTTGCTCACCCCGGAGATCCCGGTCCAGAGGTTGCGCCAACCGGTGTTGCTGGCCGCCTCGTACACCCGGCCGTCCCGCACCGTGTACACGATCTTGACGCCGTCCAGTTCGATCGCGGCGGTGGCCGACCCGACGACCGGGCCGGTCGCGCCGCCGACCGGCAGCGCCCGCCAACCGGTGTTGCTGGCGGCCTCCCACACCTGCCGGGACGCCACACCGCAGTTGTTGCTGACCACGCTGCGCGGTGCCGAGACAGGCCCGGAGACGTAGAGCGGGCCGGTGTGCGGGCTCCCGTCCGAGGTGATGCCGGACGGGACGCCGCCGAACCACGCCTCGGTCTTGACCCCGTCCCGGACCTGCTCGTAGTGCAGGTGCGGTCCGGTGGAGTTGCCGGTGCTGCCGACCCGGCCGATCTGCTGGCCGGTGGCGACCCACTGGCCGGACCGGACCGGCGGAGACTCGATCATGTGCATGTACGAGGTACGCCAGCCGCCGCCGTGGTCGACGACGACGTACCAGCCCCCGCCGCTGCCCCAGCCGGCGAAGGCCACCGTGCCGGCGTAGGACGCGAGGATCGGCCGACCGTTGCTGGCGCCACCGGTCCAGGTCATGTCGATGTCGTAGTCGTCGTGGCCGTAGTAGGTGGCCAGCCGCCACGACTCCCCGCAGGGGAACGGTAGTTGGAAGTCCGGCCGCGGGCCCGCCGCCTGGGCCGGCGTACCGAGCGCGGCCGGGCCGACGGCGGGCACCACCGGGACCACGACGGCGGCGAGCGCCAGACCCACCGCCGCGAGGACACGGGAGACGATGCTCCTCATGGAGCTCCCTTCCGGGCTGATCGTAGAGATCGAAACAGCTGCCGACCATACTCTCGGACGATCATCATCGATATCGACGGTCATCCCGGCGTCCGTCGGCGGTTCGCCCGGACCTGACCGTTCACCGTGCCGCGTCCACTGCCGTGCACATGCCCGACCCCGGTGCTGTCTCGGCGGGCACCAGCCCCGGCACGGCGTGCCTCCGCGCACGGCGACCTGGTCGGTCCGGTCGCCTCGACGGCGTGGGAGGATGCGCGGCAGGCTGACGGGAGGCGGGACCACGTGACGAAGACGGTCGTACTCGACGACGACCCCACCGGCACCCAGTCGGCCAGCGGGGTCCGGGTGCTGCTGCGCTGGGACGCCGACCGGTTGACCGAGACCCTGCGCACGGTGGACGCGGTCTACCTCCAGACGAACTCGCGGGCGGTCGACGCGGCGACGGCCGTGGCGCTGTGCCGGCGGATCCGCAACGAGATCGCGGTCGCCTCCGCCGTTCTCGGCGAGCGGGTCGACGTCGTGCTGCGCGGCGACTCGACGCTGCGCGGGCACGTCTTCGCCGAGACCGACGTCTTCACCGGCGACGACACGCCGATCCTGTTCCTGCCGGCCTTCCCGGCCGGCGGGCGGACCACCCTCGGCGGGGTGCACTACGTGCGGGTCGACGGGGTACGGGTGCCGGCGCACCGGACGGAGTACGCGGCCGACCCGGTCTTCCCGTTCCGGCACGGCGACCTGGTCGACTACGTGCGGGAGATGGGTGCCCGGCAGGCCGTGCCGGTGCCGGTCGACCAGCTGCGGTCCTCGCGTGGCGCGGCGGTGACGGCGGCCCTGCTCGCCTCGCCCGGCCGGGACGTGGTGGCCCCGGACGCCGAGACGGACGCCGACATCGACCTGGTCCACCGGGGACTGCGCGCGGCCCGGCAGCGGGGCCGGTCGGTGGTGGTCCGCTGCGCGGCGCCACTCGCCGCCCGCTGCGCCGGTGCGGTCAGTCCCGGCCTGCTGCCCCGGCCGTTCGACGGCGGCCGGGGGCCGGTCCTGGTGGTCTGCGGATCGCACACCTCCGGGGCGACCGCCCAACTGACCGAACTGCACCGCCGCCGGGGGGTCGCCTCCCTGGTCGTCGACACCGAGGCCGCGCTGCGCGACCCGGCGGCGGCGGGACGGGCCGTCGTCGCGGCGGCCGAGCGGGCGCTGACCACCGACGGGATCGCGGTGGTCGGCTCGGAGCGGGTACGCCGGGGCGACCACCACACGCTGGCGCACGGCGAAGCCGTGATGGCCGCCCTGACGACGGTGGTCCGCGAGCTGGCCGGCACCGCCCGTGTGGTGGTGGCCAAGGGCGGGATCACCTCGGCCGAGGTGGTCGGCACGGGACTCGGCGCGGACGCCGCGACGGTGCGCGGGCAGGTGCTGCCCGGCGTCTCGGTCTGGGACCTGGACCGGACGACGGCGACCGCGACGACCTGTGTGATCGTGCCGGGCAACGTCGGCGGTCCGGACACCCTGGCGGAGATCGTCGAGGCGATCTGAGGGGTACGGCGGCCGTCAACCACCCGCCCGGGTGGGCGGTCCCTCGGGGGCCCCGACGGTGGCCGGCGCCACGGGCGACGCGACGCCGGCGGGACCGGCCTGACGGGGGATCCGGGTCAGCAGCGCGTCCACGGCGGCGGCCACGAGCGCGTACCCCTCGGGGGTGACCAGCCACGGGGCCGGTCCGTCCGCGCTGAGGAAGACGCCGATCCGGGGCGCCGGCGCTTCCGACCCGTCGGCCAGCGCGGCACCCGTGGCGTAGTGGAACAGGACGGCGCGGTCCTCGTCGGCGACCCGGGCCACCACCCGGGCCTGCGGCCCGACGTCGGCGACGGTGAGCTTTCCCGGACCACGGTAGACCGGCACGAGACCGTCGAGGCCGGCCGCGAGCGGGTCGTCCGGTGCCACCAGCCGGACCCGGTCGTGCAGCAACAGGACCGCGCTGTCCCGGGCCAGCCCGAGCGGAACGAGGCCGTGCCAGGCGAGCAGCGGAGCCCCGACGCGGGCCACGGCGTCGATCGCGGCGTCGTCGGCGCCCCGGGTGACGATCACCGCCGCCGCCCGGTCGAGGTCGGCCGCCGACGGGGTGGCCACCGGGCGCACCCGGTAGCCGCGCCGGGCGCACAGCTCGGTGACGACCTGGTCGCCGGCGGTGGGACGGGGCCCGGTCACCAGCAGGGCGTACGGCCCGGCGTCGGGAGCCACCGGGGCGGGGGCCGTGCGGCGCAGCACCTCCCGCACGAAGGGCGGGATGACCGGTCGCAGCAGGTTGGCGTGGTGACTCTCGGCGTCCGCCAGGGCCCGGCCGGTCTCCGCCCGCAGCGCCTCGATCGGCGGGGTGGACGCGGTCGGGGTGGCCGTCGTCCGCTCGGCCGTGGCGGCCCGGAGCAGGCGTACGGCGGCCAGGCCGGCGGTCGCGCCGGACGCTCCGGCCGTCAGCCACGGCCGCAGGGCGGCGACCAGCGGCTCCGGCTCGGCCGCTGCCGCGCATCCCCGGGCCAACTCGTCCAGACGGTCGGTCAGCACGTCCAGGGCGGCCGGCGCACCGGCGAGGGCGTCGTCGATCGCCCGGAGGAGGTCGGGGTCCTGCGCCGCGCTCGGCGGCCAGGCACTACAGGCCCGGACCAGGGGTTCCAGGTGGACCGCCCCGGTCCCGGCGACGGTGAGCAGCGCCCGGCGGGCCGAGTCCGCCGGGTCGTACCGGCCCGGGTCCCGGGCCCAGTCGGCGACGGAGGCGAGCGGGATACGCGACGGCACCGCCTGCACCATCGGGTTGGCGAGCACCCCGACCAGGGCGGAGCCCGCCAGGTCCGTGGCCCGGCCGGTGAGCGGGCCGAGGAAGAGCCGGCTCGGCTCGTAGTCGTTGACAGGGTAGTTGTCCCAGAGCACGAGGGGACGCCGGTAGCTGGCCGCCGCCCGGTCGACGTCCTCCCGGGTGATCGCGGCGACCACGATGTCCGGGCCGGTCCAGGCGACCACCACCTCCGGCGGGGCGGTCCGCGCGAACTGCTGCCGGTAGGCGGAGGCGTCGGTGCCGGCGTAGTCGGTGGGGCAGACGAGCAGGGGTTCCCGGACGCCCCGGGGAATGAGGAAGTCGTCGACGAAACGGGTGCAGGCCTCGCCGTGCGCCGCGCCCGCGCCGGGCCAGCGGTCCCGCTCCTCCGGCCGGCTCAGCTCGGTGGGCACGTCGTCGAAGAAGAGCGCGAAGGACTCGATTCCGGCGTCCCACAGGCCGGCGGCCTTCGCGGCCAGGGCCCGGTGGTCCGCGTCGTCGGCGAACCGCATGCTGAGCCCTGGGCTGATCGCGTAGACGAAGCGGATGCCCAGCGAGCGGGCATGGTCGGCGAGGTCGGCGAGCTGGCGCAGCTCCTCGGCCGGGTACGGGTCCCGCCAGCGCGACCGGTGGTAGGCGTCGTTCTTCGGCGCGTAGACGTACGCGTTGAGGCCGACGTCGGCGGAGAACTCCAGGTGGGCCCGACGCTCCGCGGGTGACCACGGTGGACCGTAGAACCCCTCGACGGTGCCCCGCAGCGGCAGCGCCGGGCCACGGCCGGCGGGCGGCCCGGCGACAGACATGTGGGAACGTTATCAGAGCTGTCCCCGGTGGTGTTCCATCTGGTTTGCGCCCGACCCGCCACAGGCGCAGACTGTGCCCCGGACGAGCGAGCGGTGATCACGTGAAACGCGCTTTCCGGAGCCGGCGCGCGGGACACTGGTGGCGTGACAGCGGCAGGACCGACGCGACCGAGGCGGACAGGTGACCACGTGAGGAGCGGGCTGGCGGCGCCCGAGGGGTTCGACCCGGCCCGACGGCCGACCATCCGGGAGGTCGCCGAGGCGGCCGGGGTGTCCCGGTCGACGGTGTCCCGGGCGTTGACCGGTCGCGGCTACGTGGCCCCGACGGTACGGGACCGGGTCCGACAGGTCGCCCACGAACTCGGCTACGTGCCCGACGCGACCGCCCGGCACCTCCGCCAGCAGGCCAGCCAGTCGATCGGCGTGCTGGTCTCCGACCTGAACAACCCGTTCTACGCCGGACTCGCCGCCGGCATCAGCCAGCAGGCCCGCGACCGGCGGTACACGATGATGCTCGCCGACGGCGGTGGTTCCCCGGAGGTGGAGGCGGAGGTCGCCGAGGCGTTCGTGGCGCTGCGGGTCGCCGGTGTCCTCGTCACACCCGTCTCGGCGCAGGTCAGCACCTACCTGATCCGGCAGCAGATCCCGGTGGTGGAGGTGGACCGGCGGTTCGCCGCCGGGGCCTGCGACGCGGTGATGGTGGACAACGAGAGCGCGGCGCAGAGCGTCACCGCCCGACTGCTGGACCTCGGCCACCGCCGGATCGCGCTGGTCATCGACGAGATGCACTGGACCACCGGCCAGAACCGGCTCGCCGGCTACCGGGCGGCCTTCGCCGCCGCCGGGGTCCCCGCCGACGACTCGCTCGTGGTGCGCGCCGGCTGGGACGTCGAGGCCGCCCGGAAGGAGGCGCACGTCCTGCTCGGTCGGGCCGAGCCGCCGACGGCGATCTTCGCCGCCAACAACGTCCTGGCGGAGGCCGTCTGGCGTGCCGCCGCGGAGCTGGGTGTGTCGATCCCGGACCAGCTCAGCCTGGTGGCGTTCGACGACGTTCCGTGGATGAGCCTGGTCCGGCCCGGGGTGACGGCCGTCGCCCAGGATCCGGTCGCCCTCGGCGAGGCGGCCGTCACCCAGCTGTTCGAACGCATCCGGGCCCCGCTCGCGCCGGCCCGCACGGTGCTGCTCTCGGCGACGGTGACCGCGCGGGGCTCCACGGCCCCGCCCCCGTACCCGGCCCGCTGAGCCGGGCGCTCCCGCCCGTCCGGCACGGAACCGGCAGTCCCCCTCGCGCGTCCGGCGGGCCGGACCGGCACTCCCTCGCGCGTCCGGCGCGCCGGATTCGTCCGGCCGCCGCGTCCGTAAGGGACCGAAGTTACCCGACCGGCACCGTCCTGGCCAGACCGTTGACTCTCCGCGCCCCATGGCATAGACATGCGCCCACATGTTGCCCGTGTGGCCACGATTCCACATCGAGGCCCCCGACACCCCTCGCGGAGTTCCCGGATGCACCGGTCGCTGTCCAGCCTGACCCAACGGATCGAACGCGCGCTCGACGAACGACTCGTCCCGGCGATGTACCGGGACGCCGAACCGGTCGACGTCGAGGCGGCACACCTGCCCGGGGAGCCGGTACCGGTCCACGAGGGGCTGGCGCTGGCGTACCGGCCGTTCACCGTGGGCCAGCCGTGGGGCCCGGCCTGGAGCACCACCTGGTTCCGCCTCACCGGCGAGGTGCCGGCGCGGATGCGCGGCGGGCGGGTCGAACTCCTGGTGGACCTCGGCTTCGAGAAGGCCGGACCGGGTTTCCGGTCCGAGGGGCTGGCGTACACCGCCGACGGTACGCCGATCAAGGGCATCGAGCCCCGGACCGCCTACGTCCCGGTCGCCCGGCCGGCCACCGGGGGCGAGCGGGTGGAGGTGTACGTCGAGGCGGCGGCCAACCCCCGCTTCACCGGTGTGGTCACTCCGCTGGGCGACCGGGACACCGCCCCCGACCTGCCGCTCTACCGGCTCGACCGGGCAGAGCTCGCGGTCCTCGACGAGGAGGTCCACGCGCTCGTGCTGGACGTCCGGGTGCTGCACGAACTGGCCCTCACCCTGGCCGAGGCGGACCCGCGTCGGCACCAGATCCACCGCGCTCTCGAACTGATGCTCGACCACCTCGACGTCGCCGACGTCTCCGGCGGGGCCGCCGCCGCGCGGGAACGACTGGCCGGCGTACTCGCCGCCCCGGCCGTGCCGAGCGCCCACCAGGTCTACGCCGTCGGCCACGCCCACATCGACTCGGCCTGGCTCTGGCCGGTGCGCGAGACGATCCGCAAGTGCTCGCGGACCTTCTCCAACGTGGTGGCGCTCGCCGACGAGTACCCGGAACTGGTCTTCGCCTGCTCGTCCGCCCAGCAGTACGCGTGGACCCGCCAGCACCATCCCCAGGTGTACCGGCGGGTGGCCGAGAAGGTGGCGAGTGGACAGTTCGTCCCGGTCGGCGGGATGTGGGTGGAGTCGGACACCAACCTGCCCGGCGGCGAGGCCATGGTGCGCCAGTTCACCCAGGGCAAGCGGTTCTTCGCCGCCGAGTTCGGCGTCGAGCCCCGGGAGGTCTGGCTCCCCGACTCGTTCGGCTACTCCGCGGCGCTGCCCCAGCTCGCCCGGCTGGCGGGTTTCCGCTGGTTCCTCAGCCAGAAGATGTCCTGGAACCAGACGAACCGGTTCCCGCACCACACGTTCTGGTGGGAGGGCATCGACGGCACCCGGGTGTTCACCCACTTCCCGCCGGCCGACACCTACAGCTCGGAGCTGTCCGGGCGGGAACTGGCGTACGGGGTGAGCAACTTCAACGAGCACGGTCGGTCCACCCGCTCCCTGCTGCCGTTCGGTTACGGCGACGGCGGCGGCGGACCGACCCGGGAGATGCTCGAGACCGCCCGTCGGGTGGCCGACCTGGAGGGGTCGCCCCGGGTCAGCGTCCGCACCCCCGCCGAGTTCTTCGCCGAGGCGGAACGGGAGTACCCGGACGCGCCGGTGTGGAGCGGCGAGATGTACCTGGAGTTCCACCGGGGCACGTACACCAGCCAGTCCGCGATGAAGCGCGGCAACCGGCGCACCGAGCACCTGCTGCGCGAGGCCGAGCTGTGGTGCGCGACGGCGGCGCTGCGCGCCGGTCACCCGTACCCGTACGAGGAACTCGACGCGATCTGGCAGGACACCCTGCTGCTCCAGTTCCACGACATCCTGCCCGGCAGCTCGATCGCCTGGGTGCACCGCGAGGCGCGGCAGACGTACGCGCGGCTGGCCGAGCGCCTGGAGGCGCTGATCGGTCCGGCGCTGACCGCGCTCACCGGGCCCGGATCGGTGCCGTTGGCCGGCAACGCCGCGCCGCACGACCGGGTCGGGGTACCGGCGCTCGGGCTGGCCGTCCCCGGGACGGTCGAGGCACCCGGGGTGTCGGTGCGGACCGGGCCGGACGGCACGGTGCTGGACAACGGCCTGCTCCGGGTGACCGTCGGCGCGGACGGCACGGTGTCGGCGATCCGTGACCTGGTCGCCGACCGGGAGGTGCTCCGCGCCGGCGCGGCGGCCAACGTCCTCCAGCTGCACCCGGACACGCCGAACCGGTTCGACGCGTGGGACGTCGACGAGTTCTACCGCAACCGGCGTCACGACCTGACCGGCGTCACCGGACTGGTGGTCGAGACGGACGACCCCCGACAGGGCCGGGTCCGGGTGACCCGCCGGCACGGTGACTCGGAGTACACGCAGACCGTCTCGCTGGCGGCCGGCGAGCGGGTGCTGCGGTTCTGCACCGAGGTCGACTGGCAGCAGCGGGAGACGCTCCTCAAGGTGGCCTTCCCGGTCGACGTGCACGCCGCGCACTCCAGCTCGGAGATCCAGTTCGGTCACCTCCAGCGGCCCACCCACACCAACACCTCGTGGGACGCGGCGAAGTTCGAGATCTGCGCCCACCGCTGGCTGCACGTCGGCGAGCCCGGGTACGGCGTGGCGCTGGTCAACGACGGCACGTACGGCCACGACGTGACCCGTGACCCGCCCGGGGACGGGCTCGGGGCCCGGGGCACCACCGTCCGGCTCTCCCTGCTGCGCGCGCCCAACTACCCCGACCCGGGCACCGACCGGGGCACCCACCGGTTCGCCTACGCGCTGGTCTGCGGCGCGGAGATCCTGGACGCGGTCCGCGAGGGCTACCGGATCAACCTGCCGGTCCGCCGGCACACCGGCGGTGCTGCGGTCGCCCCGCTGGTCGAGGTGTCGAACCCGGCCGTGGTGGTCGAGTCGGTGAAGCTGGCCGACGACCGCTCCGGCGACCTGGTCGTCCGGCTGTACGAGGCGCTCGGCGGACGGGCCCGGACCCGGCTGACCGCGTCGTTCGTCCCCGCCCGGGTCGACGTCTGCGACCTGCTCGAACGGCCGGACGCCGAGATCGCCGCGCTGGCCCCGATCGCGGTCCGGGGCGACGCCGTCGACCTCACGTTGAGCCCGTTCCAGGTGGTGACGCTCCGGCTCACGCCGGCCGGTCGCTGAGCCGGGCCGGGGCGGGGGAACGTGCCCCCCGCCCCGGCCGGCTTCCCCACCCGGCTGCCGGGCACCGCCGCCCGGATCGCCGGTCCCCCGCGCTAGGGAGCGGGATCGACGCGGCGCAGCAGGACGTCGGCGACGCCGTACCCGTCCACCCGCACGCCGCCGCCCCCGGTCACCCCCGGGCCGGTCCAGTCGACGGTCGCCGCCACCGGTTCGGCGCCGATGTTGCGCAGGCGCACCCGCACCGTCCCGTCGCCCGTGGGCCGCACCTCGGCGAGCAGCCGGTCCGCCGGCTCCACCCGCAGTACGCCGGCTCCGGCGCCGGTGACGGGGCCGGCGTACTGCCGGGCCTGGAGCGGCTCGAGCAGGTCACGGCCGAGGACCCGGACCCGCTCGCGGGTCACCGGCGCGCCGCTGGCGGCGAAGCGGTAACGGTAGCGCCCGGTGCCGTCCTGGGTGGCCTGGAAGTTGGTGAAGTGCAGGTTGTTCATCAGCCAGCTGTTCACGTGCCCCCCGACGGTGGTCAGGGTGCGCGCCCAGCGGCCGGTGTGGAAACCCCCGACCTGCACCAGGGGGGCGTCGAAGCTGCCCCACAGGACGCCGTGCCGGGCGTTGGTCACGCCGACCGCGTGCTGGACGGAGTACCAGTCCCGACTGGTGTCGGGGAGCTGCTCCGTCCCGGCGGCGTACACCGCACCGGCGGTCTCCAGCAGGAACTCCGGGTCCGGCACGTCGAACGGGAAGGCCACGAAGACGCTCTCCGGCTCGTGGCGCACCGGTTTCACCAGGTGCACGTCGAGATCCACGACGTCCACGTCGCGGTAGAGCGTCAGGGTGACCGTCGCCGGTGGGAGGCCGGGCGGCGTGACCCGCCAGGTGATCGCGGCCAGCTCGTCCGACTCGACGATCTCGGGTTCCCCCTCCCCCACGGCGACGAGTCGGTCGAAGTCCGGACCGGGGTGGTCGGGGTGGAAGTCCTTCGGCGAGCGGGTCATCATCGGGTGGTCGCACCCTTCCGGGAGGCGTTCCCACGCGACGGCGCCGAGTCCGTACCCGGCGCCCGGGTCGACCAGCTCCCGGCCGGCGCGCAGGTCGACCAGGGAGACGACGCCACCGCGGGCGGGGTCCACCACGGCCCGGTACACCCCCTTGGTCAGCTCCCGGCCGGGCCGGGCCGCCGGCAGCGGCGCGGGCACCGGCAGCAGGGCCGTCCCGAAGGCCGGCGCGCGGGCGACCAGGCGGGCCCGCCGCACCCGGTCGACCTCGACGTCGACGGGCTCGACCCGGTCCCGGCCGGTGGGGTTGACCACCAGGATCCCGGCTTGCGGACCGGGCTCGCCGGCCTCCGCCGGCCCGCTCGCCGCCAGCCGGAACATGCCCTCGACCGCCAGGTCCCGGGCCAGGTCGTAGGCCTGGTAGGCGAAGCCGGCCTTGGCGTTCCAGTGGGAGTGGTTGAAGGTCGAGTTCGGCTTCGCGTACGTCTCCCAGGAGCCCCAGGTGTGCTCACCGAAGAGCAGCAGGTCCTCGTCGACCCGGGCCAGGTCCGTGACGATCTCCCGCTCCTCCCGCAGGCGGACCGGGCCGCGTCGGTAGCCGAGCACCTGGGCGAGGGCCGGGCTGCCGTCGCCGCGCAGCAGGGCCAGTCCGAGGCTGCTCTGGGCGGCGCGGGCGAAGGACCGCGCCTCCCGGTAGACGGCCACCTCCCGGGCCGTGGAGCCGTGGCCGTGCGACCACCAGTCGGACCACTCCCCCCGGACGACCGGGATTTCCGCCGCCCCGGCCTGCGCCTCCAGCAGGTCGAGGGCCTCGTCGACGGTCGCGGTCCGCATCGGCGGGTTCCCGGGCGTGGCGTTCCAGTGCCGCACCACGTCCAGGAAGAGGGCGGTGGGCCAGCGGTTGTCGTTGGCCGCGTGGACCACCGCGACGTCGTAGGGGTAGTCCGGCCGGGCCGCCAGCCGGTCGACGAAGGCGGCGATGTTGCGCTCGGCGGCGACGACGTCGCCGTCGATGATCCCCCACTGCTCACCGAAGCCGTAGTGGGTGGAGAGCCACACGAAGATCCGGCCCCCGCCGGGCCCCTCCCACCAGAACCCGGTCGGCTGCTCGTAGGGCGCCCGGCCGTGGTCCGGGTTGAGCGCCATCAGCAGCCGGGTCAGCCCGGCCCGACGCATGGCGTCGACCGTGCCCCAGGCGATGCCGTTGACGTCGCCGTGCTGCTGGGTCCGGACCGGGATCCCGGCCGCCCGGAGGTCGTCGAGCGCGTCGTACGCCGCGTCGAACTCCGCGTCCGAGGGCAGCTGGGTCATGTTCAGGTAGCCGCCGGTCACCGCGATGCGTCCCTCGGTGACGAACCGGCGCAGCCGCTCCACCTCCGCCGGTCCGGCGTCGGCGACGAAGCGCAGGACCGGTCGCGCCACCTCGAAGGTCCACCGGAACGAGGCCGGATCCGGCCCCGCCCCGGTGTCGGTCCCGACCTCGGCCTCGGCCTGGCAGAGTCGTAGCACCTCGGTCACGATGTGTCGATGCTGCCCGTCCACGATGCGTGGGCTGTTGGTGTAGCCGACGTCGTGGTGGGTGTGTCCGACGAGGAGGATCTGGCGAATGGGTGCCACTCGAGGCCTCTCGGTGTGGTAACGATGTCATACCGATCCAACTCGACGTTCATCAGTACGGCAAGCCCAGGGGCGGGTTCCGCCCTGCACACGTGGCCATAGACGCTGGTGCGACCTTGTGCCCGGGGTCACATTCCGATACGGTCCGGCCTGGTGTGGATCATGTCCGTCCCGGGCACCATCGGCCCGCCACCTGGACAGCCCACCCATTCACCTCGCCACCTCGAGGGTCGGTTCTTCGCCAACCCGTATGCCATGTGAAGGGACCTCGATGACAATGAGGCGATCGGCCTTCATCGCCGCAGGCATCGCCGCCGTCCTGGCTGCCACGACCGCCTGTGGTTCGTCCGACGACGACACCGGCGCCGACGGCGCCGCAGCCTTCGACGGCAAGCCCACCGGCACCCTGAGTGCCTGGGGCTTCAACAACGCCGACGACGTCGGCAAGGCCCGGATGGCGTACGCCGAGAAGCAACTCGACGGCGTCAAGATCGAAATGGACGAGACCGGGTTCGACGCACAGAAGTTCACCACCCGACTGGCCGGCGGCAACGTCCCCGACGTCGTCCAGATGGACCGCCAGTACGTGGCCACCTACGCCGCCCAGGGCGTCATCATGCCGCTGGACAAGTGCTACACCACCCACCAGGTCACGCCACGGGAGCGCTTCTACCCCTTCGTGGTCGACGACGTGACGTACAAGAACCAGGTCTGGGCGGTTCCGCAGTTCTACCAGCCGACGGCCATCCTGCTGAACAAGACCGTGATGGACGCCGCCGGGGTGCTGGAGGGCGACATCGACACGTCGAACCCGGACAAGCTCCTCGGCGCCGTCGCCAAGATGTACAAGGCCAACGGCGACGTGCCCGCCACGCTCGGCTTCAACCCGCAGGCGACCGGCCAGGCCGAACTGTGGGTGGTCGGCATGGGAGGCAAGCTGAGCGGCGAGAACGGGGTGCCCACCCTCGACGACCCGGCCAACGTCTACGCCCTGGAACTGCTCAAGCGGATCACCGACGCGCAGGGCGGGTTCGCCAAGTACAAGAGCTTCACCGACTCGTTCGACACCTTCGGGGAGAAGAACCAGTTCGTCCAGAACCAGGTCGGCGCGGAGGTGGACGCCCAGTGGTACCCGAACGTCCTCTCGCCGTACAAGGACAAGATCAAGCTGGGTGCGGTGCCGTTCAAGGACAAGACCGGTAAGCCGGTCTCGATGGCCGGCGGATCGGCGTTCGTGGTCCCCACCAAGGCCAAGAACCCCAGCGCCGGGTGCAAGTGGGCGCTGGCGCTGACCGAGGAGGGTTCCTGGATGGCCGCCGCCGAGGCGCGGGCCGCGACGGTCAAGGAGAAGAAGTCGATCAACACCGGCCTGTTCACCGGCTCCCCGGCGGCGGACAAGACCATCCGGGAGAAGTTCGTCACGCCCAGCGGTAACGAGGGCTTCGACAAGGTGATCAGCACCTACTACGAGGTGGTGGGCACCGGCAAGAGCTACGGCTCCTCCCCCGCCGGCCAGCAGATCAAGCAGGAACTGTTGAACGCGATCACCGCGGCGCTGCTCGGCGACAAGGCGCCGCAGAAGGCCCTCGCCGACGCGCAGAGCGCGGCGATGCAGGCGTACAAGACCGTCACCGGCGGCTGACGCCTCCGCACCACCTGGGAACGGCGGGCCCGGCACGACGGGCCCGCCTGACCCCGTCGCGGGCGCCCGGTCCCGCACCGCCCTGGCCGGCCGATCCGGCACCTCACGGAGGCGTTCGATGACAGACAAGACCCTCGCGTCGCCCGACACCGGAATCCGTCCCCCCGGGTCGACGCGCCCCGCCAGGCGGCCCAGATTCAACCGCCGGGAGGCGGCGGCCGGCTACCTCTTCATCTCACCCTGGATCGTCGGCTTCCTCGTCTTCACCGCCGGCCCGATGATCTACAGCCTGGTCATCTCGTTCAGTCACTACAACCTGGCCACGAACGTCGTCCGCCCGGCCGGGACCAGCAACTACCAGGCGCTGCTGGACAACCCCCGGGTGGCCTCCTCGCTGGCCAACACCCTCTTCTACGCGCTGCTGGCGGTGCCGCTGGAGATCGCCTTCGCGCTCCTGCTGGCCGGACTGCTCAACCGGGTCGTCGGGCGGGGCGCGGGGTTCTTCCGGACCGTCTACTACCTGCCGAAGATGACGCCGACCGTCGCCACCGCCTCCATCTTCCTGCTGCTGCTCAACGGGAACACCGGCGCGATCAACGAGGGCCTGCGGCTGGTCGGGATCTCCGGCCCACAATGGTTGGTGGACCCGGACTGGGTGAAGCCCTCCATCGTGCTGATGGCGCTCTGGGGGGTCAGCGGCACCATGGTCATCTTCCTGGCGGCGCTGAAGAACGTCCCCCGGGAGCTCTACGAGGTGGCCTCGCTGGACGGCGCCGGCCCGATCCGGAAGTTCTTCTCGATCACCCTGCCGATGATCTCCGGGGCGATGTTCTTCAACGTCATCATCCTGACGATCGCCGCCTTCCAGGTCTTCGACCAGGCCTACCTGCTGTTCTGGCGGGACCAGTCCAACCCCGCCCCGGAGGCGTCGCTCTTCTACGCGGTCTACCTGTTCCAGGAAGCGTTCCGGCAGTTCAACTTCGGCTTCGCCGCCGCCATGGCCTGGCTGCTCTTCGTCATCCTCATGATCCTGACGTTCATCCAGGTCAGGGTCGGTAACCGCTTCGTGTACTACGAGGGAGGCCGCTGATGGCCATCGTCGGCCCGGGGGTCACCCCCACACCGGCGTCCGCGCTGGGCCCCGCCGCGCCCCTGGTGGAGCGGGCTCCGGACGACGACCGACGCCCGACACGCTGGACCGCGGGCCGGATCCTGCTGACCGTCGTCCTGGTCGGCTTCGCCGCGCTGTTCCTGTACCCGCTGGTCTGGCTGATCGCGGCGAGCCTCAAGCCGGCCAGCCAGGTCTTCGACAACTCCCTCGTCCCGCAGACCTGGGAGTGGGGCAACTACGTCCAGGTCTGGGCCGAGCTGCCACTGCTGAGCTGGATGTTCAACAGCGTGTCGATCGCCCTGCTCGCGGCGGCCACGGTCTCCGTGTCCAGCTCGCTGGTGGCGTTCGGGTTCGCCTACTTCCGGTTCCCCGGCCGGAACATCCTGTTCGGGCTCGTCCTCGGGACGATGATGCTGCCCGGCTCGGTCACGATGATCCCCACCTACCTGATCTGGAAGGAGACCGGCCTCCTCGGCACCTGGGTGCCGCTCTTCGGGGCCAACCTGTTCGCCTCGGCCTTCTACATCTTCCTGCAACGCCAGTTCTACCTGGGCCTGCCCCGGGAGCTGTTCGAGGCGGCCCGGATCGACGGGGCGAGCTACTGGCAGCTGTTCTGGCGCATCGCCATGCCGTTGTCGATCCCGTCCTTCATCATCGTGTTCCTCTTCGAGTTCCAGGCCGCCTGGAACAACTTCCAGGGTGCGCTGATCTACCTCAACGGGGAGTCGGTCGAGGACTTCACCGCGCCGCTGGGCATCGCGTACGCGATGACCAAGTACAGCCCGAGCGCCGGCGGGCAGGGCGACTACCAGTTCGTCATGGTCGCCTCGCTCCTCGTCACCCTGCCGATGCTGCTGCTGTTCAGCTTCGGTCAGCGGTACTTCATCGAGGGTGTGGCCACCCAGGGACGCAAGGGGTGACGGGGTACCGGGCGCCGCTACCGCGGTGACCCGGGTCCGCAATCGGCGACTCGGCCAATACACCTGATCGATATCATGTGGAATCGTTTCCACATGCGTCTGACTGACAGCGTGCGGGTGTACCACGACACCTGCAACGTCTACCTGCTGGTCAGCGGTCCGGACGCGGTCGCGGTCGACTTCGGGTCGGGCCGCGTCCTGGACCGGCTGGCCGAGTTCGGCGTCGAACGGATCACCGACGTCCTGATGACCCACCACCACCGTGACCAGGGCCAGGGGCTGTCCCGGGCCGCCGCCGCCGGCATCCGCATCTGGGTGCCGTCCTCGGAGCGGGACCTGTTCGCCGACGTCGGCACGCACTGGCAGACCCGCACCCTGGACAACAACTACGACCTGCGCCAGGACCGGTTCTCGCTGCTGTACGACGTACCGGTGCACGGGATCGTGCCCGACTACCGTACGGCCCGGTTCGGCGGCGTCGACGTCACCACCGTGCCGACCCCCGGGCACACCCTGGGCTCGGTCAGCTACCTCGTCGAGCTGGACGGGAAGCGCATCGCCTTCACCGGCGACCTGCTCCACGGACCGGGCACCATCTGGTCGGCCTCGGCGCTCCAGTGGGGCTACAGCGCCCTGGAGGGGGCCGCCGCCTCGGTACTCTCCCTGGACCTGCTCGCCGAACGCGCCCCCGACCTGGTGCTGCCCTCGCACGGGGCGCCGATCAGCGAACCGGCGACCGCGATCGCCCAGTGCCGGCAGAACCTCCAGGCGCTGGTGGACTTCCGCCGGGACCAGCCGTGGGACCTCACCGGGTGGCTGCGGCAGCCGTACGAGGAGGTCTCCCCGCACCTGCTGCGCAACCGCACCTCACACGCGACCAGCTACGCGCTGCTGTCCGACTCGGGCGCGGCCCTCCTGATCGACTACGGCTTCGACACGATCACCGGGTTGCCGGTGGGCACCGACCGGTCCTCCCGCCGGCCCTGGCTCGCCTCGCTGGACGCGCTGAAGCGCACGCACGGCATCGACCGGATCGAGGTGGCGCTGCCCACCCACTACCACGACGACCACGTGGCCGGCTTCAACCTGCTGCACGAGGTGGAGGGCACCCGGATCTGGGCGACCGAGGAGATCGCGCCCATCCTGGCCGACCCGCTCCGGTACGACCTGCCCTGTCTCTGGTACGACCCGATCGCGGTGCACCGGGTGGTGCCGACCGGCGTGCCGGTGCGCTGGCACGAGTACGAACTGACCATGTACCCGCTGCCCGGACACACCCTGTACGCCGTCGCCGTCGCGTTCACCGTGGACGGTCAGCGGGTGGTGGCCACCGGCGACCAGCAGGACGGCGGCTGGGTCGACGGGCTGCGCGCCGAGGTGCTGAACTTCCAGTACCGCAACCGGTTCCGCATCGACGACTTCGTCGACTCGGCGTTGCTGTACCGGCGGTTGGCACCCGACCTGTTGATCAGCGGGCACTGGCTGCCCCGCCGGGTCGACGACGCCTACCTGGACATGCTGCTGTCCCGGGGCGAGGAACTGGCCCGGCTGCACCGGACCCTGCTGCCCCTGGACGAGGTCGACTTCGACGCCGAGGGGTTCGGCGCACGGATGCTGCCGTACCGGTCGAGCACCACCGGCGGGGAGGCGCTGACGTTCGAGGTGGAGGTACGCAACCCGTTCCGGCGCCGCTGCCCGCTGCGGGTGGACCTGGTGACCCCGGACGGGTGGAAGGCCGCACCGGGCCAGCGCCAGATCGCCGTCGACCCCCTCGGTACGGCGTGCCTGACCTTCACCGTGGTCCCGCCGGTCGGGTCGGCACCGCAGCGGCGGGTCCGGCTGGCGGTCAACCTGACCGCCGGGGACCGCGACTTCGGCCAGCAGGCCGAGGCGCTGGTGGACCTGCGATGAGCGGGCAGGTGATGGCCGTCGAGGTCGACGGTCGGCTGGAGATCCGCACCCCGCACTACACGGCGGCGGTCAACCGGGCCCGGCTGCTCGCGGACCTGACCGGCAGCGACGGCGGGTCGTGGGGACGACTGCGGCTGCTCGCCTCGGTGGACACCCTGGACGGACCGGACGAGACGGTACGCGTGGAGTCGGTCACCCACGAGTGCCGGGACGGTCTGGTCCGGGTGACCGTCAGCTGCGTCAGTACCCGCTGGTCGCGCCGTGAGCAGGTGGTGGAGTTCCGGGCGGACACCATCGGCGTGCACGCGACGGTGCACGGGCCGGGCCGGCTCGGCACGGTACGGCTGCTCGGTGGGGCACGCCTGCCCCAGGGCATGCTGCCCAGCGGGGCCGCACACCGGACGGTCTTCTCCCCCAATCCCGACCACCCGTGGCGGATCGCCCGACCGGCCGTCGAGCCGGCGGTGGTCAGTGTCAACGGCGAGGGCGGCGAGCCGGGTGTGGGCCGCTGGCTGTTCACCCCCGCGCCGACGTGCTTCGGCCTGTCCCGGGATCGGCTCGCCGACGAGAGCAGGCTGCCGGCCGGCCCGTGGCTGATGCTCGGGTTGGCCGCCGCGCGACGCTCCTTCGTCGAGTTCGGCTACGACCCGACGCCGGGCGGGTTCAGCGTGCGCTGCGAGTACCAGGGGCACACCCGGGTCGACGGCGCGTTCACCACGCCCACCGTGCTGCTGCTGTTCGGGGCGGCCGACCCGTACGACGGGCTGCGCCGCTACCGCGCGGAACTCGTCGCACGGGGCCTGGTCCCGCCGGTGACCACCCGCCCCGCTCCCGACCACTGGCGGCAGCCGATCTTCTGCGGCTGGGGCGCGCAGTGCGCACTGGCCGTGGCGGCCGGCGTCCGGGCACCCGAGCTGTCGCGGCAGGACCTGTACGAGGGGTTCCTCGACACGTTGGCGCGCCGGGGGCTGGTGCCCGGCACGATCACCGTGGACGACAAGTGGCAGGAGCGGTACGGGACCTGCCACCCGGATCCCGGCAAGTGGCCGGACCTGCCCGGCTTCGTCGCGCGCCGGCACGCCGCCGGGCAGCGGGTGCTGCTGTGGTGGAAGGCGTGGGACCCGGAGGGAGTCCCGGCCGAGGCGTGCGTCCGGGATCCGGAGGGCACCCCGCTGGCGATCGACCCGGAAAGCCCGGCGGGCCGCGCGGCGATCGAGGAGGCCGTGACGCGGATGCTGGCACCGGACGGGTTGGACGCCGACGGGCTCAAGATCGACTTTATCGGTCGGACGCCCTCCGGGGCCGGGCTGCTGCACGCCGGCCCGTCCTGGGGTTTCGACCTGTTGCACGAGCTGCTGGCGGTGGCGTATCGGGCGGCGAAGCGGGTCAAGCCGGAGGCGTTGATCGTCACGCACACCCCGGATCCGGGCTTCCTCGACGCTACGGACATGATCCGGCTCAACGACGTCCTGCATCTCGACCACCCGGACGGCCGTACGCCGCCGGGGACCGCCGGCGACGCGGTGGTCGAGCAGATGACCTACCGGGCCCGGGTGGTGCGGGCGGCCTGCCCCGAACTGCTGGTCGACACCGACGGCTGGTGCCTGCCGGACCGGACGGCGCTGGCCGCGTACGCCGGGGCCGCGCCGGAGCTGGGCGTGCCTGCTCTGTACTACGTGGACCGGATGGAGTTCGATCCGGTCCGGTTCGACGAGGCGACGTGGTCGGCGGTCGCCGCCGGCTGGGCCGTCCACCGCGCCCGGAACGGCCTGTCGACGCCCGGCGGGCCGGGGCGCACCGGGCACGAGGCATCGTGATGCGCCGATCGACCCTTGACAGACCCTCCGGTCGGCCGGCTATGTTTCACGCCGTTGTGGTAACGATGCCACACCGATGTCCGGGGGCCGGCTCCGCGATCGCGCGACGGCCCGCCACCGACGGCATCACCACCCGGGGCCGGAAGGGCTGAGTGCAGGTGCCGAACCGCGAACACGTACTCGCCCTGGACATTGGCGGCACCAAGCTCGCGGCCGGCGTGATGGACCGTGCCGGCCGGCTGGGCTCGTTCGTACGGACCCCCACCCGCGTCGAGGAGGGGCCCGACGCGGTCGTCGCGCGGCTGCTCACCCTCGGCCGGGAGGCCCTCGCGGCGGCCGGGCGGCGGGCGGCGGAGCTGGTCGCGGTCGGCATCGGCTGCGGCGGCCCGCTCGACCCGGTGACCGGCCGGGTGCTCGGCCCTCCCGGACTCCCCGGCTGGGACGACGTCCCGATCGTGGACCTGGTCACCGCCGGCTTCGGTCGGCCCGCCCGACTGGAGAACGACGCCACCGCCGCCGCGCTGGGCGAGTACCGGTACGGGCGGTGGCACGACGTGCGGCACATGCTGTACCTGACCGTCTCCACCGGCGTGGGGGGCGGACTGATCCTGGACGGACAGCTGTACCGGGGCGCGGCCGGCAACGGCGGCGAGTTCGGTCACGTGATCATCGACTGGAAGGGCCGGGTCTGCGGCTGCGGGCAGCGCGGCTGCGTCGAGGCGTACGCGTCGGGCAGCGCGATCGCGCGCCGGGCGGCCGAGGCCCTGGCCGACGACGAGTCGTCGACCCTGCGCGACGCCGCGACGGTGACCGCCGAGACCGTCGCCACGCACGCCGCGCAGGGTGACCCACTGGCCCGCCGGATCTGGGACGAGTCCACCGCCGCGCTGGGCCGGGCCGTCGCAGTCATGATCAACATGGTCGAGCCGCAGCTCGTCGTCCTCGGCGGCGGGGTCACCCGGGCCGGTGACGCGCTACTGCTGCCGGTCCGCCGGGGGGCGCTGGGTCAGGCCATGCGACCGGCTGCCGCCGCCGCCCGGATCGAACTCTCCGCGCTCGGCGACACCGTCGGGGTCGTCGGCGCGGCGGCATCGGCATTTCTCCACCTCGACGAGGGAGCGGACACGTGACCATCGACGACCAGGCCCCACCCGTCCCGGAGGTCGACGGCCGGGCCCGGCCCGTTCCGGCCGTCGGCGACCAGGCGCCCCTCGACGCGTACGTCGACGAGCACCTGGCCGTGATCGAGTCCGTCCGGGAGCTGGTGCCCCGGATCGGGGCCCTCGGCGACGAGGTCTGCGCCCGGCTCGCCCGGGGCGGCATCCTCTACACGTTCGGCAACGGCGGGTCGGCCGCCGACGCGCAGCACCTCGCCGGGGAGCTCATCGGCCGGTACTGCCGGGAACGGCAGCCGCTGGCCGCGGTGGCGCTCTCCACCGACCCGACGGTGAGCACCTGCATCGGCAACGACTACTCCTTCGACGAGGTGTTCGCCCGACAGGTCACCGCGCTGGCCCGCCCGGACGACATGGTGGTCGCCTTCACCACCAGCGGACGCTCGGCCAACGTGGTGGCCGGTCTGCGGGCCGGTCGGGACGCCGGCGCCCTGACCGTCCTGTTCACCGGTCACCGCGACACCGGCGGCGGTCCCGCCGCCCGGCACGCCGACCACGTGCTGGCGGTGGCGGCCGAGCGCACCGCGCGCGTGCAGGAGGCGCACGTCCTGCTGCTGCACCTGCTCAGCGAACACATCGACCGTTGGGCTGCCGCCGTCTCCGGCTGACCCCCGCCAACGCCACCTCCCGAAGGGACGTCGTTGCCATGCCCGCGAACCCGTCCGGCCCGACGCCGCCGACGTCCACCCGCCAGCCGGTCGTCCCCCGCCAGCCGGGCCTGCCGCTGGGCCGGGCCACCCGGGGCCCGCTGCACATGGTCGGCAACGCGCACATCGACGCGGTCTGGCTCTGGCCCTGGCAGGAGGGCTACCAGGAGGCCCGCGCGACGTTCCGCTCGGCGGTGCAGCGGATCGAGGAGTACCCCGACTTCGTCTTCACCTGCGACTCGATCGGCTACCTGGCCTGGGTCGAGGAGCACGACCCGGAACTCTTCGCGGACCTGCGGCGGCTGGTCCGCGCCGGCCGGTTCGAGATCGTCGGCGGTTGGTGGGTCGAGCCGGACTGCAACATCCCCGGCGGCGAGGGCTTCGTCCGGCACGCCCTGTACTCGCAACGGTTCCTCGCCGACCGGTTCGGCGTCATGGCGACGATCGGCTGCAACGTCGACCCGTTCGGGCAGAACGCCACCATTCCCCAGCTGCTGACGAAGTCCGGCATGGACGGTTACGCCTTCATGCGCCCCCAGCCGCACGAGGCCGCGCTGCCCGGCCCGACCTTCTGGTGGCACGCCGCGGACGGCTCCCGGGTGCTCGCCTACCGCATCCCGCACGAGTACTGCAGTCCCGAGGGCTACCTCGGCACCCACGTCACCAAGGCACTGGCCCAGCTGCCGCACACCACCGAACCGCTGATGTGCTTCTACGGTGTCGGCAACCACGGCGGCGGCCCGACCCGGGCGAACATCGAGAGCATCATCGACCTCGACCGCAGCGACCAGTACCCCCGCCTCGTCTTCTCCACCGTGCGGGCGTTCTTCGACGCCGCGGCGGCCGGGGACGACCTGCCGGAGTACGTCGGCGAGATCCAGCCGCACGGCGTCGGCTGCTACTCGGCGCACTCCGGGATCAAGCAGCTGATCCGGCAGACCGAACACGCGTTGCAGGCCGCCGAGAAGTGGGCGGCGGTCGCGGACGCGGTCGCCGGCCTGCCCCGGGTCACCGATGAGCTGGAACACGCCTGGCGACAGGTCCTGCTCAACCACTTCCACGACACGGCGGCCGGCACCGCGCTGCCCAGCGCGTACGAGGACGCCCGCGACCAGCTCGGCGAGGCCCGCGCGATCGCGGCCCGGCTGCACAACCGGGCCGTCCAGAGCATCAGCCACCGGATCGGGATCCCCGAAGAGGACCGGATGACCCCGCTGGCGGTGTTCAACCCGCACCCGTGGCCGGTGCGGGCCACCGTCGAGGTCGAGTTCGGTGCCGCGCTGGGGCTGGGCGCGATCGTCGCGGTGGACGCCGCCGGGCAACACCGACCGGTGCAGGTGGCCCGCTCGTCGACGCTGACCGGCACCCGCCGCCGGCTGGTGGTGCCGGTGCAGCTGCCGCCGCTGGGCTACGAGGTGTACCGGATGTACCCGGATCCCGCCGCCGCTGCCGTCGAACCGGCCGGCGACGCCGACACGGTGCTGGAGAACGACCACCTGCGGGTCGTGGTCGACCCGGAGACCGGATGGCTGTCCAGCCTCCACGACAAGACCCGCGACGTGGAGCTGGTCGACGACCGCGCCGCCCGGCGCGGACACGCGGTCGTGCTGGACGACCCGACCGACACCTGGGGACACGGGGTGGTCTCCTACCGCGACGTGATCGGTGCCTTCACCCCGGTGTCGGTGCGCCGGACCGAGCACGGTCCGGTCCGTCAGGCGGTGCGGGTGCGCAGCACGTACGGCGCGTCGACGTTGACCGAGGAGTTCGTGCTGGCCGCCGACGCGCCGTACCTGGAGGTCCGGGTGACCGTCGACTGGCACGAGCGGCTCCGGATGCTCAAGCTGCGCTTCCCGACCGCGCTGGCCGACGTCACCGCCACCCACTCCATTCCCTACGGGCACATCGAACGGGTCCCGAACGGGCACGAGGTGGTCAGCCACTCGTGGGTGGACGTCTCGGGCACCACGGCCGACCGACCGGCCGGGCTGTCGGTGCTCAACGACGCGAAGTACGGCGGTGACGTCGTCGACGGCGAGATCGGGATCACCGTGCTGCGCAGCCCCGCGTACGCCTGGCACGCGCCCCGCCCGCTG
Source organism: Micromonospora sp. NPDC023956 (assembly GCF_040639195.1). Taxonomy (NCBI): domain Bacteria; kingdom Bacillati; phylum Actinomycetota; class Actinomycetes; order Micromonosporales; family Micromonosporaceae; genus Micromonospora; species Micromonospora sp. NPDC023956. The sequence goes on from NZ_JBEZZN010000001.1 coordinate 452,088, forward strand.
CCCGCCGACGACGACTACGAGGTCATGGACCAGGGCGTACAGCGGTTCACCTACCGCCTGCTGCCGCACTCCGGCGACTGGCGGGCGGCCGGCACCGTACGGGCCGCCGCCGAACTGGACCAGCAACCGATGGCGCTGCTGGAGTCCTACCACGACGGCGCGCTGCCCCGGCGGCAGTCGTTCGCGGCCGTGCGGGACGCCGACAACGTCCTGGTCACCGTGGTCAAGCGGGCCGAGGACGACGTCGACGCGTTCGTCGTCCGGGGCTACGAGACCGCCGGACTCCCCGCCACCGCCACCATCGAGCTGCCCCTGCTCGGCCGTACCGTCACCGCCGCCTTCGGTCCGCACGAGATCAAGACCCTGCTCGTGCCGCGCCACCCGGCCATGCCCGTGGTCGAGACCGACCTGCTGGAACGGCCGGTGGCGCCGGTCAGCAGCGGATCGGCGGGCAACGCCGACCACCCGGCCCCGGGGTCCCCGGCATGACGGCCACCCCCCGCGCCAGCTCCGGGGCGACGCGCGCCGGGGCGACCGGCACCTGGCTGGACGGGGCCGGGCTGACCGTCGACGGGCTCGACCCCGACCGGTTCGACGTCGAGGTGCGACCCGGCGTCGAGTCCCCCGCCGGGGGCGTCCCGGTGACCGTCGCGGTGACCTGCCGCGCCACCGGACCGGTCGAGGCGCGGTTGCGGGTCTCGGCGCGTCTCACCGGCGTCGACGACCCGTACTGGCTGATCCCCGGGCTGTTCTACGGCGAGAACCGCCCGGCCGGCAACGACCGGCTCTACCCGCGCTTCGCCCGCGCCGTCGACGAGCCCGCCGACCCGGCGAGGTTCGTCTCCCCCGCCTGGAGCTTCCGGGCCGACCGCGCCGCCACCTGCGCCGTCTTCGTCTGGGGCGGACGGGGCGGCCTGGCCCTCGCCGTCGACGAGCACAGCCCGCTGGGTCTGACCGGGATCGGCTTCGCGCACGACGAGGACGGGACCGCGCGCGTGCACGCCGACTTCCCGTACCGGGAGGAGCCGGTCAGCTACCTGGGCAGCCAGACCCCGGCCGCCCCGCTGGCCGAGACCCACCGGTGGCAGCCGGGCGAGCGGCAGGTGGTCGAGCTCTGCCTCTACCGGCTGCCGGCCGACCGGCACGGGTACGCGCCGGTGCTGCGGGAACGGCACGCCCGGTACGCCACCGAAGCGCTACGCCCCTGGGTGAGCGTGGCCGGGGCGGCGGAGCTGGCCGCGTACGGGCTGCACCGCTGGCACTACCGTCCCGACCCGGCGGTGCTGCTGGAGACGGCGGCGTTCGACCGGGAGTTCAACGACAACGTCAAGGGCCTCGGCGACCGGGCGGCGATGCACGTCGCGTGGGTCAGCGGCATCCCGTACGCCGCCGCGCTGCTCGCCCACGGCCGACGCACCGGCGGCACCGGCCCCGGCGACGAGGGCTCCGACGGCGACGGCCCCGGCCCCGGCGACCACGTCGCGGCGGGCGCGGCGGTGCTCGACCACATCTGCGCCAACCTCGCCCCGGCCGGCACGTTCTGGGGGCAGTGGACCGCCGCCCGGGGCTGGGGGCAGAGCTGGACGCCGGTCCGGGGCGGCCTGCACGCCCGGACCCTGGCCGAGGCGACGCTCTTCCTGCACCGCGCGGTGCGTGCCGAGGCGGCCCACGGCGTCGCCCGACCGACCTGGTCGGCGGCGGTGCGGAGCAACCTCGACGTCGCGGTGCGCAACCAGCGCGCCGACGGCAACCTGGGCAGCCTGCTGCACGCCGACGACGGGCGGATCCTCTCCTGGGCCGGATCGGCCGGCCTGACCTGGGTCGGCGCGCTCGCCGAGGCGGCCGACCTGGACCCCGGCTACCTGCCGGCCGCGCGGCGCGGCGGCGACTACTACGCCCGCTTCGTGTACGAGGAGTTCCTGCACGGGGCGCCGGAGGACGTGGACCTGGCCCCCACCTCGGAGGACGGGTACGCGGCGATCCTGGCGTACCTGGCCCTCTGGCGGGTCACCCGGGAACGACGCTGGCTGGAGATCGCCCGCCGGGCGGCGGACTGGATGCTCACCTTCCGCTACGGCTACGACGTCCGCTTCGACCCGCACACCCTGCTCGGCCGGTACGACTTCCGCAGCCGGGGCGCCGACCAGGCCTCCCCCAGCAACCAGCACCTGCACGCGTACGGTCTGATCTGCCTGCCGGAGATGGTGGAGCTGGCCGGGGCCACCGGGGACCGGTACTACCTGGACCGCACGCGGGAGAACCTGGCCTGCTTCCGACAGTTCGTCGCCCGCGCCGACGGCGACTTCAACGCCTACCGGGGCATGGCCAGCGAGCGCTACTACCAGACGGCCTGTTTCCAGGCCAAGGGGATGCTGCTGACCCTGTCCCACGCGTGGAGCGTGGGCGTGCTGCTGATCGGCTGCGAGGCCGCGCTGAACCTGACGGAGGTGGACTGGTGAACGCGACGGGCACCTTCCCGGCCGGGTTCCTCTGGGGGGCGGCGACCTCGTCGTACCAGGTGGAGGGGGCGGTGGACGCCGACGGGCGGGCCCCGTCGATCTGGGACACCTTCACCGCCGGGCGGGGCATGGACTCCGGGGCGGTCGCCTGCGACCACTACCACCGCTGGCCGGCCGACGCGGACCTGATGGCGGGCCTGAACCTGAACGCCTACCGGTTCTCCCTGGCCTGGCCGAGGATCGTGCCGCAGGGCACCGGCGCGGTGAACCGGGCCGGACTGGACCACTACGACCGGATGGTCGACGGGCTACTGGAACGCGGCATCACCCCGGTGCCGACGCTCTACCACTGGGACCTGCCGCAGGCGCTCCAGGACCGGGGCGGCTGGACCGCCCGGACGACCACCGAGGCGTTCGCCGAGTACACCGAGGTCTGCCTGGACACGCTCGGCGACCGGGTGCCCGTGTGGCTGACGGTCAACGAGCCGTGGGTGGTCTCCGTGCTGGGGTACCGGCTCGGGCTGCACGCCCCGGGGGAACGGGACCTGCGCACCTCCCTGCTGGTGGCCCACCACCTGCTGCTGGCGCACGGGGTGGCCATGGAGCGGATCCGCGAGCGGTGCCCGGACGCGCGGGCCGGTATCCCGCTGAGCCTGTTCCCGAACTACCCGGTCTCCGCCGACCCGGCGGACGTCGCCGCCGCCCGGGGCTCCGAGGGCTACACCAACCGCTGGTACCTCGATCCGGTGCTGCGGGGCCGCTACCCGGCGGACACCTGGGCGCTCTTCGAGCGGCTGGTCGGCCCGCTGGACTTCGTGCAGCCGGGCGACCTCGATCTGATCGGCACCCGATCGGACCTGCTCGGGGTCAACTACTACACCCGTCGGCGGATCGCCGCCGCCGAGCAGGACGGCCTGCCGTGGCGGGTGCTGCCGGCGCAGGAGGGCGTGCCGGTCACCGAGAGCGGCTGGGAGGACGTCCCGGCGGCGTTCCACGACCTGCTGGTGGGGCTGCACCGGGAGTACGACGTCCCGCTGCTGATCACCGAGAACGGCGGGGTGTGGAACGCCGGGCCGGACCCGGACGGTCGGGTCCGCGACCACGGCCGCGTCCGGGCGCTGCACGGCCACCTGCGCGCCCTGTCCCGGGCGGTCGACGACGGCGCGCGGGTGCTCGGCTACCTGCACTGGTCGCTGCTGGACAACCTGGAGTGGGCCGAGGGGTACGCCCAGCGGTTCGGCCTGGTCCACGTCGACCACGCCACCCAGCGGCGCACGGTCAAGGACAGCGCCCGCTACTACGCGGCGGTGATCGCCGCCAACCGGGTGCTCGACCCGGCCGGCCACCTCGACGGCCCGGCCGGGTCGAGCGCCGACGGCTCGCCCGGGTCAGCCGGCGACGACGGCCCGTAGTTGGCGGATCCCGGAGCGGGGGGAGCTGAGCACCGGCACCTGGTCGGCGGGCAGGCTGTCGACCACCCGGGCCATGCTGGCCTGCGCCAGGACCAGCACGTCGACCTCGGCGGCCAGCCGGCGCACCTCGGCGGCGACGAGGTCGTCGTGCCGGTCCGTCTCGCCGGCCCGCAGCGCCTCGAACGCCCCCGGGCAGACCGACTCCCGGATCTCGCACGGCGCACCCCGCTCGGCGGCCCGCCGCCGCAGCAGCTCCCGGGTGGGGCCGAGGGTGGCGGCCAGCGTCGCCAGCACGCCGACCCGACGGCCGGCGGTGACCGCGTGTCCGGCCATCGGGTCGTCGACCCGGTAGACCGGCACCGGCACCTCGGCGCGGGCCAGCTCGGCGGCCTCCCCGATCGACGAGCAGGTGACCAGGACGGCCTGGGCGCCCGCGTCCGCCGCGAAGCGCGCGTAGTCGGTCACCCGCCGGACGGTGGCCGGCAGCATGCCGTGCCCGATGGTGTCCCGCAACAGCGTCTCGTCCACCAGGTGCAGCGCGTCCACCGCGCCGACCTCGTCGCGCAGCAGGTCGGCGAAGACGGCGGGCAGGCCCGGCACGGTGTGCAGCAGACAGACCCGGCTCACGGGAGGCGCTCCCGGGACGGGGCGAGCCGGGGGTACCGGGCGGTCACGGCGGCCAGGCTCGCCGCCGACGGGCCGGTGGGCAGGTACTCCAGTCCGAGGGCACCGGTGTAGCCGACCCCGGCCAGTGCCGCGAGCAGCGCGTCGACGTCCAGGTCCCCGGTGCCGGGCTCGTGCCGGCCCGGATGGTCGGCGATCTGGACGTGGCCGAGCCGCGCGCCGGCGGTGGCCACCGTCGCCGGCACGTCGTCGCCCATCACGGCCACGTGGTAGGTGTCCAACTGGAGTCGCACCCGGTCGTGGCCGAGCCGGTCGATCAGGGCCAGCACGTCGGCGACCCGGGGCAGCAGGTAGCCGGGGATGTCGTGGTCGTTGATCGGCTCGACGACCAGGGTCCGCCCGGTCGCTGCGGCCACCTCGGCGGCCCAGGCCAGGTTGTCGGCCAGGCAGTCGTGCTGCGCGTCCGCACCGAACTCCGGCAGCCGACGACCGGCCAGCACGTTGACCAGCGGGCAGTCGAGGTCGACGGCGAGCCGCACCGCCGCCCGCAGCCGTTGCCGCCACCGGTCGGTCAGTCGGGGGTCGTTGCTGAAGCCGCGCTCACCGGCGGAGAGGTCCCCGGCATCCATGTTGAGCAGGACGACCCGCAGTCCGGCGGCCCGCACCAGCCGGGTGACCTCGTCGTGGGGCAGCGGCGGCCAGGGGAACTCCACCCGGTCGAAGCCCGCGCGGGCCGCCGCGGCGAAGCGCTCGGGCCAGGGCAGCTCGGTGAAGAGCAGCCCCAGGTTCACGGCGGGACGCATCAGCGCGCCTCCGTCCAGGAACGACCGTACCGGTCGACGATGCCGACCAGCCGTTCCAGCCGGCGGACCGACTCGGTACGCAGCGCCGCCGACGGGTCGGCGGTGGCCAGCGCGTCCCGCCAGAGCGCCCGGCCGGCGAGCATGCCCGAGGCACCGCCCCGGCAGGCGGCCTCGACAGCCGTGGGGAAGTCCGCTGCGGCGACCCCGTTGGAGAGCACCACCCAGGGCCGGGCGAGTTGCCGGTCCAGCTTGGCGCAGGCGGTCACCAGGTCGCCGAGGTCGCCCTTGCCCCGGCGGGGCACCTGCCCCTTGTAGAGGTCGGGCCCGAGTGGCCCGAACGCGGCGGCGGCGTCGAGGATGGCCGCGTCCAGGTCGACGTCCCGCTGGCCGGGCGCGGCCACCGCGACCGGCTCCAGGACGGAGAGCAGCCCGGCGCGTCGGCAGAGCGCGACGAACCGCTCGGCGGTGGCCACCCGGCGGTCCTCCTGGCCGTCCCGTTTCCAGATGACCAGGAGCTTCAACGCCGCCACGCCGTCCCGGCGCGCCCGGTCGACGTCGACCGTCTCGTCCAGGTCGGTGTCCTCGACCGGGCCGCCCGGGGGTTGGGTGAGCGCGTCCACGGCGAGGATCAACCCGCACCCGGCGGGCAGCGGTCGGGTGCTGACGAGTTCGGGATAGCCGTAGTAGGCGTCGATCAGGAACGCCGAGGCAAGCGGTGCCAGCACGTCGGCGACGTCGAGTTTGAACGACACCAGGGCGGCGTCGTCGGCCGGGTGGTCCTCCTCGCGGAGCATGGTCCGCAGGCTCTCCCGCTGGTCCATGGCGACCATGGCGAACGTGCCGGTGCCGGGCCGGGCCAACCGGTCCAGGGTGGGGGGTGCGGTGACGCTCACGAGCTTTCCTCACTGCCGAGCGGGTCGGGGGTGGTGACCAACGGTAGGAACCGGGACCGGTACGCCGTCTCCCACGCCGGGTCGGGCGCGGCGACGGGCCGGGGCGGTGGCGGGTCGGGAGTGCCGTCCTCGATGCCGATCGCCCGGCCGGCGAGCTGCGCGGCACCGAGGACGGCCGACCGGTCTTCGGGCAGCACCACCACGGGTACCGGCATGACCGCGGCCTTGATCGCCATCCAGGTCGGGCTGGCGGTGGGGCCACCGAAGACCGTCACCGCGTCCGGCCGTTGGCCGCTGGTGGCCACCTGACTCTCCAGCATCCAGCGCACCTGCATGCAGAGCCCTTCGAGGACCGCGCGGCCGATGTCGGCGAGGTCGTGCTCCGGCCGGATGCCGTGGAACGACAGGGTGCGGTGCGGCTGCGGCTGGGGGCTGGCCCGCCCGTTCAGGTAGGGCTGCACGACGATGCCGGTGGGTGGCCGGTCGGTGGTGGCGGCGACCAGGTCGGCGAACCAGCGGTACCGGTCCGGGCAGCCGGGCGGCGCGAAGCGCGCCAGCCACCAGTCGACCAGGCCGCCGCTGCTGGACAGGCCACTGATCAGGCAGTACGACCGGCCGTCGAGGTAGGGGCCGACCGAGATGCCGGTGGGTGTGGCGGGCATCGGCGGCACCGCCACGACCGGGGTGAGGACCGCCTCGGCCGTACCCATCGAGTCCGCCGTCTGGCCGGGAGCCCGGACCCCGGCGGCCCAGGCCGCGGCGAGGTGGTCGTGACCGGCGAGGACGACCGGAGTGCCGGCCGGCAGCCCGGTCCGGGACGCCACCGTTCGGGTGACCCGCCCGGCGACCCGGTCGGTGGCGACCACCGGGGGCAGGTGGTCGGGCCGCAGTCCCGCCAGGTCGAGCAGGTCGGGCGCGTAGGCCATGGCGCGGATGTCGAAGGCGCCGGTGCGGGCGGCCAGGGTGGGGCTGGTGGCGACGGTGCCGGTGAGGGCGGCCAGCACCAGGTCCGCGCTGCTCGCCCAGCGGACCATCCGCCGGAGCCGGTCCGGGTCGTGCCGCCGCAGCCAGAGCCAGCGGGCCAGGGGCAGCTTCGCGCTCGGGTGCAGGCCGGTGGCGGCGAAGAACGGCGTCCGGCCGACCGTCTCACCGATCCGGTCGGCCTCCCGGTGGGCGCGGCGGTCCCGCCAGTGCAGCAGGTCGCCGATCGGGTCGCCGCCGGCGTCCAGCGGCACCCCGGTCTCGGCCATGCTGGACACCCCGACGGCCAGCGGGGGCGCGGGGGCCGCCGAGACGCACTCGGCGAGCAGCCGCAGGGCGGTGTCCCGCAGTCCGTCGGCATCGGACGGGGTGGCCGCCTGACGCCGTGCGACGGGGACACCGTCCGACCGGTAGACGCCGGCCTTGGTGTGCGTGGTGCCGATGTCCACCCCGGCCAGCAACGTCGGCCCGCCCGCTCCCCCCACCATCGGTGTCACTCTGCGGGTGTGAGCGAGGGATGTCAATCATCGGCGGCGACGGCCGGTGGTCCGGTCGGATCGCGCCCGACCGGACCACCGCCGGGGTGACTACGGGTGGTTGGTCAGGTAGACCTGCTGGTTGGCGGTGTTGGCGGTGCCGCCGGTGTTGTTGACCACCCGGTTGATGGTGCCGACCCCGCCGAGGGAGACGGTCACCATGTTGGTGAACCGGACGTTCGGGTTGGTCGGCGCCTCGATGGCCCGGTCGGCGACGACCGACGGGTTGACGTTGAAGTAGCAGTAACTGCCCATCCCCCACGCCTGGTGGCTGGTGACCTGGTCGGCCACCTTGTACGCGGCGTAGCCCCGGGTCGACCCGTTCGTCCAGGCGGCCTGGTTCGGCGGGTCGTAGGGCATCTCGTTCTGGTAGAAGTACGTCCGCCCGCCGTTGCCGTTCCAGATGGTCTGGTACTTCTGGTAGTGCTCGACGAAGAGGCCGTACATGGTCACGTCGTCGCCGTTGACGATCAGGCCGGTGTCGGCGGTGTTCACCGTCCACCCGACCCCGTCGCCGTGGTCGGCGCGCCACAGCCACATGTGGTCGCCGATGACGTCGTCGCTGTTGATGGTCAGGGTGTTGGTGGCCCGGCCGACACCCGGCCCGCCGATGCGGAAGAAGACGTCGTGCAGCGAGACGGGGTTGGCCGCGTGGTCGGCCGACGAGCCGGGCGGACCGACCTCCATCAGCACCGGCGAGGTGGTCGAACCGGCCTCGAACATGATGCCGGCCACCTTCACCCCGTCGACGTCGGCGACCCGCATGGCGACGGTGCCGTTGTCGGCCTGGATGGTGGCCAGGCCGAGGCCGAGGATCACCGTGTCGGCGCGGTCGACCCGGATCGGTTCGGTGACGTGGTGCACGCCGGGGGTGAAGAGCAGGTGCCGGCCCTGGGCGAGGGCGGCGTTGATGGTGGCCGCGCTGGTGCCCGGCCGGACCACGTAGAACTGGGCCAGCGAGATCGACGAGCCGGCCGGGGTCTTCCCGTACCAGCTGGTGCCGGTGGAGTTGGTCCGCAGCGCCGGGACGAACACCCGGTACTCGCCGGTGCCGTCGACGTAGAGGAACGGCTTCTCGCGGACCTTCGGGGTCTGCGGGATGACGGTGTGCGAGGGATTGGGGAAGTGCGGCGGGGGTGCCCCGGTCACGCCCTGGAAGACCATGTTCCACACCGAGCCGGTCCAGCCGTTGCCGAACTCGCTGTTGCGCGAGTACCACTGCTGCTGGGAGCCGGAGACGACCAGGCCGTCGATGCGGGTGTCGGCCATCAGGCCGCCGCTGGACCAGCCGTCGCCGCCGTTCCAGAGCTGGATCTGGTTCTGCGCGCCACGCAGGTGCATCCGGCGGTACGGCGCGGCCTGCGAAACCGCCCAGCGTTCGACGAGCACCCCGGCGGGCAGGGTCACCGACAGGTTCTCCGCGGCGCGCCAGAAGTTCTGCGTCGCGTTGCCGCCGAACCAGTCCGCCTCGACCCGGACGTGGCCGTTGAGGTTGACGTCGTCGGGGCTCAGCCCGAGGCCGGCGACCTGGGTGAAGAAACCGAGGTTGACGTCGGCGGTGTAGGTGCCGGGCTTGAAGAGCACGGCGTACCGCTGCGGGCCGAACTGGTTGGTCTCCTGCTGGGTGAAGAGGCTGTTCAACCGGCTCTGGATGGTGGCGGTCGGCGTGGACGGGTCGAAGACGAAGGTGTTCGGGCCGAGGTTCGGGTTACGCGGATCGGTGGGTTCCACCGGGTCCACTGTGCCACCCCCGGTGGTGTTGACCTGGAACTCCCACAGGGAGTAGCCGTAGCCGGTGGCCCGGACGGTGCCGTACATCCGCACGTACCGGCCACTGCCGGAGACCGTCAACGTCTGGGTGCCACCGGTACCGGCGGTGGTGCTCCACACGGTGGTCCAGGTGCTGCCGTCGTCGGAGGTCTGGATCTGGAACGCCCGCGCGTGGGCGGCCTCCCAGGTGAGCACCACCCGGCAGATCGTCCGGGTGCTGCCCAGGTCGACGCGGAGCCACTGCGGGTCGGCGGCGGCGCTGGCCCAGCGGGTGCCGGGATCGCCGTCGACGGCGGCCGAGGCGGGCAGGCCCGCGTTCTCCACCGAGGAGGCGGTCGCCGGACGGCCCTGTGCGGCGTTGGTGGCACCACAGGTGGGTGCGGTACCGGTCTCGCCGTAGATCCGGAACTCCCACAGGGAGTAGCCGTAGCCGGTGGCCCGGACGGTGCCGTACATCCGCACGTACCGGCCACTGCCGGAGACCGTCAACGTCTGGGTGCCACCGGTACCGGCGGCGGTGCTCCACACGGTGGTCCAGGTGCTGCCGTCGTCGGAGGTCTGGATCTGGAACGCCCGCGCGTGGGCGGCCTCCCAGACCAGGGTGACCTGACTGAGGGTGGCCCGGCTGCCCAGGTCGACCTGGAGCCACTGCGGATCGCCGGCGGCACTCGACCAGCGGGTGCCGGTGTCGCCGTCGACGGCCGCTCCGGCGGGGGTGCCGGCGTTCTCGGTGGACGAGGCGGTGGCCGGTCGCCCCTGGGAGAGCAGCACCGGCGCGGCCTGCACCGGCGGGGTCAGGGCGGTCGGGGTCAGGGCCGCGACGAGCGCGACGACCAGGCCGAGGAGGAGGCGCGGCCGGGGCCGCCGGGCGGTTCTCGGGCGTACGGGATGGGCGCGAGTTGTCATCACTTCGCCTGTCGGTAGAGGGCTGCGGATGCCGGGCGCGACGGGGTGCGGAGTCGGCGGCGGGTGCCGGGGTGGTGCCGCCGAGCTGGCACGGTCGCCGGAGAGCGCTCTCGTTGGTGAGTGTCACGGCGGTGTGCCACCGGAGTCAAGAAATCGATCTACATCAATATCTGGGTCGACTCCCGGCGACGACGGTCGGGGCGCACGCCACCGGCGGCGAGCAGCCGGGCGATCGGCAGGGTGGCCGCGCCGAGCGCCACCGCGTCCACGCCGAGGCGGCACAGCTCGATCGACGCCTGCTCGTACGGCTGGCGCAACGCCTGCCGTCCGGCGGCCGCGCGCACGGCGGGCAGCAGGTCGCCGAGGGCCATGGCCGCCCAGCCGCCCAGCACCACCCGCTCCGGGTTGAACAGGTTGATCAGGTTGGCCACCCCCGCGCCGAGATAGTCGGCCGTCTCGTCGAGCACCCGCCGGGCGGTGGGCGACGCGGCAGCCGCCCGCACCAGTGCGGCGAGCCGGGACTCCTCGTCCGCGCCGGACACCGCCCGACCGCCCCGGGACTCCCGGTACCGGTCGATGACCGCCCCGGCGCCCACGTACGCCTCCAGGCACCCCCGCGCCCCGCAGCGGCAGGACCGGCCGCCGTAGACCAGCGTGGTGTGCCCCCACTCCCCCGCGCTGCTGGACGCCCCCCGGTAGGCGATCCCGTCGGTCACCACGGCCGCTCCCACCCCACTGCCGACCAGCGCGAACACCGCGTGCCGGGCGCCCCGGCCGGCGCCGAACCACATCTCGGCCTGGCCGAGGGTGTTCGCCCCGTTGTCGATGTGCAGCGGCAGGTCGGTGCCCGCCCGGATGAGCCGCTCCAACGGCACCCGACCCCAGCCGAGGGCCTGGGCGTGCACCACGGCCTCCGCGCCCTGCTCCACCACGCCGGAAACCCCGATACCGACCCCGAGCACGTCGGCCGGACAGACCCGGGCGCGGGCGGTGACCGTGTCGATGCCGGCCAGCACGTGCCCGGCGACCGTCGACGGCTCGGTGCGGGCCGGGTCCAGCGGGTACTCCACACTCGCCAGCCGGGTCATCGCGAAGTCGAACAGCTCGACCCGGATCCGGGTCTCCCCCACGTCGACGCCGACGACCACGGCGTAGCGGGCGGCGACCCGGAGCATCATGCCGGGCCGGCCACCGTCGGGCTCGGCCGCGCCGGCCTCGACGACGAGGCCCTCGTCGATGAGGTCGGCCACCACGTTGCTGACCGAGGGCTGGCTGAGACCGGTGCCGCGCATCAGGTGCTGGCGGGTCAACGGACCGTCGAGGAAGAGCCTGGACAACAGCGCCGACCGGTTCCGCAGCCGGACGCTCCGATTCGTCGCTCGCGCCAGCTCCACACGCCACCTCGATTCCCGGGCCGCCCGGGGCGACGGCACGTCCCCGTACTTGACGATCCACGCATCGAGATACTTTAATGGCCACATTCATTAAGTAGTGATGCAACTACCGTCCGACCGGGCGGCGCGTCGACCCGCCGGGCGCTCCACCGCACCACCCGATCCCGGCACCACGCGCACCGCCGGACTGCGCCCGCCCGCACCCCGCACACCGCACCGCCACCGGGCCCGGTCGTACCAGCGCCGCCCGACCCCTCCGCGCCACCGGGGCCGGCACCCCACCCCTCGAACCGGAAGGGCCGATCGTGTCGAGACGCCACCTCGCGACACTCGCCGCCGCCGTCCTCGCGGCCGCCTCGCTGACCGCCTGCGGCGGTTCGGACGATCCGTCCGGCGGGTCGGGCAAGACCCTGACCTACTGGGCCAGCAACCAGGGCGCCAGCCTGGAGGCCGACAAGAAGATCCTCCAGCCCGAGCTGGACCGGTTCGAGCAGCAGACCGGCATCAAGGTCACCGTCGAGGTGGTGCCCTGGTCGGACCTGCTCAACCGGCTGCTCACCGCCGCCACGTCCGGGCAGGGCCCGGACGTGGTGAACATCGGCAACACCTGGTCGGCGTCGTTGCAGGCGACCGGCGCGATGGTCGAGTTCGACGACGCCACCCTGGACCGGATCGGCGGGCGGGACCGGTTCGTCCCGGCCGCGCTGGCCGCCGCCGGCGCGGCCGGCAAGCCCCCCGCCGCGGTACCGCTCTACAGCCTCGCCTACGCGCTGTACTACCACAAGAAGGCGTTCGCCGACGCCGGCATCACCGCCCCGCCGACCACCTGGGAGGAGGTGGCCCAGGTCGGCCGACGGCTGACCGGGGGCGGCCGGTGGGGCCTCGCCGTCGAGGGGGCCAACCCGTCGGAGAACGCGCACCACGCCTTCACCTTCAGCCAGCAGTACGGCGGTGAGTGGTTCGACTCCGCCGGCAAGCCGACCTTCGACACGCCGCAGAACGTCGCCGCGGTGAAGCGCTACGTCGACCTGATGGCCGTCGACCGGATCGTCAACCCGAGCAACGCGGAGTACGCGCAGAACCAGTCGGTCTCCGACTTCGCCAACGGTCGGGCGGCGATGCTGCTCTGGCAGGCCGCCGGCGCGAACCTGACGGCGCAGAACATGGCCGCGGACGCGTACGGCGTGGCGCCGGTGCCGTTCCCCGCCGTCCCACCGGCCGGCGGCAAGAAGGTCAACAGCATGGTCGCCGGGATCAACATGGCGGTGTTCAAGCACACCAAGAACCGGGACGCGGCGCTGGAGTTCGTCAAGTTCATGACCAGCGACGCCGAGCAGGTGACGCTGAACCGCACGTACGGCTCGCTGTCGCCGGTGACCTCGGTCGCCGACGACCCGGCGTTCGCCGCCCCCGAGCAGAAGGTGCTGCGGGAGACCCTCGCCACCACCGCTGCCCCGCTGCCGCAGGTACCCGACGAGAGCACGTTCGAGACGCTGGTCGGCACCGCCATCAAGGAACTCTTCGCCGACGCGGCCCGCGGCCGGCCGGTCACCGAGGAGAGCGTCCGGCAGAAGCTCGGCAAGGCCCAGCAGCAGATGCGCTGACCGGCCGGACCGGTGGCCGTCGGCGGGGCCGCGCCCCCGTCGACGGCCACCGGAGCGAGAGGACCCCGATGGCAACCAGCACCGCCCGAGACGTCACCCCGTCGGATCGGCGAACCGTCCGACCCCGGCGACCGCGCCGGCCGCTCCTGCCGTACCTGCTGCTCGCCCCGGCCGTCGTGCTGGAACTGGCGATCCACGTGGTGCCGATGCTGATCGGCGCCGGGATGAGCATGCGGGAGCTGACCCAGTTCCACATCCGCGACTGGTCCACCGCGCCCTTCGTCGGCTGGGACAACTACCGGCTGGTGCTCGACGTCGACTCCGCCGTCGGCGCCGAGCTGCTGCGCTCGTTCCGGGTGACCGTCGTCTTCACGGTCGTCTCGGTCGGGATCTCCTGGGTGCTCGGCACCACCGCCGCCGTCCTGCTGCACCGCCCGTTCCGGGGCCGGGGCCTGCTGCGCGCGCTCTTCCTCACCCCGTACGCCCTGCCCGTCTACACCGCGGTGATCACCTGGAGCTTCCTGTTCCAGCGGGACACCGGCCTGGTCAACCACGTCCTCGTCGACCAGCTGCACCTGCTCGACGACCGGCCGTTCTGGCTGATCGGGGAGAACAGTTTCGGCGCGCTGCTCGTGGTGTCGATCTGGCGGACCTGGCCGTTCGCCTTCCTGTGCGTGATGGCGGGCCTGCAGAACATCCCCGGCGACCTGTACGAGGCCGCCGCCATGGACGGCGCGGGCTTCTGGCGGCGGCTGCGCTCGGTGACCCTGCCCATGCTGCGCCCGGTCAATCTGGTCCTGCTGCTGGTGCTCTTCCTGTGGACCTTCAACGACTTCAACACCCCGTACGTGCTCTTCGGCGGCTCCGCGCCCGAGCAGGCCGACCTGATCTCCATCCACATCTACCGCAGCTCCTTCAAGACCTGGGACTTCGGCTCCGGTTCGGCGATGTCGGTGGCGCTGCTGCTGTTCCTGCTCCTGGTCACCGCCGGATACCTGCTGCTCACCAACCGCCGGAGGAACGATGCGTGAGACCACCGCCGAGCGCTGGTCCCGCCGGGTCGTGCTGACCCTGCTCGCGGTCTTCGTGCTCGTCCCGCTCTACGTGATGGTCAGCTCGGCGCTCAAGCCGTTGCAGGACGTGCAGAACGCGTTCACCTGGTGGCCGCGCCGGCCGACCGCGCAGGCGTTCGTGGACATGTGGTCGACCGTGCCGCTGGGTCGCTACCTGGTCAACAGCCTGATCGTCTCCTCGGTGGCGGCGGTCTTCTCGGTCACCGTGGCGATCTTCGCGGCGTTCGCGGTGAGCCGCTACCGGTTCCGCGGGCGGGGGCTGTTCTCGGTCACCGTGCTGTCCACCCAGATGTTCCCCGGCATCCTGTTCCTCCTGCCGCTCTTCCTGATCTACGTCAACCTGGGCAACGCCACCGGCGTCCAGTTGTACGCCAGCCGGACCGGCCTGATCATCACGTACCTCACCTTCTCGCTGCCGTTCTCGATCTGGATGCTGGTCGGCTACTTCGACTCCATCCCGCGCGGCCTGGACGAGGCCGCGCAGGTCGACGGGGCCGGGCCGCTGCGCACCCTGTTCCAGGTGGTGCTGCCGGCGGCGGTGCCCGGTGTGGTCGCGGTCGCCGTCTACGCGTTCATGACCGCCTGGGGCGAGGTGCTCTTCGCCTCGGTGATGACCGACGAGTCCAGCCGCACCCTGGCCGTCGGCCTCCAGGGCTACTCCACCCAGTTCAACGTCTACTGGAATCAGGTCATGGCGGCCTCGCTGGTGGTCAGCGTGCCGGTCGTGGCCGGCTTCCTGGCGTTGCAGCGCTACTTCGTCGCCGGCCTCACCGCCGGCGCGGTCAAGTGACCCGTACGCCCGGTGGGGGCCGGGACGCCGGGTGGCGGGCCGGAGGACGCTTGTCGCCGGTCCGCCGCCACACCTGATCCGCAGGCGGGCCTCCGTCGACGGTGAGCCCGCCCGCGGGTCTGACCTTCGTCAGGTCCCGGCGCTGTCGATCGGGTCGGGTGCCGGGCCGCATCCGCTCCTAGCGTGCTTCCGGAGATGACCGATCACTGGGGGCAGGCGTGATAACGCTGGAGAGACTGACCAAACGGTTCGGGGGCACGACCGCCGTCGACGGGCTGGACCTGACCATCGGGTCGGGCCGGGTCACCGGCTTCCTCGGCCCGAACGGTGCCGGCAAGTCCACCACGATGCGGATGATCCTGGGGTTGGACCGGCCCTCGTCGGGGCGGGCGCTGGTGGCCGGGAAGCCGTACGCGTCGTTGCGCCGGCCATTGCGCGAGGTCGGGGCACTGTTGGACGCCAAGGCGGTCCACCCGGGGCGGACCGGTCGTCACCACCTGCTGGCGATGGCGCGGAGCAACGCCATCGCCCGGCGGCGGGTCGACGAGGTGCTGGCGGCGGTGGGACTCACCGAGGTCGCCGGCCGGCGCGCGGGCACGTACTCGCTGGGGATGGGGCAGCGGTTGGGGATCGCCGGGGCGCTGCTCGGCGATCCCGGGATCCTGATCTTCGACGAGCCGGTCAACGGGCTCGACCCCGATGGGGTGCGGTGGATCCGGGGGCTCATGCGGGACCTCGCCGCCGAGGGCCGCACGGTCTTCGTGTCGAGTCACCTGATGAGCGAGATGCAGCTGACCGCCGACCACCTGGTGGTCATCGGGCGTGGTCGCCTCGTCGCGGACGCCTCCCTGCACGAGGTCATCGCCCGGGGGGCACCGCGGGATACGACCGGCCGGGTGACCGTGCGCTGCCCGGATCCGGCGCAGCTGGCCGCGCTCCGGCACCGCCTGGCCGGGCGGTCGGTGACCGTCCTCGACGCCGGTGCGGACCGGTTGACCCTCGCCGGCGTCGACCCGGCGGACGTCGGCGACCTGGCCTTCGCGATGGGGATCCGCCTGCACGAGCTGAGCGTCGGCACCGTCTCCCTGGAGGACGCCTACCACCGGCTCACCACCGACAGCACCGAGTTCACGGCGGCCCCGGCCGCCCGGGAGGGACGATGACCGTCATGCGAGCCGCGATCGGTGCGGAGTGGACCAAGCTCTGGACCACCCGCACGGTCTGGTGGGCGCTGGGCGCGGCCGCGATGCTCATGGCGGCCGGCGCCGGCCAGTACGCGATCTACGCCGGCAACGGCGACCTCGCCCCCGCCCTGCTCTCCGACGGCAGGGTGCCGGTCGGCACCGTCGCGGTGCTGGCCGTCGGCGTCACGCAGCTCGCCTTCGTCGCCCTGGCGATGCTGGTCGTGACGAGCGAGTACTCCACCGGCACGATCCGCGCCACGCTGGCGTGGATTCCGTCCCGGGGACGGCTGCTGCTGGCCAAGTGCGCGGTCGTCGGCACGGTCACCCTCGTCGCCGGCACGGCCGTGGGACTGCTCGGCGCCCTGGTCGCCGCGGCGGTGCTCGGCGACCTCGGCGACACCGGTGCCGTCGCGATCGGCGCGGACGCCCTGGGCATCGGCGCGTACCTCATGCTGCTCGCCGTCTTCGCCACCGGGCTCGGCGCGGCCCTGCGGGGGCCGGTGGTCACGTTGGTGGTCGTCCTCCTGCTCGTCGTGGTGCTCCCGCCGCTCCTCCAGGTGCCCGACCTGACCCTCCTCGACCGGATCGCCGACAGCCTGCCGGGGGTCGCCGGCAACCACTTCCTGCTCGGGGAGGCCGATCCGTACCCGGCGCTGGTCGGCCTGCTCGTCCTGGCCGCCTGGGCGGTCGCCGCCGTCCTGGCGGGCTGGCGGGTGATGCACCACCGGGACGCCTGAGCCGGCAGGAGAGCCACCGGTCACCGGCCGGGCGGGCCCGTGCGCTCCTCGCCGGAGGCGTCCCGGCCGGGGCCTGTCGCCCCCGGTGTCGCCGCCGGCGGAAGGAGGGGCCGGTCCGGGGCGATGTGCCCACGGCCGGCCCGCTGCCCCGTCCGCCCCGAGGAACGGGAGCCGGTCCCGGTCAGTCGACGACGGTGAGGACGATCTTGCCAGTCGTACGGCCGGTCTGGCCGATCTCGTGGGCCCTGGCCACCTGGTCGAGCGGGAGGACCACGGCGACCTCGGGGCGCAGCTGCCCGGCTTCGACGAGCGCCGCGATCGCCTTCATCCCCGCGTGGTCGGGTTCGACGATCGTGAAACCGGCCCGTACGCCAAGGGCGCGCGCCTCCACCGCGAGGTGGGTTTCGGCCGGTGAGGCGAGCGACACCACGATGCCGCCGGTGCGCAGGGTCCGCAGTGAGCGCGGCCCGTAGTCACCCCCGATGGTGTCGATCACGATGTCGATGTCGCTCACCGCCGAGGCGAAGTCGACCCGGGTGTAGTCGACGACCTCGTCGGCGCCGACGCCGCGCACGAAGGCGTGCTTGGCCGAGCGGGCGGTGCCGACGACGTAGGCGCCGGACGCCTTGGCGATCTGGACGGCGAGGTGCCCGACGCCGCCCGCCGCGGCATGGACCAGTACCCGCTGACCGGGGCGCACCTGGGCGGTGTCGACCAACGACTGGTACGCGGTGAGCGCCGCCAACGGGAGCGCGGCGGCCTCCACGTGGGAGAGCGCCGCCGGCTTGCGGGCCAGGTGCCGCGCCGGAGAGGTCACGTACTCCGCGTACGTGCCCGCCGGTTGCGGTAGCCGCGGCATGCCGAACACCTCGTCGCCCGGTTGGAACATCGTCACGCCGAGCCCGACCGCCTCGACGACGCCGGACACGTCCCATCCCAGCCTGACCGGTGTCTCGCCCAGTAGTCCCCCGGTGGCCCGATGCCACAGGTCGGTGGGGTTGACACCGGCGGCGTGGACCCGGACGAGGACCTCCGAGATCCCGGGTTCCGGGCGGTCCAC
Organism: Micromonospora sp. NPDC023956; assembly: GCF_040639195.1. Classification (NCBI taxonomy): domain Bacteria; kingdom Bacillati; phylum Actinomycetota; class Actinomycetes; order Micromonosporales; family Micromonosporaceae; genus Micromonospora; species Micromonospora sp. NPDC023956. Next base: position 470,314 of record NZ_JBEZZN010000001.1, read on the forward strand.
CTCGACCACCCGTAACACCTCGGGTCCCCCGAGCGAGTCCTGGCTGACAGCACGCATGATCATTCCTCTGACTCCATACGGTCGGTGACTGACGCACGACCAACACTGCGGGAGGCGGGCCCGCCCGACGAGTGGCCAGATCGCCAACATGTGAAAGGATCTGGCCATGCATCGCGTCGTCGTCCTGGCTGTCGAGGGTGTCTACCCGTTCGAACTGAGCATCCCGGTCCGGATCTTCGGCACCGCGACGGGCGCCGACGGTGACCCGCTCTACGAGGTGATCACGTGCAGCCTCGACGGTGACCCGGTCCGGACGAGCGCGGACTTCGCCCTGGCGGTGGAACACGGGGCCGAGGCCCTGGGCGCGGCGGACACCCTGGTGATCCCGCCGTTCGTCTGCGGCCCGACCGAGGACCAGACCTGGCTTCCCGACGGGCTGACCGAGGCGTTCACCGGTCTCCGACCGGGCGTCCGGATCGTGTCGATCTGCACCGCGTCGTACGTCCTCGCCGCACTGGGTCTGCTCGACGGCCGCGCGGCGACGACGCACTGGAACGAGGCCGACCGTTTCCAACGGATGTTCCCGCAGGTCAAGGTCGATCCGGACGTGCTGTTCGTCGACGACGGGGACGTGCTCACGGCCGCGGGGGTGGCCGCCGGAGTCGACCTGTGCATGCACCTCGTACGCCGCGACCACGGCAGCGAGGTCGCCAACCGGGTCGCGCGCCGGTGCGTCATACCGGCCTGGCGCGAGGGGGGTCAGGCGCAGTTCATCGAACGTCCGGTACCCGAGCCCTCGGCGGCCACCACGTCCACCACCCGCGACTGGGCGCTCGGCCAGCTCCATCGGCCGCTCTCCCTGGCCGAGCTGGCCGATCACGCGCGGATGAGTGTGCGGACGTTCTCCCGGCGCTTCCGGGACGAGGTCGGCCTGACCCCCGGCCAGTGGTTGACCCAGCAACGCGTCGAACACGCCCGTCGACTGCTGGAGTCGACCGACCTTCCGGTCGACCGCGTCGCCGGCGAGGCGGGATTCGGAACGGCCGCCTCGTTGCGCCAACACCTGACCACCGCGATCGGCGTGCCGCCGACGGCCTACCGCCACACGTTCCGCGCCGGCCGCCCCGCGCCGGCCGGCGGATCTCGCTGATCGACTCTCCGGCTCGACGGAGCGTGACCGCCCCGGAGCCCCGCCGTGCTCCACGCCGCATGGGCACCGAGGTCCTGCCCCGGTCGAGCACCGACGATGTACCGTCCAGGTCCACGTCGCCAGTCGAGCCGACCGAGAAGGGCACCATGAGCCGCTCCACACCACCGACCACGACCGGCCTGGTCGACACGGACAACGGCCGGCCGGTACGCCGGCACCCGGACACCGGGGCCCACTACGTCCGCAAAGCCGGTTGGCCGCACTTCTGGGGCCGGACCCTGGACGCGCTCGTGGTGATGGTGGTGGCCGGGGTCCTGATGGGCACGGTCCACACGGCCAACCAGGATTTCGCGCTCGGTCGCCTCGGCACGGCCATGTCCGCCAGCACCGGCGTGTACGTCGCCGTCATGGCCGCCGTCTGGTTCGTGGTCGTCGTCGCGTACGGCATGGTCTGGGGCTCGGTCGGCAGCCTCGGGGACGCCGTCGCCGGCATGCGCTCGGTCAGGATCGCCAACGGGAAGCGGTCCGGTGCCTGGCGGGGAGGCTGGCGGGCCTTCTGGTGGTCCTTCGCCCCCTTCTACCTGCTGGTGAGCATCGCCGCTGCCCTCGAGGGCAGCGGCGGGGACACCTTCGACTCCCCGTACACCGCCGTCGACCTCCGCTCCGGCCTGGCCCGGGGCCGGGCGCCGGTTCCCGACCCGACGGCGGCACCCCGCCCGGCTGCGCCCACCAGGGCGGCCTGAGCCGTCTCAGGGCTGCCCGGTCACGACCTCGCCGGTGATCGCACGGGAGCGCTGCGCGACGGCCGCGCTGATCGGGGCCAGCGCCGGAAGCTGCATGGCCTGCGGGCCGAAGATCAGCCAGGCGACCGCCACCGCGTACCACGGTGCCGCCGGCCCGTGCAGCATCAGCGGGTTGCCCTCCTGGTAGCGGAGGATGAACGACCACTGGGTCAGGTCGGCGGTGAGTTCGACGACCCCGTTGTGCCAGAAGCTCAGCAGGTTGCCCTGGTAGTCCCCGAGCAACCGCTCGTTGGTCAGGATCATCCGCACCTGGGCCTGGTCCCGCCACTGCGCCGCCGCCATCGCCTGCGCCCGGCTACGGGCACTGGCGTTGCTGATCGCGTCACCGGCCATGCCGGCCAGCACGAAGCCCGTCGAGCCGAACCAGAAGTGGCTGCTCTCCCGGTACTGCACCGTGGTGCCGTAGAAGCGTGCGTAACCCAGCGGCGTGTCGCTGAAGATCATCTCGTCCTGGCCCAGCCGCATCCCGGTGGGGGGCAGGGCGACCAGTTGACCACCCCGCGCCAGGTGTTCGTACAGCTGGCAGGCACTGCTCCAGCCGTCGCGCAGCACGGCTTCGAAGGCGGCGGCCGAGTCTTTGCGGTTCACGTGCGCTTCCTCCGGCTCTCCAGTGCGGGTTCGTGGCGGCGCAGCGCCCACCGCACCGCCACGGTCAGCAGTACGGTCTGGCCGGCCAGGACGGCCATCGCCCAGCCCCAGGCACCGGTGGTGTGCGCCCAGAGCGCGTCCGGCGCGGGCTTCAGCATAATCGCGCGTAGGTCCACCGTGGACGCGGCGGCGGCGTAACCCCAGCGGGCCGGGGCCAGCCAGGAGAGCTGTTCGATGCCGGTGCGCCCGACCACGGCGAACAGCCCGCCGCAGAGCACGAGCTGCGCCATCACCAGCCCGACCAGCACCGGCATCGTCTGCTCACTGGTCGACACGTACACGCTCACCAGCAGCCCCAGCGCGGTGGCGGCCAGCGTGGTCAGCCAGATCACCACGATCAGCTCGACCAGCGGCCCGCCCAGGACGACCGCCTCGGACGGCGCCGGCCGGCCGACCAGGCCGAGCAGGACGAACAGGGCCGCCTGGAACGCGTTCAGCACCGCGAACACGGCGAGCTTCGCGCTGAGGTAGGCCCCGGGCGCCAGGCCCACCGCCCGTTCCCGGCGGTAGATGGCCCCCTCCCCGACGAACTCCCGGATCCCGCCGGCCAGCCCGATGAAGATCGCCCCGGTGATCAGGATGACCAGCAGCTCGGCGGCCTCGGTGCTGCGTCCGGGCGGTTGGGCGGGGACCCCGAGACCGTCGGCTCCGGGGACCACGTGCAGCAGGGCGGCGAGACCCACCGGCAGGCCCAGGGAGAGGGCCGCGTACAACCGGTCGGCGAGGGTGACGGCGACCGTACGGCGGCTCAGGATCGCCATCTGCCGCCACCAGCCCTGGCGCGGCGGCGGCGCGGCGGCCACCGCCCGCTCGGCCGACGGGGCGGCCCCGGCCGCCGCGCGGGTGGCCGCGAACCGGGCGGCCCAGACGTCCGGCTCGGCGGCGACCGCGGTGAACACGTCGGCGTACTCGGCCGCCCCGAAGAAGTCGAGCAGCTCGTCCGGCGGGCCGAAGTAGGCGACCTTGCCGCCCCGGGCAAGGACGAGCACCCGGTCGCACACGTTCAGGTGCAGCGGGCTGTGCGTCACCACCACGACGGTCCGGCCCCGGTCGGCCAGCTCGCGCAGGCCGTGCATCACGTCACGGTCCAGCGCCGGGTCGAGCCCGGAGGTCGGCTCGTCGAGGAAGAGCAGCGACGGCTCGGTGAGCAACTCCAGGGCCACCGAGGTGCGCTTGCGCTGTCCGCCGGAGAGCGTGTCGATCCGCTGGTCGGCGTGCGCGGTGAGGGCGAGTTGGTCGAGCACCTCGTCGATGCGCCGGTCCCGCTCCGCAGGCGTCACGTCGGCACCGAAGCGCAGCCCGGCCGCGTAGCGCATCGCCCGGCGTACGGTCAGCTGGCGGTGCAGGATGTCGTCCTGCGGCACCAGGCCGATGCGGTGCCGCAGGTCGGCGTACTCGGCGTAGAGGTCGCGGTCCTGGTAACGGACCGTGCCCGCCTGCGCCGGGCGGTTGCCGGTCAGCGCCCCCAGCAGCGTCGACTTGCCGGCACCGCTCGGCCCGACCACCGCCAGCAGACTGCACTCGTCCAGCGCGAACGAGACGTCCGCGAGCAGGTTCCGCGCGCCGACGGTGACCCGCAGCCCCTCGGCGCGCAGCGACACCCGGCCGGTGTCGACGTAGTCGTGCAGGGCGATGCCGTCGAACACCATCTGGTGATGCCCGAACGAGAGGAGGTCGCCGGCGGAGAGCACCGCCTGCTCGACCTGCCGCCCGTCGACGTACGTGCCGTTGCGCGTACCCAGGTCGACGACGCGGAACCCGCTGCCGTCCCGGACGAGGTCGGCGTGGTAGCGGGAGACCAGCAGATCGTCGAGGACGATGTCGTTGTCCGGCGCCCGTCCGACGCGGATCCGCTCCCCGACCGGATAGCTGGCCGAGGGGGTCCGGCCCAACGCGAACCGCGCGCCGCAGGGCGGCTCGACCCCCGGTCCGCCGCCGCCCGGCCCCACCTCGGTCGGCGGGCCCGGCTGCGCCGGACCGGTCCCCGTCGGCGCGACGGCGGGGGCTCCTTCCGGCCGGAAGGTGAGCACCGGACCGTCGACGGCGTCGCCGATCCGCACCGCGCAGGCGGCCGTGATCTCCACCTCGTGCACCTGACGGCCGTCGACGAACGTGCCGTTGCGGCTGGCGAGGTCACGCAGGTGCCATCGTCCGCCCCGGTGGGTGAGTTCCAGGCGCTCGCGGGAGGCCCGCGAGTCGTCCAGGACGACCGGGCAGAGCGGGTCACGGCCGATCCGCAGTGGCCCGCCGGCCGCCGTGACCCGGCGTTCCCCACCCTCGCCGGGTATGCCGACCAGCAGGTCGGCGCTCACGCCGGCACCGACCCCGGGGCGGTCACCGGCCCGCCCTGGGTTTCGGCAGCCGCTTGGCCATCGACGTCGCCATCTTGATCAGGTCGCTCTGGTAGCTGCCACTGGTGTAGTCGTTCTGGATCGCGACCTGGAGGAGCACCTGGCCCGAACGAACGAAGATCATCGCGTAGACCCCGCTGGATCCGTCGCCGGCCGTGATCCCGAACGACTCCTGGCCCAGCTTCGGTACCGTGAACGGCTGCCAACCGCACCGCTCGGCCGACGTGCGGACGGCGTCGAGGAACGGGTCGGCCGCGTTGCCGTAGAAGCCGGCGACCGCCGAGCCGAGGTACGGGTACTGACCGCTGCTCACCCAGTAGCCGTTGCTGCTGTGCGCGCCGATCGCGTCGCCGCGCACGGTGCCGTCCGCACAGAGCGTGAGCTTGGTCAGGCCGTTGTGCAGCGGTTCGGCGGTCGTACTCGACTTGACCGAGTCGCGCTCGGTCCTCATCGCGGACGCGACGTCGGCCACCGACAGCAGCACGGGCTCCAACGCGGTCACCGCCGGTGGCGGGGAGGCACGGTCGACGCTCGGGGTTGGACTCGGATCGAGACCGCCGGGCAGGTTGCCCTGCGCGAGGTTCCACACCGACGGTACGCAGCAGGCGGCGACGAGGACCGCCGCCACGATTCCGATCACCAACGGGAGCTTGGACTTCTTCCGGGCGGGCGCCCCGGGGAAGCCCGCCGGTCCCGCGCCGGGCGGCAGGGGGTACGCCGACGGGCCGGGCGCCCCCACCGGCCGGGGTCCGGGTGGCAGCGGGTAGTTCGACACCGCCGGGCTGCCCGACGGCGGGGAACCGGGTGGCCCGGAGGTGGGCGGCAGCGACCGGTTCGGCGGCCCGGAGGTGGGCGGCAGCGGAGAACCGGGCGGCAGCGGGTAGCCGGAGGGCGCGGAGGTGGGCGGTCCGGACGTGGGCGGCAGCGGGTGCTGCGGCGGTCCGGAGGTCGGCGGCGGAGACGCCGGTGAGGCACCGCCGACCGAGGTCTCCGGCGGTGCGGTACGCAGGGCCCTGACCCAGGACGCCGCAGCCGCCGGCCGCCGCTCGGCGGTCACCGCGACCATCGACAGGATCCCGCGGACCGTCCGGTCCTGCCCCGCGCCGAGCGAGGCGGTGAGTTGCCGGGTCATGCCGTCGGTGTCGCCGGGGACCGGCACCTCGGCGGTCAGCGCGTAGAAGACGGTCGCGCCGAGGGCGTAGCGGTCCGTGGCCGGGGTGTACTCGCCCCGCGCCAGGGACTCCGGTGCCATGAACGGTGCCGTGCCGTACACCCGGGCGGTACCGCTGGTGCTGCGCAGCCGGACCAGCCCGAAGTCGACGAGGTAGGCCCGTCCGCTGCCGGAGACGAGAATGTTGGCCGGCTTGATGTCCCGGTGCAGAACCGGTATGCCGTCGGTGTCCTGGCCGCTGTGCAGGTAGTCGACGGCCTCGGCGATCGGTTCGAGCGGCCCGAGGACGTCCAGCCCGCGCACCGTACCGCTCTCCAGCATCTCCTGGAGGCTGCGGCCCTCGATCCACTTCATGACGAAATACAGTCGCGGCGCGCTGTCCGTGCTGGCCGTCCCGGCCGGGTGCGGCGGCGGGCCGACGAAGACCTCCTTGACCTTCACCAGCGCCGGGTGTTCGAGCTGGGTCGCCAGCGCCGCCTGGAGCCGGAGGCCCTCCAGGCCGCGATCGGTCTGGTCCTCCGCCGGCACCCGGAGGATCTTCACCGCGTACGAGAACACCACGTCCCCGTGGTGCTCACGAGCCCGCCAGACCTCGCCCTCGCCACCGGCGGCGCGCCGCTCGATCAGCTCGTACCGGTCCGGCGCGTCCGGTGGTCCCGCGTAGTTGTACTGCCCATCCGACACGGCGGCCATCCTGCCAGCGCCGTACCGGCGAGCACAAAACCGCGTCCGTGCCGACCCGACCGTCCGAAAGGGGTCGGTCACGGCGCCCGCCCCCGGGTAGGCTATCGCTCCTTGAGGCGGCGGTTGACCTCTTCGGACAGTCGCCGGTTGAGATCGGCCAACTGCTCGTCGGTGTACCGGGTCAGGTCGACCGGACCGGTGTCACCGTTCGCCGGCTGCTCCTGCTGTTTCTGCTGCTCCCGGCGTTGCAGTTCCTGCTCCTCCGGCGAGCCGGGGGCGGCGTACGCGCAGCGGACCAGGGTGCCGTCGGCGTTCTTCAGGCAGGTCGCCTCGCGGCCGTTGATCTGGCCCCGGCCCTCCACCCGGTAGCGGATGCTCTGCTCGCTGCCGAGCGTGGCGGTCCACGTGGTGCCGCCAGTCGGCACCACCTCGAACACCTGGTCGTCGTTCCAGCAGCAGACGTCCCGGTACTCCGCCTTGATCAGGGCGGCGATGGCCTGCGGCGACGACCAGGTGGGGCTGAGCCGGTGCACGGTCAGCGGGGCGAGACCGTCGCGGGAGTGCCGGGTCGGCACCACCGACACCGCCACCACCGAACTGGCCTCGCCCTGTGGGGTGAGCGGGGTGACGTACACACTGCGGCCACTGCCGTCGCGGTGGCGCAGGGTGAACTCCGACTCGTTGCCCTCGTTGGCGCCGTCCTCGGAGGCGTCCCAGCCGCTACGCTCGAACCACCAGTCGGCGAAGCCGCCGACCGCGGCGGTGCCCTCCCGCTGCCGGGCGGCGAGACTGATCGGATAGGACGGTCCGGGCACCTCGGCGGTGACGTCGGTGACGGTGACCTTCCCGGTCGCGCCGTCGTACAGCGCCACGCCGGCCGGCCGTTCCGTCACCACCAGGATGCCGGTCTGCCGCTTCAGCGGCACCACCACGACGGGAGTGTCGCCCTGGCAGTAGACGTAGGCGTCCTCCTCGGAGAACCGCGCCCCGCGCCGCTCGGCGGCGATCTTCCGACCCAGGTTGTGGGTGAACCAGCCGCCGATCCGCGCGGACGCCGACTCGTCGAACCGGCACCGCTGCTGCGCCCGGCTGGTGCCGCCGAGCGGCACCTCCTGCACCAGGCCGACCTCGTAACCGGTCAACCAGCCGCGCCGCTCGACCAGGATGGCGAACCGGTCGGAGTCGGGCAGGTAGCTGACGTCGCTGATCTCGCCGGTCACGTCGCCCAGGTTGGGTGCGGCCTGCGCCTCGCCGACCACGTACGGCGGGCGTGCGGTCAGCTCCGGCACCGGATCGGTCACCACCCGCATGGTGGTCACGTACGCCCGGTCCTGGAGGTATTCGCCGTAGACCAGCCAGAGCCCGCCGAGGGCCAGCCCGACGGCGGCACCCAGCCAGCCCAGGGCGACGCTGCGGCCGATCGCGCCCCGGCCCCCGCCGCGCCGACGGGTGAGCAGCCGCACCAGGGCCGGCACCCCGGCGAGGAGGCCCACCAGGGCTGCCGCCAGCAGCCAGGGCAGGAGTTTGCGCAGCTCCCAGACGAGGAGGGTGGTGACGTACGAGGCGTACCACCCGACAGCGCCGAGCAGGAGGAGCAGGAGAACCGGTGTACCCACCCGCAGCGCCCGATCCATCGACACCCCTCCCGGTGAACCCGACCGGTCCGATCCTAGTTCGGACGGTCGGGTTCACTGTCGTGAGTGTCGGCATGACGCCCCGTACCGTCACCGTCCCTCGTCGAGCGGAACCGCGTCACCGTGCCGGCACCGTCACGCCGAGGGGATTCGGTCAGCAGCTGACCGACGCCGGGGAGTACGAGACGAGCGTGTCGAAGCTGGCCTTCGCGCGGCACTGCCCGCGCTCGGCAGGGTCCGTGAAGTAGGCGGTGGCGGCCGTACCGTCGGCGGCCTGCTGCAGGTAGTAGAGCGCGTCCGGCTCCTCCTGGTACGGGCCGGTGGGCGTCACCGCCCGCTCGAGGGTGATGTCGATCGAGCCGCTACAGCCCCCGGTGAGCTTGGCGAAGGCGGTCTGCATCCCGATGGAGTAGTAGAGGTTGGTGACCGTCAACGAGCACGCCGTGCTCCGCTCGGGTGCCACGGTGGCGGCCGTGACCGGGGTTGCTCCGGCGATCAGACCCCCGGCGAGCACGGCCGCGCTGGCGAGACTGCGGATACGCATGGTTGTCCTCCCAGGTGGAACGATGTAGGAAACTTTTACCGACAGCAGAATCCTGGCAAAGAAACGCCGACCGGGGAAGCCCCTCCGGCGCACCGGCGGCCGGACCCGGCGGAGGGACGCGAATGCCCCACAGGGGTCGGCCGGTCCGGAGGTCGGCCGTATCGAGAGCAGATCGTCATCCGTCCAGACATGGTCTACCCAGGACGATGTCGATATGGTGAACGATCATCCTCAGGCCGACGATGGTCGATCCTCGGCCGGCCTCCCCCGCCCCCGAGAACGGAGGACCCGCTCGTGGCTCCATCCGCCGACCCGACGGCCCCCAGCGACGTCGAGCCGCAGCGACCCATCCCGCGGTTCCTGACCGAGTTCACCCCTACCCGGTGGCGCCGCCGGCTCAGTCCGTTCTCGCGCGTACCGAAGCACTCGAAGATGGGCGAGACCTGGCACGTCGCGGCGCAGACCGCGCCGGACGAACTGGTCATCGTCGACCGCCCGGCGGACATCGACCCGGAGGGCCCCGAGGTCCGCACCTACACGCAGTGGGCGGAGCTGGTCGACCGGGCCGCCGCCTGGCTGCACCAGGCCGGCGTCCGCCCCTGGGACCGGGTGGCCGTGCTCAAGGCGAACCACCTGGACATCGTCATCCTGGGGTGTGCCATCGCGCGGATCGGCGCGATCCCCTGCATGTTCTCCGGGTCGTACGGTCCGGAGGCGATGATCCCCATGCTGGAGCGGCTGGAGCGGCCGATCCTGCTGACCGACCGGAAGCACATCGACAAGTGCGGCATCACGCCGCAGGTCGTCGCGGACCTCACCGTCCGGACGATCAGCGTCGACGAGGTCGAGGACCGGCCGGACGTCCTGCGCCTGGACGACTTCAAGAACGCGCCGCCGGTCCAGCCGAACATGCGCGAGTTCACGGAGCCGGTGGTCATCACCCACACCTCCGGCACCACCGGGGTACCGAAGCTGGTCATGCACTCCGCCGAGTCGATCTACGCGATGGCGATCGTGGAAACCGAGCGCTGGCCCCGGTTCGGGCTGCGGCGCAGCGACACCGTGCTGTTCTGCGACCCGTACACCCACGAGCGGCTCACCACGATGCAGTTGGCGATGGCCGCGGTCGGTCCGCGCGTCCTCTACATGTCCGACCCGCTCTCGCCCCGGATCCGGGAGCTGATGGCGGAGCACAAGCCGACCCTCGTCGAGGCGCTGCCGAACATCTACCTCGCGTGGGAGCCGCTCGCCCGCGACCCCGCCGGCCTGTTCAGCAACGTCCGCGAGTACGTCAACTCCTTCGACGCCATCCACACCCGCACCATCCGGACCTTCCTGGCCGCCACCAAGCGGCGGTTCCCGATCTGGGTGCAGTCGTGGAGCCAGACCGAGAACGGCGCGCTGTGCATCCGGCCGTTCTTCCGGTTCGTGGTGCGGCGCCGGGGGCACCGGCCGCCGCCGACCCAGCTGATCGGCTGGCCCATCCCGTTCCACGCGAAGATGCGGGCGGTGGACCCGGAGACCGGCCGGGAGGTCCCGCGCGGGCAGATCGGCATGATCGAGATCGACCAGCCCGGACGGTGCCTCGCCTACGTCGGTGAGCAGGACCGGCACGACCTGAAGTGCAACGGCCGGTGGTGGAACACCGGCGACCTCGGCATCATCAACAAGTGGGGCGCCGTCCGGATCGTGGACCGGGAGATCGACCGGATCCCCAACGGCAGCGCGATCGAGTTCGAGGACCTGATCCTCGACCGGATCGAGTACACCACCGAGGTCGTCGTCCTCCCGGTCGCCGGTGGCCTGCCGGTGCCGGTGGTGAGCACGACCGACGACGTGCCCCTGGACAAGGGCGACTGGGCACGGGCGGTCGCCGACCTCGCCCCGATGGCCGATCCCATCCAGATCCGGTGGGACGAGTTCCCGCGCACCGGCACCTGGAAGATCCGTCGGGTGGAGCTCCGGGAGAAGCTGCTCACCGGCGCCGACGCGATCGGCATCGGGCGCTGGACCTGACCGGCGTCATCCGCTGACCGCACCCCTGCGGCGCCGGTCCCGACCGGGCCGGCGCCGCAGGGGTCGCGCACCGTCACGGTTCGGGTGAAAGGAAACCACGATGTTGGACGTCCTCGGCCGGCTCGCACACCGGGCGCGCTGGTGGGTGATCGCCGGGGCCGTGGTGTTCCTGGCCGCGGCCGGCGCCTGGGGCGCCAACGCCTTCGACGACCTGGCCGCCGGCGGCTTCACCTACGCGGCGAGCGAGAGTTCCCGCGCCGAGGAGGTCGAACGGGACCGGCTCGGGCGCAACGACGCGGACGTCGTCGTGCTGTTCGGCAGCGACCGGTGGACGGTCGAGGATCCCGCGTACCGCGACGCCGTCCGGCAGGTCCTCGACCGGCTCCCGGCCGACACGATCGAAGGTGTGGCGGACTACTGGCGGACCAACGAGGCCGCCCTGGTCAGCACCGACCGGCGGGAGACGTTCGCGGCGGTGCAGGTCGCCGGGGCCACCGAGAACGACCGGCTCACCAACTACCTGGCCGTCCGGGACAGCCTGACCAGCCCGGATCTCGACGTGACGGTCGGGGGCCCGCTGGCGCTGGTGGACGACGTCAACACGCAGAGCAAGGCGGACCTGACCCGCGCCGAGGCGCTGGCCCTGCCGGTCCTCTTCCTGCTGCTGGTCCTCATCTTCCGCAACCTGCTGGCGGCGCTGCTGCCGGTGCTGGTCGGCGTGCTGGCGATCGTGGGCTCGTTGGCCGGTCTCCGACTGCTGGCGCAGGTCACCGACGTCTCGATCTTCGCCGTGAACGTGGTCACCCTGCTCGGCCTCGGGCTGGCCGTCGACTACAGCCTGTTCATGGTCAGCCGGTTCCGGGAGGAACTCGGCGCGGGCCATCCGGTGCCGCAGGCCCTGCGGCGGACCATGGCCACCGCCGGTCGGACGATCGTCGTGTCCGCGGTGACCGTCGCGCTCGCCCTGGCCAGCCTGGCCGTCTTCCCCCAGGTCTTCCTGCGCTCCATCGCGGTCGGCGGGGTCGTGGCGGTCCTGCTGGCCGGGTTCTTCTCGTTGACCGTGATGGCCGCGATGCTCGCCCTGCTCGGTCCCCGGCTGCGGGAACGTCGACGCCGACCGGCCGGCGCCGACCCGGACTCCGGCGCGTGGGCGCGGATCGCGCGGACGGTGATGCGCCGACCGGTACTGGTCGCCGGCGCGGTCATCGCCGTCCTGGTGCTCCTCGGCCTGCCGTTCCTGCGCATCTCCTACGGCTGGCTGGACACCCGGGTACTGCCCGCGACGGCGGAGAGCCGGCAGGTGCAGGACACCCTGGAGGAGTCGTTCCCGGACAGCGTCACCCGGCCGATCGACGCCATCGTCACGCTGGACGGCCCGGCGGCCGAGCCCACCGGCCGGGCGGAACTCGCCGCCTACCTGGACCGGGTGGCCGCCCTGCCCGAGGTACGACAGGCGGACGTCACCGGCCTGGCCGCCGACACCGCGCGGGTCACCGTCCGGTTCGACGTGGAGCCGATCTCCGCGCAGGGACGGGAGCTGGTCGACGCGGTGCGTGCCGTCGAACCGCCCGGTGGCGCCACCGTGCTGGTCGGGGGCGACGCCGCCGGCTTCGCCGACCTGATGGACATGCTCACGTCCCGTCTGCCGTGGATGGCGCTGCTGGTCCTGGTCACCACGTTCGGGCTGCTGTTCCTCTCCTTCGGTTCCCTGGTGCTGCCGGTCAAGGCGATCCTGATGAACGTGCTGAGCCTGACCGCGGCCTTCGGCGCGGTGGTCTGGATCTTCCAGGACGGCCACCTCGACGGGCTGCTCCGGTTCACCTCCACCGGCAACATCGACGTGGTGCAACCCATCCTGATCTTCGCGGTCGCGTTCGGCCTGTCGATGGACTACGAGGTGTTCCTGCTCTCCCGCATCCGCGAGCACTACGACCTGGTGGGCGACAACACCGAGGCGGTCGCGGTCGGGCTGCAACGCTCCGGGCGGATCATCACCAGCGCGGCCCTGCTGCTGGTGGTGGTGATCGTGTCGTTCGCGACGTCGAGCGTGCTGGTCGTGAAGATCATCGGTGTCGGGTTGGCCATCGCCGTCGTCGTCGACGCCACCATCGTGCGGGCGCTGCTGATGCCCGCCACCATGCGGCTGCTCGGCCGGCTCAACTGGTGGGTGCCGGGGCCCCTGCGACCGCTGTACCACCGGTGGGGCATCCGCGAGGGTGGCCCGGCCGACTGAGCGACGGTCCCCCTCCCCCGTCGTCCGGGGTCCGGGTGGGCCGGCAGCCGCCCGCCCACCCGGACGACCCGGTCAGAAGATCAGCGCCCGGCCGAGGCCCATGTCGGTGAGCCGGGTGGAGTGCACCGTGCTGGTGACCTCCAGCGCCTTCTGGATCCGCTCCTCCGGGGTGGTGTCGACCAGCCGGCGTCCGTCCCAGATCTCGTAGTCACCGATCATCTCCAGGTGCGGCGCGATGCCCTCCTGGAACCAGTTCTCCCAGCGGTTGAGCTGGTCGGCCACGGGCAGCTGCTCCCAGAGCCGCATGCCGCCCCGGATCAGCTCGACCAGTCGTTCCTTCTCGTCGGGGTGCTGTTGCAGGTGCTCGCGGATGATCGAGGTGCCGACGGCCAGGTGGCGTACCTCGTCGATGCCGGCGCCCTTCTCCATGTCCGCCATCCGGGGGTCGAGCGGGCGCCACTTGCGTTCGCTGAGCTCGAACGACGGGGCGAGGAACCCCTCCACCAGGATCGTCAGCAGCACCACGCCACCGAGGAAGTCCTGCTGGTCCCGCACGATCGGCATCCCGAGTTCCTCCAGCGGGTCGAGGATGCCGGCCTTGTCGGCCGCGGTCTGCTGGGCGATGACGTCCGCGACGTCGTGCTCGTCCACGCCGAGGTTGCGCAGGTGGTTACGGAAGATCATGGCGTGCCGGGTCTCGTCCATGAGCTGCGTGGCGTAGAACTCCGCCGTCGTGGAGTCCGGCGCGCACGCCACGATGTACCCGATCGCGCGGGCGGCCCGTTCCTCGGCCAGTGCCCGGAACGCGACCTCCTGGACGAGCGCGTCCCGCAGGGGGCCCGACTCGCGGAGGAAGTCCGGGGTCTCCAGCCCCGGTGCGTAGCCGACGATGTTGCCGCGCAGTGTCCGCTGGGGAACGTTGGCGAACCAGTACCGCAGGTCGCAGTCGCGCGGGGTGAGCCGCAGCCCCTCCGCCCCGTCGAACAGGGAGGTCGCGTTGTCCCAGTCGGCGGCGTCGTCCGCCGTCATCGTCGACCCTCCGGCGACGCGGGGCGTCTCGGCCTGGGCGACGACGTACGGGGTCGTGGGACGCGCGAGCGAGGCGGGCCGGGCGACCGGGGCGGACCCGGCCGGGACGGCCGTGGTGGCGGGCGCCGTCGACGCGGCGGGCGGGGCGGACCCGGCCGGGACGGCGACCGGGGCGGACCCGGCGCTCGGCGTCCGGGCGGGCTCCGAAACGGCGGCCGGCACCGGCTGCGGCGCGCGGACCGGTGCGGGGGGCGAGACGGGGTGCGGCTGCGGAGCCGGCGCGGGAGGTGGCTGCGCGGACGGCGCGGCGGCGGTCGGACCGGCGTCGGACATCAGGAACGGACCGCTCCCGTCGAGGTAGTCGACCATCGCCGCCGCGACGCTGCCCCGCGACGGCGGATGGAACGCGACGCACTGGCACGCCGCGATCAGGTAGGCCACGTCGGGAGAGCCGATGAACGCCATCCCGCCGAGCATCTCGACCGCCTGCCGGGCGGCGTCGGCGATGGCGTCCTGCGCACCGTAGCGGGCCATCAGCACGCGGGCCAGCGCGTCGTTGTCCGTCTCACCGGCCATCATGGCGCGGGCCGCACCCTCGAGCAGCTGCGTCGCCGTCTCCAACCGGGTGCCCAGGGCGGCCCGGTCGGTGACCGCGCCACGGCGGGCGGCCAGGGCACGTTCCACGAGCGCGCTCGCCATCCCCAGGTACGAGGCCGTGATCAGCAGCTCGAACCAGATGAAGCCGGTGGTCTGCAGGTCGTCGAGCATCCCGTCCGGACCGTTCTCGGTCGGGATGACCAACTCCTCCTCGATGTAGACGTCGGTCAGCCGGACCTCGTCGCTCTCCGCGCCGGCGAGCACGCTGCTGCCCCAGAACGGGTGCCGCGTGATGCCGCGCAGCGTGGCCGGCATAAGCAGGAACGCGGTCTGTGGTTCGCCGTCCGGCCCCGGCACCGCCACGCTCGCGGTGAGCAGGTCCATCGAGTGGCTCAGGCTGCACGGCTTCTTGGTTCCGTTGATCCGGTAACCACCCGGGGCCGGGGTCGCCGTCATCGTGGGGGCGAGGATCCCCTGGGCCGGGCGCCCCTCGGCGAACCCGGACGAAACCAGCAGGTTGCGGCTGGTGATCGCCTCCAGCAGCGCCCACTCCATGCCGGAGTTCTTGATGCTCTCCGCGAAGGTGAACAGCGTCGCCACCGAGAAGTGGTGCATCGTGGTCCCGACCGCCAGCGACGGCGCGTGGGCGCCGATCGCGCGCAGGATCCGTACCGCGTCCAGCGGGGTGGCGCCGAGCCCGCCGTAGTCCTTCGGGATCACCAGGCCCGGACCCCGGCTGGACCGGAACACCGGCAGGGTGGCGCCCCCGGACGCCTCCCGCTGCTCGAACGGGAGCGCCGACAGCCCGTCGATCAACCCCGGCAGGTAGGACTCGCACAGGGCGCGCGCCTGGTCAAGTGATCGCATCGGGGTTCCTCCAGCGGCGGGACGGTCGGGTGGTGGTGGTCAGCCCGGAACGAGGGCGCGGGCCGCCGCACGACGCAGCTTGCCCGACGGCGTCTTCGGCAGGGAACCCGGCGGCAGCACGACGACCGACGCGGGACGGGCGTCGACGTCGGCGACGACCCGGTGGACGACGGCGTCGCGCAGCGCCTTCTCGGCGTCCGGGTCACCGGCGCGCCGCGACTCGACCAGCACCGCGAACGACTCCCGTGCCACGCCGTCGCCGGCCATCAGCCGCACCGCGGCGACGTTGCCGTTCCGGACGCCGTCGACCGAGGCGGCCGCGCGTTCGATGTCGGTCGGGTAGATGTTCCGGCCGCCCATGATGATGACGTCCTTCTCCCGCCCGCAGACGACGATCTGGCCGTCGACCAGGTAACCCTCGTCGCCGATGTCCAGCCAGCCGTCGTCGTCCAGGGCGGTGATCGGCCCCTGCTCGGTGAGGTAGCCCCGGGTGACCGAGTCCCCGCGCAGTTGCAGCCGGCCGACCTCCCGGTCACCCAACTCGGCGCCGGAGTCGTCGACCACGCGGACGGCGACACTCGGCGCGGCGACACCGAGCAGCGGCAGCCGGCGGACCCCGCTGACCTGCCCCTCGCGTACCGGAACCGCGCGCCGGTTCTTCTCCAGCTCCAGGGCGTCGACGGTGTCGAGGAGCATCGGGTCGGACAGGGCCGACAGCGAGACCACCAGGGCGCTCTCCGCCGCGCCGTAGCAGCAGTTGATCCCCTCGGGGCGCAGACCGAACCGCGAACCCGCCGCGACGAACGCCTCCACCGTCGACGGGTCGATCGGCTCCGCGCCGTTGCACGCGGACTTCATCCGCGACAGGTCGAGCGAACCGGCCTCGGCGCGGGCGAGCTGCCGGGTCAGGATCGCGTAGGCGAAGTTCGGCGCGGCCGTGATCGTGCCGCCGTACCGGCTCATCAGCTCGGCCCACACCAGCGGACGGCCGAGGAACTCCGCAGGAGTGACACTGACCAGCTCGGCGCCGCTGAACATCGGGAGCAGCAGGCAGCCGACCATGCCCATGTCGTGGAAGAGCGGCAGCCAGCTCACCACCACGTCGGAATCGCCGCACTCCAGACTGGCCACGGTGTCGACGAGGTTCGCACGGAGGTTGCGGTGGGTGATCTGGACCGCCTTCGGCTCGGCGGTCGAGCCACTGGTCAACTGGAGTAGCGCGGTGTCGTCCTCGGCGGCCGGCACGACGGTGAACTCCCGGTCGCTGTCGAGGTCAGCGATGATCCGGTGGGCGATGCCCTGCTCGCGGAGCACCTCGGCCATCGCCTCGAACGGGGCGCCCACCAGCACCAGGCGCGCGTCGATCATACGGAGGACACGCAGCGTGTCGTCCCGCCAGACAGCCAGGTCGGTGCGCGCGGTGGGCTGGTGCAACATGGTCACGCTGCCGCCGGCCAACCAGACTCCCTGGGCGACCTGCGCGACCTGGCCGGGGTCGCCGGCCAGGACCGCGACCGCCTCACGGGCACGGAGTCCACCCTCGACCAAGGCCGCCGCGGTGCGCCGCGCGGCGGCGTGCAGTTCGCCCCAGCTCCGCCGCACCGGATGGTGCGGCGCACCGGTGACCATGCCACGCGGCGAGCGGGCGGCGGTGTCGACCACGGTGTCGACGAAACGACTCATGACGGTCGCGCCTGGATCATGGGCCACAGGATAGGTCAGCCGTACCGACGGTGACCATAGGCGACCGAGATGGGATTGCCGGCGGTCGCCAGTTGTGCCGATCGCCGCCCCCGATGGAGGATGGGGCGCCGCTCGGTGGGTGGGTGCCGGGTGACGTGCGCGGAGAGGTGGCGACCGGTGGGTGACCCCGACAAGCAGTGGTGGCTGGACGTCGTCCGCACCGAGGCGGCGGCCGTGCTCGGCCGCTCCCGTGCCGACGTGCCGGCCGACGGGGCCTTCGCCGACCTGGGCTTCGACTCGCTGAGCGCGCTCGAACTGGCCGAGAGACTGTCCGACGCCAGTGGGCTCTCGCTCTCCGGCACGCTCGCCTTCGACCACCCCAACCCGTCCGCCCTCGCCGGGTACCTGGCGGAGCGGGCCGGCGGCCCGACCGGAGGAGCCGGGACCACCGACCTGTCCCGCCCGGGGGGCGGGGATCCGGCCGGTGCCGCGCGGGTGGCGGACGATCCCGTCGCCATCGTGGCGATGGCCTGCCGCTTCCCGGGCGGGGTGTCCACTCCGGACGCGTTCTGGGCCGACCTTCTCGACGGCCGCGACCGGATCGGGCCGTTCCCCACCGACCGGGGCTGGGACCCGGACGTGTTCCACCCCGACCCGGACCATCCCGGCTCCACGTACGCCCGGCACGGCGGATTCCTGCACGACGCGGGTGACTTCGACGCCGGGTTCTTCGGCCTGTCGCCACGGGAGGCCCTGGCCACCGACCCGCAGCAGCGGTTGATGCTGGAGATCTCCTGGGAGGCGCTGGAGCGGGCCGGCGTCGACCCGCGCGCCCTGCGGGGCAGCCGCACCGGTGTGTTCACCGGGGTCATCGGCAACGACTACGCGCCGCGCCTCGGTGCCGTCCCGCCCGAGGTCGGCGGCTTCCTGCTGGCCGGCAACGCGTCCAGCGTCGTCTCCGGCCGGGTGTCGTACACCCTCGGCCTGGAGGGGCCGTCGCTGTCGGTGGACACCGCCTGTTCGTCGTCACTGGTCGCGCTGCACCTGGCGGCCCGGTCGCTGCGCGCCGGCGAGTGCACCCTCGCGCTGGCCGGCGGGGTGACCGTGCTCGGGACACCGCTGGTCTTCACCGAGTTCAGCCGCCAGCGCGGGCTCTCCCCCGACGGGCGGTGCCGGTCGTTCGCCGCGGCGGCCGACGGGACCGGATGGGCCGAGGGCGCCGGGGTGCTGGTCCTCGAACGCCTCGCCGACGCCCGCCGCAACGGTCGCCGTGTCCTGGCGATCCTGCGGGGCAGCGCGGTCAACTCCGACGGGGCGTCCAACGGACTGACCGCGCCCAACGGACCGTCCCAGCAGCGGCTGATCGCCGACGCCCTCGCCGACGCGGGGCTCGCGCCGTCCGACGTGGACGCGGTCGAGGCACACGGCACCGGGACCCGGTTGGGGGACCCGATCGAGGCCGAGGCGCTGCTCGCGGCGTACGGCGCCGGGCGACAGGACGCCCTCTGGCTCGGGTCGGTCAAGTCCAACATCGGCCACACCCAGGCGGCGGCCGGCGTGGCCGGTGTGATCAAGATGGTGCTCGCGCTGCGACACGGCCGGCTGCCCCGCACGCTGCACGTCGACGAGCCGACCCCGTACGTGGACTGGTCGGCCGGCCCGCTGCGGCTGCTCACCGAGGAACAGCCCTGGCCGGCCGGGACCGAACCGCGCCGCGCGGCAGTCTCGTCGTTCGGGATCAGCGGCACCAACGCGCACGTGATCCTGGAGGAGGCGCCGCCGGAGCAACCGACCGGGCAGGCCGGCGGAGAGCCGGCGGCGGGGCCGCTGGTGGTCTCCGCGCGGACCGTGGCCGCCCTGCGGGCGCAGGCCGGACAGCTCGACACCTTCCTCTCCGCCCACCCGGAGCTGCCGTTCGGCGTGGCGGCGGCGGCCGCCGCCACGCGTACCCGCTTCGAGCAGCGCGCCGTGGTCCTCGACCGGGACGGCCTCGCCGCGCTCGCCGCCGGGCGGGACACCGCGACGGTGGTGACCGGTACGGCAACCGAGGGCAGGCTGGCCCTGGTCTTCTCCGGGCAGGGGTCGCAGCGACCGGGGACGGGACGGGATCTGGCGGCGGCGGAACCCCGGTTCGCCGCAGCCTTCGACGAGGTCTGTGCCGCCCTGGACAAGCACCTGGACCGTCCCCTCCGGACGGTCCTCGACGACCCGGAGCTGCTGGACCGGACCGGGTACACCCAGCCGGCCCTGTTCGCCGTGGAGGTGGCGCTGTACCACCTGCTGCGGCACTGGGGGGTCCGGCCGGACGCCGTCCTCGGCCACTCGGTCGGGGAGATCGCCGCCGCGCACGTGGCCGGTGCGCTGTCGCTGGACGACGCCGCCCGGCTCGTCGTCACCCGGGGCCGGTTGATGCAGGCGCTGCCCGCCGGTGGCGCGATGGTGGCGATCCAGGCCACCCCGGACGAGGTGGAGCCGCTGCTCGCCGACTCCGCACCGGGGGTCGGTATCGCCGCGGTCAACGGCCCGTCCTCGGTCGTGGTCGCCGGCCCGCAGGACGCGGTCCAGCAGGTGGCCGACGCGTTCGCCGCCCGGGGCCGCAAGACCAGCCGGCTGCGGGTCAGTCACGCCTTCCACTGCGCCCTGATGGACCCGATGCTGGCGGAGTTCGGCGAGCTGGAGGCGGGACTCGTCCACCGGCCGCTGGAGATCGCCCTGGTCGCCAACGAGACGGGACGGACGGTCGAGGCGATCACCCCCGGGCACTGGAGCCGGCACGTGCGGCAGCCGGTGCGGTTCGCGCAGAGCGTGGCCGGGCTCCACGAGCAGGGGTTCACCCGGTTCCTGGAGGTCGGACCGGGCGGGGTGTCGTCCGCCATGGTGCTCGACTGCGTCGAGGGCCGCGACGCCGCCGGGGATCGCACGGTCGCCGTGCCGCTGCTGCGGACCGGCCGGGACGAGGCCGCATCGGTCCGGGAGGCGCTGGCCCACCTGTTCGTCCGGGGCGTGGACGTCGACTGGGCCACGGTGGTCGGTGGGACCGCACCGCACGTGGAGCTGCCCACCTATCCGTTCCAGCGCCGGCGGTACTGGCTCACCCCGTCGGTCCGGCCGCTGCTGGGGGAACCGGTCGAGGTGCCGGCCGCGTCGGGTCGCGGCGGGCTGCTGCTGACCGGTGAGCTGTCGATCGCCGCGCAGCCGTGGCTCGCCGACCACCGGGTCGGGGGCACCGTCGTGGTACCGGGTGCGCTGCTGGCGGAACTGGCGGCACGGGCCGGCGACCACGCCGGCTGCCCCGAGGTGGTCGAACTGCTGTTGCAGACCCCGCTGGTGCTTCCGGAGGCCGGTGTCGTCGAGACCCGGGTGGTCCTCGCCGAACCGGAGAGCGGCGGGACGCGCCCGCTGACGATCCACGCCCGCCGCCCGGACGGGCCGTGGACCGCGCACGCCACCGGAGCGGTCGCCCCGGTGCGGACCAGTGACGCCACCCGGCTGCGGATCTGGCCGCCGCCGGGAGCGACGCCGCTGGACACCGAGGGGCTCTACGACCGCCTGCGCGCCGTCGGCTACGACTACGGTCCGGCGTTCCGGGGCCTCGGGCGGGCGTGGCGGCGGGGCGACGAGGTCTTCGCCGACGTGACGCTACCCGCCGGGGCGACCGGCACGGACGAACCGTTCGCGCTGCACCCGGCCCTGCTCGACGCGTCGCTGCACGCGCTCGGTCTGCTCCCCGACGGCGGCCCGGACGGCACGATCGCACTGCCGTTCAGCTGGACCGGCCTCCAGGTGCACGCGCCGGACGCCACGACGGTGCGGGTCCGGCTGACCCGCGTCGCGGACGGCGTCGCCGTCGTCCTCGCCGACCCCTCGGGCGCGCCGGTCGCCTCCGTCCGGCAGGTCGCGCTGCGGCCGGTCGCCGCCGACCGGCTCGCCGCCGCGCCCACCGCCGGTACGACGGGCGGGTCGTACGAGCTGCGGTGGGAGCCGGTGGACCCGGCCCGGTCCGCAGCCCCGGTGGTGTGGCTCGACGAGCTGGCAGCCTCCGAACGGGTTCCCGACGTGGTCTTCGCCGAACTCCCGGCGGGTGGTGCCGAACCGCACGACGTGGTCTCGGCGGCGCTGCACCTGGTCCACCGCTGGCTGGCCGAGCCCCGGTACGCCGCCGCCCGGTTGGCGGTGGTGACCCGGGGGGCGGTCGGTGACTCCCCTCGGGACCTCGCCCAGGCGGCGGCGTGGGGGCTGCTGAGGTCGGCGCAGTCGGAACATCCCGGCCGGTTCGTCCTGGTCGACTCGGACGACGCACCGCAGTCCCGGTCGGCGCTGGCCACCGCGGGTGCCAGTGGTGAGCCGCAGGTCGCCCTCGACGCGGGCGTCCTGCTGGTGCCCCGGCTGCGACCGGCGGCCGGCTCCGGCACCTCGCCCGCACGGGTCGCCGACGGTCCGGGACCGCGTCCGTGGAACCCGGACGGCACCGTCCTGGTCACCGGCGCGACCGGCGCCCTCGGTCACCTCGTGGTCCGACACCTGGTCGAGCGGGGCCGGGCCCGGCACCTGGTGCTCACCTCCCGGCGGGGGCCCGATGCCCCCGGTACCGCCGACCTGGTCGGCGAGCTGGAGAAGGCGGGTGCCGAGTCGGTGCGCGTGGTGGCGTGCGACGTCGCCGACCCGGCCGCCCTGGCCGACGTGCTCGGGTCCGTGCCCGCCGAGCATCCGCTCACCGCGGTGCTGCACCTGGCGGGTGTGCTCGACGACGGCGTGGTCGAGTCGCAGACGGCGCAGCGGGTGGCCGCGGTGCTGCGGCCGAAGGCGGACGGCGCACGACAGTTGCACGAGCAGACCAGGGAGCACGACCTGGCGGCGTTCGTCCTGTTCTCGTCCGCCGCCGGGCTGCTCGGGTCGCCCGGCCAGTCGGGTTACGCGGCGGCCAACGCCTACCTCGACGCCCTCGCCCAGCACCGGCGCACGCAGGGGCTGCCGGCGCAGTCCCTGGCCTGGGGACTGTGGGAGCTGACCGACGGCATGGCCGACCAGGTGAGCGCCGCCGGACTGCGTCGGATGCGGGAGATCGGGCTGCTGCCGCTGCCGGTGCAGCGCGGGCTGGACCTGCTGACCGACGCCCTCGACGCGGATCCGCCGACCCGGGTCCTCGCCGAGGTCGACACCGCGTTGCTGGGCCGGCACGACCGACGGACGGTGCCGGCCGTCCTGCACGGTCTGCTGGCCACGGCTGACCGGCCCGGCGCCGGGGTCGCCGTCGCGGACCTCCCGGCCGACCGGGGCGGACCCGGCTCGGCCGGTGGCGGGGCTCGGCCGGACGGCTCGGACCTCGCCCGCACCCTGTCCGGGCTGCCCGCCGCCGACCAGGACCGGGTGCTGCGGGAGGTGGTGCTCGCCGAGATCGCCCGGGTCCTCGGCCACTCGTCCGGCGACGACCTGGACAGCTCGCGGTCGCTGCCGGACCTCGGGTTCGACTCGCTGACCGCGGTGGAGTTGCGCAACCGCCTGGCCACCGCGACCGGGCTCACGCTGCCGGCGACGTTGGTCCTCGACTATCCGAACGTGCGCGAGCTGGTCGGGTACCTGCGGGGCGAGCTGCTGCCCGAGCGGGCGACCACCGCGCTCGGCGTGCTGGAGGACCTGACCCGCCTGGAGTCCGACCTGGCGAGCCTCACCCTGGACGGGGTGGCCCGCAAGCGGCTCACCGACGCCCTCGGTCGACTGGTGTCGACCGTGGCCGCCGGTTCGGACAAGGTCGACGCGGCGAAGGACGACTTCTTCGACCTGCTCGACTAGGTGCTCCGCAGCCGGACCGGCGCGGGGTCAGCCGGCCGGACCGGCGCGGGGGACGGTCGGCGGGGGCCGGCGGTCCCGCGCCGGCCGGGACGCCGGCCCTCTCCGCCGGGCGGCATCGGTGGGTGCCCCGCTCAGGCCAGCGGGGCGGCCTCCACCGCGCGGACCTCGATGTCGGCGCCGAACAACCCGAGCAGGATGTCCCGGACCGCGTCCCGCAGGGCCGCGCACGCCACCGGGTCGATCAGGCTGGCCAGCGAGGCGATGCCGAGGTCGAACCGGGACGCGAACTCCACCCGCACGTCGTCGCCGACCTCGACGACCAGCCACGAGCCGGTGAACATCGCGAAGTCGCCGCTCAACTGGTCGAAGGTGATCCGCCGCTCGACCGGGTCGATCTCGTCCCGTTCGGTCCAGACCAGGATCCCCTTGCGGAAGTTCACCTCCCACGTCGAGGTCACCTCGGTCGGGCTGACCTGGGTCACGCCGACGGTCCGGACCGTGTCGGTGAAGTTCGGGTAGGCGGCGAAGTCGGCCAACCGGTCGAACGACTCCGTGACGTCCGCCCCGGGCAGCAGGGCGTGCACGACGACCGAGCACTCCATCAGGTGGTCTCCTCAGCTCGGGTTGACGATCGTCACGTCAGCCCCTGGACAAGATGGTGCAGGGAAACCCGCCACGCGTCCTCGACCTGCGCGGCGGTCATCGCCTCCGGTCCGCCGGGAATCGTCCCGAACGACGTGGGCAGCAACTCGGGGATGATGACCAGTCCGCAGACCGCCACCACGCCGTCCAACCGGGCCAGGTCCTCGGCGGCGAGCACGTCCGCGAACGCGGGCCGGACCAACCGGTCCACGATCGACGGATCCGCCAGTCGGGGCGTGGGCATGTCGATCCCGCTCTCCAGACCGACCTGCGTGACCAGTTCGAGGTAGCGCTCCACCCGTAGGCCCGCCGGCCCCGCCGTCAACCAGAACTCGCCCTCGCGCAGGTCGGCGTCGAGTACCGCGCGGATCCCCCGGGCGACCATGTCCTGCGGTACGAGGTCGAAGAAGGTGCCGGGATGGGCGGGAATGAACGGCAGCTTCCCGGTCAGCAGGTACTCGGCGAGCAGGTGCACGCCCTGCTTCTGCCGGATGACGCCGGTCCGGGAGTCACCCATGACGATCGCCGGACGGACGATCACCGCGTCGATCCCGCTGTCCCGGACCAGTTGCTCGCCGAGGTACTTCGACCGCACGTACTCGTCCGTCCGGGCCGCCACCTTCTCCGTGCCCAGCCGGTCACCGCCACCGGTCCGGCCGTACCGGGACACGTACGCGGTGCTCACGTGGACCAGGAGGGCGTCCGCCTCGGCGGCGAACTCGATCACCCGGCCGAGACCCTCGATGTTCAGCCGGTCGACCTCGGCCTGGTCGGCGGAGAAGTTCACGATGGCGGCCGAGTGGATCACCACGTCGACCTCCGCGCACAGCTCGCGGTAGGCGCGGGGATCGAGCCCCAACGAGGGGGCGTGCAGGTCCAGGCGGACGACCCGGTCCGAGCCGGCCGGCAGCCGCCGGAACACCCCGGCGATCACGTCGTACCCGGACAGCTCGGCCAGCACGGCGGTACCCACGACGCCGCTGGCGCCGGTGACCAGGACGGTACGTCCCGTCATGCCGTGGCACCGGTCGTCGCGGCGGGGAAGCGTGCGGCCAGGGCGGCACAGGCCCGTCCGAACGAGGCGACCAGCCGGGCCTCCTCGTCCGCCGTCATGGTCGCCGGTGGGGTCAGCCGGAGCACCGGGTGCGCGTTCATCGAGTGGTTGACCAGCACGTCGTTGTCGAGCAGGTCCATCAGGAACTCCGCGGCGTGGTGACCGGTCCGGAACTCGACGCCGATGAGCAGTCCGACCCCACGGACCTCGGCCACCAGGTGTCCGATGACGCTCGCCGCCCCGGTCAACGCCGTCAGCAGCCGCGCGCCCAGCGCGCCCGCGCGGTCGACCAGGTTCTCGTCCCGGATCACCCCGACCGTCGCCCGGACCGCGGCCATCGCGATGGGGGCGGCGGAGAAGGTGGAGGTGTGCAGGTAGGGGTCCTTGTCCAGCGGCGCGAAGGCCGCCGCGGTCGCCAGGGTCGCCGCGACCGGCACCAGGCCGCCGCTGAGCGCCTTGCCGACCAGCAGGATGTCCGGCCGCACACCGTCGCGGTCCGCTCCCCACCAGGTACCGAGACGTCCGAGTCCGGTCATCACCTCGTCGAGGACGAGCATCGCGCCCCGGTCCCGGCAGAGCGCCTCGACCGCCCGGAGGTAGCCGGGCTCCGGGATGATCACCCCGCCCTCGCTCTGCACCGGTTCCACCACCACGCAGACGTCCCGGTCGACGACGGCGGCCAACTCCGTCAGGTCACCGAAACGGACGTGGACCACCTCCGGCAGCAGGGGCCGGAAGGGATCCTGGTACAGCGACCGCGCGGTGAGCGACAGCGCCCCGGTGGTCTTGCCGTGGTATCCGCTGTGCATGGAGACCAGCCGACGCCGCCCGTTCACCCGCGCGATCTTGATCGCGGTCTCCACCGCCTCCGCGCCCGAGGTGGAGAAGTGCACCTTGTCCAGACCCTCGGGCGCGACGGAGGTCAGCGCCTCGGCGGCCCGCGCCGCGGGTTCGTTCAGCAGGACCCGGGTGGACAGCGCCTGCCGGTCCAACTGCTCGTGCACCGCCGCGAGCACGGTCGGGTGCCCGGCGCCGACGAGGAAGACGCCGTAGCCGGCGCAGTTCAGCAACTGGCGACCGTCGGCGGTCTGCACGACCGCGCCCGTGGCGCCGACTTCCAGTGGCGTGTTGAGCATGGCCGCGACCCGACCCTGCCCCTCACCCAGGTGTCGGCGGTACAGGTCGAAGACACTGGAGGACACCGCGGAAGTGTGCCCGACGGGCGGCAGCCGATCAAGGGCGGGCCGGACGACGGCTCGTGGCCGGACGGTCGGCCCGGCGGCGGAGCCGGAGGATTGCCGCGTCAACTGATGTTGATCTAAGGTGCCCACGTGGACGCGTATCGCGAGATCACCTATGCCGTTGCCGACCGGATTGCCACGATCTCGCTGAACCGCCCGGAGGAGCGCAACGGCTACACGGTGCGGATGGCCGACGAACTCGCCCACGCGTTCGACCGTGCCGACCACGACGACGACGTGCGGGTGGTCATCCTCACCGGGGCGGGTGAGCACTTCTGCGCCGGGCTCGATCTGTCCACGTCGGAACTGGACACGCCGGACGATCCCGACGCCGCCTGGGCGGAGCCCGCCGGCCGCTGCTCGATGCGGATCTTCGCGATGAACAAGCCGGTCATCGCCGCCGTCCGGGGCGCGGCCGTCGGTGCCGGCGCGACCATCATCCTGCCGGCCGACTACCGCCTCGCGGCCACCGACGCGCGCTTCGGGTACGTGTTCAGCCGACGCGGCATCTACGCCGAGGGCGCGTCCGCCTGGTTCCTCCCCCGTCTGGTCGGGATGGGCACCGCTCTGGACTGGATGGTCAGTGGGCGGGCCTTCGACGCCGCCGAGGCGCTCACCGCCGGTCTGGTGCACAGTGTCCACGAGCCGGAGCAGCTGCTGGAGAAGGCGCAGCAGCTCGCCCGGACCCTCATCGCCACGACCGCCCCGGTCTCCGTCGCGGTCATCCGGCAGATGCTCTACCGGATGAGTGCGCTGGACTCGCCGTACCCGGTGCACCGCTTGGACTCCCGGCTCGCGGCCGACGCGGTGGACAGTCCCGACGCCCGGGAGGGGTTCGCCTCCTTCCGGCAACGGCGCGGCCCCGCGTTCCCCGGCCGGGTCAGCACGGACCTGCCGGGCTACCTTCCCTGGCGCGACGAGTGACGCCTATGCTGGCCCGGTGACGCCTCAGTCGACCGGCCAGGGCCCGGAGATCGCCGAACGGATCATCGTCGCGGCACCGGCGCAGCAGGTCTACGCGGCCGTCGCCGACGTCCGGCGGATGGCCCGGTGGAGCCCGGAGTGTTTCGCGGTCTGGGTCACCCGACGCGGGGGCGGTCGGCCCGACCGCTTCGTCGGCTGGAACCGTCGGGGTCCGTTCCTCTGGTTCACCACCTGCCGGGTCGTCACCGCCACGCCGGGCGAGGAGTTCGCCTTCGAGGTCACCACGTTCGGTCAGCCGGTGGCCCGCTGGGGATACCGGTTCGCGGCCACCGACGGCGGCACCCGGGTGACGGAGTACTGGCAGGACCGCCGTAACGGCGCGGCGCACCTGCTCGGCCGGGTCTTCACCGGCCGGGCCGCGAACCAGCGTCCGGTGGTCAACCGGGACGGGATGCGGAAGACCCTCGACCGGTTGAAGCGCGAGCTGGAGGCGCACTGACCGGTCCGGTGGCCGCGACCCGGCTCCACCCCGGCTCCGGCGCGGATGGCCGGCACGACGGTCAGCCCGGGGGGCCGGCTGCGTGGCGCCTGTGCAGCCGACCCCCGCCTGTTCAGACCCGGCTGATCCGGACCGCGTCGGCGATCACGTAGCCGGTGCCGGTGGTCCACCGGCTCACGCCCACCTTGTCCCCGTCCCCGGCCGCCAGCGTGAACACGCCGAGCGAGACCCACCGTCCACCGTTGACCCGCTGGTTGACCCGCACGGTCTGGTTGCCAGTGGTGGTGGCCACGACGTAGGGGGTCGAGTCGTTGTAGCCGGAGGTGGCGGGGTACCAGACGGAGACCTCGTAGGTGCCCGTCGCGGGGAGGTTCGCCTTGTACCAGGCGACGTCGCTGGCGGAGACGGGGTCGGCGAAGCGGTAGTCGGGGCCGACCCGTTGGCTGGAGTAGGTGGAGGTGCCCCAGCTCGCGCTCGCCGTGAACCGTCCCGGGGTGGTGTTGTCGACCGTGACGGTGAACCCCGGCGGCGGCTCGGAGGGCGTGGTCGAGACGTCGAGGAAGTCGCGGTCGATGTAGATCCGCACGCCGCCCCAGGTCTCGTTGGTGTCACCGGTGTACTGGTGGATGCGCTGACGGTTGGCGTAGTACCCGTCCGGGCAGTAGGTGCCCGCGTCGGTGTCGGCCACCCCGTTCCACCAGCCGAAGAAGAGGTGGTCGACCCGGGTGTAGCGGCTGTCGTTGTAGGCGTTGCACAGGTCCTTGACGCCGGAGGAACCGCTGGAGTACATGCCGGAGAGGTAGCCGAGCGCGTGGAGCCGCTCGGTCCAGCCGGAGAGGTAGGACAGCACGGCGGCCGTGCACGACGCACTCGACGGATAGTGCTCGATGTCGTTGTAGATCGCGCTGCCCGCGGGCAGGCCCAGCGCCTTGGCCGCGTTCACCGCGCTGGTCGCGCGGGTGGCCCCCTGGGACCGGGCGGTGGCCGGGTCGTAGGACATCTTCGGCGTACGGGTGCCGCACGGCGCCTGGTTGTCGAGCTCGATCGGGATCAGGTGCCAGCCCCGGCTGATCTGGTTGGCCACCCAGGTCGCGGTCAGGTTCGCCTGGGTGCACGAACGGCTGGCGCCGCTGATGTAGATGCCCACCGCGCGGTACGGCGAGCTGGCGCGCCAGGTGTCCATCGTCGACTGGGACGGGGCGGTGCAGGTGTCGAAGCCCTTGCCGGTGTAGGTCCCCGGCTGCGGGGTGTTGGCCGCGGGCGTGACCGTGGCGGGTGCCGAGGCGCGGAGGGCGTCCGGGGAGACCGGGACGGCACCTCGCCCGAGGCTGGCGGAGGCGAGGATCCGGCGTACCGTCGCTTCGGTGTCCGGCGTGTGCTCGGCCGTGACGAGCACGCCCGCGTCGCGGACCGCGACCCGCATGGTGCCGTCGCGGGACGCCAGGGTGTCCACGGTCGCCCTGCCGGCGGCGGTGACGGCGGCGTCCCCGGCGATCCGCTCGGCGGTGCCGGCGTCGAGCGGCTCGATGACCAGCCCCGCCGTCCGACCGACCAGGTCCGGCGGGCACCAGGGCTCGTCGCCGGGGCGGCCCAGGTAGACCGTGGGCCGGTCGAACCGGACGCAGGCGTGCGGGTCCTCGGCCAGGTCGACGACCCGCCAGTCCGCCGGGACCGTCACCTGGTAACCCCGGTAGCTGACGGTTCGTTCGTCCGGCGGGGCCGCCCAGGTCGGGGTGACCAGAGCCGTCGAGCCGAGGATGACCGCCGCGAGGCTGGCCATGATCCTTCTTGTCCGCATCGGAGCCTCACTTGGGGAAAATTGCCAAAGGGGGAAGCGGTCCTGCAAGATTCTTACCACCCCCGAGCAGACAAGACCATAGATGTCACTCGATGAATTTGAGGCGTCACGGCCTGTCGCTCAGGCAGGCAGGCCCAGGTAGGCCCGTCGAACGTCGGGATCGTCGAGCATCTCCGGCCCGGTCCCCGACTTCGTCACCCGGCCCAGTTCGACCACCAGGCCACGGTCGGCGACCCGGAGTGCCTGTACCGCGTTCTGCTCGACCAGCAGCACGCCCACCTGATGCGCGGCCAGCCCGTGAAGCGCGGCGAAGACCAGGTGCCGCATCCGGGGCGAGAGACCCAACGACGGTTCGTCGATCAGCACCACCGTCGGGTCGAGCATCAGCGCCATCGCCATCTCCAGGAGCTGCTGCTCGCCGCCGGAGAGGTTGCCGGCCGCCTGGCCGCGCCGCTCACGGAGCACCGGAAAGGTCTGGTACGCCCGGTCGATGCCGGCCGCGACCGCGCGCCGGGGCAGCGTGTAGCCGCCCATCCGCAGGTTCTCCTCGACGCTCATCCGGGGGAAGTTGCACCGCCCCTGCGGCACGAGGACGACCCCTCGGGCCAGCCGGGCCCGGGGTGGCTCACGGCTCACCTCGACGCCGTCGACCCGGATCGACCCACGGCGCGTCGCCACCATGCCGAACACAGTCCTGAGCAGGGTGGACTTGCCGGCTCCGTTGGCACCGACGACGCAGACCGTCTCGCCGCGACGCAGGTCCAGGTCGATGCCGCGCAGGATCTCCACGTCCTGGTACCCGGCGTGCACGTCGCGCAGGGTCAGCAGCGGCGTCGACGGGAGGTCAGCGGCCAAGGTAGGCCTCCTGGACGTCGTCGCGGGCGATGACCTCGCCGGGTCTCCCCTGCGCCAGGGTTCGGCCCCGGTCCAGCACGATCACCCGGTGGCAGAGGTCGACCACCATCTCGATGTTGTGTTCGACCAGGAGGATCGTGGTGCCGGCGGCGTTGAGCTCCCGGATCAGGCCCCGGATCAGGTTGCCGAGGGTCGGGTTGACCGCCGCCACCGGCTCGTCGAGCAGCAGCACGCGGGGCGGCAGCACGCAGGCGGCGGCGAACTCGACCAGCTTGCGCTGCCCGTACGAGAGCTGCCCGGCGGGCCGGTCGGCGACCGGGCCGAGCGCGAAGGTGTCGACCAGTTCGTCGAGTCGGGCCCGCAGCGCGCGGTCCTCGCGGTCGGGTCGGACCAGATCGGCCAGCCGCCGCGAACGCGACCGGCGGCCGAGGGCCGCGACCCGGAGGTTGTGCCGGACGGACAGCGACTCGAACGTGCGTACCTGCTGGAACGTCCGGACCAGCCCGTGATGGGCCAGGCGGTCGGACCGCCACCCGGTGACGTCGCGGCCGTCGAGCGCGACCGTGCCGGTGTCCGGCCGCTGGAGGCCGGTGACGCAGTCGATCAGGGTGGTCTTGCCCGACCCGTTGGGGCCGATGAGGCCGACGACCTCGCCGGCGGGAACCGCTACCGACACGTCGTCCAGGGCGCGCACCCCGGCGTACGCCTTGCGGAGCCCGCGCACCGCCAGGTCCCCGCCGCTCACCGGGGCACCGTCTCGGGCGTCGCGGGTGGGGTCGCCGCCGGCGGGGGTGGCCGGTGCCGGACCCGGCCGGCCGCCCGGAACGCCCGTTCCAGCCCGTCGGGGACGGCGATGACCACCCCGAGCAGGATCAGTCCGTAGATGACCATCCGCCACTCCTCGGCGAGGTGCAGCACCTGCGGCAGCACGGTGAACAGCAGCGCCGCCGACACCACGCCGCGCAGGCTGCCCCGCCCGCCGATGAACACCATGATCAACAGCGCGGTGGTGTAGGACGGGTCCAGGTTCTCCGGACACACCACCGACTGGAAGTACGCGTTGAAGACCCCCACCGTCGCCGAGAGGGCGGCCGAGAGGCCGAAGGCGGTGAGCCGGAACGCGGTCGGCGACAGTCCCCGGGCGGCGGCCAGCACCGGATCGTCCCGGACCGCCGTGAGGGCGAGGCCGAGCCGGCTGCGGGAGACACCGAAGGCGACCCCGACGGTGAGCGCCGCGAGCCCCAGCACGACGTAGTACTGCGCGGCCAACGAGGTGAGTTCGCCACCGAAGAGGGTCATCGCGGGTACGCCGGTGGTGCACAGCGGACCGCCGGTGAGGCCGACCCAGTTCCGGGCCAGCAGCGCCGCGATGGTCGCGAAGCCGAGGGTGGCGATCGCGAAGGCGTGCAGCGACAGGCGGAACGACGGGACGCCGATGGCCAGCGCCACGCCGACGGCGGCCAGCGCGGCGACGACCAGGGTCGCCCCGAACGACCAGCCGTACCGGGTGCTCAGGATCGCCGCCGCGTACGAGCCGAAGCCGAAGAAGACCGGCTGACACAGGCTGAGCGCGCCGATCCGGCCGACCACCAGGTCGAAGGAGACCGCCAGGGCGACGAACATGAGGGCGGTGATCGCGGTCGAGAGGTAGTACGGCACCGGGAGCACCAGCGGCAGCACCACCGCGAGGAGTGCCCCGAGCGACCAGACCACGGGCTCGACGCGACCGCGACCGGGCGGCGCGGTGCGGGCCGTACCGCTCGCGGTCACGCCCGCACCACCCGTCCGAACAGCCCGTGCGGACGGACCAGCAGGACCGCGATCATGACGGAGAAGACGACCACGTCGGCGTACGCGCTGGAGATGTAGCCGATGGCCAGCGCCTCGCTCACGCCGAGGACGAAGCCGCCGACCACCGCGCCGCCGACGTTGCCGAAGCCGCCGAGGATGACGGCGGCGAACGCCTTGACGGCCAGCAGCGTCCCCATCGTCGGTGCGGCGCTGTACAGCGGGGTGATGGTGGCCGCGGCGACGCCCGCCAGGGCGGCGGCGATCGCCACGGTCACCAGCCCGATCCGCGCGGCCGGCAGGCCCACCACCACGGCGGCCTCACGGTTCTGGGCGAGTGCCCGCATCGCCCGGCCGGTCCGGGTGCGGTGCAGGAACACCGCGAGCGCACCGAAGGTTGCCGCGGTGGCGCCGAGCACGACCAGCCGTTGCACCGCGACGGGGGTCCCGGCCAGCTCCACGGTGCGCAGGCTCTGCTCGCTGTAGACGGTCCTGGGCAGCGAACCACCGACCACGATCGCCAGGTTGACCAGGACGATCGACACGGCGAGCGTGGCGACGAGCTGGACCTGCCAGCCCCGGTGCAGGATCCGGTGCACCACGGCCAGGTAGAACGCGATCCCGACGACCACCATCCCCACCACCGTGGCGAGCGCGGCGACCGGATACGGCAGACCCAGGTACGCGGAGCCCGCGTACAGCAGGTACGCGCCGACCATCACCAGCTCACCGTGCGCGAAGTTGACGATCTCCAGGACGCCGAAGACGAGCGCCAGCCCGGCCGCCACGAGGGCGTACTGCGAACCGAGCGTCAGGCCGTTGACGAGTTGGTCGAGGAGCCCGCTCACCGTCGGCGCCGTTCACCGGCTCGTGTCGACGACGTCGAGAACCCTGATCTTCCCGCCCTCGACCCTGAGGATGAACATGTTCGGGTGGGCCTGGTGGTGGTCGTCGAACCTGACCGGCCCGATGCCGGTGGTGAAGTCCACCTTCGCCAGCCCGGCCAGGATGCCCGCCCGGTCCGTCCCGCCGTGCCGGACCGCCTCGGCGAGGGTCAGCATGCCGTAGTACGCCAGCGCGGCGTTGTACGGCGGCACCTCCTGGCCGTACCGGGCCCGGTACCCGTCGAGCAGTGGCCGTTGCGCGTCGGTGGCCGTCCAGTAGGTGGCCTCCTGGACGCCCTCGGCCAGGGTGGGGTCACCGGTGAGCCGGATCCCCTCCGCGGTGGCGCAACCGCCGCGCCCGTAGACCGGGACGGTCATGCCCGTCTCGCGCATCTGGCGCAGCAGTTGGGCACAGTCGGGTGGCTCGGCGAAGGTGACGAACGCGTCCGGGTCCGCGGCGCGCACCTTCGCCAACTGGGCCCGCAGGTCGCTGGCGCCGAGGTCGTAGAACTCGGTGGCGACGAGTTCTACCCCCGCCTCGGGCAACAGCTTGCGGTACAGGTCGACGGCCCCGCGACCGAAGTCGTTGTTGGCGGCCAGGATCGCGGCGCGCTTGCGGCCGGCGTCGGCGATGTACCGGGTCCAGTACCTCCCCATGATGGAGTCGTCGATGTTCATTCGCCACATGTACGGGTTGCCGCCCACCCCGGACTGTTGGCTGATCTTGGCGTTGGTGGAGCCGAAGGTCACCGCCGGGGTCTTGCTCCTGGCCAGGGTCGGCATGCCGCCGAGGGTGCCGGAGGAGCAGGGCGACCCCAGGATGGCGTCCACCCCGTCCACGTCCGCCAGTTTGCGGAAGGCGGCGGCACCGCCCTGGGGCGAGCATTCGTCGTCGGCGGTGACCAGGCGGAAGGTGACCTCGGGCATGCTCTGCCCGAGGTGCTCGATGGCCAGCGCGATGCCCTTCTCGGCGTCCTGGCCGTAGTAGGCGGACTTGCCGCTGAACGCGGCGGAGAGGCCGACGGTGACCGTCTGGCCGTCGTCCTCCGTGCCGGCCGGCGCGCAGGCACTGGCACCGCCGGTCAGCGCCAGGAGGACCGCGAGCGACACCGCGCGGAGCGTCTGGGGTCTCGTACCGGTCTTCACCGCGCTCGACATAGATCGAACGTAATGGATCGATCACAGAGGGACAAGGACGGTGCGCGCCGATGTCGCGGCGAACCGGTCCCCCTCGACCACTTCTCGAGCCACGGAGCGGATCGTCGGCGGCACGGACCGGACACGCGCGGCGCACCCGCCGGGCAGGACATCCGTACCGACCTGGGTAGCTTGCTCGGACATCACGAAGGGCGGGCCAGCGCAGCTGACGACAGACGACAGACACGAGTGCTCGTCAGACGCCCCGCGATGTCTAAGCTGGTGGAGCTTCGACTCGGGCGCAGGGAAACGAGAGGCGGTTGCTGCGCAGGGTTGACGAGCCAATACTATGAGTGACGCAAGTCGATGTAAAGGTGCAGATTCGCCCCAACGGGCGCTGAGAAGGGGTTCGGTCGGATGTTCAGTCGTGTCGCCATCGTCAACCGCGGCGAGGCCGCTATGCGGCTCATCCACGCCGTACGGGATATCGCCGCGGAGACCGGGACACGGATCGAAACCGTCGCCCTGTACACCGACGTCGACCGAACGGCCACCTTCGTCCGCGAGGCCGACCTCTCCTACGACCTCGGGCCCGCCGCCGCCCGGCCGTACCTCAACCTCGGCCTGCTGGAGCGCGCGCTGGTGGAGACCGGGGCGGACGCCGCGTGGGTCGGCTGGGGCTTCGTCGCCGAGGACCCGGCGTTCGCGGAGCTGTGCGAGAAGATCGGTGTCACCTTCGTCGGGCCGAGCCCCGACGCCATGCGCAAGCTCGGTGACAAGATCGGCGCGAAGCTGATCGCCGAGGAGGTCGGCGTGCCGGTCGCCCCGTGGAGCCGGGGCGCGGTGGAGACCCTGGACGCCGCCCTGACGGCGGCGGCCGGGATCGGCTACCCGCTGATGCTCAAGGCGACCGCGGGCGGCGGCGGACGCGGCATCCGCGTGGTCACGAACGAGGCCGAGCTGACCGACGCGTACGAGCGCACCAGCCAGGAGGCCGCGCGGGCGTTCGGCAGCGGCATCGTGTTCCTGGAGCGCCTGGTCACCGGCGCCCGGCACGTCGAGGTCCAGGTGATCGCCGACGGCGAGGGCACCGCGTGGGCGCTCGGCGTCCGCGACTGCTCGGTGCAGCGGCGCAACCAGAAGGTCATCGAGGAGTCGGCGTCGCCGGTGCTCAGCCCGGCGCAGACGGCCGAACTCAAGGCCTCCGCCGAACGGCTGGCCGTGGCGGTCGGTTACCGCGGCGCGGCGACCGTCGAGTTCCTCTACCACCCCGGCGACCAGCTGTTCGCGTTCCTCGAGGTCAACACCCGGTTGCAGGTCGAGCACCCGATCACCGAGGCGACCACCGGCTTCGACCTGGTCAAGGCACAGCTGCACGTCGCCTCGGGCGGACGGCTGGACGGCGCGCCGCCGGCGGAGCGCGGGCACGCCATCGAGGCCCGGCTGAACGCCGAGGACCCGGACCGCGACTTCGCGCCCTCCCCGGGCCGCATCGCCCGGCTGGACCTGCCCGCCGGGCCGGGCATCCGGGTGGACACCGGCGTCAGCGAGGGTGACACCATCCCCGCCGACTTCGACTCGATGATCGCGAAGATCATCGCCTACGGCCGCGACCGGGACGAGGCGCTCGGCCGGCTGCGGCGGGCGATGGCGCAGACCACGGTGATCATCGAGGGCGGCGCGACGAACAAGAGCTTCGTACTCGACCTGCTGGACCAGCCCGAGGTGATCGACGCCAGCGCCGACACCGGCTGGATCGACCGGGTCCGGGGCGAGGGCCGGCTCGTCTCGCACCGGCACTCCGCCGTCGCGCTGGCCGCCGCGGCCATCGAGGCGTACGAGGAGGAGGAGCGCGCCGAACGGGAGCGGCTGCTCTCGACCGCCTTCGGTGGACGCCCCCAGGTGCAGCACGAGAGCGGCCGACCGCTCGACCTCAAGCTGCGGGGTGTCGGCTACCGCGTGCGCGTCGCGCGGGTCGGCGCGCACCGGTTCCGGGTCGGCATCGAGGCGGGCGACGACGTCCGCACCGCCGACGTGGAGCTGGACCGCTTCGACCGGCACACCGGGCAGGTCGTCGTGAACGGGGTCCGGTACCGCCTGACCACCGGCACGCACGGGCCGATCCACCTGGTCGAGGTGGACGGTGTGACGCACCGGGTCAGCCGCGACGAGGGCGGCGTGGTGCGCTCCCCCTCGCCCGCGCTGGTCGTCGCCACGCCGCTGAAGGTCGGCGCCGAGGTCGAGGCGGGCGCACCGGTGCTGGTGCTGGAGAGCATGAAGATGGAGACGGTGCTGCGGGCACCGTTCAAGGCGCGGCTGAAGGAATGCGTCGTCTCGGTGGGCAGCCAGGTGGAGGCCGGCGCGCCGCTGGTCCGGTTGGAGCCGATCGCCGACGCCGACGCCGAGGACACCTCGGCCACCGAGTCCGTCGAACTGGACCTGCCCGACGCGCCTGCCACGATCCCCGCACGGGCGCGCACCGCGCGCGGCCAGGAGGACCTGCGCAGCCTGCTGCTGGGCTTCGACGTCGACCCGCACGACGAGCGCCGGGTGCTCGACGACTACCTCACCGCCCGCCGGGCCTCCATCGCCGACGGGCACCGGCCGCTGGCCGAGGAGCTCGAACTCGTCGGCGTCTTCGCCGACCTGGCGGAGCTGAGCCGCAACCGGCCCAGTGGCGAGGACGGCGGCGGTGACGGGCACGTGCACAGCGCCCGGGAGTACTTCCACACCTACCTGCAGTGCCTGGACGTCGAACGGGCCGCGTTGCCGCCGACCTTCCAGGCCAAGCTCGCCACGGCGCTCGGGCACTACGGTGTCACCGAGCTGGAACGCTCCCCCGACCTCGAAGCCGCCGTGTTCCGGATCTTCCTCGCCCAGCAACGGGCGTCCGTCGACGCCATGGTCGTCACGGCGTTGCTGCGCGCCTGGTTGCAGGAGTCCCCGCCGGACGAGGCGCTGCGGGAGCCGGCCGGTCTCGTGCTGGAACGGCTGGTGGCCGCGACGCAGGTCCGCTTCCCCGTGGTCGCCGACCTCGCCCGGGGCGTGGTGTTCTCCTGGTTCGCCCAGCCGCTGCTGCGCCGCAACCGCGCCCGCGTCTACGCCAACGTCCGCCAGCACCTCAACCACCTGGACGCGCACCCGGACGCGCCGGACCGCGCCGAGCGGATCGCCGAGATGGTGCGCAGCACCGAGCCGCTGGTGCGGCTGCTCGGGCAGCGGCTGGGGCGGGCGGCCCTCGACAACGTGGTGATGCTGGAGGTGCTGACCCGGCGGTACTACGGCAACAAGGGGCTGCTCAGCGTCCGCACCAGCGAGAACGCGGGCTGCACGTTCGTGGTCGCCAAGCGGGCGGACTCGTGCGTGGTCTCCGCCGCCGTCGGTTTCCACGCGTTGGGCGACGCGTTGCGCGGGCTCGCGGAGCTGGCCAGCGGCGAGGGCGCCATCGACGCCGACATCTACCTCGCCTGGGAGAACCAGCCCGAGGACTCCGCCGCGATGGCGGCGGCGCTGCAGGAGGTCGTCGGCGCGCACCCGTTGCCGAGCGAGGTCAGCCGGGTCACCACGACGGTGGCCGGTCGCAGCGGTGCGGTGATGCACCACCACTTCACGTTCCGCCCGACGACTGCCGGGATGGTCGAGGAGCGGCTGGTCCGTGGCCTGCACCCGTACATCGCCCAGCGGATGCAGCTGGAGCGGCTGAGCAAGTTCGACCTCACCCGGCTGCCCTCGTCGGACGAGGAGGTGTACCTCTTCCAGTGCGTCGCCCGGGAGAACCCGTCGGACGACCGGCTCGTCGCGTTCGCGCAGGTGCGCGACCTGACCGCGCTGCGGGAGCACGACGGCCGGCTGGTCGCGCTGCCCACGGCCGAGGACACCGTGACCGCCTGCGTGGAGGCGGTCCGCCGCGAGCGGTCCCGGCGACCCTCCACCAAGCGCGTCAACACCAACCGGATCGTGGTCTACGTCTGGCCGCCGAGCGAGCTGACCCGGGCGGAGCTGGAGATGATCGCCGGTCGCATGCTGCCGACCACCGCGGGGGCCGGGCTGGAGGAGATCCTGCTCATCGGACGGCAGCGCGACCGGGACACCGGCGAGCTGACCAAGGTCGCCGTGCGGGTCTCCTTCGGGGCCACCGGTGGCGTCGAGCTGACCGTCGGTGAGCCGTCGGACGATCCGGTCGAGCCGCTGGACAGCTACCGGCAGAAGGTGCTCCGGGCGAGCAGCCGCAACACGGTGTACCCGTACGAGCTGACCAGCCTGCTCGGCGACTTCGTCGAGCACGACCTCGACGAGCAGCACGCCCTGGTGCCGGTCCAGCGGCCGAAGGGGCGCAACAGCGCGGCGATCGTCGCCGGGGTGGTCAGCACCCCGACCCGGCGGCACCCGCAGGGCGTCACCCGGGTGGTGCTGCTCGGCGACCCGACGAAGTCGCTCGGCGCGCTGTCGGAACCGGAGTGCCGCCGCGTGATCGCCGCGCTCGACCTGGCCGAGCGGATGGGGGTGCCGCTGGAGTGGTACGCGCTCTCCGCCGGGGCCCGGATCTCCATGGAGTCCGGCACGGAGAACATGGACTGGGTGGCCGCGGCGCTCAAGCGGATCGTCGAGTTCACCCAGGACGGTGGCGAGATCAACATCGTGGTCGCGGGGATCACGGTCGGCGCGCAGCCGTACTGGAACGCCGAGGCGACGATGCTCATGCACACCAAGGGCGTCCTGGTGATGACGCCGGACTCGGCGATGGTGCTCACCGGCAAGCAGTCGCTCGACTTCTCCGGTGGCGTGTCGGCCGAGGACAACTTCGGCATCGGCGGCTACGACCGGGTGATGGGTCCCAACGGGCAGGCGCAGTACTGGGCGCCGAACCTGGCCGCCGCGCGCGACGTGCTGATGCTGCACTACGACCACACGTACGTCGCCCCCGGCGAGCAGGCGCCCCGCCGGGCGACGACCACCGACCCCGTCGACCGGGACGTCTCGGACTTCCCGCACGCGGTGGAGGGCAGCGACTTCACCACCGTCGGCGAGATCTTCTCGGCGGTGGCCAACCCCGACCGCAAGAAGCCGTTCGACATCCGGACGGTGATGCGGGCGCTCTCCGACCAGGACCACCCGGTGCTGGAGCGCTGGGCGGGCATGGCCGACGCGGAGACCGCGGTGGTGCAGGACGTCCACCTCGGCGGCATGCCGGTGTGCCTGCTCGGCATCGAGTCCCGGTCGGTGCCCCGGCGCGGCTTCCCGCCCACCGATGGCCCGGACACCTACACCGCGGGCACGCTCTTCCCCAGGTCGTCGAAGAAGGCCGCACGGGCGATCAACGCGGCCAGCGGGAACCGCCCGCTGGTGGTGCTGGCGAACCTGTCGGGCTTCGACGGCTCGCCGGAGTCGATGCGGAAGCTCCAGCTGGAGTACGGCGCCGAGATCGGCCGCGCGATCGTGAACTTCCGGGGGCCGATCGTGTTCTGCGTGATCTCGCGGTACCACGGCGGCGCGTTCGTGGTGTTCTCGAAGGCGCTGAACCCGAACATGACCGTGCTCGCCCTGGAGGGCTCGTTCGCCTCGGTGCTCGGCGGTGCCCCCGCCGCCGCGGTGGTCTTCTCCGGCGAGGTCAACGCCCGTACCGCGGCCGACCCGCGGGTGCGGGACCTGGAGGTCCGCGTCGCGGCCGCCTCCGGCACCGACCGCGCCACGTTGACCGCGGAACTCGACGAACTCCGCTCGGCGGTCCGCGCGGAGAAGCTCGGCGAGGTGGCCGCGGAGTTCGACCGGGTGCACAACATCCAGCGTGCGGTCGAGGTCGGCTCGGTCGACGCCGTCATCCGGGCCGCCGAACTCCGCCCGCGCATCATCGAGGCCATCGAGGCCCGCCTGCGGTAGCCCCGGCACCCGCCCGACGCTCAGGGCCCGCCCCCCCACGGCGGGCCCTGAGTGCTGTCCGGGGGGGCATCGACCGCCGGCGCGCCGGCCCGGTGACCTCCACCCTGCTCTCCACCCGCCGGTGGTGCCGGTCCACCCGCTCACGCCCGTAGCGTGCCGGTCATGACCGAACGGAACGACCGTACGGAGCCCGGGGACGACCGTCGGGTCACCGTCGCCCGTA
Organism: Micromonospora sp. NPDC023956; assembly: GCF_040639195.1. NCBI lineage: Bacteria > Bacillati > Actinomycetota > Actinomycetes > Micromonosporales > Micromonosporaceae > Micromonospora > Micromonospora sp. NPDC023956. The sequence continues at coordinate 510,436 of NZ_JBEZZN010000001.1, forward strand.
CCGCGAACTACGGGCCGACGGTCGGGCCGCCCACCGTTCCTGTGCGAGAAACGCGACACGCAATCCCTCATGCACCTGGAGACATAACCACAGGCTGACGCCTGCGTATCATTTGCCGCAAACATCCGAAACAGCTTTGCCCTACCCAGGGTGGCGCAATAAACAACTGTCGGGACAGCCCGGTCCGACCGTTCAGCCTTCCCGGGTCGTCAGCGCGCCCCCGCCCAGGCGGGGCCGGGTCGGTCCGCATTCCGACGGACCGAACGTCACGGCGGCCATTTCACCGGAGACGGCTGACAGGAATTACCGACGCCGGTACGCTGTCGGCGCTCCACATAGGATGCACCGGATTCCGTTTGAGTCGTTTCACCGGACATCCACCGACCCCGTGCCGGTGGTTGTCGCGGGAGTTCGCCGTACCCGACATCGGTGACCCGGCACGTCGCCGGATCGCCGGTACGACGAACGGATAACGACGCGGGCGTATCGCGTCGAAAGAGAGGGAAAAGGATGCACCGGATCAGATTGTCTCGCTGGCGTCTGCTATCCGCGGTCGTGGTTCTCGGGGTCCTGCCGGCGCTGGCCGCCACCCCGTCCGCCGCAGCGGGACTGCTGCCGCCCACCCCACCGACCTTCCAGCACGAACTGCTCGCCAAGGCCGCTCCCGACGAGTGCTTCGACGGGATCGGCCAGCCCTATCCGGCGGGTCCCCCGTGCGCGCAGGGACAGGCCAAGGTCAATCAGGCCTACGTCTGGTCGCTCGCCCGCGCGAACAACCGCCTGTGGTTCGGCACCGGGGCGAACGTCAACTGCATCGTCAGCGGTACGACCCTCGCGCTGCCGAATCCCCGGCTCAACGACGACTACGTGTGCGAGTTCGCCGAGAGCCAGGTGGTGAAGCAGAACCCGACCATGCCGACCACCGTCGGCGACCACCGCCATCCCCGGGCCTACGTCTACGACCAGTCCTCCCGGGTGCTGACCGAGAAGACCGACGACATCAGGAACGCCTCCGCCGAGGACACCTCCCGGTTGCGACGGACCCTCGGACTGCGGGCCGGCGCGACGCACCAGGGCGTCGTCCTGTTGGCCGGTCCCGCCCTCGGGCAGTCGGTCAACATGTTCGCGTTCGACACGGCGACCGGGCAGTACCTCGGCTCGGCGAACTTCACCAGGTACGGCAACATCCGCAACTTCGTGGTCGCCGACAACGTCCTCTATGCCGGTGTCGGCGTCGGCGCGAACGGCCGCGAGGGCGGATACGTCCTGCGGTGGGCCGGGGACCGCTCGAATCCGTTCGCCTTCGTCGAGGTCGGCCAGTTGGCGGCCCAGGTGGCCGACCTGGCGGTGCACGAGGGCCGGATCTTCGTCAGCACCTGGTCGGCGGCGAGCGGCGGCGCGCTCGCCGCGCGTTCGACGGCCCGCGCTTCCGGTCTGATCGGAAACGTCACCGGCTCGCTGCTCGGCCTGATCGGCATCAGGCCGGTCGAGGAGGCCGACCCCGGAGTCGCCGGCGTGTGGATGAGCCCGCCGCTGCGGGACGGGGAGCCCGGACTGACGGCCGGCGACAGCGCCCGGTGGAAGCTGGTGTGGAGCGCGTCCTCCTACGAGCCGGATCCGGTCGTCGCCGGCACGTACGGACTCGGTGCCCTGATGTCGTACGACGGGTACCTCTACTGGGGCACGATGCACGTGCCGATGAAGTCGACGAGCAAGGTCGCCGAGGCGTACCCGCCGGCGGACGAGGTCGAGGCCCGAGCGCTGCTGGAGAACTCCCAGCGGGCGGTGAGCATCTTCCGGGGCAAGCGGTTCGGCACCCTCCTCGAGGACGTGGACCTGCTCTACGGCGAGGCGAAGCTGCCGGCGTACGACGCGACCGCGAACAGTGGCGCGGGCGCCTGGACGTACGTCTCCACCGGGCACCGCCCGCTCCACGGACGTATCGGCTTCGGCAACATCTACACCAACTACACCTGGACCATGGAGGTGGCCGGCGGACGGCTGTTCATCGGCACCATGGACTGGAGTTACCTCGCGAAGGACCTGCTGCCCCAGGCCGCGGCGCGGATGGGCTTCCGCAACGCGGCCACCGGGCTCAGCAGCGCACTGGATCCGATCGTGATCGACCCGCAGCTCTACGGCGGCGACCTGTGGATGTACGAGTCGAGCCTGCGGCCCGCCAGGGCGGTGGACACCAGAGGGCTGGGCAACCACCTGAACTACGGCTTCCGCACGATGGTCCCGGACGGTGCCGACCTGTACCTCGGCACGGCCAATCCGATGAACCTGCGCACCGACCCGACCGACGACGTGCCGGAGGGCGGCTGGGAGCTGATCAAGCTGGTTCCCGTCACCGGCTGAGCGAGCACCGCCACCCCGACCGACGGACGCCGTCGGGACGACCTCTCCAGGACGGCGGGGGTACCCCGACCGACGGACGCCGTCGGGGTCGTCTCCCCGGAGCGTGACCGACCAGGGCTGTGATCCGCGTTTCGCGGGTCACAGCCCGCTCCGTTGCGCCCGCTCTCCTCCTCGCCCCCGGACCGGCGTCCGGCGGCGCGCTCGTGGACCGCCCCACGTCGTCGGACGGTGTCCACGCGTTGCCGGGCAGCCGGTCGGCGGCAGGACGACCTGGCCCGACTCTTGCCATATCAACGACCACCTCTTTATTCTTCGGTCAGCGGGAAAGCGCTTTCCAGGTCACCCGGACCGTCCCGTCCGTGTGCCCCGGCGCGACACCCGCACGTATGTGCACCGACCACCACCCGTCCAGAAGGGCACGCACCATGACGAAGACCCATCGCGCCGTCCATCGCGGCTCGCCCGGCGCCAGCTCCTCGTAGACCACCTCGCCCCGGCGGTCGCGCCGCGCGCTCACTCCCGACGCCGCCGCGCGGCACCGGCGACCGCAGCGCGGACCGCAGTGGACCCGCCGGGGCGGCCACGGCACGTACAGCGAATCCGGCATACGACAGAGCGAGGCGAGATGAGACGACCAGTCGCACTGCGACTCCAGGCAGTGCTGGCCACCGCGGCCGTGGGGGCCGCGATCTGTGTGGCGCTTCCGATACCCCAGGCGTCGGCGGCGACCGGCAGCCCCACCGGGTACGCCACCCAGAACGGTGGTACCACCGGCGGTGCGGGCGGGCAGACGGTGCGCGCCACCACCGGCACCGCGATCCACACGGCCCTGTGCACCCGGGCCAGCAGCAGCACCCCGATCATCATCCAGGTCGAGGGGACCATCAACCACGGCAACACCACCAAGGTGTCGGGCGACAGCTGCAACACCGCCGCCGGGGTGATCGAACTCAAGCAGATCAGCAACGTCACGATCATCGGCGTCGGTGGCGGGGCCCTCTTCGACCAGCTGGGCATCCACATCCGCGACTCCAGCAACATCGTCATCCAGAACGTGACCATCCGGAACGTCAAGAAGTCCGGCTCGCCCACGTCCAACGGCGGTGACGCCATCGGCATGGAGAGCACCGTCCGCAACGTCTGGGTCGACCACGTCACCCTGGAGGCCTCGGGCGGCGAGGACGAGGGGTTCGACGGCCTCTTCGACATGAAGGACAACGTCCAGTACGTGACGCTGTCCTACAGCATCCTGCGCAACTCCGGTCGTGGCGGCCTGGTCGGGTCCAGTGAGAGCGACCGCTCGAACGGCTTCATCACGTACCACCACAACCTGTACGAGAACATCGACTCCCGTACGCCCCTGCTGCGGGGCGGCATCGCCCACATCTACAACAACCACTACGTGAACCTGCACGAGTCCGGGATCAACTCCCGGGCCGGCGCCCGCGCCAAGGTGGACAACAACTACTTCAAGGACTCGAAGGACGTCCTGGGCACCTTCTACACCAGCGAAGCCGGCTACTGGCAGGTCAGCGGCAACATCTTCGACAACGTGACCTGGTCCGCCCGGGGCACCGACAACAACCCGGCCGGCCCGAACCCGGTGTCCAACACCACCGTCAGCATCCCGTACTCCTACCGGCTCGACGGGGCCAGCTGCGTGCCGGACGTCGTCCGCCAGACCGCCGGCGCCAACAAGGGCCTGCGGGTGTCCGACGGCAACTGCACGCCGCAGACCCCGACGCCCGGACCGACCAGCCCGACGCCCGGACCGACGAACCCCACCCCCGGACCGACCAGCCCCACCCCCGGACCGACCAGCCCCACGCCGGGGCCGACCAGCGGGACCAACCTCAGCATCGGTGCCGGCGCCGACGGCTCCAGCAAGGCCAGCGGCACCAGCTACGGCAACGTGCGGGACGGCAGCCTGAGCACCTACTGGTCACCGGCCGGCGCGACCGGTTCCATCTCGATCAAGTGGGGTTCCGCCACCCGGGTCGCCCGGGTCGTCATCCGGGAGCCCTCCGGCACCCAGGGCAGCATCGGCTCCTGGCAGCTCGTCAACCACGACACCGGCGCCGTCCTGGCCGCCGGCAGCGGGGCGGGGACCAGCACCTTCTCCCCGACCTCCCTGACCAAGATCACCTTTAACATCACCAGCTCGTCCGGCGCCCCGAAGGTCGCCGAGTTCGAGACCTACGCCGGGTAACGAGGCGATCCCGCTGTCCGTCCGGGGTGCGACCCCCGGGCGGGCAGCGGCAGCCCGCCCCCACCGGCAGGACCGGTATCACGAACCCGACGGTCGGGTCACGGTCGACCGTCGAGGAACATCCGCAGTCGGACCAGGGTCTGCCGGTCGTCACCGGGGACGCGCCCGTTGACCGCGCGGCAGACCCAACCGAGGCGGAGCGCCACCCGGGTCGCGGCCACCAGGTCACCGGCGAAGCGTTCCGCGTACGGCGCGAGGTAGGCGTCCCGGAACGGCGCGACGTCGACCGAGTCCTGGACGTCCGCCAGGCCCCACGCCACCCCGCCCTCGAGGGTGACGGAGAGGCTGAAGAAGGGGTGCGACACACAGGCGTCGCCCCAGTCCATGACCAGGTGACGCCCCTCCCGCACGAAGACCTGCGCGTCGTGCAGATCGTCGTGCTGGAGCAGTTCCGGCAGGCCGTACCCGGCGAGTTCGCCGCACAGGTCGGCCACCATCGGCACCGCGTCGCGGAAGCGGCGGTCCGCGCCGATCTCGTCGACCAGCCTCGCGTACGCCTCGGGGAGGGTGGCCAGGCGCAGGTCGGGCACCCCGAGCGCGAGCAGGTCGTCGACCTCGTCGGCGAGGTCGAGCTGGACTCCGGCGTAGAGCGGCAGGACGACGTGCCAGCGGTCCAGGCTCTGCTCGCGCTGCGTCACCACCCGCAGGGTCTCCCCCGCGTCCGGCATCAGCATCCACCCGGTCACCGTGTCGGCCGCCAGCAGCGCGGGCACCACGTCGGGACGACGGGCGGCGATCCGCTGCACGAGGGCGGCCTCGTGCCGCAGCGACTCGCTGTTCGCCTTGAACCAGACGTCCCCCTGGTCCGTCGGCACGCGCAGCACCGTCGACCAGGGGTAGACGTGCGGCTGCACGGGAGGACCACTGCGCGTCACACCCCGCAGGCCGAGCTGGTGGTCGATCCAGTCCCGCACCTCGGCCAGCCACTCCGGGTCGCGCCATCGCCTGTCGTTCACGGGCCGATGCTAGTGAGCCACCGACGCCGGACGACATCCCATTTCCCCTCCCCGGTCACCGCCCGCCCGCCGTCGACCGGACCGGCGGCCGGGGCAACTCGTACGCTGGATGACGATGACACGGAGGATCCTGGGCCGGCCGGTGCGCGGCGTCGTCTTCGACGTGGCCGTCGCGGGCGTGGTGGCGCTCTTCGCGGTCGCCGCCGCGCCCACGCAACCCGGCGGTTGGGGGGCCACCGCCGTCGGCCTGGCGATGGCGGTGGCCCTGGTGTGGCGTCGGATCCGGCCCACGGCGGTCACCGCCGTGGTGGCGGTCCTGGCGTTCGGCCAGGTCGCCTTCGGCTGGGGGCCGATGCCGTACGACCTGGCCGTGCTGGTCGCCCTGTACAGCGTGGTCAAGTACGCCGACCGGCTGCGCGACGGGATCCTCGCCGGCATCGTCGCGGCGGTCGGGGTGGTCCTCGCCGCCGTGCAGACCCCGTCGCAGGTCGCCTGGTACTTCTCGGCGATCTACTACGGGCTGGTCACCGGGGCGGTCTGGCTGGTGGCGCTCAACGTACGCACCCGACGGCTGTACGTGCTGAGCCTGGAGGAACGGGCGGCCACGCTGGAACGGGAACGGGAGGCCGAGGCGCGGGCGGCGGTGGCCGAGGAACGTACCCGGATCGCCCGTGAGCTGCACGACGTGGTGGCGCACAGCATGGCCGTCATGATCGTCCAGGCGGACGGAGCCCGGTACATGATCGACCAGAGTCCGGAGACCGCCCGCACCGCGGTCCGGATCGTGGCGGACACCGGCCGGCAGGCGCTGGAGGACATGCGCCGCCTGGTGGGCGTCCTGCGCGAGCCGAACCCGGCCGGGCCGGGACCGGGGGCAGTGCCGGGACCGGGGACGGTGGCCGGCGGCGCGGGTGACGCCGGAGCCGGTGGGCGGGCCGACGGTGGGGAGCGGACGGGCACGGGCGGCGGACCGGGCGCCGAAGGGCTGGTCGACGAGCCGGCGCACCGCCGACCGTCGGTGGCCGAGTTGCCGGCCCTGCTGGACCGGTTCCGCGCCGCCGGGCTGCGGGTGCGGTGCACCGTCACCGGTCCGGCCGGGACGCTGCCGCAGGCGCTGGAGCTGACCGTGTACCGGCTGGTGCAGGAGGCGCTGACCAACGCGCTCAAACACGCCGGGGTCGGCGCCACCGTGGAGGTCACCCTGGAACACACGGCGGACGCCGTCGTGCTCGACGTGGTCGACGACGGGCGGGGACGTCCGGCGGTCACCCCGGCGCCGTCCGGTGGGCACGGCCTGGTCGGCATGCGCGAACGGGTGTCGGTGTACGACGGCAGCCTCACCGCCGGACCCCGACTGGCCGGGGGGTGGCAGGTGCGGGCGCGGCTGCCGCTACCGTCGACCCCCGCGACGGAGGTGATCCCCGTATGACGATCCGGGTGGTGATCGTGGACGACCAGGCGCTGGTCCGCGCCGGGTTCCGGATGGTGCTGGGCTCCCAGCCCGACCTGGAGGTGGTCGGCGAGGCGATCGACGGGGCGGACGCGCTGCGGCTGCTGTCCCGGGTCGAGGCGGACGTGGTGGTGATGGACATCCGGATGCCGACCATGGACGGGGTGGAGGCCACCCGGCGGCTCTGCGCCGACCGCCCGGCCGGGCCGCCCCGGGTGCTGGTGTTGACCACCTTCGACACCGAGGCCGACGCGTTCGCCGCGCTGCGCGCCGGAGCCAGCGGCTTTCTGCTCAAGAACGTCCCGCCGGAGGAACTGCTCGCCGCGATCCGGGTGGTGGCCCAGGGCGACTCGGTGGTCGCTCCGTCGATCACGCGGCGGCTGCTCGACCGCTTCGCCGGGCAGCTCGGTGCCGGCCCGGCCGAGGATCCCCGGCTGACCCAGCTCACCGACCGGGAACGGGAGATCCTGCTGCTGGTGGCCGAGGGTCTGTCCAACGCGGAGATCGCCGCCCGGGTGCACGTGGCCGAGGCGACGGTGAAGACGCACGTCGGCCGGATCCTGGCCAAGCTCCAGCTCCGTGACCGGGTGCAGGCGGTGGTGCTGGCGTACGAGAGCGGTCTGGTCACCCCCGGCGGCTGACCCCGGCGTACGACCTGGGTCGTACGGACCGGCCGGGCCCGGACGACCCGCGGCGTACCGGGGTCGAGCGGACGGGTTGATCTCGGTGGACGGCCGCCGGCCATAGCGTCGGAGACGTCCGAGAGACCTTCCGTCCGTACGGGGAGCACCACGTGTCCGTCGCACCACCCGTCCACCCCGCCAACGGGGTCGCCGTCACCGCCCGGGGCCTGGCCAAGCGTTACGGCAGCGGCCAGGCCGCCGTCGTCGCCCTCGACGGCGTCGACGTCGACGTCGCCGCCGGCCGGTTCACCGCGATCATGGGTCCGTCCGGCTCCGGCAAGTCGACGCTGATGCACTGCCTGGCCGGCCTGGACCGGCCCACCGCCGGGTCGGTCCGCATCGGCGACGCCGACCTGGCCCACCTGGACGACCGCCGGCTCACCCTGCTGCGCCGCGACCGGGTCGGCTTCGTGTTCCAGAAGTTCAACCTGCTGCCGGCGCTCACCGCCGAGGAGAACATCGTCCTGCCGCTGGCCATCGCCGGGCGTCGCCCCGACCCGACCTGGCTGCGGCAGGTGGTCACGGCGGTCGGGCTAACCGAGCGGCTGCGGCACCGCCCGGCCGAACTCTCCGGCGGCCAGCAGCAGCGGGTCGCCGTGGCCCGCGCCCTGGTCACCAAACCGTGGGTGATCTTCGCCGACGAGCCCACCGGCAACCTGGACTCCCGGGCCGGAGCGGAGGTACTGCGGCTGTTGCGCGAGGCGGTGGACACCCTCGGGCAGACGGTGGTGATGGTGACCCACGACCCGGTCGCGGCCGCCCACGCCGACCGGGTGGTCTTCCTCGCCGACGGCCGGCTGGTGCGGGAGCTGACCGCGCCGACCGCCGAACGGATCCTCGACGCCCTGGCCCACCTCGACCCGGCCACCGCCCCGGCCGGCGCCGGCGACGTGCGGGGGTGGTGACGTGTTCCGCCTGACCCTGCGCTCGCTGCGCGCCGAGGCGCTGCGGATGGTGCTCTCCGCCCTGGCCGTGGTGCTGGGCGTGGCCTTCATCGCCGGGACGTTGATCTTCATCGACGGCATGCGCGCCGGCACGTACGAGCGGGCCGGCACCTTCGACCGGCACACCGACGTCGGCGTCTACGCCGAGCGGGACCCGATACCGGCCGCCCTCATCGAGAAGGTGCGCGCCGTCGACGGCGTGCGCGCCGCCGAGGGGGAGCTGACCGGCACCGCCGGGGTGGTGGGCTCCGACGGCCGGCCGGTGCTGGGCTTCGGTTTCCTGGCCGCCGTCCCCACCGACCCAGCCCTCCAGTCGTACGACGTGGTGGCCGGTCGGCTCCCGGCGCGCCCCGGCGAGGTGGTGCTCGACGAGGGCACCGTGGCCGAGGAAGGGTTCGTCCTCGGCGCGCCGGTACGCGTCGGCGGTGCCAGTGGAGCGGCCCGCGCCTTCACGCTGGTCGGCACGGTCGACGTGGCCGACACGGCGCGGGACATCGGCGGACCGTTCATCGGCCTGGTCGGCGCCGACGCGCTCGCCGTCACCGACGGTGGGGGGTACGGCCGGATCATGGTGGCGGCCGAGTCGGGCGTCACCGACACCGACCTGGTCGACCGGATCGCCGAGGTGGCCGGTGCCGGCACCACGGTGCGCACCCGTGCGCAGATCCTCGAGGCGGCCGTCGCCGACGCCGTCCGCGACCTGCGTCAGTTCAACCTGGTGCTGCTGACCTTCGCCGGGGTGGCGGTGGTGGTGGCCGCGTTCGTCATCGCCAACACCTTCACCATCGTGCTCGCCCAGCGCGCCCGCCGGACCGCGCTGCTGCGGCTGGTCGGCGCCACCCGGGGGCAGGTGTTCCGGGCGACCCTGCTGGAGTCGGCACTGGTCGGGCTGGCCGCCTCGACGCTCGGGGTGCTGGTCGGCGCCGGTCTGGCGGCGGGGATGACCGCGCTGATGGCGTCGCTGGACACCCCGTTGTCCGGCGCCCTCACCGTGACCCCGGCGACGGTGCTGGGCTGCCTGCTCGCCGGGACCGTGCTCACCGTCGGCGCGGCCTGCGTACCGGCCTGGCAGGGCACCCGGGTCGCTCCGGTGGCCGCGCTGACCGACGCCGCCGTGCACGTCACCCGCCCCGCCGGTCGGGTACGCCTGACCGCCGGCGCGATGGTCCTCGCCGCCGGGGTGGCCGCGCTGGCCGGGGCCGCCTCGGCCGGCCAGGTGCTGCTGGTGGCCGTCGGCGGGGTGCTGAGCTTCCTGGGCATCGTCCTGTTCGGCCCGGTGCTGGTGCCGGCGCTGGTCCGGGTGATCGGTGCCCCCGCCCGTCGGGTCTTCGGCACCACCACCGCCCTGGCGGTGGCCAACGCGGTCCGCAACCCCCGGCGGGTCGCCGCCACGGCGACCGCCCTGGTCATCGGGATCGGCCTGGTGACCTCGTTCGTGGTCGGCGCGCAGAGCACCAAGACGGCCATCGAGCGCAGCGTGGACGCCCAGGTGGGGGTGGACTTCCTGGTCACCGGGATCGGTGGGGAGCTGCCCGCCGGGGTGGTCGACGAGCTGGCCGGCCGCCCCGAGCTGGGGGTGGTGCACGAGCAGCGCAGCGAGGTGGCCGACGGCGTCGAGTTCCGGGCCGCCCATCCGGCGCTGGTCGGCCGGGCCCTGACCGGGGTGGACTCCGGGCGGGTCGACCGGCTGGGGCCGGGCCGGGTGCTGGTGCACCGCGAGCTGGCCCGGGAGCGGGGCTGGTCGGCCGGCGACCGGGTCACCCTGGGTGGCCGGTCGTTCGAGGTGGCCGCCGTGGTCACCGCCGACCCGCCCGCCGCGGCCGACACGTCGGTGCCGGCCGGGCACGTGGTCGAGGTGAGCGCCGCCGATCTCACCCGCCTCTTCCCCGCCGCCCGGGGCTACCTGGCCGAGGTCGACCCGGCCGAGGGGGTCGCCGCGTCCACCGCGCGGGCCGCGGTCGAGTCGGTGCTGGCCCGGTACCCGACGGTGAACGTGATGGACCAGGCGGCGTACAAGCGGATGCTCACCGGCACGGTGGACATGCTGCTCGCCTTCGTGGTGGCCCTGCTCGGCCTGGCGGTGGTGATCGCCCTGGTCGGGGTGGCCAACACGCTCAGTCTGTCGGTGGTGGAGCGGACCCGGGAGAACGCGGTGCTGCGGGCCGTCGGGCTGACCCGGGGCCGGATGCGCGCCATGCTCGCCGCCGAGGCGGTGCTCACCGCTCTGGTCGGCGCGGTGCTCGGGGTGGCCCTGGGCGTCGGGGTCAGCGCGGGGGCGATGGCCGTCCTCGCCGAGCTGGCCGGTGACTTCACCCTGGTGCTGCCGTGGGGGCAGCTCGGCGGCATCCTCGCCGCCGCCGTACTGGCCGCCCTGGCCGCGTCCGTGCTGCCGGCCCGGCGGGCGCTGTCCCGGCCGGTGGTGGAGGCGCTGGGCGCGGAGTGAGTGCGCGGGTGGTCGGGGCGTCCGGTCCCGACCACCCGGCCGAGGGGGCGACCGGACGCGGGAAGGCGTTGCCCTCCGGCGGGTCCGACCCGGACCCACCCCTCGAAGGATCGATCTTGTGCAACATCGATACATCTGCATATCATGCCGCTGCAACGTCACCAACCTGGGCGGAGGTCGGTCGGATGGCAACCGCAGGGGTGCCGGTGGCACATCGGGCAGTCGACGGTACCCGTTTCCTGCTCGACGGTTCCCTCGATCTCCGCGCGCCGTCCACGTCGGTGGCCGACGTGACGATCGGTGGGCGACTCCACGAGTTCACCACCGGCGTGGCCGGGCTCGCGGACGACGTCGTCCGGGCGCTCGGCGTCGACCGGTTCGACGAGGAACTCAGCTACCAGGGCGGCACGCTGCTGACCGCCCGGACCCGACCGCACGACCCACAGATCCGGCTGACCGAGGACCGGCTCGTGGCGGTCTGGCGGGGAAAGCGGCACTCCTTCTTCACCGAGTTGTACGGCGCGACCACCACCAACCTGCTCGGGGTGCTGCGGACCCTGCGCGTCGAGGAACACGACGACGGCCTGACCCTGCTCCCGGTGCCCAAGGGTGGCGCGGAGTTCGCGGCGCCGGCCACGGTACTCAAACAGGTTCCCGGTCTCGGCCTGCTGGAGATGACCTCGCTGACCAGGGAGCGGGCGGAACGGTTGCCCTCCTGGCGCGGCCTGCGGACCAAGGCCGGCGAGCTGTACCGGGACGCCCTCTCCGACGGGAAACCGTACTTCGTGCTGGCCACGACGGACACCTGGATGAGCGTGGTGCCGCTCGACGACACCGACCTGGAGCAGGTGCCCACCCTGGTGGACCGGCTCCGGGTCCAGCGGGTCCGGTAGGCAGCCGATGACCGCACTGCTGGCCAGCGTGGCGGCGTACACCGTGGTGTTCAGCCTGGTGGCCGCCACCGCCGAGCACCTGTCCCGGCCCGGCCTGCTCGCTCGGGCGCTGGCCGCGCACCGGGTGGTCGCCGCGCCGACCGCCGTCGCCGCCCTGGCCGTCGGCGCCGAGGCGGTGCTCGCCGGCACCGGGATCGTGGCCCTGCGCGCGGAGAGCCAGGGCCTGCGGGTGGCCGTCCTGCTCGGCAGCGCCGGGCTCCTCGCCCTGTACGCCGGCTACGGCCTGTACCTGCGGTCGACCGGGCGCGGCGGCCCCTGCGGGTGCTCCCGGCTGGAGATGCCGATGACCGGTTGGGTGGTCGCCCGGGCCGCGGTCCTGGCCGGCCTGGCACTGGTCGGCCTGGCCTGGTCCGGCTCGATCGCCGGGTGGGCACGGGCTGACGCCACCCTCGTCGTCGTGCTGCTGGCCGCCGCCACCTTCGCCACCCTGCTGTGGCACCTCCCGTCCGCGATGTACCAACCGGCCGGGGCCGCCGACCGGACGGTCCGGCGGTCCAGGGGCACGACCGTAGGAGGCCGACCCGGATGAGTTTCCAGACCAGCGCGCTGATCCTGAGCTGGATCGCGATCCTCCTGCTGGCTCTCGTGGTGTCGGGCCTGGTACGCCAGGTGCACGCGCTGTCGAGTGGGATGGTCCAGCGTCGTCCCGAGTCGGTCGGCCTGTCGGCGGGTACGCCGGCCCCCGGGTTCACCCGGTTGGCGCCGACGGCACCGGCGGTCCCGCTGGTGTTGCTCTTCCTGGATCCCGACTGCGGAACCTGCGGGGAGGTGCTGTCCGAGGCGGCCGACCAGGCCGGCCGGGACGGCTTGGAGTTCCGGGTCCTCTACCGCGACGACGCTCCGGCGCGGGCCGCCGGGCTGCCGGTCACCGTGCTCGACGGCGAAGCGGAGCTGTTCGACCGTTACGACGCCCTCGCCACCCCGTTCGCCACCGTCGTCGACCCGGCCGGACGGGTGCTCCGGGCCGAACCACTCGGCTCCCGGGCCGCGCTGCGGCGCCTGCTCGACGCGGTCGACGGCGCACCGTCCGCCGGCACCGGGACCACCGTCACCATCGACCGCCATGGAGGCCGGGCATGATCACTCTCGACGCCGTGCCCGCCCTGCGCGGAACCGACCCCGGAACCGGCACCGCCGAACGCCGACCGGCGGTCGCCACCAGCGGGCGGACCCGGTCCGCGTGGAAACTGTCCCGCCGTACCCTGCTGCGGGCGGGCACGGCGGTCGGGATGGCCGCGCTGAGTGTCTTCCCCGCTGCCCGGCGGGCCTACGCCGACGGCTACTCGATCTACACCGGGTGTCCCAGCTACGCCACCGACCACAACTGTTCGCCCGGCTGCGGCCCGAGTGCGATCTTCGCCGACTCCTGCAACACCAGCGGCACCTACACCGGCTTCCACAAGAACGACGGCGTGACCTGGATCCTGCGGCCGAACGAGTGCTACGCCGGGACGTACGACGGCTGGCTCTGGCGCTTCCAGGGGGCGTGCGGAGCCTGCGCCTGCTCGGTCGAACGCCGGTGCCACGACGGATACCGCAAGACCAGTTCGGGCTGGGTCCGCTCGATCTGCCGGTGGAACACCCAGTGCGGCTGCCAGGGCACGGTCGCCTGGCCGACGGTGCGACGCGGCGCCACCGGGGCCGACGTCTACACCGTGCAACACCTGCTGACCTTCCGCGGCCTCGCGACCACCGTCGACGGGATCTTCGGCGCCGACACCGAGACGAAGGTGCGCAGCCGCCAGACGGCGGCCGGGGTCCCGGTCACCGGTGTGGTCGACGCCGCCACCTGGCCGGTGCTGGTGGTCACCGTCCGCTCCGGGGACAACAACCACGCCGTCCGTGGCCTGCAACGCCAGCTCAACGCGCACGGCCACGGAATCAGCGTGGACGGGGCGTTCGGCCCGGCGACCGACGCCGCGGTCCGCGACTTCCAACGGCAGAACGGGCTCACCACCGACGGCATCGTCGGGGTGAACACCTGGCGGACCCTCACCGGCGCCCCGGTATGACCGCTGCGCGACCGAGGCCGGCACGGCTCGGCCGGGGCGTACGCGGGTGGGTCACCGATCCGCTCACGCCCGCCCTGCTGCTGGCCGTCGGTGCCCTCGGCGCGGCCGGGTCAGGCCATGTGCTCACCTGGGCGGTGATCGGTGCGCTCACCGGCTACACGCTCTCCGGCTCGGTTTGAACGCACAACAGCGCGTACGCGCTGGCCTCGCCCGGGTGGCGGGATCGAGATCGGCAGGGCGTCCTGCTCGCCCTGTTCAGCACGGGACTGGTCGCCGGCGGCCTGCTCAGCGCGATGGTGTTGGGGCTGCTGTCCGGGCTCTCCGCTCCCCTGCCCCCGTCGGTGCGGTACGCCGGCATCGTGGTGGTGGCGGTGCTGGGGCTGCTCCGCCAACTCGGCCTGGTGTCGATCCGGCTGCCGCAGAACGCCCGCCAGGTGCCGCAGGACGTCATGCAACGCAACCCGCGACGCGGGGCGCTCCAGTTCGGCTTCGAGATGGGCACCGGGGTCCGCACGTACGTCTCGTCGAGCGCGCCGTACGTGCTGGCCGCCGCGCTCCTGCTCGCCGGTCAGCGGCTGGACGTCGTGCTGCTCACCGGGGCCGGGTTCGGCGTCGGGCGGGCGCTCACCCCGCTTACCCGCCGGGCCGCCGGCAGTGGCGACCGGTGGGACACCGATCTGCGGGTACGACTGCGGACGATCACCGTCGGCGGGTCCGTCGTGCTGGTGGCCGCCTTCGCCCTGCTGACCGTCCGGCAGTGGTAGCGCCCACGGGACCGGAGCACGGCACCCGGGACGCGCCGCGCCCGGCGGGACCGTGAGATCAGATCAGTCCCTGGGCGAGCATCGCCTCGGCGACCCGCCGGAAGCCGTCGATGTTCGCTCCGGCCGCGTAGTTGCCGGGCATGCCGTACTCCTCGGCGGTCGCGTGGCAGCGGGCGTGGATGTCGCGCATGATCTCCCGTAGCCGCTGCTCGGAGTAGGTGAACGTCCACGAGTCGCGGCTGGCGTTCTGCTGCATCTCCAGCGCGCTGGCGGCGACCCCACCGGCGTTGGCGGCCTTGCCCGGCGCGAACCGGACACCGGCCGCGCCGAAGCAGCGGATCGCCGGTGGGCTGGTCGGCATGTTCGCGCCCTCGGCGACGATCATGCAGCCGCCCTTGACGAGCGCGGCGGCGTCGTCCGCGGTGATCTCGTTCTGCGTCGCGCACGGCACGGCGACCTGGCACGGCACCTCCCACACCGAACGGCCCGCGACGAAGGAGGCGTGCGGCCGGTCCACGACGTACGCGTCGATGCGGGCCCGCCGGACCTCCTTGAGGTCCTTGAGCAGCTCGACGTCGATGCCCTTGTCGTCGCGGACGTAGCCGGAGGAGTCCGAACAGGCGACCACGGTGCCGCCGAGCTGGTGCACCTTCTCGATGGCGTAGATCGCCACGTTGCCCGATCCGGAGACGACCACCCGCTTGCCGTCCAGACCGTCGCCGGCGGCGCGCAGCATCTCCTCGGCGAAGAACACCGTGCCGTAGCCGGTCGCCTCCCGGCGTACCTGGGCACCGCCGTAGCTCAGTCCTTTTCCGGTCAGGACGCCCGACTCGTAGCGGTTCGTGATCCGCTTGTACTGGCCGAAGAGGTAACCGATCTCCCGGCCGCCGACGCCGACGTCGCCGGCCGGCACGTCGGTGTACTCGCCGATGTGCCGGTACAGCTCGGTCATGAACGACTGGCAGAACCGCATCACCTCGCGGTCCGAGCGGCCCTTCGGGTCGAAGTCCGATCCGCCCTTGCCACCGCCGATCGGCATGCCGGTCAGGGCGTTCTTGAACACCTGCTCGAAGCCGAGGAACTTCACGATGCCCAGGTACACCGACGGGTGGAACCGCAGGCCGCCCTTGTAGGGGCCGAGCGCGCTGTTGAACTCCACCCGGAAGCCGCGGTTGATGTGCACCACGCCGTGGTCGTCCTGCCACGGCACCCGGAAGATGATCTGCCGCTCCGGCTCGCAGATCCGCTCGATGATCTTGGCGTCGGCGTACTCGGGATGCCGGGCCAGGGCGGGCACCACACTGTCGAGCACCTCCCGCACGGCCTGGTGGAACTCCGCCTCACCGGGATTGCGGCGCACCACGTCGTCGAAGATGGTCTCCAGCCTGTCCCGTGCCGCCACGAAACTCCTCCCGGGTACGCGAGCGGGCCGTCGTTCACCGACGGTGACCGCCCGTAGTGTCGCCCACGCCGTTGTGGACCGGTACGCCATGGGGCGGCCGACCGCGGGACACGACCGCCCACGAGGCCGGACGAGACTCCGACCGACAGCCGGGTCCGGGTGTGCCCGCACGCGGTGCCCCGGTCGGAGCCTACGACATCGGTCGACCGCGACCGGGGCTCCTGTGCAGTGGTCCACCTGCCGCGACGACCCGGGGCCGGCCCGCGCGGACCACGGGGACGGCCGCCCCCGCCACCGGGCGGGACGGACGACACGACGACGGCCCCGGGAGCGGTTCGGCGGGATGCGGTCGCATCGGAAGGGTCAGGTCAGCGTGCAGGGGGATCCGTTCAGGGTGAAGGCGGCGGGCCTCGGGTTGGTGCCGGTGTGGCTCCCGTTGAACCCGATGCCGACCGACGCGCCGGGCGCCAGGGCCCCGTTCCAGCCCAGGTTGGTGGCCGTGACGGTCGTACCCGTCTGCGACCACGTCGCCGACCAGCCATCGGTCATCCGCTGCCCGGCGGTGAGGTCGAATCGCAGCGTCCAACCGGACACCGCCGCCGTCCCGGTGTTCCGGATGGTGACGGTCGCGGTGAATCCGGTGCCCCAGCCGTTGGTGACGTAGCTGACCGAACACGGACCGCCCCCGTCGGCGGGCGGCGTGGTGACCGTGACCGGGGCCGACTCGGAGGACGCGTTGCCCGCGCCGTCGACCGCCCGGACGGTGAACCGGTACGTCCGCTGCGCACCCAGCCCGGTGACCTGGTGGGTGGTGCCGGTCACCGTCGCCAGGACGGTGCCGTCCCGACGTACCTGGTAGCCGGCGACTCCGCTGCCGCCGCTGTCCGTGGATGCTCCCCAGGTCAGGGTCGCCGACGTCGCGGTGACGCCGGATGCCGTCAGCGGGCCGGGCGTGGTCGGTGGCGTGGTGTCCACCGGCGGCTCCGGCCCGTCGTCGTAGGAGAGCCCGAAGCCGTACGGGAAGAGCGGGGTCTTGCCGTCGCCGTCGTTGATCGGCTGCTGCCCGGCGCTGTTCATCCAGGTCATCGGCAGTTTCCCGGTCGGCGCGTGGGTGCCGAACAGCACGTCGGCCACCCCGGCGCCCTCGGTGCCGGGCAGCCACGCGGCCAGCAACGCGTTCCACCCGGGTAGCTGGGCCGCGATGTCCAGCGGCCGACCGGAGACGAGCACGACGACGACCGGCACACCGGCGGCGCGCAGGGTGGCGATGGTCTGCCGGTCGGTCGCGTCGAGACCGAGGTCGCCGGGACGATCGCCCTCGCCCTCCGCGTACGGCGTCTCGCCGACGACCGCGATCGCGGCGCGGTAGCTGCCGTCGATGCCGGCGCCGGTCGGGTGGTAGGTGACCGTGCTCGCCGGTGCGGCGGCGCGGATGCCCTCCAGGATGGTCGTGCCGGGGGTGACGTCCCCGCTGCCGCCCTGCCAGCTGACCGTCCAGCCGCCGCTCTGGTGCCCGATGTCGTCGGCGTTCCTGCCGGCGACGAAGATCTTGTTGCCGACCGCGCCGAGCGGCAGCACGCCGTCGTTGCGGAGGAGGACCTGCGACTCCCGGACGGCCTGCCGGGCGAGTTGCCGGTGCGCGGCGCTGCCGACCGTCGGGGTGTACGACCGGTCGGTCAGCGGTCGCTCGAAGAGTCCCAGCTCGAACTTCTTGGTCAGGATCCGCCGGTTGGCGTCGTCGATCCGGGACATCGGCACCTGGCCGCTCTGCACCTCCACCCGGAGGAGGTCGATGAACCGCCGCCAGCCCTGCGGGGCCATCACCATGTCGATGCCCGCGTTGACCGCCTGGCGTACCTCGGCCCCGGTGAAGCCGGGTGCCCCGTCGAGCTGGTCGATGCCGTTCCAGTCGGAGACCACGAAGCCGTCGAAGCCCAGCTCGCCCTTGAGGACATCGGTGATCAGGTAGCGGTGTCCGTGCAGTTTCTGGCCGTTCCAGCTGCTGTAGGAGATCATCACCGAGCCGACGTCCCGCGCGATGGCGGCCCGGAACGGCGGCAGGTGGACCGCCCGCAGCTCCGCCTCGGAGAGTTGGCTGTCGCCCTGGTCGTCGCCGCCGCTGGTGCCGCCGTCGCCGAGGTAGTGCTTGGCGGTGGCCAGCACCGCGCCGGGCGCGTCCAGCGAGGCACCCTGTAGGCCGGTGATGATGCTGGTCATCGCGCTGGGCAACTCGGGGGTCTCGCCGAACGACTCGTAGGTGCGGCCCCACCGGTCGTTGCGGGCGACGCAGAGGCACGGCGCGAAGGTCCAGTCGACGCCGGTGCCGGTGACCTCCTCGGCGGTGGCCCGGCCGATCTGCTGCACCAGCGCCGGGTCACGGGTGGCCCCGAGGCCGATGTTGTGCGGGAAGATCGTGGCGCCCACGACATTGTTGTGCCCGTGCACGGCGTCCGATCCGTAGATGATCGGAATGCGGAGGGGCGTCGCCAGGGCCGCGTTCTGGAAGCGGTCGTACATGTCCGCCCAGCCGGTCGGGGTGTTCGGGTTGGGCGCGGATCCCCCGCCGGAGAGGATGGACCCGAGTCGGTAGGTGGTCACGTCGCCCGGAGCGACCGAGCCGCGCTCGCCCTGGGTCATCTGGCCGAGCTTGTCGTCGAGGGTCATCCGGCCGAGCAGGTCGTCGACCCGGGCCGCGACGGGCAGCGCCGGGTCGAGGTAGGGCACCGGGACCGCCGCGCGGGCGGGGGGCACCAGGGCGAGGCTCGCGCCGAGCAGGGCCGTGGTGAGCGCGCCCAGCGCCGCACGGTGGCGGGAGATCGATCGGGTACGCACGCGGGTTCCTTCCGTCCGGGGTGTGTCCCGCACGCCCGGCGCCACTCCCCGCCGTACAGGCCTCTAGGTGGAACAGTATTCGGGAGCGCTCCCAATGGCAACGAGTCGGGGCTCCGCGCTCCTCACGCACGACAATGTCCCGGCCGGAGCCCTCGGCACCGGCCCGCGATCCGGTCCATCGACCGACGTTTCCCCACCCGGATCCCGGAAACGGCGCCGGTCACCGCAGCGGAACCGAACGTGAAGGTTGCTGTCAGGTAACGCAGAGGTGTCTGGAGCATTTCTTCAACCAGATCCGTTGGTAGGGTGCGGCGGTGCCTCCCCCCTCCGTCGCCGAAGACGCCGGGACCACGGCGGCCACGACCGCCGGTGCCACCCCGCCCGGCCGGCCCCGTGGCGAGCGTGGCCTCTCCTGGTTACTGCTCCTGCCATCGGTCGCGGTCTTCGCCCTGTTCATCTTCTGGCCCCTCGGCCGGACCCTCTACCTGTCCACGCACGGCAATGACATCTTCGGCGCGCCGAGCGCCTACGTGGGGTTCTCCCACTACACCGCGATGCTGTCCGGTGAATTCGTCGGGGTCCTCGTCACCACGGCGTTGTTCACCCTGATCAGCGTCCTGCCGGCGGTGCTCGGCGCCCTGCTGGTGGTCCTGCTGCTGGAATCCCGGATCCGGGGCGTACGGGCGCTGCGGACCGCCTTCGCGCTGCCGTTCGCGTTCTCGGTGGCCACCGCCTCCGTGGTCTTCGCGGTGATCTACAACCCGGCCATCGGCGTCGCCAACGGGCTGCTCGGCGCGGTCGGCGTCGACCGGGTCAACTGGCTCACCGACCCGTCCATCGCGCTGCCCGCGGTCGGCCTCGCCACGGTCTGGATGAACCTCGGTTACAACGTGCTGGTGCTCTCCGCGGGAGTGGCGGCCATTCCGCAGGAGGTGGTGGAGGCGGCCCGGCTCGACGGCGCGACCGGCTGGCGGCTCGCCCGGAGCATCACTATCCCGCTGCTCTCCCCGCAACTGTTCTTCCTGGTGGTGGTCTCCACCATCCACGCACTCCAGAGCTTCGGTCAGATCCACATCCTGACCAAGGGCGGACCGGACGACGCCACCACCACCCTGGTCTATTCCATCTACGAGAAGGCGTTCGCGTTCGGCTCCGCCGACTTCGGTGCGGCCAGCGCCCAGGCGGTCGTCCTGCTTCTGATCATGTTGATCTGCACGGGTATCCAGTTCGGCATCCTGGAACGGCGGGTGCACTACCGATGAGTCGACGCACCACACCCGGCCGGATCGCCGTCTACGTCGTGCTCGGGCTGGCCCTGATCCCGGTGCTGTTCCCGGTCTACTACGCCTTCGCCGGTGCCGTGATGGGCCCGGGTGACCTGGCCACCTATCCCCCGGCGCTGGTACCGCGCGCGCTGCACTGGCAGAACTTCGGCGACGTGTTCGACGCCGTGCCGCTCGGCCGGTTCTACCTGAACTCCGCCGTGCAGGCCGGTGTGATCACCCTTGCCCAGGTGGTGACCAGCATCCTCGCCGCGTACGCCTTCGCCTTCCTGCGGATGCCGGCGAAGGCCGCGACCTTCGGGCTCTTCCTGGCCACGCTGATGGTCCCCTGGGAGAGCATCATCATCCCCAACTACCTGGCCATCTCGGACTGGGGGCTGACCCGGGGTGGGCTGACCTACCTCGGACTGGTCCTGCCGTTCCTCGCCTCCGCGTTCGGCACCTTCCTGCTGCGGCAGGCGTTCCTCCAGTTCCCGAGCGAGTTGCGGGACGCGGCGGTGATCGACGGGTGCGGACACTGGCGGCTGCTCTGGCGGGTGGTCGTGCCGCTGTCCAAGCCCTCCATCGCGGCGGTCGGGGTGTACGTCTTCCTCTCCGCGTGGAACCAGTACTTCTGGCCGCTGATCCTCGTCCGGGACCCCGAGTACCAGACCCTCCAGATCGGGATCTCCCAGCTCAACGACGCTGAGGCGGCCCAGCCGGGACTGATCCTGGCCGGCGTCGCGCTCTCCCTGCTCCCCACCCTGGCCGTCGTGGTCTTCGGCCAGCGGTACATCGTCCGTGGTCTGACCGCGGGCGCACTGCGTTGAACCCCCACCGAGGAGAGGCAATGGCACTTCCACGACCACGCCGTACCGGCGCTGTCATCATCGCTCTGCTGACCGCCGCCGCGCTGGTCGGCGGGTGCGGCTCCGAGCCCGGCGGCGACTCGTCCGACGCCCTGGACGCGCCGGGCGCCGAGGCGCTCAAGGACGCGGACGGGAAGACGACGGTCGAGTTCTGGCACTCGATGAAGGGCGCGAACGCCACCGCCGTGGACAAGCTGGTCGCCGACTTCAACGCCGGCAACGGCGGCAAGATCGAGGTCAAGGCGGTCTACCAGGGCAGCTACGACGAGACGATCGCGAAGTACAAGGCGTCCGTGCAGCAGAAGAGCACCCCCGCCCTGGTCCAGGTGTACGACATCGGCAGCCGCTTCATGGTCGACTCCAAGCAGGTCGTGCCGATGCACCGGTTCATCGAGAAGGACGGCTTCGACGCCGCCGAGATCGAGCCGAACATCGCCAGCTACTACTCGGTCGACGGCAAGCTCTGGTCGATGCCGTTCAACACCTCCACTCCGCTGCTCTACCTCAACAAGGAGGCGTTCGAGTCGGCCAAGCTCGACCCGACCAAGCCGCCGAAGACCCTGGCCGAGCTGGGCGAGCTGGCCAAGAAGCTCACCGTCAAGGACGCCAGCGGCAAGACCACCCGGTACGGCTTCGGCGCGGCCATCTACGGCTGGCTGCTCGAACAGCTCCTCGCCACGGACGGCAAGGAGTACTGCGACAACGGCAACGGGCGCCAGAAGCTCGCCACCCGCGTGCAGTTCGACCAGCCGGCGGGGGTGCAGGTCGCCCAGTGGTGGACCGACCTGGTCCGCAACGGGTACGCGACGAACACCGGCCGGAAGACCGACGACGCCCAGGCGGCGTTCAAGGCCGGTACGGTCGCCATGCACCTGGAGTCGACCAGTGTGCTGCGCGGCTACGTCGACGCGGCGGCGGGCAAGTTCACCGTCCTCACCGCCCCGTACCCGAAGGTGTCGGACTCCTCCACCGGTGGACCGATCATCGGTGGCGCGTCGCTCTGGATCAGCGGGGTCGGTCACAGCGCGGCCGAGAAGCGGGCCGCCTGGGAGTTCGCGAAGTTCTCGGCCGGTGCCACGCCGCAGGCGCAGTGGCACACCGGCACCGGCTACGTGCCGATCAACGTGGGGGCGCTGGCGCAGGTCGACAAGGACTGGGTGGCGAAGTACCCCCAGTTCCGTACCGCCGTGGACCAGCTGCACGCGCTGCCGCCGTCGGTCGCCTCGGCCGGTTGCCTGCTCGGTGTGATGCCGCAGGCGCGCAAGGCCGCCGAGGACGGGCTGGAGGCGGCCATCGTCGGCACCAAGCCCGCCGAGCAGGCCATGAAGGACGCCGCCGCGAGCGTCCAGTCGGCGATCGACAGCTACAACAAGTCGGTGGGCTGACCCCCGCGCCGCCGGCCCACCGGGGTTCCCGGTGGGCCGGCGGCGCCGGTGCCGACGGCACACCCCGGATCGGGACGCCCCTCCGGCTCGGCGTGACACTGACCGGGCCGTCCGGCGGGTGGACGCAGGTCAGATCGAAGCGCGGTTGCCGGGAGGGTCCATACTCGACACGTGGAGCCCGAGGCGCACCTGACGATTGAGCTCGAGCCGGGTGAAGCCGGCGTCGACACCGTGAAGAACGTCGTCCTCCCCTGGTCCGGACGCACGGCGACGGTCCGTGTTCCGGCCGGGGCCACCGACGGCTCGTTGCTGCGACTGCCCGGTCTGGGCCCGCCGGGGGCGGACGGGGCGCCGCAGGAGGCGTACGTCCGGATCCGGGTCATCCCGCTCGCCCCGCAGCCCGGCTCCCCGCCTCCGGCCGGGCCGCCACCAGGGCACCCACCCGGTCCGCCGCAGTACGGCCCGCCGATGCCCGCCCCGGCCCCGCCGGCGCGACGCAGAACGGTGCTCGTCGCTGCCGCCGCGGTGGTGGTGGCGGTGCTGGTCTGCGGCGGCCTGCCGTTGGCGTTCTTCCTCACCGGCGACGACGGGGACCGCCCGCCGACCACCGGAGGCCGCTCCGCCGCACCGTCGGTCGCCTCCTCCCCGAGTGTCGCGCCGATGACCCCGGACCAGTACCAGACGACGCTGACCAGCACCGACCAGGCGTTGCTCACGGGTTTCCGGACCCTCGCCGCCGCGAAGGGCCCCACGGCGGTGGCCGCTGCGACGTCCACGCTGGCGACGACCGCCGCCGAGCAGCGGCGGGCGTTGGACGCCCTGGTGCCGCCGGCGAGCGTGGCCACCGCCCACGGGACGTTCATCGAGGCACTGGACGGTCTGGCCACCGCCCTGACCGCCACCCCGTCGGGGCAGGCCTGCCTCGGGCCGGCGGCGGTCGCGCGGATCAGCCGGGAGACGGCCGCCGACCAGCTCCGGGCCGCCGCGCAGGCACTGGCGACCGCGGATCAGACGCGGGCGTACCGGGTCGGTTCCTTCGTCCCGAAGGAGACCAGGGACGGCAACCGGCGGCTGAGCAACGGCTCCTACGTCAAGCGGACCAAGGGTGGCCTCGGCCAGCTCAAGATCGAAAATGGTGGTGCCGACGCGGTGATCGGCATCGTCCGGGGCAAGACCGCGGTCACCCGGGTCTACGTCCGTGGCAAGAGCACCTTCACGGTACGCGGTGTCCGGGACGGGACATACCAGATCTTCATGGCCAGCGGCAAGGACTGGGACGCCAGGAGCAAGGCCTTCAGCCGGGACTGCGACTTCGAGAAGTTCGACGACCCGCTCACGTTCCGCACCACCTCGCGGACGTACACCAGCTGGTCGCTCTCCCTCACGCCGGTGGTCGGCGGCAACGCCAGCACCAGCACCGTCGACCCGGACGATTTCCCCGTGGGTTGACCCGCGTACCGCCACCGGCGGCGGACGCGGTAACTCCGTGAGCAGCCGTCGGGACAGCGGGTGGACGCAGACGCTGATCGGCCCCGCCGTCCTCCGGTGGGGCCGATCAGCGTCGTCCGGTGTGGTGCCGGGTCACCCGGTCGGGGTGCTGCTCTTCTCGTTCGACGGGTCGGCCGCCGCAGCGGCTTCGGTCTCGGCGATGACGCGGCGTTCCTCGTCCCGGTTGGCGCGGTACTGGCGGATCGAGTACGCCAGGGCGGCGGCCCAGACGGCGTAGATGACGGCGTAGAAGGCGTAGCGGACACCGTCGGGCGCGTCGATCCAGTCGCTGCGCAGCAGGGTGCGGGTGTTGGTCAGGATGATGACCCCGCCGACCGCCGAGCCGAGCACGCGCGGCGGAATGTGCCGGACCAGCCAGGCCGCGATCGGCGCGGCGATGGTGCCACCGATCAGCAGCACGGCGACCCAGGCGAAGTTCACGCCCTCGTTGCCGATACCGACGATGAACCCGATGCTGGCGGCGACGGCGACGAGGAACTCGCTGGTGTCGATCGAGCCGATGGTCTTGCGCGGTTCGAGACGACCGCTGGCCAGGATGGCCGGGGTGCCGACCGGGCCCCAGCCGCCGCCGCCGGTGGAGTCGACGAAGCCGGCCACCACACCCAGCGGGGCGAGGAAACGCTTCCGCAGCGGCTTGCCGAGGTTGCCCTTGGGCAGACCCAGTGCGGTGAACCGGATCAGGATGTAGAGCCCGAGCGCGAGCAGGATGATCGACATCAACGGCGCGGCAGTCTCGGTGGACAGGCTCGACAGGAAGGTGGCGCCGGCGAAGGCACCGACCGCACCGGGAATGCCGATCTTCCAGACGACCCGCCAGTCCACGTTCCCGAACCGCCAGTGCGAGGCGCCGGAGACGAGGGTGGTGCCGATCTCGGCAAGGTGCACGGTGGCCGACGCCGCCGCCGGGTTGGTGCCGATGGCCAGCAGCAGCGTTGTCGACGTGACGCCGTACGCCATGCCGAGGCTGCCGTCGACGAGCTGGGCGCCGAGGCCGACCAGCGCGAGGAGGATGAGTTTTCGCATGTCTACCGCCAGTCGTGAGGGGGTGGCAGGTCGACCGGACCGTGTCGTCCGCCGGGTGGTTCGGTCAGGGTGAGGTGAACGGGCACTTCGCGATCGCCGGTGCTCCGGGCCTGCCACGGCGCAGGCGGGCGGCGGCTACGCCCTGGTGGGCGACCTGTTCTGGTGGCAGTTCCGGCACGGTGTCCGGCGGGCCGGCCCGACGCGGAGGGTGTCACCGGCGCCGACGGCCGCGGTGACCGTCGCCCGCACGGCGTGGTCGGCACGCGCTGTGATCCGCATGGCGTAGCTCCTCCGCGTGCCACCTGCGAGCAGAGCGGGGGGCGTGGTGACCCACGCGGTCCCCGCTCGCTCAAAATCCCTACTAGTTCGATGGAGAATACGATGTATCCCGGTCGGCGACAACCCCCATCCGTGCCGACCCTCGACCGCGTCCGGCCGCTCCGCGCGGGCAGCGCCCCGCCCGGCTTCCCGGGAGCGGCGGCCGGCCCCGCGACGCCTCGGCGGTCGGACGGATCGCCACGGCCGGGCCCGGCCCGCGCGCTACCCGAAGGTGTACGGGGTCAGGTAGCGCGGCAGCAGGATCCGGGTACGCGGCGCGACCCTGCGCACGGCGGCGACGAAGATGTCCAGCCGCTCCCGGTCGCCCGGGGTGACCGGAGGCGGGTTCTCCAGCTCCGTCTCGAAGTTGTCCCAGTGCACCGGCACCACGGTGGCGGGCCGGTCGAGGGCGCCCAGCAGGCGCGGCACGTACTCGTGGGTGACGTCGGTGTTCGGCACCGCGACCATCGCGACGTCGGGGGCCAGCCCGGCGAGGTTGCGCTCGGCGAAGTCGCTCGCGCCCATGAAGAACACCGACGGTCCGCCGCGCGGGGTCAGCTGGAACGCGAGCGTGTCGCCCTCCGGCAGGTCCGCGATCGTCTCCGGCCGGGGCGGGACCGCGGCGCGGACCCCGGGGAAGGCCATCGAGTACGAGGCGTTGCGGCTGTGCAGCGACGCCACCACCTCGACGGTGTAGTCGCCGAAGTCCAGCACCTCGCCGCCCCGGACCGGGCTGAGCTGGGCGGTGGGCAGGCCGTAGGCCAGTCCGAGGTGGTACGCGGTGAGCGTGCCGAACACCCGCGCACCGGACTGCCCGGCGATGTGCGGTACGTCGTTGTAGTGGTCCCAGTGGGTGTGGGTGACCAGGATCGTCTGTGGGGTGCCGGCGTGCTCCGCGACGCGGCGGGGGTCGACGGTCAGCCTGGTGGCCGGGTCGAACGGCGGCTCGAACAGCCCGGTCCCGAAGCGGCTGAGGTACGGGTCCACCAGGACGGTCTTCCCGCCGATGTCGACGCGCCACCCGGAGGTGCCCAGCCAGCGGTACGTGACGGCGGGGCCACCCGGGTCGCGGCGGCCCGGCGCAGCCGGCGCGGTGGAGGGGAGGACGGAGTCGGTGGCCACGGTGGCGACGGCCGCGCCGACGGCGGTACCCAGTAAGCGGCGGCGGCCCAGTCGTGAATCGGTCATGGCGGGCAGCGAAGCACCGCCCGAACCGGCACGTCCAAGACGATCGGGCCGCACCGTCCATATCCCGTCGCGTATCGGTGCTGCCCAGCGGGTCCGGGCCGGAGGCGGGCGGAGGCGTGGCTCACATCGCGCGCAGCGCCTCGACCGCTGCCCGCGCGGCCTCACCCATCGCCAGGTCCACGTCGATCCGGCGGGCGTCCAACCGCTGCGTGCGGGCGAAGACCGCGATGGCGTACCGGCCGCCGTCCGGGTACTCCGCCACCCCCGCCTCGATGTGCAGCCCCGGCAGCGTGCCGGTCTTGGCCGCCACCCGCACCTCGGGCGGGAAACCGGACGGCAGCCGGGTCCAGAACATCTGCCGGGCCATCAGGTCACGCACCATGGCGCACGCGGCGGGCGGGCCCGCCTCGTCCCGCCAGATCAGGGTCAGCAGCCGGGTGATCTCCCGCGCGGTGCTGGAGGTGGTGTGCTCCGGATCGAAGACCCGCAGGGTCCGGATCCGCTCCTCGGACAGGGTGCCGAAGATGCGGGCGAACCCGGCGGCGTCCGTCGCGCCCACGTCGGCGAACATCGACTCCAGCACCTGTCGCGGCCCGCCGACCACCCTGGTCCGCACGAGTCCCAGCTCCGTCGCGAGCAGCGGCACCACGTCCGGGCCCACCCGGCGCAGCAGCAGGTCGGCGGCGGTGTTGTCGCTGACCGACATGGTGAAGTACGCCAGGTCACGCAGGGAGAGCTCCACGTCGTCGGCGCACCCGGCCGTACCCCAGCCGCCCAACCGGTCCTCGTGGCGGACGAGCACCCGCTCGGTGGGGTCGACCTGCCCGGCCACGACCTGCCGGGCGAACTCCAGCACCAGCAGGATCTTGAACACCGACGCGATCACCACCTGCTCGTCGGCGCGCATCCCGACCTCCCGGCCGGTGTCGACGTCGACGGCGTGCACCCGGGCGTCGACGCCCACCCGGTCGAGGATCTCCGTGGCCAACACGCCGCCACGGTAGCCGCCGTGGCCCGCGTACTGTCGAGAGATGGATCTCCTGCGGCACCTGCGCTACTTCCTGGTGGTGGCGGAGGAACTGCACTTCGGCCGGGCGGCCGAGGAACTCGGCATCGCGCAGCCCCCGCTCAGTCAGGCGATCCAGCGGCTGGAGCGGCAGTTGGACGTGACGCTGTTCGACCGCTCCCGACGCCGGGTCGCCCTCACCCCCGCCGGCCGGCTGCTCCTCGACGAGGCGCGCGGGCTGCTGGCCGGCGAGGAACGGATGCGCGCGCTGCTGCGCATGGTGCGGGACGGGACGCTGGGGACACTGCGCGCCGGCGTACCGCCGGAGACGCCCGCCGTCACCCTCCAGGCCCTCCTGCGACGCCTCGCCGAGCAGGTGCCCGGCCTCGACGTCGACCTCCAGGAGCTGACCACCGGCGAGCAGCTGCGGATGCTCGCCGACGCCCAACTCGACGTCGGCCTGGTGCATCAGCCGGTGGAAGCCCCGGACCTGCGGTTCGGCCCGACCTCCCGGACCCGGCTCGGGGTGGTCCTGCCACGCGTGTCGCCGTTGGCCCGCCGGACCGAGGTCGGGCTGGCCGATCTCGTCGGTCACGGTCTCGTCCTGCCGCCCCGCGCCACCGCGCCGGGTTGGCACGACCACGTCGTCGACGTCTGCCGCCGGTCCGGCTTCGCACCGGCGCGGATCCGGCACGCCCGCAACCCGGAGTTCGCGCTGGGGCTGGTGCTCGCCGGCCACGGCGTCGCGTTCGAGCCGGAGGGCGTCGCGCGCCGCGAGGTACGCGTGGTCTGGCGGCCCGTCACCGGTCACCCGCTGTACCGGACCACGTCCACCGCCTGGCCGGCGCAGTCCCCGCACCCTGCCGCCCGGCGGTTCGCGGAGATCGCCGCCGCGACGTTGGACGAGGGCTGTCCGGAGCCGATGGCCGTTCCCGAGGTGGAGACCGCGCGCCCGTGGAGCGTGGTGTTCGCCCCCCAGGCGGCCGGCACCGGCCGGTAGACGCCCGTTCCGCTCCCCGGGACCTACGTGGTGGGCGTCGGGTGGTTCCGGGCCACGAGGCGGGCGGTGATCTCGCCGGGCGGGACCGGGCGACCGAAGTACCATCCCTGCCCGTTGTCGCAGCCGGTGGCGGTGAGGCGGTGGGCCTGCTCGGCGGTCTCGATACCCTCGGCGGTCACGGTGAGGCCGAGCTTGTGGCCGAGCGACACGACGGTGGTGAGGAAGTCGTCGTCCGTGCCGGGGCGGGAGGTCGCGGCGGGCCCGAACGCCGATGTCGACGCACGGGTCAGGCTGGCGTCGAGTTTGAGGCCGTGCAGGGGTAGGGCGCGGAGGTTGGCCAGGTTCGCGTATCCCACGCCGAAGTCGTCGATGACGATCCGGACGCCGAGTGTCATCAACGCGCTCAGCGTGTCCGCCACCGCCCCGGACAGTTCGATCACCGCCTGCTCGGTGACCTCGAGCTGGAGCAGGTCCGGCGGCAGGCCGGTCCGGTCGAGGACCTGCGAGACCGTCCCGGCCATGCCGCCCTGCTGGAGCTGGCGCACCGACACGTTCACGCTCACGTACAGCCCCGGTTGGCGGCGCTGCCAGCGGCTGGCCTGGCGGCACGCCTGACCGAGCAGGTGGTTGCCGAGTGGCACGACGAGACCGGTGCGTTCGGCGAGTTCGATGAACCGGGCGGCGCTCAGCAGGCCCAGCCGGGGATGATGCCAGCGGGCCAGTGCCTCCACCCCGGCCAGCCGCCCGGACCGGAGGTCCGCGATGGGCTGGTAGGCGAGGGTGAACTCGCCCCGGCGCAGGGCCGCCGGCATGGCCGCCGACAACCGGTACCGCTCGGCGTCGGCGTCGCTGCGGTCCCGGTCGAACTGGCGCCAGGTCGCCTTCCCGTCCGCCTTGGCCCAGTGCAACGCGATCTCGCTGGCCCGCATCAACGATGCGGCGCTGCCGTCCTGGAGGGGCCCCTCGGCGACCCCCGCGCTCGCCGTCAGCGGCACCTCGGTGCCCGCGACGTGGAACGGAGGGGCCAGCGCGGCGAGCGCCCGATCAGCGATCTTGTTCATGTCCTCGGCGCAGGTGGTGCCGGCGACCAGGATCGCGAACCGGTCGCTGTCCAGGCGGGCCACCAGGTCGCCCCGCCGGTCGGCGATCGCCCCGAGCCGGCCGGCGACGTCCCGGAGCAGCAGGTCGCCCACCTCGTGCCCGAGCACGTCGTTGACCGCCGCGAAGTCGTCGATGTCGAGGCAGCAGACGCCGGCCCGGCCGACCGGCGTGCCGGCGGCCACGCTCGCCAACCGCTCGGCGAAGAGGGTCAGGTTGGGCAGTCCGGTCAACTGGTCGTGGGTGGCGAAGCGGCGGAACCGGGCCTCGCTGACCCGCAGCGCCTCCTCGGCCCGCGAGTGTGCCGCCAGCGCGGCCAGCCGGACCAGGTCCTGCGCCTGGAGGCTGCGGTCGTGCGCGGCCGACGCGAAGCCGATCGAGAGTTCGGCGAGCAGCCCGGACAGCCGAGCGGTGAGCGTGGGGTCGGCCGGCATCCGCAGATCGGTGAGCAGCCGCGACCCGATGATCGCGATCGTCCGACCGAGCGCCTCGGGTGATCCGAAGCCCGCTGCCACGAGATCGGCGCCGATCCGCTGGCCGCCGCCCGGATCGGCCGCTCCGGTGAGCAGGTCGGCGACCAGGCGGTCCGTCAGCCGGCGGACGATCCGATGCCGCTCCTCGGCGCTGATCGGCACGTAGTGGGCCCGGTGCAACGCGGTCGCCCACACCCGGGCGAACTCCTCGACGTCCTGTCGGCGCCGGTCGTCGTCCCCGTGGGTACCGGGCCGATCGCTCACCTGCGGCGTCCGACTCCGACGTAGAAGCTCATCCGCTCGGGACGCTCCCCGACGTCGGCCGGCGTCTCGGGCCGCCACAGCGGTGACCAGACCACACCGGGTTCCACCAGATCGAGGCCGGCGAAGAGATCCTCCACCTGGGAGCGGGTGCGGGCGGTGACGGGCGTGCTGGTCCGGCCACTCAGTCGGGCGCCCTCTCCCATCTCGTCCGGCCGGCTGTCGGTGGTGACATGGCTGATCGCCACGCAACTGCCCGAGGCCAGCGCCGTCCACAGCCGCTTGACCAGACCGTACGGGTCGTCCTCGTCCGGCACCGCGTGCACCACCGAGACGAGCAGCAGACCGACCGGCCGATCGAGGTCCAGCAGGCGGCGGGTCTCCGGATGGCCGAGGATGGCCTCGGGGCGGCGCAGGTCCTCGAGCAGGGCCACCGCGTTCGGCTGGCCCGCGAGGATCTGGGTGCTGTGCGCCACCGCCACCGGGTCGATGTCCACGTAGACCACCCGGGCGTCCGGATCCACCTGCTGGGCGATCTCGTGGACGTTGCCGACCGTCGGGATGCCGGACCCGATGTCCAGGAACTGCCGGACGCCCTGGTCGAGCATGAACCGCACCGCCCGGTGCAGGAACTCCCGGTTCGCCCGCGCCACCAGGCGCAGATCGGGCACCGCCGCGAGCGCCTGACGGGCGAACTCCCGGTCTACCTCGAAGTTGTGCGAGCCGCCGAGCCAGTAGTCGTAGGCCCGGGCGACACTCGGCCGGCTGAGATCAACATCGTCTGGTGCCCACTCCGGCCGCTCCATTGTCGCCCTTCCTCGCCGACACGTGACGTATCCGGCGCCACCGCTACGATAGGAATCTTTCCGGTGCATGATGCGCACCGGGCTTGCGAAAGGCCAATAGTAACGAACCCTGCTCTTCTTCGCGATCACGGCCGCGACCCGCCCCGGTCCACCCACGATGGACGGTCGTCCCGATCGGCGACGACGCCGACGGCTCCTGCGGGGCTGACCCGCGAACCGGTCCCGTCACGGATCGCGGGGGTGCGGGTGCGGTGGTGCCGGCCGGTCGCCGCCGGTGACCACCGGCGCCGGCCCGCTCCGGTCGGCTGAACGGTCGGCCGGGGGCGGCACGGTGTCCGGCCGGTCCGCCTCGGCGAAGGTGACCGGCGCGCCGAAGGCGGCGCGGCGGGACGCCCGGCGCAGCGCGGTCAGCACCGCGGGTCCGGCGAGGACGATCGCCACCGCCGTGGTGATCGCCCGACCGGTGTCCCAGCCGAAGGTCGAGGTGACCGCGGTGAAGACGGCGAACCGGTGCAGGTTCTCCAGCACCGGCGCGCCGGCGACGTAGGAGAGCTGGGTGTCCGCACCGGTGCTGAACGGCCAGAACCACAGGTTCATCAGCAGGCCGTACCCGTAGGCGGCGACCGCGCCGTAGCCGGCGAGGAGGGCGATCTCGGCTCTGCGCCGGGGTCGTCGCGGCAGCAGGCCGGCACCGAGACCGACCCAGGCGGCGGCGAGCATCTGGAACGGCAGCCACGGCCCGACCCCGGCGGTCAGCAGCGCGGAGGCGAACAGCGAGATCGCGCCGAGCAGGAACCCGAAGCCCGGACCGAAGACGCGACCGGCGAGGACGAGCAGGAAGAAGACCGTCTCGATACCGGCGGTGCCGGCCCCCAGCGGACGCAACGCGGCGTTGACCGCGGCGAGGACACCGAGCATCGCCAGGGCCTTGCTGTCGATGCCGCCGGAGCTGAGTTCGGCGAGTACCAGCGCCACCAGCACCGGCAGCATGACGACCAGGACGAGGGGTGCCTCGCCGGTCCGCGCGGTGCTCTCCGCCTGGGCGGGGACGACGAACGGCCAGGCGAAGGTGGCCAGCGCGGCGGCCGAGGCGAGGACCAGGACGACGGCCGTGCGGGGGGCGACCCGGATCACGCTCATGCCGGTGCCCCGGAGCGGGCCAGCGCGGTGGCGACCTGGTCCACGGTCAGCCAGGGCTCCGGCGCCAGGACCTTGGCCACCTGCGGGGCGAACGCCGGGGAGGCGAGCATGACCTCGGCGGCCGTACCCTCGGCCACCATCTCCCCCTCGGCCATGACCAGCACCCGGTCGGCGAGGCCGGCGACGAGTTCGACGTCGTGCGTCGCCACCACCACCGCCCGACCGGTGGCGGCCAGCCGGCGTACCAGGGCGGCGAACTGACGCTTGGCGAGGTAGTCCAGTCCCCGGGTCGGCTCGTCGAGCAGGACCACCGGCGGGGCGGCGGTGAGCTGGACGGCGAGCGCGAGCCCGAGCCGCTGCCCCTCGGACAGGTCCCGGGGGTGGCGGTCGCCGGGCAGGCCGGGGGTGAGGTCGTCCACCAGCGCCCGGCAGGTGCCGGCCGGTGCGCCCGACTCCCGGTCCGCCTGCGCGCACTCGGCGGCCACGGTGTCGAGGTAGAGCAGGTCACCGGGGGTCTGCGGAACGAGTCCGACCCGGCGGCGGGCCCGGTCCGCCGGCTCGCTCCTCGGGTCGACCGCGCCGTCGGGACCGGTGACGGTGACCGTGCCGCCCTGCCGCGGCCCGCTGCCCTGGATGGCCCAGAGCAGGCTGGACTTGCCGGACCCGTTACGGCCCATCAGGGCGACGATCCGGCCGGGGTGCAGGTCGAGGTCGACGCCGGCCACGGCGACCGTTCCCGGGTACCGCACGACGACCCCCCGGGCGGTCAGGACCGGTGTGGAGTCCGCGACAACGGGGATCGTGGGTGGTGCCGTGCCGGCGAGACGCCGACGCAGGGTCGACGCCCGTCGGCGCGCGTCGCGGACCGACAGCGGCAGCGGTGTCCAACCGGCGAGCCGGCCGAGTTCGACCAGCGGAGGGCTGATGTCGGCGTCGGCGAGCACGGTCGCCGGGTCCCCGTCGACCGCCCGGCCGTCCCCGGGGAGGTGGACCAGCCGGTCGGCGTACTGGACCACCCGTTCCAGCCGGTGTTCGGCGAGGACGACGGTGACGCCGAGGTCGTGGACCAGGCGGGTGACGGCGGCGAGGACGTCCTCGGCGGCGGTGGGGTCCAGCGCGGAGGTCGGCTCGTCGAGCACCAGGACCCGGGGATGGCTGGTGAGGACCGCGCCGATGGCGACCCGCTGCTGCTGCCCGCCGGAGAGGGTCCGCAACGGCCGGTGCCGCAGCTCGGCGATGCCCAGCAGGTCCAGGGTCTCCTCGACCCGCTTGCGCATGACCGCGGCCGGCAGGGCGAGCTGCTCCATGCCGTAGGCGAGTTCCTCCTCGACGGTGTCGGTGACGAAGCCGGCCAGCGGATCCTGTCCGACGACACCGACGACGTCGGCCAGGTCACGCGGGGGGTGATCGCGGGTGTCGCGGCCGTCCACCCGTACCGTGCCGTGCAGGGTGCCGCCGGTGAAGTGCGGCACCAGCCCGTTGATCGCCCGCAGCAGGGTCGACTTGCCGGCGCCGGTCCGACCGACGACCAGGCACAACTCCCCCTCGTCGATGCGGAGCGTCACGTCCCGGAGCATCGGCGTGTCGCTTCCGGCGTACCGGACCGTCACCCGGTCGAATTCGATCATCGTCCGCCTCCGGGGGTGCCGGGCCGGGCCACGGCGGGTGGGGGTGCCAGCCAGGCGGGTGCCACGGCGACCGCCACGGCCAGTGCCACCAGCGGGGTCAGCTCCGGCCAGTCGAGCGGGCTGACCGGCGGGTAGAGCAGGGCCGGGTGGACCGATCCGGCCAGCATGACCAGCGCTGCGGCGGCCAGCCCGCAGCCGGCCACGGTCAGCTCCGCGAGCCGCCAGCGGTCCGGCCGGTAGCGGCTGCGGACCACCCGGCGGCCGGCGACCAGCATCCCGGCCAGGGCGGTCGCCAGGCCGCCGAGCAGCATCGGCCCGCCCAGGTACTCCGGGGCGGTGCCGTCGAGCAGCCCGTACACACCGACGCAGACACCCACCAGGCCGGCGAGCACCAACGCGCCGGTGCCGGCCCGCCGACCGGCGGGTACGGCGGCCGTCCGGCCGTAACCACGGGAGTCCATCGCGGCGGCCAGCGCCACGGAGCGGTCCAGGGCATCGACGAGGACCGGCAGGGCGACGCCGCGCAGCGCGCGCAGTCCCCTCCCAGAGCCGCCGCGCAGGCGTCGCGCCCGGCGTACCCGCAGCACGCTCTCCACCAGTTGCGGGGCGACCGACAGGGCCACCACGACCGCCGTGCTCACCGCGTAGAGCGCCCCGGGGACCGCCTTGAGCAGTCGCTTCGGATTCGCCAGGGCGTTCGCGGCGCCGAGGCAGATCAGCATGGTCGCCAGTCGGAGGCCGTCGTAGAACCCGCCGAGGAGTTCCTCGACGGCCACCGGCCCGAACAGCCGGATGCCCGCCGCCCACTCCGGCAGCGGGATCTCCGGAAGCCGGAGCAGGACGTGCTCGCCCTGGCCACCGCCGAAGACGACGCGGAACACCACCCGCATCGCGACGATCACCGCGCCGAGCACGAGGTACATCCGGAACGCCAACGCCCACGGGGCGTCGCCCCGACGGCGGACGACCACGAACGCGGCGGTGCCGATCAGCAGGGCCAGGGGCAGCGGGTTCGTGGTGTGACTGGCCGCGGTGGCGAGTCCGAGCGCCCACAGCCACCAGGCGCCGGGATGCAGGGCCCGGGGCAGGCGGGACCCGGCTGCCCCGACGCGGGGAACCGGCACCGGAGCGGGTGCCCCGGTGACGGTGGCACGGTCAGCCATCCGGGTCGGTGGCGCGCCGGCGTCGGGCGGCGAGGATCCCGCCGCCGGCCAGTGCCACCAGCAGCAGCACTCCGGCCACCGTGCCCAGGGGGAGCCCGTCGTCGTGCCGCGCGGCGACGTCGGTGGTGACCGGCGCGTCGGCGGGGCCACCTGGCGGGGCGGCGGCGGGTTCGCCGGTTCCCGGGGCGGCCGGCAGGCCCGTGGGGGCCGGCGCGGTCGGTGTCGCCGGTGCCGACGCGGTGGCCGGGGCGGTGGTGGCCGCCGACGGGCCGGGTGCTCCCGTCGGCACGGGCCGCCCCGGCTGGGACGGGCCGGGGGGAACCGGTGGGGTCGCCCCGCCGGGCGGAACGGGTGGGGACGTCGTCGGGCGGGGCGGCGCCGGTCGGGTCGGTGCCACGCCGGGGCGGGGCGCGTCGTCGGGGCTGCGGTCCCGGGAGAACGACCAGCCCTCGAAACTGCCGGCCGGCGGCCTGCGGTTCAGCACGCCCTTGTCGCTGTAGCGCCAGCTGCCGCCGTTGTCGGCGTGCCAGTAGGACCAGTAGGCGTTGGCCGGTGGCGTGTCCACGCACTTCTCGGTCGCCACCGACGGCTTGCCCTCGACGCGGCAGACGAAGCCCTCACCCCAGCGGAGGGTGCCGGTGACCGAGAAGCCGGCGTTCTTCAGTGCCGCCAGGCCGGTCGCCTGGGCGCCCGGGGCGCAGCGGACCACCGTTCCGCCGCCGAGTTCGTTGAAGTCGACCACGACGGTGACCCCGGAGGCGTCCGGGCAGGGACCGGCGGTGCCGGCGGCGCGGGCCGGGCTCGGCACGACCAGGGCGGCGGCCACGGCCACGGGGACCGCCGTGAGCCGGACCGCCCCGGTGACCGCCGGGAACCGGATTCCGGCGGTCACGTCGTCCGCCGGCGGGTGACCACCACGAGCGCCGTACCACCGCCGATGAGCAGCAGCGCCACCAGCAGGTACGTGACGACGGAGGCGCCGGTGGTGGGCAGTCCGCCCGTCCCGCCCCCGGCCGGTGTGGTGCTCGGTGCGGCGGACGGGGTCGACGCGGTCGACGTCGGGGTCGGCGGGACCGGGCTGTCGGTGAGGCTCGGTGTCGGGGTGGGTGTGGCGGAGCCGGACGGCGTCGGTGAACCGCTCGGGGAGGGTGAGACGGAGACGCTCGGGCTGGGGCTCGGCGAGGAGGGCGGGTCGAGTCCGATCCGGCCGAGGGGCACCTGCGCCAGGCCGAGGAGCGCCTGGGCAGTGGACCGACGCCACTGGTCGCGGTCGTTCTCCCCCAGTCCGGCCCCCCGGGCCGCCGCCAGGGACTCGGCGTTGTAGGCGATCGCACCGGCGTCGGCGGCGGCTGCCCCGCCGGTCGCGGTGGTCAGTTGCAGCGCGACCAGGGCGACGGCGGCCCGGTCGGCTGCCGTGTCCCGTCCGGCCGCGGCGAGGGCCTGCCCGGCCAGACCGGTGCTGTTGGCGTTCGTGCCGGTGGTCGGGCCCGAACCGCCGAACGAACCGTCGGCGTGCTGCTGGGTCAGCAACCAGTCGGCGCCGCGTCGGGCCGCGTCGGCGGCGCCGGTGGCCCCCTCCTCGGCCGCGGTCAGCAGGGCCTGCACCGCCATGGCGGTCGAGTCCACGTCGAGGGTCGGTGCGGCCTGGGTGTCGCAGGTCGGCTTGTCCCCGGCGTCGGGGTACAGCCGGAAGCCCCCGGCCGCGCACTGCTGGCGGAGAAGGAAGTCCACGGGGTCCTGCGGAAGGTCACCGCTGCGGGCCAGCCCGAGCACGGTGAACGCCTGGTCGAAGGTGTTGCTGGCGTCGGGTCCGCTGGCCTCGTTGGTCCGGCTGGTGATCCGGCCCCGCTGGTCGCCGCTGTCCGCTCCGGCGACCAGGGCCAGGGTCTCCGCGCGCAGGTCCCAGCCGCCGAAGTCGGTCGGGTCCGCACCGGCGGCGGTGGCGGCGTAGAGCAGCTTCGCGGTCGCACCGCCGTCGGTGAAGCCCTCGATGCCGTAGTCGTCGTAGCTGTTGTACGACCGGACGTGCGCGGCGACCTGATCGGTGGCCGCACGGCGAGTCGGCTCGGCCACGTCGGCGGCGGTCAACGCGAGCAGACCGTCGACGGTCAGGCCCCAGTCCTGGCCGCCGAACGGGCCGGGCAGCGCCCCGTCGGTGAACTCGTCGGCCAGCCAGCTCGCACCGGCGCGGGCGGCGGCCGGGTCGGCCGTGCTGGACGGGGCCGCGAGGCCGAGGCCGGGGGCGGTGGCGGCGAGCGCGACGAGCGCGGTCGTCGCCGCGACGCCGATACCGGGACGTCGGAGCGGGGACAGGGGCATGCTGGGTGCCTTTCGCAGAGCGGTCGGTGAGCTCCGGAGGGCACCTCGGATCCGAAGAACCCGCTCGCGTGCATCGTGAGCGGGGTGACGGGCCTCGGCGGTGGCCGGACTTCACCCTGTAGACCTCGACAGTGGAAGCCGCTCGTCCCGGGCGGGGTGTTCCGGCTCGCGAGGTGGGCCTCGCTCACGGTTGCGGGTCAGCGCCGGCTTCTACCGGCTTCCCCCCACTCAGGACGTATGCAGTTGTCCCGGATGGACCCGGGTGCCGACACGATAGCGTCCGGTCGTCACGTGACGCCAGAAGAAAGGTGCCGGCACCCGGTCACCGCGTTCGGTGCGGGTGGCCGCCGGTCAGGGGGCGGGGATGCTCGGTGCCGCTCCCGAACCGAAGGACCAGCCCTCGACGCTGCCGGGTGCGGGGTTGTAGCTGCCCGCGCCGGAGCTGCTGTAGGACCAGGCGCCGCCGCTCGGCGCGTGCCAGTACGACCAGTACGCCGTGACCGGCGGGGTGTTGACGCACGGGTCCGTCGCGGAGGTCGGCAGGCCGTTGATCCGGCAGACGAAGGCCAGTCCCCAGCGCTGGGTGCCGGTGACGGTGAAGCCGGCGCCCTGCAGGGCGGCCAGCCCGGTGGCCGGGTCGCCGAGTGCGCAGGCGACCGACACTCCCCCGCCGAGCGCGGTGAAGTCCACCACGACGGTGACACCGGAGGTGCCGGTGCAGGCGGCGGCCTGGGCGGGCCGTGGGGCGGGTTCGGCGGCGGTCAGGCCGGCGGTGGCGAGGACGGCGGCCATCAGGCCGACGAGCCAGCCACGACGGGAGGGACGGAAGCGGGACACGGGTTCTCCTTCTGTCGGCAGGGTTTCTCGGCGGTTCATCGGCAGGGCAGGGTGGGGGCGTGCGCATCGGCGCCGACGGCGGAGAGCCGGGGGTAGCCGACGCCGGTCAGGCCCAGGACGGCCTGGGCGGTCGCCCGGTTGACGGTGTCCCGGTCGAGGGTGCCGCCGTCGACGTCGACCGCGCCCCGGTCGGCGGGCGCACCGGCGCAGCCGACCTGGAGCCCGACCAGGAATCCTCGGGCCCTGGCCCAGGCGAGCGGTCGGCCGCCGTCCCGGAGCGCCTGGGCGGCCAGACCGGTGCTGTTCGCGTTCGCGGTGCCGGCCGCGTTGGTGAAGCCCCCGTCGGTGCGCTGCACGGAGACGAGCCAGTGGATGCCGGCGGCGGCGTCGGCGGGTCGGCCGGCGACCCGCAGCGCCTGCACCGCCAGGGCGGTGGCGTCCACGTCGGAGACGCAGGTCGGCTGCGCGGGCAGCAGCGGGTAGCCACCGTCGGGGCAGCGGGTGCCGGCGAGCCACTGTCCCGCGGTGGGTGGGACACCGGCGGCGGTCCGGGCCAGCGCGAGGATCGCGAAGGACTGGCTGAAGGCGTTGCTGTAGTCGCCGTACGCGGACCGGTCGGTGAACCGGCCGGTCGGTGCCTGGAGTGACCGCAGCCGGCTGACCAGGTCGAGGCCGCCCACGGCGGTCGGGTCGCCGCCGCGCACCTGGACGGCGAGGGTGAGCTTGGCGGTAGCGCCCGCGTACGCCTCGGTGGTGCCGTCGCCGAGGTAGCCGTCGCGGATGTCCGGCCGGGTGACCCAGCTCAGGGCCCGGTTGCCCGCGTGGTCGGCGACGCCGGCCGAGGCGAAGGCGAACACCGCGTCCAGGGTCAGTCCGGGGTCGGGGTAGGCGACGCCGTCGAAGACGGTCTCGAAGCGTTCACCGTCGACGAGTTGCCGGGCCAGCCAACCGGCTGCGGAGGCGGGGCGGTTCGCGCCGGCCTGGGCGGGCGCGGCGAGGGCGGGTGCACCGAGCGTGAGGGCGGCGAGAAGACCGCAGAGGAGGGCGAGCAGGTGGTGCCGGCTCAGGCGGACGACCATCGTCACGTGCCTTTCCGGCCCGGTGGTCGTCAGATCCCGGACGGTT
Source organism: Micromonospora sp. NPDC023956 (assembly GCF_040639195.1). NCBI lineage: Bacteria > Bacillati > Actinomycetota > Actinomycetes > Micromonosporales > Micromonosporaceae > Micromonospora > Micromonospora sp. NPDC023956. Next base: position 549,915 of record NZ_JBEZZN010000001.1, read on the forward strand.
GGCGAACGTGGGCAGCCGGCCGGGACTCCGACCCGTGGGCCACGACGGGTGAAGGAGCGGGATTCGCGGATACGTCGGGTATTCGGGCTCGCCGCCGGGGTCACCCCCTGGACGGCCTACCGTTGCGGGCCAGCGCCGGAATTCGACCGGACTTCCCCCACACGTACACGCGTCTTGAGTTGTCGCCACAGTGTCGACGCCACCACGGCGGCTGTCAATGCCCCGACGGCCGGGCGGGCTGCTGTCCCGGCGGTACCCGGTCGGCCCCCGCACGTCGCGGGCGGGGGCCGACCGGCCGAGCCGGGTGACCGGCGTCGAACGGGTTTACAGGCCGAGGGTCCAGGTGTTCAGGTAGCCGACGTCACCGGAGGCGGCGTCCTGCACCCGCAACCGCCAGACGCCGTTGCGGGCCTCGGACGACAGGTTGACCGGGTAGGTCTGGTTGATGTTGTCGGCCGACCCGCCCGCACGGTTGTGCAGGACGTAGGCGGTGCCGTCCGGGGCGATCAGGCTGACCACGAGGTCACCGATGAAGGTGTGCACGATCGCCACCTGCACGGTGCTGGCCGCCGACGCGTTACCGGCGCACCCGCTGACCGTGATCGCGCTGGTGACCGTGCTGTTGTCGGCGATGGTCACGTCGGTGCCGTTGGTGCCGCCGCAGCTCGGGACGACCGGGGCGCCCAGGTTGAGCGTCCAGGTGTTCAGGTAGCCGACGTCACCGGAGGCGGCGTCCTGGATCCGCAGCCGCCAGGTGCCGTTGGAGACCTCGGACGACAGGTTCACCGGGTAGGTCTGGTTGATGTCGTCGGCCGACCCGCCCGTACCGTTGTGCAGGACGTAGGCGGTGCCGTCCGGGGCGACCAGGCTGACCACGAGGTCACCGATGAAGGTGTGCACGATCGCCACCTGCACGGTGCTGGCCGCCGACGCGTTACCGGCGCAACCCGAGATGGTGACCGCGCTCTCCACGGTGCTGTTGTCGGAGATCGTGGCGTCGGTGTTGTTGGTCTGCGAACAGCCGGGCGGCCCGTTGACGGTCAGCACGTACGACGTGCTCTGCGTGGTCACCGGCCCGGTGGCGGTGACGGTCACCGGGTAGGTGCCCGGCCCGGTGCTGGCGGCGGTGGCGATGGTCAGGGTGGCCGAGGCGCCGGTGCTGACCGACGCGGGGCTGAAGGTGGCGGTCGCGCCGGCCGGGAGGCCGCTGGCGGTCAGGCTGACCGTCTGCGGGCTGCCGACGGTGGTCGTGGTGGAGACGGTGGCGGTGAGCGAGCCGCCCGGGTTGACCGAGCCGGCGGCCGGGGTCACCGCGACGCTGAAGTCCTGGGTCGGCGGGACGACGTTGCCGGTGTAGAGCAGCTTGTTCGGCGAGCCGGTGCCGGGGTTGGTCACCACGTTGCCGGTGGCGTCGTCGACCAACTTGTCGCGGATCTGCTGCGGGGTGTACGACGGGTTCGCCGCGAGCACCAGGGCGGCGGCGCCGGCCACGTGCGGGCTGGCCATCGACGTGCCGCTGATGGTGTTGGTGGCGGTGTCGCCGGTGTGCCAGGCCGAGGTGATCGCGCTGCCCGGGGCGAAGATGTCCAGGCAGGTGCCGATGTTGGAGTAGCTCGCCCGCGCGTCGTTGGACTCGGTCGCCCCGACGGTGATGGCGGCCGGGGTGCTGGCCGGCGAGACGTTGCAGGCGTTGGCGCCGGACTCGTTGCCCGCCGCGACGGCGTAGCTGACGCCGTCGGCGATCGACGCCGCCACCGCGTCGTTGGTGGCCTGGTCGAAGCCGCCGCCGAGGCTCATGTTGGCCACCGCGCGCTCACCCGGGTCGTGGTCGCCGGTCACCCAGTCGATGCCCGCGACGACCTGGGCGTAGGTGCCGCTGCCCTGGCAGTTGAGCACCCGGACGCCGACCAGGGTGGTGCCCTTGGCCACGCCGTACGCGGTGCCGCCGACGGTACCGGCGACGTGCGTGCCGTGCCCGTTGCAGTCGTCGGCCGAACCGCCGTCGATGGCGTCGAAGCCGCTCACCGCGCGGGTGCCGAAGTCGCCGTGGCTGAACCGGATCCCGGTGTCGATGACGTACGCCCGCACGCCCGAGCCGTTGTTCGGGTAGGTGAAGGAGTTGTTCAGCGGCAGGTTGCGCTGGTCCACCCGGTCCAGGCCCCAGGAGGGGGTGGGCGACTGGGTGGCCGCGATGCTGACCCGGTGGTTCTGCTGGACGTACTTCACCGAGGGGTGGGCGGCGAGCCGGCGGGCCGCCGCCTCGGAGAGGCTGACCTCGAAGCCGCGCAGCGCGTGCTGGTAGGTGCGGGCGACCGCCCCGCCGTACTGGCGGGCGAGGCTCCGGGCGGAGGCGTCGACCCCGGTGCGGGCCACCGATGTCTCCTTGAGCACCACGACGTACGAGTCGGCGACGGCGGTGGCGCCGCCCGCCTGGAGGATGGCGCCGTCGGCGGGTGCCGCGGTCGCGGGGGCGGCGAACGCCACTGCGGCGGCCACTGCGGTGGTGGCGACGCCGAGACGCCAGCGTTGCCTGGCGGAGGACTGGAGAGCCATCTGGACATGTCCTTCCGGAACGTGAGGCTTGATCGACCAATGTCGATCAGCTGAGGAGATGTTAGACGGCAGACATCAGAATGTAGATGCGTTTCTATGAACTGGCGGTTATCCGACTGACCCGTCACCGGCCCGCGCCGACCAGCGGGTACGGGACCGGCCGGCCCGAGCGGGCTCCAGCCGGCCGGTCCCCCGTCGGCGTCGGTCGGCGACCGGTCAGGCCACGTCGTAGGACAGGCCGGGCCAGAACCTCGGCAGGGCGCTGAACCAGGCCTTCCGCGGCGACGCGTTGCACCCCGACGTGCTGCGGCTGTGCAGGCCGAACGCGTACCGCTTGCCGGACGACGTGAGCCAGTAGACGCCGCCGCCGCTGTCACCGGGGCACGGGTCGTACCCCTCGTACCGGGTCAGGCCGCGCACCGCCGCGTCGCTGGTCTTGGTGACCACCCCGCACGGGTTACCGGACGTGGCGGGCGCCGCGTACCGCGCCGAGACGCAGACGACGTCGCCGACCCAGATGAACGACATGGTGTGCGCCCGGCCCTTCACCGGCACCCAGGACGAGCCGGAGATGGCGATCCGGCCGAGGGTGTCCGCCGCGTACCCGGCGTTGGTGACCTGGATGGCCCCGGCGTCGACCGCGCCGGAGTTGAGCGCGTTCACCGGGTGCATCGGGCCGATCGGCGTCCCGGCGGTGGACCAGTTGGTCACCGAGCCACCGCCGCAGTGACCGGAGGTGAGCGCCCACCGCACGCCGCTGCTGCGGGCGGTGAAGCCCAGCGAGCAGCCCCCGCCGGAGCGGCGGATCACCAGTCCGGCCCGCAGGCTGTCGTTGCAGTTGGCCCGCGACGTGCAGACGTCCTCCTCGACCGCGTCGGTGCTCGCCGGCACGATGGTGACCCAGCTCGGTACCGCGCCCTTCGGCAGGCCGGCCTCCTCCTGCGCGGTCAGGGCGACGGTCACCGTGTTGGTGCTCACCTCGACGCCCACCCGCTGCTTGGCCACGACGGCGAGGTCGTCGGTGCCGACCCGGACCGTCTCCGCGAGCCGCTCCAACTCGTCGTAGCTGCGCTCCACCACCCGCGCGGCGACGGAGAGCCCGAGCGCCCGTCCCGCCTCGACGGCACGATCCGCGCCCGCCTGCGTGGTCAGCGCCACGTGGGTCACCCCCGACGGCGGGTCGAAGTAGCCCCCGCCGTACGTCTGCGGATCCTTCGCCAACTGCTCGTGCAGCTGCTTACGGGCCTCCTGCTGGGTCGCCGCGAGTGTGGCGGCGCCGTCCGTGATCGTCGGGTACACCGTCTTGTAGGCGAGGACCGCCGCCTCGGTCCCGTCCCGTCCCGTGTCGGCGGCGACCGGATCCGCCGCGTGTGCCGGCACGGCCACCGTCACGGCGGACACCACCGCGACGACGACGCCCGCCAACAGCCGGATACTCCTCATGGCGCTCCTCCTCTGGAAGGGCTGACTACCAGTAGAGGAGTGGAGTGACCCGGGAAAAATACACCGGGGTCATCGACCGATCGGATGATTCAGCCCCGGCGCGGCACGGCTTCCGCGCCCCGGCGCCCGCCCGGATCCGGGCGGGCGCCGGGGTACCGGCGGTCCGGCTCACGTGCGCCGGTCAGCCGGCCCGCCGCCCACCGGCCGCCCGGCCCCCGGCAGTCCCGGGTTCCGGCAGGTCAGCCGATGCTCGGGCGGTCCACGAGGAACGGATCAGCTCCCGCTCGGTGGCGGCGAGGTGGGCGGTCGCGGCGAGCCAGGCCCAGGCGTACCGGTCCGGGTCGGGATCGGTGAGCCGGCCGAACGCGTCCCGGCCGCGCCGGTCGGACTCCTCGGCGAGTGCGGTGGCCACCGCGGCGGCGGTGGTGAAGCCGGCCCGGCGCAGCGGACCGGCCAGCCAGGCGCCCTCGCCGCGCGCCGCCTCGCCGACCGCACGGCGACCGCCGGAGACGGCCAGTTCCACCAGCCGGCGGACCCGCCACAGCGGGGACTCCGCATCGGCATCGGCACCGACGGCGAGCACCGGCCCGGTCGTCGCGGCCGGATCACGTGGCGGTAGGTGGCCACCCTGGATCCGGTCGTAGCCGAGGTCCGCCCGCCCGTGCCAGTCCGCCGGCAGCCGCAGCGTCGCGGCGGAACCGGGCACCGCGCCGACCGCGAGCGGGCGCAGGGTGCCGGCCCGGTCCGGGTCCAGCCGGCCGACCACCCGGATCCGCAGGCCCGGCCAGGAGGCGAGCCGCCGCAGGTTCGCCACGTGGGACAGCACGGGATGGGAGCTGACCGGCACCAACCGGATCACCGGCCCGTCCGGCAGCGGCGGGCGCTCTCCCCCGGCGTCGGCGGCAGGCGCCAACTCGCGGGCCAGCACCTGGTCACCGACGGCACCCACGACCATCAGGTCCGCACCGACCAGCGCGGTCCCGGCCCGGTCCGGGTCCGCCGGATCGTCGACGGCGAGTTGGGCGGCCACCACCTCGGCCAGCGGACGGGCGAACAGGTCCGCGAGCGGCCCGACGGACCAGTCGGTCCCGGTGAGCGGGGTGGCCCGGACGCCCTTGCCGGCACCGAGCCGGCCGTCCGGGGAGACCGTCGTGCCGGTGATCCGCAGGCCGCCCCGGGCCAGCACCGCGTGGTTGACCGCGACCGCGCCCATCTCGGTGACCGCCCGCGCGCAGTCGCGGGCCCGCTCCGGGCCGCCCGGCTTCACGTCGCCGAAGGAGAGCTGGCGTCCGTCGGCGGCGACCAGGTGGGTGACCACCCCGGCGTACCCGGTCGCGCTGATCACCGGCTCCCGGCAGACGCCGTACACCTCCAGCGTGCCGTCCGGCTGGTAGGACCGCCGCAGGACGCCGACCAGCGCCGGGTCGGGATCACCGGCGGCCAGCCGGCCGGCCACGTACAGCAGGTCGTGCAGCACCTCGACCAGTTCGGCCAGTCGGTGACCGGCCTGTCGGTCCCGGTGGGCGCGCAGCCCCCGTACCGTGCGCAGCGCGGCGCTCTCGGCGCGCGGCAGACCGGCCAGTCGGGCGCCGTGCGCGGCCCGCAGCAGCTCGGCCTGGGGGACCGCGCCGGCGGCCGGCACGCCGGCCGCGAGCACCGCGACGGCGGCCCGCCACAGCACGCCGGCGGCGGCCCGTTGCGCCTTCGTCGGTGCGCTGCCGCGACCGGCCGGGCCGTCCGCGCCGGCCGGTTCCCCGGTACGCCGGGACCTCCCCGTCCGCCCGGCGACCGGGTCGGCGCTGTCCGGACCGGACGGATCGGCCCCCTCCGGACGGGACGGTGCGGCGGCGGTGGACGCCGGACGGGTGGCCTCGTCGGCGACCGGGCAGGCGACCAGGACCGCGGTCCGGTGCAGGCAGCGGGGGGCCAGCAGGCAGCTGCACCGCGCCTGGTCCGGGTCGGTGACCGCGCCGGCCGGGCCGGGCGTCAGGGTGACCAGGGCCTCGGGACCGCAGTCGACCGACACCCCGCCGTCGACCCGACCGACCGGTACGCCGGCCAGCCGTTCGACGGTGGCGTCCAGTCGCCGGTGCAGCCGGGGTGGCAGGGTCGCCACCGCCGTGGCGGTGACTGCCGGCAGCACCGGCGGCAGCCGGTCGGTGTCCACGGTGGTGGGTGTGCGCTCCGTCAACGTGATCCTCCGCGTACGCGGTCGCCCACCCAGCGGGCGAGTTCGAGCGGGCTGAGAGCGGCGACCGGCATCCCGGCCGCGACGAGCTGCTCGGCGACCGGCACCGAGTAGCAGGGCACTCCCCTGTCGTTCAGGGCGGCGCAGCCGAGCAGGTGCACGCCGGAACCGGCCAGCGTGCGGACCTCGCCGAGCAGCCCGGCCAGCGGGTAGCCCTCCTCGAAGTCGCTGACCACCGCGACGATGGTGCGGCTCGGCACGGTCACCAGCGAGCGGGCGTGGGCCAGCCCGGCGGCGATGTGCGTGCCACCGCCGACGCGTACCTCCAGCAGCAGCGACAGCGGGTCGTCGACCCGGTCGGTCAGGTCGACCACCTCGGTGGAGAAGGCCAGGAAGTGGGTGGACAGGGTGGGCACGCCGGCCAGGACGGCGGCGGTCAGCGCCGACCACACCACGGACGCCTCCATCGAGCCGGACACGTCGACCACCAGCACCAGCCGCCAGTCGGCCTCGCGGCGGGTCCGGGTGTGGAAGACCGGGCGTTCCGGCACCACCACCGTCCGGCCGTCGTCGAGCCGCCGGGTGTGCGCCAGGTTCGCCCGCAGCGTCCGGGCGAGATTGATCCGGCCGCCGGGCCGGCGCGACGGCCGGGGGTTGGACAACCCGGTCAGCGCCGGACGCACCTGGGTGGCCAGCTGCCGGGTCAACTCCTCGACCAGCCGCCGGACCAGGGGACGCAGCCGGGTCAGCTGTGCCTCGGGCAGCCCACCGGCCAGCGACAGCACCGAGGTCAGCAGCTCCATCGAGGGGCGTACCGCGGCCGGGTCGAGTTCGGTGAGCACGTCGGTACGGCCGCTCTCCACCGCGCGGGCGACGACCTCCTCGCGGACGGTGGTGCCGAACAGTGCCTCGAGTTCGGCGGCCCACTCCCGTGCGGTCGGGAAGGAGGCCTCCTGGCCACCGCCGGCTGCCTGGCCGAGGTCGGTGCCCCCCTCGCCCCGGCCCGTCCCGTACAGCTCGTCGAGGGCACGGGCGTAACGGCGGGCGTCGGCCGGCAACCGGTCGGGTTGGCGGCCGAGCAGCAGCCGCCAGCGGTCCGTGGCGGTGAGCCCGGCGGCCGGCGTCTCCGACGCGGTTCCGGTGGAGGCGTCGGCGTCGGCGTCGGCGTCGGCGACGTTGGTCGTCGGGCCCGGCATCGGGATGCCCCGGGCGACCAGGACGGCGCGGCCCGCCGCGTCGGCGGCGGCCCAGCGGGCCAGCAGCTCGGGCGGGGCGGACAGGACCAGATCGAGCCGGTCGCCGAGCCGGTCGGTGACGGTGTGCAACAGCCGGTCCCGGGCCGCCGGGGTGAGCACGTCGAACCCGCCCCGCAACGCCGGCAGCCGGTCCAGGAACTCGGTGTCGGCGAGCCGCTCGATCCGGTCCAGCAGCGGGTCCAGCGCGGCCGGGGCGGACTGTAGCAACGGGTGCGCCGCGGTGAGCAGACCACCGAGCAGCCGGTGCAGGTGCCGCCGGGTGTCCGGCCCGGTCGCCGCGTCGATCCAGCCGGCCACCCGGCTGCCCAGCGTCTCCAGGTCGGTCAGGTCGAGCAGCACCCGGGCGGCCAGGGCGGCGCCCTGGATCAACGCCGAACCGGTCCTGGCCAGGTCACCGAGGGCCTCGTCCAGACGCAGTCCGATCCGGTCCTCGCCGGCCCGGACCGCGAGGTCGACCAACGCGACGGCGTCAGCCGGGTCGTCGCTGCCGGCCAGGCCGGGCAGCCCGCGCACCGCCGCGTCCAGCAGCACCCCCGCCAGCTCGCCCGCCCGGATCCGGCCGTCGGCGGTGGTGCCGGGCAGGTGTTCCCGGCGCAGCGCTTCCAGCAGGTCCAGGGCGGCCAGCAGTTCGGGCAGCGTGGCGGTGCCCGGCAGCACCACGGCGGCCAGTTCGAGGCGGTCGGTGACCAGGTCGGACAGGTCGCACCGGGCCGCGTCGCGGAGCCCGGTGAGCAGCTGCGCGGCGGTCGGACCCCCGTCGGCGGCCTCCCGGCGGAACCGCTCCCGCAGGGTGCCGGCCGCCGCCAGCGCCGCGGTCACCCCGCGTACGCCGACCAGGTCCAGTCGGGCCGCCACGGACGGCGTCCAGGCCAGCTGCCAGCGGGTGGTCAGGGCGGCGCCGTCGCCGGTGCCGGAGACCGCGATCGCCTCGCCGTAGCCGACACCGCAGACCTGGAGGCGTTGCAGCAGGATCTCCCGCCGCCCGTCCAGCTCGGTGCGCAGCGGGTCCAGCCGGACCTCGCGGGACTTCGGGCTGTCCGGGTGGGGCAGCCGCAGCGCGGTGAGTTCCGCCTCGACGGCGGGGCCCAGCCCGGATCGCGGCGTGCCGGGGGCGATCCGGCCCCGTTCGGCGCCGACCAGCACGGTCTCCAGCGCCCTGGCCAGCGCCCGGCCCCGGCCGAGCAGTTCACCCTGGCCGAGCACGGTGGTCACCGCCTCCAGCACCTCGCCCCGACCGGGGGCGGGCAGGTCCCGCAGGCGGGCCAGGTCGTCGGCCAGCCGTACCGTCTCGGCGGCCTCGCCGGTGCCGGCGGTGTGACCGGCCGCGCGGAGTTCCCGGCACACGTCGGTGACCGCCCGAGCGGCGGCGGCCCGGATCCGCTCCGGGTCGCCGGCGGCGGTGAGGACGGACTGCTGCCAGCGCGGGTCGCGGATCCCGGCCGGGTAGCCGGACCGGGAGTCGAGCAGGTCGAACGCGTAGGGCACCAGCGAGGTGACCGCCGTACCGCCACCGGTGGTGGCCGGTCCGGACCGGCTCGGCGCGGACCGGACCGGGTCGCCCGGGGCGACGACGGGTCGGGTGGACGCGGGGGCGGCATCGACCGGGCCGGCGGAGGCGTCGACCGGCGGCGCGGCGAGCAGCGCCGGGGCGTGGAAGGCACCGACGACGGCGGCGACCCGACGGCCGTCGGCACCGGCCTCGGCCAGCACCCGGCGCATGTGCCGCTCGCGGGCCAGGTCCCGGGCCGGGACGCCGTCGCCGTCGGCGCTGTCGGTCCGCATCGCCCAGCCGACGCCGAGGGCGGCCCGACGGACCGCTTCGGGCGGGCAGCCCGGAGCGCGTACCTCGACCACCCGGTCCCACAGGTCGTCGCCGTCCCGACCGGTGCCGCTGGCACCGAGCGCGGCGGCGTAGCCGGACCGGCGCGGGCCGGACACCGGCTCACCGGCGGCCGGGTCGGGGTCGGTGGTCGGGTCGAGGTCGGTCGCCGGGTGGGTGGGGTCGCCGACCCAGCCCGGGTCGGCCAGCGGCAGGTCGCAGCAGACCACCTCGACGCCGTGCTGCCGGGCCCAGCGGATCGCGGCCAGTTCCGGGGAGAAGTCGGCGAACGGGTAGAAGCCCATCGGCCCGTCCGTGCCGTGGCTGCCGACCAGGGCCAGCGGGGCTCGGGCGGCCGGGTCGGACAGGTACGGCAGCCAAGGCTGGAAGTCGGCCGGCAGCTCGACACAGACCACCTCCGCCCCGGCGGCGTCCAGCAGTGCCGGGATCACCGCCGCCAGGGCCGGGCTGTGGTGCCGCACCCCGATCAGGTACGGCCGGGTCGAACCGGCGAGCGCGTCGACCACGGCACGCGGATCTGCCGTCGCCGGGTCGGTCGTCGCCGGGTCGGCGGGCGGCGGGGCCGCACCGGTCGACGTACGGGAAAGGGTTCTCACCGCAGGTTCTCCCGCAGGTCCCAGAGCCGGCGCCACATCGCCGAGCCGTCCTCGGCCCGGCGGCGGACCGGGCCGTCCCAGTAGCCGAGCAGCCGGGCGTGGTCGTTCTGGTCGTCCTTACGGACCACGCCGAGCAGGTGTCCGGGCACCAGGTCGAGCGCGTCCCCGCCGGGCAGGTACGCGGCGGCCAGGCCGAGCGACGCGGCCACCTGCACCGCCTCGGCGGTGGACATCACCGTGCCGGGCCGCTCCACGTCCCAGCCCTCGCCGGACCGGCCGGAGCGCAAATCGCGGAACACGGTGACCAGCGCGTCGAGCACCGCGTCGTCCACCGTGTACGCCGCGCCGGCGCGCTGCACGGCGGCGGTGGCCTGCCGACGGACCAGGTCGGTCTCGGTGTCCGCGTCCGCGATCGGGTGGATGGTCTCGAAGTTGAACCGGCGCTTCAGCGCCGAGGACATCTCCGACACGCCCCGGTCCCGCAGGTTGGCGGTGGCGATCACGGTGAAGCCGGGCATCGCCCGGATCAGTCCGTCCTCGGTGCCGGACAGCTCCGGCACGTTCATCCGCCGGTCGGAGAGGATGGACACCAGCGCGTCCTGCACCTCGGGCAGGCAGCGGGTGACCTCCTCGATGCGGACCACCCGACCGGTCCGCATCGCGGTCAGCACCGGCGAGTCGACCAGCGCCTGCGGGCTCGGGCCCTGGGCGAGCAGCAGGGCGTAGTTCCAGCCGTACCGGAAGGCGTCCTCGGTGGTGCCGGCGGTGCCCTGGACGGTCAGCGCGCTGGTGCCGCTGACCGCGGCGGCCAGCAGCTCGGAGAGCATCGACTTGGCGGTACCGGGCTCACCGACCAGCAGCAGGCCCCGCTCGCCGGCCAGGGTGACCACGCACCGCTCGACCAGGCTCCGCTCCCCGACGAACTTGGCCGGCACGGTCAGGGTGGCCGGCAGCTCGGTGCCGTCCGGCCGGGTGCGCCGGTCGGCCGGCAGCGTCAACGCCTCGCCGTCGCTGCCCCGGATGAAGGTGACCACGGCGCGTGGGGTCAGCGCCCAGCCCGGAGGCCGGGCCCCGTCGTCGTACGCGGCCAGGAAGGCCAACTCGTCGGCGTACCGCTGCTCGGCGGAGAGGACCTGGGCGGCGGTCTCCGGCGCCGTGGTGGGGCGGACGTGTTCCGTCACGGTCACGGGCGTTCCTCGATCTCTCTGGTTCGGATGGGGGTGCTCGGAACAGGGTTCGGCGGTGGACGGTGCCGCGACGGCCGGGTCGGTCGTCGCGGGCACCGCCGCCCACCGGGTCGGGGTCAGCGGCGGACAGTCCGGCTGGACAGGTCGTCGAACCGGGGCCGGTCGCCGTCCCGGAGGCGTCGCCAGGCCCGGCGGTAGAGGTCGGGCACCGGTTCGAGGGGCACGGTCACGCCGAGCCCGGCCGTGCCGTCGGGGGCCAGGTCGAACAGGGCGACCTTCCAGCCCTCGATCGGCGCCTGCCCACTGCCGCGTTCCAGCCACGGACCGGGCAGGAACAGCGACCGGCCGGCCCGGGGCCGGCTGGCCCCGACGACCAGGTCGGTGCCGGCCAGCTCGGCACGGGCGGCCTTCAGCCGGGCCGGCTTCCAGCCGGTCCACTTCGCCGCGTTACGGTCGGTCGGGTCCGGCATGGCCAGCAGCATCAGGTACACCGCCGCCGCGTCGGCGCCCAGACCGTGTTCGCCGGCCGCCTCGGCGACCAGGTCGGGCACCGAGCGGGTCGGATCCTGCGGCCACCAGGTCCCGTCGGCGGCCCGCCCGTCGCCGCCCGGCTCTCCCGGCTGGTCGAGCAGCGCCGCGAACCGCCGGTCGCGGACCAGGCGCAGCGCCACCTCCGTCGCGCACGGATGGGCCGCGTCCTGCCGCAGCGCCGGCAGGTACGGGTCCGTCCCGTCGGCGTCGAGCAGGTCCGGCCGCAGCGCGGGCGACGGTTGGCTGTCGTGGGTGGCCAGCACGATGGCGCCGTAGCGTTCCCACCCCGGGCCGGTCTCCGACGGGGTGCCCGCCACCTGCCGGAACGCGGGCAGCGAGAGGTACTCGTTGAGATCGAGCAGCAGACGGGGATTGGCCAGCCGCTCCCGGAGCACCGCCAGCACCGCCGGCAACGCGGTCCGGCACGGGTCGCCGGCCGGCGTGTGGTGGGCGACCCAGGCCGCCAGGGCGACCGTGGAACGCAGCACCTCACCGGTGAAGCCGGTGAGCCGGGCGTCGACCTGCCGGGCCCGGTCGCCCCTGATCTCGAAGGCCAGGTCGGTGCTCAGCTCCACCGAACGGGCGGGGTCGAGCAGCGCCGGCAACGCCTTCGCCGGTCCCCAACCGGTGCGGACCCCGCGCGCCGCTTCGGCGAGCAACTGTTCGGGCACCACCACCCGGCGGCCCAGGACGGCGTTCCAGGCCGTCGCGGCGGCGGCCACGTCCGGGCCGTCGGTCCACAGCCGGGCCGGGTTGTCGGGCAGCAGCGCCGACACCACGGCCCGTCGGACCTCGGGGCCGGCCTCGTTCAGCACCCCGAAGGCCAGCTTGACCTCGCCGACCTGCCGCACCCCGAGCGCCCGGCGCAGCTCGGCCGGCACGGTGCCCGCCGAGTCCACGTACGGCAGCCCGGCCAGCATCAGCTTCGCGGCGGTGGGGGTGACGCCGGTCAGCTCGGCGAACTGCTCGGCCGCCTCCGGCCGCCAGGGCAGCGCGCCACGGGCGGCCCACTCGGCGAGGAAGCCGGCCAGCCAGCCGGCGGGCCGGTCGGCGCCGACCGGGGCCGACGCCCGCGTGGTGTACGGCTCGGGTACGGCGAACACGCCGGTCGGATCGTGGTACAGCGCGTCGAAGAGGTAGCCGGTGGCCGTGCCGCTGGAGTGCAGGACCGCGATGAACGCGCCGTCGGCCAACGGCAGGATCCCCGGCCGGGGATGCCGGCGGGTGCCGTCCGGGTTGTTCACGTCCTCGTCGAGCAGGTGCAGGGTGAACCGGCGCCACCGGGGCGGTTCGCCGACCTCCGCCAGGCCGAGCCGGTCCAGCTCGGTGAGGAGGGCGCGTACCGTCTCCCGGTGTTCGTCCGGGGTGACCGCCGCGACGGCCCGGTAGGCGACGGCGGCGACCCCGTCGAGCACCGGCCACCAGGCCAGCGCGGAGGGCAGCGGCGGCCCGTCGAGGTGCAGCCGGACGGCGGGGTCGCCGCCGTCGGTGGCGGCAGACTGGGCGGCGAACGCGTGCAACTGGGTGAAGGCGCGGCTCCACCGGCCCGCCCCGTAGGCCGAGCCGCGCAGCCCGTCCAGCGCCAGGTTGAGCTGCTCGTCGGTGGGTCCGGACGCGGTGGCCACCGGTGCCGCCGCCGGGGCGGCGAGCGACCTGGTGAGCCGTTCGGTCACCGCGTCGAGGTCGGTGCGCACCCGGGCGGCCAGTCGCAGCACCCCGGCCACCCCGGCCAGCAGCGCGTCGTGACCGACCGCCGGCATCGTGGAGCGGACCAGCTCGACCAGCGCGTCCCCGTCGGCGGTGGTGGACGCCCCGGAGCCGGGGGTGCCGGTCGCGGACGCCGGACCGGCGACGGCGCGGCCGGCGACCGCCTGCGCGGCCCTGGGCAGAAGGGACCGGGTCGCCGCCTGCGCGGCCTCCTCGGCGAGGGCGGCACGGCGTTCGTCGAGGGCGACCGCGAGCAGCGCGGCGGCGGTTTCCCGGTCCGTCCGGCGCAGGGCGGCGGAACCGACCGGGTCCCGGGGCAGCAAATTGCCGAGGAACCGCTGGTCCGGCAGCGGCACCGCGCCGGAGGTGTAGGTCCGGCTGTCCGGGGGGCCGGCGGCGGCCGAGACAACGCCGTCCGGGTCGACCAGGGCGAAACCCCGCAGGACCGCGCGCGGTCGGTCGTCGCCGGGCAGCACCAGCGCCGCGACCGGATCCTGTCCCCGGGCCACGGTGACGGTACGACCGGCCAGGTCCTCACCGCGTACCGAGCCGTCCGGCAGGGTGACCACCCGCCAGCCGAGCAGACCGTCCACCGGGACGGCGGCCGGGGTGGCCCGGTCGGAGAGGGCCGGCCGCAACCAGCTGGCCGACTCCCGGAGGTGGCCGCCGTCGGCCGGAACGTCGGCCAGGAACCGGGGCAGTCCACGCCGGCCGTGGGTGCCGCTCGCCGGGTCGTACTCGTGCCAGCCGCGCTTGCCGTCCTCCTCACCCGGGCGGTGGACCCAGTAGGAGGTGCCGTCGGTGATGACCGGAAGCTCCGACGGGACAGCGGTGTCCCCGACGTGCAGCACGCCGTCGCCGGTGGTCCGTCCCCCGCCGGGCAGCGGCAGGGTGATCCTGTTCGTACGCGGCTCGCTGCCCGCCGAACGGCCGACGATCGGCTGCGGCTCGCCGGGCGAGGAGTGCCAGTAGCCGCACAGGTCGTAGCCGAGCGCCTGGGAGTGCCAGTAGACCAGCAGCTGGCCGTCGACGTAGTGGTAGCCGGTCCGGCCCCACCGGTCGCCGGCCGGGATACGCAGGTCGTGGCGGAGTACGATGCCCTCGGCGCCGAGCACCCGTACCGTGGTCGGCCCGCCCAGGATCACGTACGGCCACGCTTCCTGCCGGGTCAGCTCGACCCGGTGGTCCCCGCCGGTCACCTCCTGCCAGGCCTGCTCCCAGTCCGGCCAGCCCAGCTCCTCGACGATGCCGCCGCGCAGGCTGCGGGCCACCTGCTCGGCGAGGTCGACGCCGAGGGTCGGCCCGAGGTCGCCGCCCGCGCCGGGGGCGAGTTCCGCGGACACCAGGCGCAACGCCTCGACCGGGAGCCGACCCAGCCAGTCCACCGACTCCGGCAGGTACGGCAGTCCGGCGGCGAACCGGTCGCGGATCCGTTCCCGCAGCCAGTCGGTCAGCATCGGCCGCAGGCCCGGCGTCCCGGCCACCCGGCGCAGGGCGTGCTGCTGGTCGTCGAGCTGGTCGAGGCCCCGGCGCAGGGCACCGGTGAACCGGTCGTCGCCGGTCACGGCGAGCAGGTCCCGCTCCCCCTCGGCCGTGACCCACTGCGCCAGGTCCAGCAGGTCGCCTTCCTTCGGCGCGGTCACCGGCAGGCCGAGGGCGAGCAGCAGGTCGAGCAGGTCCAGGTCGGTAGCGGCGGCGAGGGTCTCGCCGCTGGCGGCCAGTTCGGCGCGCAGCCGGTCGGCCATCCGCTCGACGAGCGGGTACAGCTCCGGCACGCGGCGACGGCGGTGGCCGGAGTCGGCCAGGCTGACGAAGCGGCGCAGCCAGCCGACGGAGCCGTCCTGCGGGCGGGCCGGGTCCGGCACGTCCGGCTCGGAGAGACCGGCGAGTGCGCCGGTGTCGGTCAACACGGCCAGCCAGGTGACCAGGTCGTCCCGGTCGGCGGGCATCAGGTCGAGCAGGCTGCCCCGGATCGCCGGGTCCCGGCCGGCCAGCGCGGTCACCGTCGGCAGGTGCGCCTTCCACCAGCCGGCCGGCGCCTCGGCCGCCACCGGCAGCCGGAGCAGTTCGGCCAGGTAGGCCGCCTCGCGGTCGGCGACGGCGGTGGCGCCGGCTCGGCCGGCGGCCTTGACGGCGATCCGGACCAGCCGGCTGACCGCGCTGGCCGACTGCGTGGACGGCACCACGCCGGCCGCTGCGGCCCGCAACGCCAACCGGCAGAACCGGTCCAGCGCCTCGTCGGCCGGCAACTGGGCCGACAGCTCCTTCGCGTAGCCGGCCAACGCGGTCGCGGACACCACCTTGGCCGACGCGAACTCCAGGTAGACCTCGTCCAGGCGGTTCAGGTCGACCGGCAGGCCGTGCTGCGCCTCCGCCCGGCGCGCCTTGTTGAACAGCTGCATCGCGTAGGTGTCCTGCCCGGCGGCGACGAACACCCGGGCCGCCTGCTCGAAGAACGTCGGCAGGAGGTGCGGCAGCGTACGGGCGAACCGGTCGGCGATCGCCTGGTGCCCGTCCAGGGCGGCCTTCGGCCGCGAGCGCACCTGCTTGGCCAGCTTCTGCAACTCCGGCACCACCGCCAGCGCGTGCCGGCCGTCCGCCGGGTGGTGCACCAGCACCCACTCCGGGAAGGCCAGCGGACGGCGCGGACCCAGCCCGACGACGGCCGGCTCGGCAGCGGGCGCCAGGCCGAGGAAGCCGAGGGCCAGGTCCTCGCCCTCGCCCAGCACGGCGTCGACCAGGCGGACCACCACCCGGTCGTCGAGGGCCTCGTGCCGGTAGGCGCGGGCGGTGAGGGGTACCGCCCGGTCCCCGGCCCCGGCGGTGTCGGCCGGCAGCACCGCACCGGCGGTCAGCAGGCTCTCGGTCGAATCGTCGCCCGACCTGGTCGGCATCCCGGTCACGCCTGCTCCCCCGTTCCGGTCGCGGCGCCGGACAGGGCCGTCGCCATTCGCATTCCCTCCGACCAGGCCACCGGCCCGACCTCGGGCAACCGCAGCGTCGGTCCGTCCACCACCGACCAGGACAGGGTGCCCAGGGTCGCCTCCGTGTCCCAGTAGTCCTCGTCGAACCAGATGGCCGCCTCGACCGTGCGACCGGCCTCCCAGACCCGGCAGGTGACCCGCGAACCGGAAACCCGGAAGCCGGACGTGGCGGCCCGGACGGCCAGCCGGTTGGGGACCGTGGTGCCGCGGAATTCGGTGATCGCGGTGTCCCGGTCCCTCAGGTCGGCCGGTCTGTCCCAGGTGCCCCGGTGCAGCTGCTCGATCCGCTGGCAGACGTCGATCTCGTCGGCGAACCCGCGCAGGTCGGCCAGGTCGGGCAGGCGTACCGGGTGCGGAAGCGTGGCGCAGGTCGGCGAGAGCCGGACGGTCTCCCCGTCGAGATTGACCACGCGCAGGTCACCGGTGGCGGTGACGTCCCGCAGGAAGCCCGGCTCGGCCGGGTCCTCCCCGAGCACCACCAGGTCGCGCAGCGCGTCCCGCCAGGCCGGGTCCGGCCAGACCCGGGCCAGCAGCCCGGTCGGCACCGGCAGCGAGGACACCACCCAGGCGTCGACCCGGGCCAGGCATTCGGCGGCGTGCCGGTCCAGCCACTGGGCGAGTTGGCGCAGCCGGTCCACCTCGGCGCTGTCCCGCAGCGCCTTCGGCAGGGTCTTCAGTGGACGGCCGGTGGTGCGCGGGCCCGAGGACCGGGCCGCCACCTTCCCGTCCACGAGAGAGATCTCGTACGAGTCTCCCACCGGTAGCCAGCCCATCAGGAATACCCTCCGCAGTGGCGAAACAGCCAGAATTCATCAGGAATCGCCATGATCGACGACGCAGCGCAGGCTAACAGTAGTGACCGACATGCCAGGGCCCCGACGGCACGGCAGCACGGCACGGCAGCACGGCACGGCACGGCGCGACGCGGCGCAGCACGGCAGCGCGACGCGGCACAGCACAGGGCGGCACGGCCCGGGAGCACGGCCGCGGCACTCGCGCGATCACACGGCGCGGCAGCCGTCAGTCGGCGAAGGCGAGGCCCCGTTCGGCCAGTGCGGCGGCGAGAATGCCGACCGCCTTCGGCCCGACCCCGTGCAGGGCCAGCAGGTCGCGGCGACGCTCGGCGGCCACCTGCGCGAGCGTCGTGATGCCGGCCGCGAGCAGGGCGCTGTTGGCGGGCCGCCCGATCGGTGGTAGGTCGCCGATCTGCGCCGGCACGTGGCGGGTACTCACCCGCTCACGATAGCCCGGCGGTAGCCCGCCCCCTGCCGCGCTACAGCCGCGGGTCGACGGGTTCCGACTCGAGGGCGAGAACAGCGAAGACGGGTTCGTGGACGCGCCACAGGGGTTCGCCCCGGGCGACGCGCTCGAGTGCCTCCAGGCCGAGGGCGTACTCCCGCAGCGCCAGCGACCGTTTGCGGCCGAGGCCGCGTTGGCGCAGCCGCTCCAGGTTCGCCGGCTCCGGGTAGTCGGGGCCGTAGATGATGCGGAGGTACTCCCGGCCGCGCACCTTGATGCCGGGCTGGACCAGCCCGCGCCGGCCCCGCGTGAGGTTCGCGTACGGTTTGACGACCATGCCCTCGCCACCGGCGGCGGTGAGCCGGTCCCACCAGTCGGCGCCCGCGGCCGTCGACTCCGGATCGGTGGTGTCGACGAGCAGCCGGCGGGTGGTCTGGACGAGATCGGGTGCGGCGTCGGCAAGCCGGTCGACGAGCGCCAGGTGCCAGCCGTGGTCCCGGTCGTGGTAGGTGGCCCCGTCGGTGGCGAGCACCTGGAAGGGAGCCAGGCGCACACCGTCCAGGCCGTCCGTGGGCCAGCAGTAACGGCGGTACGCCTCGGTGAACGACTCGGTGTTGCTGACCCGGGCCCGGGTGCGCTCGAGCAGCGCGTCGACGTCGAGTCCCGACGCCTGCGCCGTCGCCAGGGCGTCGACGGCGGCCGGCAGGGCGGCCCGCGCGGCTGCGCCGACCGCGGCGTACTGGTTGCGGAGGAGATCCTCGGCCTTGGCCGACCACGGCAGCAGTTCGCAGTCGAGCAGCAGCCACCCGGTGTCGAGCTCCGCCCACAGCCCGGCGGCGGTGACTGCGGACCGCAGCCGGTCCAGCAGTTCCTCGGTCAACTCGGGGCCGAAGAACGGCCGGCCGGTGCGGGTGTGGAGGGCGCCGGTCGTGCCGTCGGGGGCGCCGAACCTCACCCGGGCCGTCGCGGCGTCACGGCAGACCAGGGCGACGGCGCGCGAGCCCATGTGCTTCTCCTCGCAGATCACCTGCCCGACACCCTCGGCCCGGTACGCGTCGAACGCCTCGGCGGGGTGCTCGAGCAGATCGCCGCGCGGGGAGGTGGCGCACGGCGCCATGGTCGGCGGCAGGTACAGCAGCCATCGCGGGTCGAGCGCGAAGCGGCTGATCACCTCCAGCGCGCCGGCCGCCTGCTCCTCCCGGACCGTGACCCGTCCGTGGTGGTGGGTCTCGACGGTCCGTTTGCCGAGTACGTCGGTGATGTCGAGGAGGTCGGGCTCCCGGCGGCTGGCGGATCCGTCCGCCGTGACGGTCGTCTCCGCCGTGTTGGACCCGGTCGACGCGGAGGGCGGGAACGGCTTCACCGGCTCGTACCAGACCCGCTCGGCCGGAACCGAGACGATCTGCTTCTCGGGATAGCGCAGAGCGGTGAGCCGGCCCCCGAACACGCACCCGGTGTCCAGGCACATGGTGTTGTTGACCCACTCCGGCTCGGGGGTGGGCGTGTGGCCGTAGAGCACCGTCGCGCGTCCCCGGTAGTCGTTGGCCCACGGGTAGCGCACGGGCAGGCCGAACTCGTCGGTCTCCCCGGTGGTCTCGCCGTAGAGGGCGAAGCTGCGTACCCGCCCCGAGGCCCGGCCGTGGTACGCCTCCGGGAGCCCGGCGTGCGCCACGACCAGCCGACCGTCGTCGAGGACCAGGTGGGAGACGAGGTCACGGCAGAAGAGCTCGACCTGCTTGCGGAACTCCTCGGGCTCGTCGGCGAGCTGGGCCAGCGTCTCGGCAAGCCCGTGGGTGACCTGCACGTTGCGGCCGGACAGCGCGCGTACCAGCTTGTTCTCGTGGTTGCCGGGCACCGCGAAGGCGTGCCCGGCGGCGACCATGCCCATCACCAGGCGCAGCACGCCGGGCGAGTCCGGGCCCCGGTCGACCAGGTCGCCGACGAAGACCGCCCGTCGGCCCCCGGGGTGCGCCGCGTCGACGGCCCGTCCCGCCTCGTCCCGGGTCACCGTGTAGCCGAGCTGGGCGAGCAGGGTTTCCAACTCGCCACGGCAGCCGTGTACGTCACCGATGACGTCGAACGGGCCGGTCTCGTGCCGGTGGTCGTTGAGCAGCCGCTCCCGCACGATCGTCGCGGCCCGCACCTCGTCGATGCCGCGCAGCACGTGGACCCGGCGGAAGCCCTCCCGGGCCAGGCCACGCAGCGACCGGCGGAGCTGGTCGTGCTGACGGCGGACCACGTGCGCGCCGAAGTCCCGGTCCGCCCGTCGCGCGTTGCGCTCGACGCAGACCTTCTCCGGCAGGTCGAGCACGACCGCCACCGGCAGCACGTCGTGGGCGCGGGCCAGCTCGACGAGCTTCCTCCGCGCGTCGGACTGCACGTTGGTCGCGTCGACGACCGTCAGGTGCCCGGCGGCCAGTCGCTTGCCGGCGATGTAGTACAGCACGTCGAACGCGTCGGCACTCGACGCCTGGTTGTTCTGGTCGCCGCTGACCAGGCCACGGCAGAAGTCGCTGGAGAGCACCTCGAAGGGCGCGAAGTGGGTGGCGGCGAAGGTCGACTTGCCGGAACCGGACACCCCGACCAGGGCGACCAGGCACAGCTGCGGGACGACGAGCGGCCGTTCGGTGTCGGTCATCGGGCGTCTCCGGTGGCGTCGAGGCGGGTGAACACCGCCATCTGGGTCGGCGGGCCGATCTCGGGGTCGTCGACTCCGACCGGCAGGTGGCGCACCGTGTAGCCCCGCTCGGCGGCGACCGTTTCCGCCCAGGAGCGGAACTGGGCGCGGGTCCACTCGAAGCGGTGGTCGCGGTGGCGCATGTGCCCTGCGGGCAGGTCCGGGTACCGGACGTTGTACTCGACGTTGGGTGTCGTCACCACCACGGTGGCGGGGCGCGCGTGGGTGAACACCGTCCGCTCCAGTGCCCCGAGCCGTGCTGGGTCGACGTGCTCGACGACCTCCATCAGCACCACCGCGTCGAACCCGGCGATCCGGGTGTCCCGGTAGGTCAGCGAGGACTGGACCAGCCGGATCCGCTCCCGCTGCCGCTCGGACATCTGCTCCAGACGCAGCCGGCGCGCCGCGACCTGCAGCGCCCGGGCCGACACGTCCACCCCGACGAGTTCGGTGAAGACCGGGTCGACCGCCAGCGCCCGTAGCAGGCTCCCCTCGCCACAGCCCAGGTCGACCACCCGGGCCGCGCCGGCGGCCCGGAGCGCGGCCAGCACCGCACTCCGGCGCTGCTCGGCCAGGGAGAGCGAACGCGGGGGCAGCTCGTCGGTGTCCCCGTCCGGTACGGCGTTGTCCACCGTCCGCGGTTCGGCGTCGTCGACCTCGGCCAGCCGCCCCACGGCGGTGCTGACCATGGTCCGCCGGTGCGCCAGATAGCGGCGGAGGATCAGGTCCCGCTCCGGGTGTTCCCGCAGCCAGCCCGCTCCGGCGCGGACCACCTTGTCCACCTCGTCGGTGGTGACCCAGTAGTGCTTCGTGTTGTCGAGCGCGGGTAGCAGGACGTACAGGTGGTTCAACGCCTCCGCCAGCCGCACCCGACCGGCGAGGCGCACGTCCAGGTACCGCGACGGCCCCCAGTGCGGCACCCGGGGATCGAGCGGCAGGGCGGTCGCCTCGACGGTCCACCCCAACGGCTCGAACATCCGGCGCGCCACCTCGACCCCGCCCACGCACGGCAGCGCCGGCACACGCACCTCCAACGGCAGTCGCTGGTCCGGCAGCTCCGGGCGGGCGTCGCAGCGTCCCGCCATCGCGGTACGGAACACCCGTCCCAACGCCACCGCGAGCATCGACGAGGCCGCGTACGGCCGGTCGTTGACGTACTGCGCCAACGAGAACCCGTCCGGTCCGCCCGAGCCCTTGCCACGCACCAGGGCGATCGGGTCCACCTCCACCAGCAGAGCCGCCGTGCACCGCTGTGCCGTCGCCTCCGGGTAGAACACGTGCGCCTGCCCCACCGACAGCTCGAAACTCTGCACCCGGCCCGGATGCTTGTGCAGCAGGAACCCCAGGTCGGTGGCGGCGGGCGCAGTCGAGGTGATCGTCAGGAACACCAGCACAGCTTCCCAGTCGACGACCCCGCACAGCCACCCGGATTCCGGCGATGCCGCCGGTTCAGGAGCGGCGGTGGGAGGGGATGACCTTCCAGGCGATCAGGGCGGCCACCACCAACAGGACCGCGGCGATGACCGAGGTGATCTGCATGCCGTGCGCGAAGGCGTCGCGGGCGGCGGCCAGGATCTGGCTGCCCTGCTCGCCGGTGCCGGTCAGGGCCTGGGTGCCGGCGGCCAGCGAGTCGGTGACCGCCTCTCGGCCGGGGCCGGTCAGACCGGACAGGTCGGGCAGACCGGCGCGGTAGAGCGCGACGTGCAGGGTGCCCAGCAGGGCGATGCCCAGGGCGACGCCCAGTTCGTAGGACATCTCGGAGATCGCCGAGGCGGCGCCGGCCCGTTCGCGGGGCACCGCGCTCAGGATCGCGTCGGTGGAGGCGGTGAACGCCATCCCGATCCCCAACCCGACCAGGATCAGCCCGACGGCCAGGCCGGCGTAGCCGTCGGCGCCCTCGACCATCGCCAGCACGGCCAGCCCCGCCGCGGCCACCAGCAGCGCCGCGGCCAGGGCCCGGCCGACGCCGAGCCGGGCGATGACCCGGACGGCGACGACGACCACCGCGATGGACGCCAGGGTGGCGGGCAGCTCCCGCAGTCCGGCGTCCAGGGGCGAGTGACCGCGGACCAGCTGGAGGTACTGGGAGAAGAAGAAGAGCAACCCGCTGAAGGCGAAGATGGTGATCAGCGAGACGAGGATGGTGCCGGTGAACGCCGGCCGGGCGAAGAGGGTGACGTCCACCAGGGGCGTCCGCAGCGTGCGTTGGCGGCGCACGAACACCAGCGCGGCGCCCACGCTGAGCGCGGCGGCCAGCGGGCCGGCCGCGTCGAGGCCGGTCTTGGCGGTGTGCTTGACGGCCCACACCAGCGGCACGATCGCGGCCACCGACAGCACCGCACTGACCAGGTCGAAGGGCGCGGCGGCGGGGTTGCGCGACTCCGGCACCAGCAGCGCGACGCTGATCAGCACCAGCAGCATGATCGGTAGATTGATCACGAAGACCGATCCCCACCAGTAGTGTTCCAGCAGCGCCCCACCGACCAGCGGACCCAGCGCCGCGCCACCGGATGCGCCGGCCGACCACACCGCGATCGCGCGGGTGCGCTGGGCCGGGTCGGTGAACACGTTCCGCACGATCGACAGCGTCGAGGGCATCAACGTGGCCCCGGCCACCCCCAGCAGGACGCGGGCGGCGATCAGCCAGCCGGCGGTCGGTGCGAAGGCCGCCACCAGCGAGGCGCAACCGAAGCCGGCGACGCCGATCAGCAACAGCCGCTTGCGGCCGATCCGGTCGGCCAGGGTGCCCATGCTGATCAGCAGCCCCGCCAGGGCGAAGGAGTAGGCGTCACCGATCCACAGCACCTCGGTGGAGCTGGCCCCGAGGTCGGCGGTCAGGGCCGGGATCGCCAGCGCCAGCACGGTGCCGTCCACGGCCAACAGGGTCACCGCCAGGGTGAGCGCTCCCAACGCGGCCCACTGCCGCGCACCGGCACGGACCGGACGGTCGGGTGCACCGGGTGTGGAACCGACCGGCGGGAAGGGTGTCGCGGAGGTCATCCCTCCACGCTACCGACCACCTGGTCGGCTGTGCAAACCATATGGTCGGCTCGTAGGATCGAGGCAGCGGTGAATCGGTGTCGCCGCGCGGAACGAACCGGAGGCTGTGGTGCAGGGTCGGGAACGCGACACGGTGAGAACGCGCAGGGTGGTGCTGGACGCCGCCGCGAAGGTGGTCGGCACCCACGGCTCGGGCGCCAGCGTGGACGCGATCGCCCGGCAGGCCGGCGTCTCGAAGGGCGGCCTGCTGCACCACTTCCGGTCCCGGGACCAGCTTCTCCTCACCCTGGCCGAGGACCTCGCCGAGCAGTTCGCCGCCGCCGTCTACGCAGCCGCCGACCCCCGCGACCACGCTCCCGGGCGCCTGGTGCGCGGCTACGTCAACGCCACCTTCGACGATCTGCTCGACGGCTCCACCGTCCCCGAGCAGGCCATGCTGGCCGCCACCCTGTGCACCGTCCCCGGCGTCGCCGAGGTGCTGCAACGCGACAAGCAACGATGGCGGGAGGCGTTCGAGGCCGACGGGCTGCACCCGCAACGGGCCCTGCTCATCGTCCGCGCGGCGGACGGCGCGGCGATCGCCGGCCTGTACGAGGGAGGCAGCGATCCCGAGGAACTCCGGCAGGCCCGGGAACTGCTCCTGGCCCTGAGCCGCCGGGACGGCCCCCTGGTGGACCTCCCGGAGGTCGGCTGACCGGCACGGGGACCTGCGCTCGCCGACCTGCGCGGAGCCACCACCGGCCCTGGCCGGCGGCCGGCGTGGGCCGGACCCCACGGTGTCCCGGTGGACGGGGTCCGGCCCTCGTCGGTGCTGCTGGCGTCAGTTCGCCGGGTAGCGCGCCAGGTAGACCGGCGCCCCCGTCCGGGTGGAGTCGGCCGGCTCGCCCACGCCGTTGACCACGTGGTCGATCGTGCCGGCGCTGAGGTTCACGGTCATCACGTGGTGCAGCCGGACGCCCGGCCGCACCGGGACCTCGAAGCCGTTCTCGGTGTGGATCGAGGGGTTGTTCTGGTTGAAGACGTAGACGCCGCCGCCGTGCAGGGTGTGGTGGCGCACCCGGTCACCGACCTTGTAGCCCGCCCAGCCCTTGACGTCGCCGTTCATCCAGTCGGCCTGCGTCGGCGGGTCGTACGGCAGCTCGTTCTGGTAGAGGACGGTGGTGCCGTGTTCACCGTTCCAGACGGTGTTGTACCGCTGGAAGTGCTCGACGAACAGGCCGGTGGCGGTCACGTGGTCGCCGTTGATGACGGCCCCGTACCGGCCGGTGTTGGTGCGCCACCGGTCGGTGTCGCCGTTCACGCCCTCGGTGAACCCCTCGACACCGTGGTCACCGCGCCACACCCAGGTGTGGTCGACGAGGACGTGGTCGCTGTTGACCTCCAGCGCGATGTGCGTCCTGCCGATGTGCGGACCGCCCACGCGGAAGTAGACGTCGGAGAGGGTCGTCGGGTTGCGGGGGTCGCTGCGGTCGGGTCCGTGCTTGCGGCCCACCCGGAGCAGGACCGGCGACTCGGTGGCACCGGCGTCGATCGTGACGCCGGCCACGACCACACCGGGCACGTCGGCGACGTCCAAGGGGATGGCGCCGTCCACGGCGGTCAGCGTGGCGTGCCCGATGCCGAGGACCACGGTGTCGGGCCGCCGGACCTGGATGCTGCGGGCGATGTCGTACACGCCCGGGGTGAGCAGCAGGTGCCGGCCGCGGGCGAGTTCGCGGTTGATCACGTGCACCGGGTCGGAGGGCCTGGCGACGAAGAAGTCGCCGATCGGGATGGTCCGGCCCGGGGTCAGGCCGTCGGCCCAGGTGACGCCCCGGGTGTCCCGCCGGGCGGCGGGCACCCGGACCTGGTAGCGGCCCTTGGCGTCGACGAACAGGTACGGCTTCTCCCGGCTGACCGGGGTGGTGTCGAGCGTGGTGTACGGCGGGTCCGGGAAGCCGGCGTCGTCCGGCGCGCCGACGACACCCGCGAAGACCTGGTTCCACACCCCGTTGGACCAGCTCGCCACCTCGCTGTTGCGGGTCAGCCACTGCTGCTGCGACCCGTTCGTCGTGGCGGGCAGCCGCGAGTCGGCGATGAAGCCGCCGCTGGCGTACTGCGGGCCGGCGGTGCAGTAGTCCATCAGCGACAATCCGCCGCCGCTGACGTCGAGCCGCCGCATCGACACCGCCTGGGACACCGCCCAGAAGTTCGCCGTGGAGCGGCAGCCGTCCTGGCCCGCCGCGTTGATCCGGAGCGAGAGGTTGGACACGGTGCGCCAGAAGTTGACCAGGGCGATGCAGTTGGCGGTGCCCCCCTCGGTCAGGCACCGGTTGTACGCCTCGATCTTGCCGTTGATGACGACGTCGGTGGGCGAGGCGCCCAGTCCGGAGATCTCCGTGTAGTAGCCGACCTTGATCTGGAGGGGCTGCTCGGCGGTGCCGTAGACGCCGGGCTTGAACAGGTAGGCGTACCGCTTCGTGCCCATCTCGTCGTCGACCTGCGCGGCGTGCGTCGCGTCGAGCGTCGCCTGGATCTGGCTGACCGGCATGCTCGGGTCGAAGACCGTCACGTGGGGGCCGAGGTTCGGGACGGCGGGTCGGGGCGGGCCGGCGACGGCGGCACCGCTCGTCGTGGTGGCGGCGACGGCCATCGCGAGCCCGAGCGCGAGCGTCCGGCCGAGCCGTACCCGCAGGCGGGTGGGCGGCATGGTCATGGGGGTTTCCAATCGACGGGCGACGGGGTGCACCCCTGCCGGTCGAGCCGGAGAGAGCGCTCTCTCATCCTGGCGGAGATCGCCCGCCCTGGGAAGAGCCGTCCGGTCGTGCGGCCACGCCGACTCGCTCCGCCCCGGGCCGGGTGGACCCCGCCACCGGTTCTCATCTCCGGGTGAGCGCGGTCTCGGACCCGACACGGGTCAGCTTCTCCGGGTTACGGACGTAGTAGAGGCCGGTGATGCGGGCGTCCTCGACCCGGACAGCCATGATGCCGTCGATCTCGCCGTCCAGGCGGACGAGCAGCGCCGGTTCGCCGTTGGCCACGGTGGGGCCGGCGGTGAGCACGCCCTCGACCCTGCCGAGACCACCGAGGATGAGGCGGACCACCTTCCCGGCGCCGACGACCGGCCGCAGCGCGGCGTGCCGGATGCCGCCGCCGTCGCCGACCAGGACGACCTCGGGGGCGAGCACGTCGAGGAGAGCCCGCAGGTCCCTGGTTTCGACCGCGCGTCGGAACGACTCCAGAACCGCCCGGGTCTCCCTCGGGGAGACCACCTCACGCGGACGGCGGGCGTCGACGTGCCGGCGGGCCCGGTGCGCGATCTGGCGGACGGCGGCGGGGCTCTTGTCGACGACGGCGGCGATCTCGTCGTAGCCGACGTCGAAGGCCTCGTGCAGCACGAAGACGGCGCGCTCGGTCGGTGACAGCGTTTCGAGGACGAGCATCAGCGCCATCGACACGCTCTCCGCGAGCTCGACGTCCTCGGCCACGTCCGGCGCGGTGAGCAGCGGCTCGGGCAACCAGGGGCCGACGTACGCCTCCCTGCGGCGCCTCATCGCACGCAGCCGGTTCAGCGACTGCCGGGTGGTGATCCGGACGAGGTAGGCACGCTGGTCGCGCACCTGTGCCACGTCGACCCCGACCCACCGCAGCCAGGTCTCCTGGAGGACGTCCTCGGCGTCGGCCGCCGAGCCGAGCAGCTCGTACGCGACGGTGAAGAGCAGGTTGCGGTGGGCGAGGAAGACCCCGGTCGCCGGGTCGGTGGCCGGGTCGCCCATGTTCCGCCCCTCTCCCTCGTCGCCGCCCCCGGGCTGCCGGCGACTCTCCGACCTGTGGCTCACCGCACCGGCGCCCCGCCGCGCTCGGCCCGGAGCAACCGCTGGCGCGTCGGGTCCTTGATCCACAGGTTGCGCGCACCGGGCCTGTGCGCCTCGTACGCCAACTGCCGGACGATGCTCCGGACCACGAGGTCCTTGAGTTTCGCGCCGAGGCGACCGCCGAGGTGCAGCCCGGTCGCGGAGTCGTCGCGGTGGGCGAACTGGAAGATGCCGGCGCGACGCCCCAGGCTGACGCACTGGCCGGCGAAGCCCACGGCGACGGGGGCGGGCTGCTCCCCCGCGATCCGGCGCAGCACCGTCTCGGCGGCCTGCGGGCCGAGCTGGACCGCAGCCTGACAACTCATCCGCACCGGCAGGCCCGACGGTGCCGCCGAATCCCCGGCCGCGACGATGCGCGCGTCGTCCAGGCTGGTCAGCGTCTCGTCGGTGAGCAGGCGGCCCTGGGCGTCGGTGCGCAGTCCGCTGCGGTCGGCCAGCTCGGGCACACCGAAGCCGGCGGCCCAGATGGTCACCCCGCTCGGCAACTCACGGCCGTCACCGAGTCGGACGAGGTCGCGGGTCACCGCCGTCACCGTCGTGGCCGGGCCCTCGACCACGGTCACGCCGAGCCGGGCGAGCTGCCGGGCGACCGAGCGCCGGCCCCGAGGGTGCAGGTACGGGCCGAGCGGCCCGCCGCAGACCAGGGTCACGGCACGGCCCAGCTCCGCCAGCTCGGCGGCGACCTCGATGCCGGTCGGGCCGCCTCCGACAACGGTCAGTGCGGCCGTCGCCGGCGCGGCCTCGACGACCGACCGGAGCCGCCGCGCCTCCTCCAGGCTGGCGATCGGGTAGGCGAACTCGGCTGCTCCGGGCACCTGCCGGTCGGCGCTGCCGCTGCCCACCGCGTAGACCAGGTAGTCGTAGTCGAGCGTGCCGCCGCTCGCCAACCTCACGAGGCGTTCGGCCGCGTCGATCCGGGTAACGGCGTCGACCACCAGCCGGATGCGCGCGCCCAGGACCTCGCCGTAGTCGACGACCGCGTCGTGCGACCCGCCCACCAGTTGGTGCAGGCGGATCCGGTCGACGAAGGTCGGGCGCGGGTTGACCAGAGTCACTGTCACGTCGTCGCGTCGGGTGAGGCGGTTGGCCGCCATGACGCCGGCGTATCCGCCGCCGACCACGATCACCCGGGTGTTCCCCGTCATGGTGTCTCCTTCGTCCGAGGGTTCCGACCTCAAGACACCGGGGGTTCGACCGTTGTGACAGCGCGTGAGCCAGATCACGCCACCGGGTTCGGGAGCCGGCGCGGGCTCCCTCCGTCGGAGTCGTCAGGCGGCGAGGGCGGCGTAGCGGCCGGCGCGCGCGAGCAGGCCGTCGTGGCTGCCGGACTCGACGATCCGCCCGTGGTCGAGCACGGCGATCTGGTCCGCGTCGCGCACGGTGGAGAGCCGGTGCGCGATGGTGATCGTGGTCCGGCCCCGCGCCACCTCGTCGAACGCCCGCTGCACGGCGCGCTCGGTCTCGGTGTCCAAGGCGCTGGTGGCCTCGTCGAGGATCAGGATGCGCGGATCGCGCAGCAGCGTACGGGCGATGGCGAGGCGCTGCTTCTCGCCGCCCGAGAAGCGGTGGCCCCGGGAGCCGACGACCGTGTCGTACCCGTCGGGCAGCCCGGCGATCAGGTCGTGGATCTGGGCGGCGCGGGCGGCGGCCTCGATCTCGGCGTCGGTGGCGTCCGGGCGGGCGTAACGCAGGTTCTCCCGCACCGTGGTGTGCAGCAGGTAGGTTTCCTGGCTGACCACGCCGACGATCGCGGACAGGTCGGCCAGTCGCAGCTGGCGCAGGTCGATGCCGTCGACGGTGATCCGGCCGCTCGTCGGGTCGTACAGCCGGCTCACCAGCGCGGCCAGGGTGCTCTTGCCGGACCCGGTCTCACCGACCAGGGCCAGACCGGTGCCGGCCGGCACGTCGAGGGTGATTCCGGCGACGGCGGCGGTGTCGCTGCCCGGGTACCGGAAGGTGACGTCGGTCAGGCGCAGGTCGCCGCGGACCCGGCGGGGGTCGACCCGGACCGGCTCGGCGGGGTCGTCCACCTCGACCGGCAGGTCCAGGTACTCGAAGATCCGGGCGAACAGCGCCAGCGAGGCGGTCACCGAGACGCCCACGTTGAGCAGGCCCATCAACGGGCGGAACAGGCCACCCTGCAACGCGGTGAAGGCGACCAGGGTGCCGATGCTGAGGGTGCCGGCGGCGCCGGGCAGGCCGGCGCTGAGGTAGATGACCGCCGGGATGGCGGCGAACACGACGCTCATGGTGGCCATCCGCCAGCGTCCGGCCAGCTCGGAGCGCAGCTCCAGGTCGACCAGGCGGGCCGACGAGGCGGCGAAGCGCGCCGCCAGGGTGGGGCCGGTGCCGAGGGTCTTGGCCAGGTGTACGCCGCTGACCGACAGCCCCTCGTCGACGGTGACGTTGAGGTCGGCGAGTTCGCGCTGGCGCTGGGCGGTGATCTCGCGGCGCAGGTGGGCGACCCGGCGGGTCAGCCAGATGGCCGGCGGCAGCACGACGAGGGAGACCAGGGAGAGCCGCCAGGAGAGCGCCACCATGGCCGCCCCGGTGGCGATCACGGTGGTCAGGTTGGAGGCGATGGAGGTGGCGGTCGAGGTGACCACGCTCTGCATGCCGCCGATGTCGTTGGTGATCCGGGACTGCACCTCGCCGGTGCGGGTGCGGGTGAAGAAGGCCAGCGACTGCCGTTGCAGGTGGGTGAAGACGTCGGTGCGCAGCCGGTGCATGACCCGCTGACCGACCCGGGTGGAGATCCAGGTCTGCGCCACACCCAGGACGGAGGTCACGGCGGCGACCGCGACCATGCCGGCCACCAGCCAGACCAGCAGCGTCAGGTCGCGCTCCGGCAGGGCCCGGTCGATCACGGCGCGGAGCAGGAAGGGCGAGGCCATGGCGAGCACCGAGGAAACCACGATGATCGCGGTGACGGTGGCGAGCGCGCCTCGGTGCCGGCTGAACAGCCGGCCGATGCGCCGGAGTGACACCTGGCGGGCCTGCGCCTTCTCGGCGGCGCTGACCTTGCGGGGGCCGCGGTCGCGGCCGGAGGGAGTGGGTTCCAAGGGATGCTTCCTCTCGTCGGACAATGCTGAGGTTACCTCAACATGAGGGAGCAACAGCTTCTCCTGCTACCGTATTCCCCGTGACCGCAGACCCGGACGAGCCCGAGGACGGCCTCGCCGAGGCGTTCTGGGCGGTGACGCGGCGACTGCGCCACCGCACCCGGGAGGCGCTCGCGCCGTGGGACGTCACGCCCGCCCAGTCCCGGGCGCTCGGCGTGCTGATCCGGCACGGCACGCTACGACTCAGCACGCTCGCCGAACACCTGCGGATCGCCCCGCGCTCGGCGACCGAGGTGGTCGACGATCTGGAGGCACGCGGGCTCGTGGCCCGCCGGGCCGATCCGGCGGACCGCCGCGCCACGCTGGTCGCGCCGACCGAGGAGGGCACGCGCCTCAGCGCCGCCATCCGCGCTGCCCGCCGGGCCGCCGCCGAGGACCTCTTCGGGGGCCTCCCACCGGCCGACCGGGCACAGCTCGCCCGCATCCTGCGCACGCTGCGCGACTGACCGCCCGACCATTGCCCTCCGGCCGCACGCGGCCCGCGACCTCACTCCATACGCGCACGCAGGATCGGGACGCCGGCTCCGGAGAGTTCGTCGCAGTACGCGCCACGACCGGTCATCGCCATCGTCAGCGCGAGGGTGGTACCCGACACCAGAGGGCCGGTGCCGCAGGCGAACGGGCCGTCGGTGGCGACGAGCCGCAACCCACCGATCCTTCCTTTCGCCAGGACGACCTGGTCGGTCCCCCGGTAGTACTCGGCGACCCGGGTGACCGTTGCGACCGGGTACGCGTGGCGCAGCCCCAGCGGCCGGCGGATGTCCTCACCATGCACGACCGTCTCGCCGAGCATCGCCGGCAGCGGCAGCGGCGGCTTGGTCCGGCTCGTGACGACGGCACGGAACCGCTCCAGCGTCTCGGCTGGGTCGGCGCCCAACTGCTCGTTGAGGCGCATCGTCACCTGCCTGTCGAAATCGAACCGGCACCGGACGACGCCGGCGAACCACCGCCAGCCGTTGAGGCTCGCGGCCGCGGTGAGGTGGGCGAGCACCTCACGTACGGTGAGCCCGGCGCAGAGCGACGGCGTCGTGTACCGGTGCGCCGGCAGGTCGGTGAGGTCGGCCGCCAGGGCGGCGCGCTCGGCGTGGATGCGCGCCCAGGCGTCGCTCCTGCGGTCGGCGCGGGTGTTTCCGGGCTGCTGGTCGGTCATGTCGAGGGTCTCTCTGTCGGTGACCGGACATGTGCTGATCCGGCTGTCACGAGTGCAGACTGTCGCCACGCGCCGCAATCGTCGCTCATTCGCGTCGACATTCGCCGAGGACCGCTCTACGTCACACCCGGAAGGCTCGCGCCGCAGCGGGGACCAGGCTGCGGGCCGGCACAACGCCGGCATGAGCGCGGAGGCGGTCGGTAGGTTCTTGCCACCACTCGTAGCCCTCGGGACCGGTCAGGACGACGTGCCCCTCCTCCGGGCGCTGCCCGACGTCACGCCGGGACGCCCGGGGCCCTCGTCGGCGGCCCACCTCGCCCTCGGCAGGCACACCGGAGAAGCGCGCGAATCCGCGCGCATGGGAATTGCGCGATAATGGCCATCGTCGGCGAATTCCCGTAAGGTCCGATACGAAATAGTCATTGCGTGAACGGCACCGGAACATGCCATTTTCGAGGCAACAGATCTGCGTTTCACCGGTGGCGTACCGATGTAACAAAACGCAACACGGAGAGGGGTGGCGGATGGCCGACGACATGGGGTCGACCGTCCCGAGACGGCAGCTCGGGCGGGCGCTGCGGGAGCTACGCACCGAGGCGCAGGTGACCCTCGACGGCGCGGCGGAGGCGCTGCACTGTAGCCGGCAGAAGATGTGGCGCATCGAGAACGGCCTCGGCCCGGCCCGCGCCCTGGACGTCCGGGCGCTGTGCGAGCTGTACGGCGCGACACCCGAGCTGGCCGGCGCGCTCACCGCCCTGGCCCACGAGACCAAGGCCAAGGGCTGGTGGCACTCGTACGTCGACGCCATCCCCGAGTGGTTCGAACTCTACGTCGGCCTGGAATCCGCCGCGTCCGCCATCCGCCGCTTCGACGAGGCACTGATCCCCGGAATGTTGCAGTCGCGCGCCTACGCCTTCGCGGTCTACCAGCACCGACACGAGGTGACGGAGGAGGAGCGCGAACGCCTGGTCGAGGTGCGGCTACAGCGGCAGGCCCTGCTGCACCGGAGGCTGCCCCGGGCACCGAGGCTGGAGGTGATCCTGGCCGAGGCGGCGCTGCTCCGCACGGTGGGCAACGCGGCGACCATGGCCGACCAGCTTCGTCACCTGCTGGAAGTCGCGGAACTGCCCACCGTCTCCATCCGGGTGTTCCCGTTGAGCGCCGGCTTGCATTTCGGCGCAGTCGCTGGCTCGTTCGTCATGCTGGACTTCCCGATCCTTAACCGAATCGAGCCGGAGCCGTCGGTCATCTACAACGAGTCGTTGACCGGAGCGCTCTACCTCGACCGCAAGGAAGAACTCGCCCTCTACGAAGAAGCATGGGCAAGCCTCGATGACCTGACGCTCGATGAGGCACAATCAAGGCAACTGATCAGCAAGATCATCGGGGAGGTCCACCATGGCTGAGCTGACCGGCGCCCAGTGGCGCACAAGCACCCGCAGCGGCGACAACGGAGGTGACTGCGTGGAGGTTGCCGACAATCTGCCCGGCGTCGTCGCCGTACGCGACAGCAAGGACCCGGCCGGACCCGCTCTCACCTTCTCCCCTGCCGCCTGGGCCGCCTTCGTCCGGGCCCACGGCACCGGACGCTGACGGCGACCGTGACGCCGACGGGCCGCCGGGGTGCGCGTCGCGCCCCGGCGGCCCGTGGTTCCGTCGCGGTCAGCCGTTGTTGTCGATCAGGCTGGCGATCTCGTTGTAGATCAGGTGCGCCTTGGCACCCTGGTTCGACGGGCAGCCGCCGAGGTGGTGCAGGGCGATCACCCGGTGACTGCCGTTGAGCACCGGCGAGCCGGAGTTGCCGCCCGAGGTGTCACAGCTGTAGCTGATGTTCCAGCTGTTGTAGTTGGCGTTCTTGACGGTGCAGTTCGTACCGTTCTGGGTGTCCTCGAAGATCGACAGACGCTTCGGGCTGCCGTCGCCGTGCCCGGGGATGTACATCCGGGTGCCGTTGGTGGTGGCGGTCGTCGCCAGGTACAGCGTGCCGAACCCCTGGATGCTGGCGAAGTTGTTCACCGAGTACAGGGCGTAGTCCAGCTCACCGGAGCCTCCGCTGCTCACCTTGTAGAGGGTGGCGCCGCTGACCTTGGTGCCGGCGCCCGGGTTCCCGCCGCCGCAGGTGGCGCACTGGTAGTTGAACTGCGTCTCGCTGCCGGTGACGGCGGACTGCGTCGAGAAGCAGTGCTTGTTGGTCAGCAGCCGGTTCGTGTTGCCGACCCGCCAGGCGGTGCACATCCCACCGCCGCCCATCAGCAGCCGTGCCACCGCCCGGCCACGGGCGAACTCGGTGGGGTGGCTGTTCTGGTAGCAGACCACGTCGCGGCGGGCGTCGGTGCTGCACACCGACTGGGTGGAGAAGTTGTACTGCTTGAGCTCGGCGGGGTCGTAACCACGCCAGAACCGGTCGATGGTCGCGGCGTTGCCCCGGGTGGGCCGGTTGCTGTGCAGGGTCACCACCGCGGTGTCGCCCTCCACCGACATCGCCCAGAAGCCGGGCTGCCCGTCGGTGGTGTAGTCCGAGCCGGTCGCCCGGTTCAGGTCGCGGTCGTACCGGTAGCTCTCCCGGCCGTCGGCGCTCGCCACGGTCACGTACTCGCCCGGGGCCAGCCGCAGCGAGCTGAAGTGCACCTTGACGTACGCCGCGCCGGGGTGCCGGATGACCTGCGTGCGGCCGTCGCGGGCGTGGGACAGCGCGCCGTCGACGGTGCGGAGTTCGCCGACCGTGGTGACGCCCTCGGCCGAGAACTGCTCCGATTCGGGAGCCCGCTCGGATCGAGGTGCGAGCGGCTGCACCGAGGACGCCTCGGCGGCGGGCATCGACAGCAGGCTCAGCCCGAGTGTGCAGGCACTGAGCGCGACCGCCGCCGTTCGCAGGCGGCGCAGGGTGTTCTTCATCGTCGCTCCTCCACGGGAACCAGCACCCAGCGTGCTTTCAGCCTTCATACACGAGAGGAAACATACATGTAAATACGTCGATGCCTAACAGATGGTGTCGAGCACCGGACCGACCGGGTCGGTCGCCGCCCCGGCGGCTAACAGCGCACCAGGGCCCGGCGCACCTCGCGGCTGCCGTTCACGTCGCCGATCTGCTCGGAGAGGGCCAGCGCCAGGTGCAGGTCGTCGCGAGCCGCCAGCGGCTGGCCGTTGGCGCGGTGGACCTCCGCCCGCACGGTGAGCGCCCGCCACTCCGCCTCCCGGTTGCCGGTGTCCCGTGCGGCGGTGATGGCCCGACCGAGCCACCCGTACGCCTGCCGGCACTGGCCCCTGCGGGCGTAGACCTGACCCATGGTCACCATGGTGATGCCGACGCCGAGCTGGTCGCCGAGTTCCCGTCGCAACCGCAGGCTCTCCTCGAGGTGGACGAGCGCGCTGTCGGTCTGACCGAGTTGCAGCAGGAGGTCGGCCAGGTTGTTCAGGGTGAGGCCCACCCGTCCCCGGTCACCGCTGCGGCGGTGCATCTCCAGCGCGCGCAGGAAGCCGACCCGGGCCTCGTCGAGGCGGCCGGCGGCAGCCAGCAGGACCCCGAGGTGGTCCAGGGTCACCGCCACCTCGTGCGAGTCCCCGTCGGCCTCGCGCAGGGCGAGGGCCTCCAGCAGGCTGTCGACCGCCTGGCCGGTCTCGCCGAGCCGGGACTGTGCCACCGCGACATAGGTCAGCGAGGCTGCCTCGTCCGGACGGCTCCGCAGTCGCCGGGCACACCGCAGCGCGCCCCCGGCCACCTCGCGGAGTTCGCGGTAGTAACCCCGCATCGGCAGGAACGGATAGAGCTCCGCGCACAGCCGGACCGCGAACAGGTCCCCCTCGGGCGTGTCGTCCTGCGCCGCCACCCGTGCCGCGGCGACGAGATTGTCCCGCTCCGTCTCCAGCCACTCCAGGGCCTCCCGCTGGTGGGCGAAGGTCACGGTGGCGGACGCCTCGACGAAAGCGTCGGGCAGCCGCCCGGCGACGGGCCGGATCTGGTCCCGGGCGCGCCGCGCGGTGTCGAGGAGGTAGCAGCGTGCCGCGTGCAGGGCGGCCACCCGGGCCGCCGGATCACGACGTCCGCGTTCCATCGCGAAGATCCGGACGAGGTCGTGCAGACGGTAACGGTCCATCCCGCACGCCTCGATGAGCCCGGCGTCCGCGAGCCGGTCCAGTGCCGTGCGCGCCTCGCGCGCCGTCGCCCCGGTCAGCACCCGGGCCAGTTCGAGGCCGAGCGCCGGCGAGCCGATCATGCCCCAGCGGTCGAACAGGTCCAGGGAGTCGAGCCCGCCCGGCCGTTCGGCGAGCACGTCGCAGGTGACCGCGAGGCTCGCCCTGACCGCCAGGTCGTCACAGCTCAACTCGTCCAGTCGGTACTGCTCGTCGGAGAGCCGGGCGACCATGGCCGCGAGGGTCCACTCCGGATGACTGGCGAGCCGGGCACCGACGATCCGCAGCGCGAGCGGAAGGTGACCGCACAGCCCGGCCAGCGCCTCCGCCTCCCGTGGGGACTCGGCGAACCGGTGCGGGCCGGCGTGCCGGGCGAGCAGCGTCACCGCCTCCTCGGAACCGAGTTCGCCGATGGCGAGATGGGTGACGTCCAGCGTCGGCAACGTCGTCCGGCTCGTCACGATCACCGTGGCGTTGCCCAGGATCGACAACAACCGTCGCACCTGACCGGCGTCCACGACGTTGTCCAGCACCACCAGCACCCGGCGTTCGGTGGCGCGTACCCGCAGCTCCGCCGCCTCCGCGCCGGACGTACCGCCGGAGCGGTCACCACCGAGCGTGCGGAGCAGGCTGCCGATCGCCTCCTCGACCGTCATCGGGGCCAGGCCGGGACTGCTGCCGCACAGGTCGAGGTAGAGCTGTCCACCGGGACACGACGGGGCCAGCCGGGTGGCGAGGTTGCCGGCCAGTGCCGACTTGCCCACCCCCGCCGGTCCGTGCAGCACGATCATGTTCGTCCTGCTGAGCTCGGCCTCGATCCGGGTCATCAGGGCTTCCCGGCCGACGAGGGCGACCGGCGGCGGGAGGGTGGACGGCGGCGGAGGGGTGGAGGGCGCGTCCTCCGACGAGCCGTCACGGGACACGGGCGTCGGGCGGCGGGCCGGGCCGGACGTCCCGTTGCGCAACTCCCGCTCGACCTCCCGGAGAACCCGCCCGGTCCCCCGGCCGACCGCCCCGAGCAGCGCGGCGTCCGCCGCGGCCAGGGCCGCCATGGCCTCGACCCGGTCGCCCGACCGGACCAGCGCCTGCACCAGCCCCTCCCAGGCGGACTCGCGTGCCGGCTGGTCGGCGAGCAACGACCGTAGTGCGGTGACCGCGCTCTGGTGCCGACCGGCTTCGACGCAGGCGGCGGCGTACCGCTCGACAGCCATCCACCGGCTCTCGTCGAGCGCGTCGAGGCTACGGCCGAGCGTGCCGTGTCGGGGCAGCCCTTCGGCGGCCTCGCCGCGCCACCGGCGCAGCGCGGTGGCGAGCAGGTCCGCGCACCGCTCCCGGCGTTCCTCAGCGCCCGCCCCGAGGGCGTCCTGCACGTCGGTCTCGAACCGGTCGAGGTCCAGCTCGTCCGGTTCGACCGCCAGGACATAACCGTGGTTCACCCAGGTCAGCCGGTCACGGTAGGGGCCCAGCGCCAGCCTCAGCCGCGTCACGTAGGTCCGCAGGTTGGCCTGGGCCGACGGTGGGGCCTCGTCC
This sequence comes from Micromonospora sp. NPDC023956, assembly GCF_040639195.1. Classification (NCBI taxonomy): domain Bacteria; kingdom Bacillati; phylum Actinomycetota; class Actinomycetes; order Micromonosporales; family Micromonosporaceae; genus Micromonospora; species Micromonospora sp. NPDC023956. Next base: position 586,903 of record NZ_JBEZZN010000001.1, read on the forward strand.
CACAGGCCGCCCAGGAGCCGGTCGGCGGACACCCGCCGCCCTCGGCCGAGGAGCAACGCGGCCAGCAGGAGTCGGGGCCGACCGCCCGGCAGTGCGACGTGGTCACCGTCGACACGTAGAGTTACCGGTCCCAGCAGGCCGAACTCGATCGTCATACCTGCGAACCTCCCACGATCTGGAGATCCGATCGCCACCCGTTCATGGTGTGGTGAGCCTAGACGTTCGATGAACGTATCGGGAGGTGCCGGGTCCACATCCGGGGACGTGCCCGAAAGCTACAACCAGGTGGCCGGAAGGTGACGGTGCGCACCGGCCGGGCGTGGTGGGACCGGGAAAGCCACGACTCCCGCCGGCGGGTACGTGCCGGCGGGAGTCGGGCGGGCGACTGTCGGCCTACCGATCGGTGTCGGGCTCGGCCGGCGGACGCGGAGAATCCGCGATGCGGTTCTCAGTAGTTGATGCGGTTGTCAGTAGTTGACGTAGGCGGTGACGGCGCGGTGGTCGGAGTACGCGCCGCCGGTCATCGACTCGGTGATGGTGGCCACGTTGCTGAACCCGTTGCCGCTCTTGACCAGCAGGAAGTCGATCCGCCGGCTGTTGAGGGTGTCGTAGGCGGAGGAGCAGTTGCGGCTGCCGCACTTCTCGGCGATCGGGTCGCGGTAGCCGTAGGCCTTGCCGTCGTTCCACCAACCGGCGTCGTCGGGCTCGGCGTTGGCGTCACCCGCGACGATCTTCAGATCGCCGCCGAGGCGGCCCATCGCCTCGTCGGCCTCCTTGATGTTCTCGTCCGCGCACTTGGGCGCGTGCCAGGTGTTGGTGGGCCAGTGGATCGAGGCCACCGAGACGTCCTGGTTGGCGACCCTGTCGTGCAACCGGACGGCGATGTTGTGGACCCGGTCCTGGCTGCTCCTGGTGGGTTCCAGGTTCTGGCACGGGCCGGTGCCCGCGTCGTAGTTCTCGGGGGCGTCGGACCGCCAGCGGGTCGCGGCCTCGTAGGTGAACCGGTCGGAGCGGTAGATGACCGCGTTGGTCTGCTGGTTCTTCATCTTGCCGCAGGTGCTGGTGTAGCCCATCGAGCCGGGGTCCGCGATCGCGATCTGGCCGGCGTAGGTTCCCGGCAGCTCGTCGGAGAGACGCTGGGTCAGGGCGTTGAGCTGCGTCTGGTTCGACACCTGCTGCACGGTGAAGATGTCCGGGCTCAGCGGCCGGCCCTTGATGTAGGTGATCAGCCGATCCCAGATGGAGCCGTCGGCGCAGGAGGCCGGCAGCCAGTTCTCGATGTTGTTGTTGTAGACCACCAGGTAGTTCGGCGAGGAGTTGACGGCGGCCTGTGCGGCGGTGGCGCCGGTGAGGCCGACCGCTGCGGTCGTGAGGACCGTGGCGAGCACGGCGACCGCACCGCGCACGACGCGGCTGGTACGAGTGGACAACTTTCCTCCTGAGCTGAATTGCCGGTATCGAATCCCACGTTCGGCGATACGCCGACGAACCCATCACCGGCCGTCAGAGCCGCTGGTATTCCTCCCAGGTCCGCTTGGGGCTGACCGCCGGACCGTCGTCGGGACCCCGGTTCGCCAGCCCGTTGCGGCCGAGGTAGTAGTCGCCGGCCTGGTTCTGCGCACCGGTCGACTGGTCGGTGTCGGCGAGCGCGATGGCGTGGATGTGGTAGCCCCAGTCCCCCTGGCTCGGGGTACGCAGCCAGGCAGCGAAGCCCACCGTGCGCAGTCGGCGCAGGACGTCGGTCCGGGTGGCCGAGGAGAGGCCGCTGACCGACAGGTCGAGGGCGCCACCGCCGTCGTGCGTGCCCGCCGACGCGCCGACCCCGCTGTTGTACGACCCCTGCGTGATGCTGAGCTGGCGTCCGAGCAGGCGTTCGGCCTCGAACAGCATGGCCCTGGTCCGGGTGTTGACGCGCACCCCGCGCAGGCTCACGATCGTGCCGGGCGAGATGGCCCGCACGACGGTGTAACGCCCCTCGCCGAGCGACCGCAGTGACGACGGACCGGGCAGCCCGGTCGCGTCGAGGCCGGTGTAGCCGAGGGACCGCTGGTAGGCGGCGTAGGCGGCGACCGTACTGGTGCCGAAGTGCCCGTCCACGTAGGTGGCGGAGAGCAGTCCCCTGGCCTGGAGGGCACGCTCGACCAGCAGGACGCTGTTCTTGGCGCCGTCGGTGAGGGCGGTGTCCGGCCGGCGAGGATCGATCTGCGCCGCCTTGATCAGCGCCTCCATGTTGACCTCGGGCAGTGCGGCGGAGACCGGACGGGCCATCGGCCCGGCGGTGGCCACGGCGGTGGCGCCGGCCGCGACGAGCAGGTTTCTTCTCGTGATCACAGAAGCTCCGTGGGTTGGGCGAGGTGGAGGGTCAGCAGCGCGGGACGCCGGGAATGAACCCGTCGGAGCCGGTGTAGACGTACGCGTCGGAGATGAACCGGCCGCTGCCGATCCGGTCCCAGATGTTGCTGGTGCCGTAGGTGCCGGTGACGGTGGTGCCGGTGGTCTGGCACTGGATGGTGACCCGGGTGCCGTCGGCGACGGTGCCGACCGCGCTGTAGCCGGTGCCCGGCCCGGACCGTACGGTCAGCGGCGAGCCGGCGGTGTTGACCGTGCCCGAACCCGAGCCCGACGAGCAGCCGTTGTCGCTGGTGTAGGTGCGGGTGCCCCAGTAGAGGGCGAGCGACCCGTTGAAGCGGACCTGGATGTCGTTGCCGTTGAGCCGCTGCTCGTAGTGCAGGTGCGGGCCGGTCGACCCACCGGTGGTGCCGACGTAGCCGATGACCTTCCCGTACCCGACGCTCTGTCCGACGGAGACGTTGAACCCGTTCAGGTGGGCGTAGTACGTGGTGTAGCCGCCGCCGTGGTTGATCCGGACATAGCGCCCGTAGCTGGTGTCGCCGAGGTTGGTCACGACGTCGACCGTGCCGGGCGCGCTCGCGACGACCGGGTCACCGAGGTCGTCGGTGCGGTTGAAGTCGACCGAGTAGGCGGGGCTGTGGTTCGTGCGGGTCTGCCCGGACCAGGCCTGCCCACAGGGGAACGGCACCTTGAACGTCGGCGCCGCGAGGGCCGGCGTACTCGGGGCGACAAGGCCGCCGACCGCGGCGAGAAGCGCGACCGCGAGCACCCGCGCGAAACGTCCCTTCATCTGAACCTCCTGTCAATAACAATGACTAATTGTCTGTCGGAAAAAACTGAGTCGATCTCGCCCGACTATCGGCGAGCAAAGAAAGGACGTCAAGACGTCCATCGATAATGGGCGCGGAATGTACCGGGAATGTACCCGGGTCTTCCTCGCCCCCGGCGGGGGCCGGCGGCACGCTCCGCCACCCGGGCGGGCGGTGCCCGGCCGGGGCGGGACGGGAACCCGACAAGATCTACCCAGCACCGTGGTCGGAAGGTTCTCATTGCCATGCGCCGGGCCACCGCCCGGCGAGCGTGGCGAGGAGGCCTGGGTGCGAAGGACCGTGGTGGGGTGGCTGGCGGCGTTGAGCGTCGCGGGCACGATGCTGGTGGGCGCGCCGGCGGCGGCACAGCCGGTGCCGGACGGCACGGCGCTGGAGGGGATGAAGGTCCGGCTGGACCGTGCCGCCAGCGTGCCGGCCGAGGTGACCGGCTGGTACGCCGACGTGGACGGGCGAACCCTGGTGGTGCAGGCGCTGCCCGGTGGAGCCGGCCCGGCCCGGCGGTTCGCCGAGAAGAACGGGACGCCGACGAGCGCGGTGCGCGTCGTCGAGGCCGCCGGGCGTCCGCAGCCGGAGTCGGACCGGCTGGGCGCCGGCCACGGCTACGTGATCGGCGGGACCGCCGGTTGCACGACCGGGTTCGCGGTGACGGAGAACCTCACCGGCGACGCCGGGTTCCTCACCGCCGGGCACTGCGCGCTCGAGACGCCCCCCGGGGCGCTCACCGCGGACGGCCGACCGCTGGGTGTCTGGGGCGGCTACTCCTACCCGTACGTCGACATGGCCTGGGTACGCACCTACGCCGACTGGCGCCCCACCGCCGAGGTGCTCGGCCTCGGCCCGGTCAACGGCGACGAGCCCGTCTCCGAGGGCACCACGGTCTGCCGTAGCGGCATCACGACCGGCGTGCAGTGCGGGACCATCCTGGCCACGAACGTCACCGTCATCTACCACGGCCGCAACGGCGAGCCGGACAAGGTGATGACCGGCCTGACGATGACCGACGCCTGCTCCGAGCCGGGCGACTCCGGCGCCCCGTACGTCGCCGGCGACCAGGCCCAGGGCATCCACTCCGGCGGCACCGAACTGTCGTGCGGCGACGAGGACGACCGGTCGTACTTCCAGCCGATCCGGCCGATCCTGCACACCTTCGGTCTCAGCCTGACCCGCTACTGGCAGGGCTGGAACGAGGTGCCCGGCGGGCAGCTCGTCGCCTCGGGCCCGGCGGTGACGACCTTCGCCGGCAGCGAGCACGTCTTCGCCCGCCGCGCCGACGGCCAGATCATCTCCACCGTGCGCACGGGCACCCAGTGGTCGGGCTGGTCACCGGTGCCGGGCGGCCGCACCACCCCCAGCGCGCCGACGGTCACCGTCCACCACAACATGCTGTACCTCTTCGTGCGGGACTCCGCCGGCCGCATCTACGTGAACACGTCCACCGGCACGGCGTGGTCCGGCTGGGTCGAGGTGCCCGGCGGCGGCACCACCCCGAGCGCCCCCGCCGTGGCGGTCGTCGGCGGCGCGCTGCACCTGATCGTGCGGGCCGGCAACGACAAGCTCGTCGAGAACGTCCACACTGTCACCGGCTGGTCCGGCTGGAACGTGCTGCCCGGCAACGGCAGCACCCCCGACGCGCCCGCGGTGACCGAGTACAACGGCACGCTGCGCCTGGCCGTACGCGCCGTCAACAACCTGATCTACCTCAACACGTACACGGGCGGGGTCTGGACCGGCTGGATCCCGGTGCCCGGTAACGGCTGGACCGCCAGCCCGCTCGGCCTGGCCAGTTACGACGGCCTGCTGCGCCTGTTCGCCCGGGGCGGCAACGACCAGCTCTTCACCATCGCCTCCCACGGCACCACCTTCAACCGCTGGACCGAGCTGTCCGGCAACCGCCCGACCCCGAGCGGCCCGGCCGCCAACGTCTACGACGGCGACCTGCACCTGTTCGTCCGCGGGCTGGACAACAAGGTCTACGTCAACACCGGGCGGGCCTGACGCCGCGGGGCCCGGCCGCCGGGTCCGCTCGCCGTGTCCCGGGCACGGCGAGCGGACCCGTGGCCGACGGCCCCGCCGGCCGTCCCCGAGCGCTCCGGTCAGGGAGCCCAGGCGGCGGCGAGGTGCCAGCTGCTGTCGGCGGTCAACGTCTGGGGACGGTCCCGACCCGTCCCGGTGCCCGAGGCGATGTGGACCTGCGCGGCGTGGTGTCGCAGGTACGCGCCCGGGATGTTGATCGATTCGAGGGTGACTCCTTTGCCGTCGATGCCCGGCCGGGCACAGAACGTCGCGTCCGCGAGGAACAGCGTCGAGCCGTCCCGCGCGGCCAGCCGGATCCGGCTGTCGGCGTGCCGCAGGAACTGGTCCGGATAGTTCACCGACTCCAGCGAGTAGCAGGACGAGTCGGCCAGGCCGCGCCGGAGGACGAAGGTGGCGTCGTTGCGGAGCGGGCTGCCGCTGCCGCCGTTCACGACCTCGGTGTAGCCGAGACCGCCGCTGTGCCGCAGGTACCGGTCGGTGTACCCCCAGGTGGTCACCTGGAGCGAGCGGCGTACGTCGGTGGGGAGCAGCACGGAGCTGCGCCACAGCGCCGGGGCCGACAGGTCCCAGGTGGCGTCGGCGGCGAACCCGGTCGCGGTGTCCCAGGCGTTCGGGCCGCCGCTACGGGCCAGGTACACGTTGTCGGCGTAGTGGCGCAGGTGGGCGCCCGGATGGTTGAGCGACTCGAACGACGTTCCGCCGGTGGCCAGCCCGGGGCGGCTGCACCAGGTGGCGTCGGCGGCGAAGGTGCCGCCGGTCGCGGCGTCCAGCCGTACCCGGCTGTCGGCGTGGCGCAGGTAGCGTCCCGGGCTGGTGACCGACTCGAACGAGTAGCAGCGCGGGTCGGCGAGGCCGGTCACGGTCCGGAAGGAGGCGTCCTGGCGGGCGATGTCCGGGCTGCCGGCGCTGATCACGTCGGTGCGGGCCAGGGAGTTGGCGTGCCGCAGGTAACGGTCGGTGTGGCCGGTCGTGGTGACCCGGAACGACCGGGCGTGCCCGAGGGTGAGCGGCACCGGCGCGTTCAGGTTCCTCGACGCGTTGATCAGGTCGGTGTTGGCGGACCGGACCAGGTGCGGGTCGACCTTCTGCACCCGGCGGTCGTAGGTGAACAGGCCGTTGTACTCCCCCTCCACGTCCGTGATCTCCGTGTAGACGTACGCGGAGAGACCCTTGCCGGTCATCAGCTGCCGTACGTCGCGGATCATGCCGGTGAACCGGTCGTTGAGCTGTGCGGCGCTGGACATCTGCTCGTACGCGAAGAACCTGCCGTCCGGGCTGTACTCGTGGCCCGGGGTGCGCAGTCCCAGACCGCCGAACTCACCGAGCGTCGACACCCGGGTGGCCGACGGCAGCGGCGCGTCGGGGCCGGTGTAGACGTGCCAGTCGATGATGTCGCCGGTGCCGGGGTCGCCCTTGGCGGCACAGCAGTTGTAGCCGCTGTGCGGGTTCATCAGCCGGGTCGGGTCGTACGCCTCCAGCGCCCGGGTGATGCGCTGGGTGTCGGCGAGGTTCCACTCGCCCCACCCCTCGTTGAACGGCACGTAGGCGACCACCGCCGGGGAGAACCGGTGCTCGTCGACGATCTCACGCGCTTCGGTCTCGAACTGGGCGATCTGCGCCGGGGTGCGGTTGGCGTCGGAGGTCGGGGTGGACGGGACGTCCTGCCACACCAGCAGACCGAGCCGGTCGGCGTGGTGGTACCAGCGGGCGGGCTCGACCTTGATGTGCTTGCGCACCATGTTGAACCCGAGGCCCTTGTGCTTCTGGAGGTCGGAGGCGAGTGCCGCGTCGGTCGGCGCGGTGTACAGGCCGTCGGGCCAGAAGCCCTGGTCCAGGGTGCCGGCCTGGAAGACGAACTCCCCGTTGAGGACCGGCCGCAGCACGCCGTTGACCAGCTTGGTGCCGACCTCGCGCATACCGAAGTAGCTCACCACCTGGTCGACGGTCGCGCCGCTGGCGTTGCGCAGCGACACCCGCAGGTCGTAGAGGTACGGGTCGTCGGGCGACCACCGCCGCGCCGCGGGCACCGGCACGGTGAACTCGGTGAACCCGCCGGTGGCGCTGCCGACCACGGTCGAGCCGGCCATCGCCTCGGCGAACGCGCGGTGTCCGCTGACGTCGCCGCGGGTGAAGACGCGGACCCGGGCGGTGTTGTTCGTCAGGTTCGGGTGGATGTCGACCGAGAGGATCGACGACACCGGCGTCGGTTCCAGCCAGACCGTCTGCCAGATGCCGGAGGTCGGGGTGTAGAAGATGCCGCTCGGGCTGTTCACCTGCTTGCCGACCGGCTGCTTCTCGCCCCGTCCGTCGGTCGGGTCGTAGACCCGCACGACCAGTTCGTTGACGCCGCCGGTGAGCTGCGGGGTGATGTCGACCTCGAACCGGTCGTAGCCGCCCCGGTGCGTGGTGACCTGCACACCGTTGACCCAGACGGTCGCCTCGTAGTCGACCGCGCCGAAGTGCAGTTGCACCCGACGACCGGTCCAGCCGGCGGGGACGGTGAAGGTACGGCGGTAGAACATCAGGTCGCGGTTGTCGTTGCGCATGATGCCGGACAGCGCCGACTCCACCGGGTACGGCACGAGGATCCGCTCCGGCAGCGTCTGGCCGAGCGGCGGCGGCGCGTACCGGTTGACGTTGCCGGTGGCGTCGGTGGCGGGGTTGAGGAACTCCCACTCGCCGTTGAGTGACTGCCAGTCGGGGCGGGTCAGCTGCGGACGCGGATACTCCGGCAGCGGGTTGGTCGTGGACACCTGGCTGGTCCACGGCGTGGTGAGTGGCGGGGGCTCGGGGACGACGGCGGCGGCGGCCGGCGGAGCGGGGGCGGCGAGCCCGCCGGCGACCAGCGCGAGCGCGGCCACCGTGCGAAGGACGACGTGGCGCATCGGACTCCTTACCTGAACAAGGGGTCATGACCTGGACGCCTGGTGCGAGACGCAGCGGTACACCACGACGCGGACATGTCGCGTCGGGTTCGCCACCGCCCGAGATAAACCATATTCACGCACTTCGAAACAATTGCTGTCAAGGCTTTCCCCGGCCAGCGGACAGGGCGCGCGAATTCACATAGATCAATTGGATCAGGAAAGCCGCTCTCCCGCGAATCCATCGATCCACTTCGCCCGGAGTGGCACTACGATCCGAAGGTGACTCACGTTGCCCGGGTCCGCCGGCCGTACCTGCTGCTCGTCGCCGTGGCCGTCCTGCTGGTGCTCGGCGCGACCGTCGCCCGGGGCGTCGGCGACACCCTCGGGCTGAGCCACACCCCCGCCGCCGTGCCGCGCGAGGAGGTCACCGCCGCGCCGCCCAGGGTGGCCGCGCCGGCGCCGCCGCTGGCCTCCCTCGCCGTACCCGACGAGCCGCGCATCCGGAAGGCCGCGACCGCCGTCGCCGACGCGCTCGTCTCCCGCGGTCTGCCCCGCCCGGTGGTCGACCCGGCCGGAGCGCACCCGGCCGCGACCACGACGGGTCCGCCGGCCACCGGCCCCCGGCAGGTCGATGCGGCCGGCGCCCCGGTGCTGTCGGCGGTGACCACCCTGCGGGCGGCCCCACCCACCACCCCGACCGGGCCGCCGGAGTCGTACCGGATCGACGTCCGTGGGACCGAGCTGACCGTCGAGGGGGCCGACGTCGCGGGAACCACGGCCGGGTTGTACCGGCTCGCCGACCGGATCCGCTCCGGTGCCGAGGCGCTGTCCGCCGCCGACGCCGGACGGCTGGTCACGCCCCGGCTCGGCCTGCGGTTGACCGACGCCGGCTCGGTGGGCCGCGAGCCCGACCCGGCCGCCTTCGCCGCAGGCGACGACTACCGACTGAACACCGACGTGGTCGCACCGGCGTTGCTGCCGCACGCGCCGTGGGTGGACGCCGGCGCGGTGGCCCGCATCGCCGCACAGTTCCGGCAGTTCGTCGACCACTCGGTGGCGCAGGGCTACAACGGCATCGTCGTGCCCGGCTTCCTGGAGTACGTCACCTTCGCCAAGGTCGGCGACGGGCACGCGGTCCACCCGCCCGGCGACCCGCACGTCGACCGGGCCAGGGCGATGGTCGCGGCGTTCGGCCCGGTCTTCCGGTACGCCGAGGAGATGGGGATGCGGGTCTTCCTGCTCACCGACATGCTCGCGGTGTCGCCGCCGCTTCAGGCGTACCTGACCAGGACCGTCGGCGGCCTCGACGTGACCGACCCCCGGCTGTGGGCGGTCTACCAGGCCGGGCTGGCCGAGCTGTTCGAGAGCATGCCGTTCGTCGACGGCCTGATGGTCCGCGTCGGCGAGGGCGGCGAGGTGTACGCCGAGCAGGGCTGGGACTACTCGTCCGCACTCGTGGTCACCACGGAGGCGGCCGTACGCGCGATGCTGCGGGCACTGCTCGACACCGCGGGCCGGGCCGGGCGGGAGATCGTCTTCCGCACCTGGACGGTGGGCGTCGGCGCCGTCGGTGACCTGCACACGAACCCGGAGTCGTACGCGCAGGTGCTGGGCGGGTTCGACGACCCGCACCTGATCGTGTCCACCAAGTACACCCTCGGCGACTTCTACAGTCACCTGCCGCTGAACACCACCCTGCTGACCGGTGGGCACCGCCGAATCGTGGAGTTCCAGGCCCGGCGCGAGTTCGAGGGGTTCGGCTCGCTCCCCAACGACCTCGGCCCGCTGCACCGCCGGGCGCTGCACGAGTTCCTCGCCGCCAACCCGAGGGTCGAGGGCGTCTGGAACTGGACCCAGGACGGCGGCCCGCTGCGCGCCGGGCCGATGTCGCTCCACCTGCGCACCGGGTTCTGGCAGCTGTACGACCTGAACACGTACGCCGTCGGCCGGCTGGCCTGGGACCCGGACACCGACCCGGCGCAGGTCACGGCGGACTGGGCGTACCGGACGTTCTCCGCCGACCCGGCCACCGTCGCCGCGATCGGGCAGGCCATGGCGCTGTCCCGGGCGGCGGTCACCCGGGGTCTCTACATCGGGCCGTACGCGGACCGGTCGGTGCGGGCGCTCGGGCTGGAGCCGCCGCCGATGATGTGGATCTTCGAGTGGGACATCCCGACCGGCGACTCCGCCGCGCTGACCAGCATCTACGCGGTGACCGGCGATCGCGTCGACGCGGCCGTCGACGAGGGCGCGCAGGCCGTCACGCTGGCCCGCCGGATGCGCGACCTGGTCGCCGCGACCGACCCGGCGACCTGGCGGGACGCGGGACTGCGCGCACACTTCACCCGGACGCTCGACTACCAGGTGAACCTGTTCGAGACCCTGGGCGCCTACCGGACCATGGTGCTGCGGCATGCGCAGTGGCTGGACACCGGCTCCCCGGCCGCGCGGGCCGACTGGCGGTCGGCCCAGCGGGCGTACCACACTGCGCGCGACCTGCACCGGCAGCGCTACGGCACCGACCTGGACCGGCCCGCGTACAACTTCACCGCCGCCGACCTCGGCGCGCGGCGCGCGGACCGCGACCCGGCGATGGCCTGGGCGGCCCGGACGCTGCTCGGGTCGGTCCTGGTGCTGGTGCTGCTCGGCCTGCGCGGGCGCGGGTTCGGCGGTGCCGCCGCGCGGGGGCTGCTGCTCGGCGCGGTCCGGCCCTGGCGGGTCGCCACGCTGCCGGCGCCGGCGTCCCGGGCGGACCGGGTGCTGGTGTGGCTGGTCCCGGCCGTGCTGCTGGTGGCGAGCCGGCTCGTCTTCACCTGGTTCGCCGCCCCGGCGCACCTGCTGGTCACCCTCGGCGGCTGGGCGCTGTTCGCCCTCGTCGTCCGGCTCGTCGTCGGCCGGCGGGACCCGTTCCACCTGTGGGCCGTGGTCGGCGGCGTCGCGCTGTTGCGCAGCGTGTTGCTGCTGGCGGTGCTCGCCGGGCGGGGACCGGGGTGGTACTGGTTCGCCTTCTGGACCGCACCGGCCCTGCGCACCGTGTACGTCACCGTCGCGGTCGCGGCGTTCTGCTGGCTCTTCGTAGCCACCGCCGTGGTCCTGCGGGACCGGTACGGGCTGTGGCGCCGAAGCGCCGTCGGGCTGACCCTGACCGCCGCCGGCGTTCCGCTCGGCGTGCTGTCCGGCCTGGTCGCGGTGGTCGGCCCGGAGCGCGCGCTGACGGTGTGGAACGACCAGATGGCGCTGCTGCCCTGGGGCCTGTCCCGCATCCTCGGCATCACCGTCCACCTGGGCATCCCCACCGGCCTGCCCGGGTACGCCGCCGTCGCCGGAGCCGCCCTGGCCGCCGTCGGCCTGCTCCTGTCACCGGGCCGCCGCCGGCCGGTCGCCTGACCGCCTGCCCTGCGTTGCCCGGTGGGATCGTGGTCGCCGCTGGCGGCGGAGAACGGCTCGCCTCTGGCCGAGCACGCCGGTGACCCGGCACCGGACCGGATGCAGCGGCTGCTCAACCGCTCGTCGTGGGACGCCGACGAGACGGCGCAGGGTCCATGACCGCACCTCGGTCATGGACCCTGCTCCTGCGACGGCCGAGCGGTGGCGCCCGGCGATCAAGGACACCGGTGGCGGCCAGATCCGCCGCTACGAGCGCACGCCCGAAGTCGGCTGGCCGCCGGAGTTCACCGGGTCACGACCGTCACGCCCTTGACGTAGTGGGCCTTCACCTTGTCCGCGGTGAGCGCGCGGTCATAGACGGCGACCTCGGACATCCATCCGCCGAAGGGGTTCCCCGCGTCGTCCCCGCGTGCTCCGATCTTCAACGAGGCAGCCCCGTCGGTCGGCATCCGGCTCATCGGCACGGACGCGCGCTCGGTGCCGTCGAGATAGATCTTGAGCGTCGAGCCGTCGAAGACGGACACCAGGTGGTGCCAGCCCCACTGCAGCACCGGGACGCCGGCCGGACCGGTGGTGGACAGGGTGTCCGAGAGGTTCATCGCCGCCGGCCGGTTCTTCGCACCCAGACGCAGGAGGTACCCGTTACGGGCGGGCGAGTCGTACTTCTCCAGCACCCCCTGGTCGCCGCCCTCCCGGACATAGACCCACGCTTCCAGGGCATAGGGGCCGGTCAGGCTCAGGCTCGCCGAGTCGGGCACCTCGATGTAGCCGCCCTCAAGGCTCATCGACCGGCTGTTCTCACCGGCCAGCGGTCCCGGCTGGCCCGGGACCACGGTTCCCCGGACGACCCCGTTGTTGCCCCGCCCGGACCGGTCGAGCACCGTCGCCCCGCTGTCGTCGAGCCGCCAGTAACCGACCGCGCCGTCGGCTCGCACCAGGTCCGCGTAGGTCCCGGTCGCCGGCCGGGCCACCGTCACGGTCGTGGTGAACGCCCTCGGCTTCCCGCCATCTGGACGGGCGGTCATGGTGATCCGGTAGTCACCCGGCGCCGCATCCGCCGGGACCGACACGCGGGCGCGGACCTTCTGCCAGGTGAGCCCGTTCTTGGCATGCTGGGCGAACGGGGTCTGCCCGGACCCTGACGTCCATCCGTTCGGAAGGTCCAGCGAGATCCGGCCCTTGACGACACCGGTCCCGGACATCTCGACGAGCATCCCGAGGTCGGCCGTCGCCCCTGGTGCCACCATGGTCGCCAGGTCTGCCGAGACGATCTGTGCCCTGGACACCGCAGCCACCGGAACCGGCTTCACGGTGGCGCGAACGGTCGTCGTCCCCGTGCCCGGGATGGTCACGGCGCCGTCCTCCTGGATGGCCACCGCCCGGCCGTTGGCCGTCGCGCCGTCCAGCCGGTAGCCCGCGGGCAGTCGGAGGTTCAGCTTGACCCGCTGGAGCGCGGGCCGCCCCGCCGCGGCGGGCGGCGGCGTGACCGTGGCTTCGATCGTGCCCCGGGCAACCTTCGAGGTGATGGCGTACGTCACCGGGCCGAACAGGGTCGGCAGCTTGGTGACCCCGACCGTCTGGCCGTCGGACAACCACGGCTTGGGCGTCGCCGGCGCCAGGTCGAGCTCGGTCGGCACACCCGCGGCGTCGACGGTCTCGTTGACGAGCATCCCCCGCAGCGCCTTCAGATACGTGGCGTTGTTCGGTGACAGGGGTGCCCGGAACTGGGAGCGGTAGTACTCCATCGGGCACGGCGCGACGGTCTCGCCCTCGCCCCCGATGAAGGTGTTGCGGGTGAAACCCTGGGCGAGCATGCCGTAGAACGTCAACCCGATCCGATCGGCGTCCCCGATCTGGTCGAGGTACTTCAGGTAGGACCAGCCGTACTGCTGGTCGACGCCGCTCGAACGGTAACCGTCCGCAGCGGGCCACGGGCCCGCAGGGCGGGTCTGGCACGCCTCGACCGGCTCACCGCTGAGGTTGAACCGGGTGAGCCCGAGGAACAGGCCGCCGTGGTTGTTGAGGAAGGTCGTCAGGCCCTGCCCGAGCGGGCTGTCGGGATCGATCAGGCCGCTGCCCAGCGCGTACGGCATGATGAGGTTCCAGTAGCTGCCATGCTGCGAGTCCGTGATCATCCCGGCCGGGTCGAAGTCGTTGGGATCGAGCAGCGCGATGGGCACGAAGATCGAGCCGTCGGGCAGCTGGGTCTTGCTCCGGTTGATCGCGTCGAGGGTCGCGGCGCGCAGCCCGTCGGCCTGTGCGGTGAAGGCGGCCGCGTCGCCGGAGCGGCCGGTGAGGCGTAGCGCGACGCCCATGTCACGCAGACCCCGCCACACGTCGGCCTGGTGGTGGATGCCATGGGCCTTGGTGCTGTTGTCGGAGTAGAGGCTCGTCTTGGCGAGCAGTCCGTTGGGGTCGTTGGTCCGCTGCTTGGCGATGTCGGCCAGCCAGGCCTTGAAGTCGGCAAGATGAGTGGTGATGAGCGAGGAGTCGCCGGTCTGGAGGACGTACCGTGCGGCCGCCTGGAGCTTGATGCCCCGCTCCCAGGTCGTGAACCCGTCGAGGTACTGGCCCCGGACGAGGAACTCGTCCATCGTCTGCCGGGTGCGCGCCGTGTAGCCGAAGTCGCCGAGCGACCCCACCGTGGCCACCACCTCGGGGATCCACGCGAACTTCGGGTCGTCGGGCAGCTCGTAGCCGTTGCCGATCGTGAGGTTGTAGCCCATGACGAGGTTGGCCAGCAGCATGGACCGCATGGCGTCGGCGGCGTACTTCTCCGGGATCTGCACCCCGCTGCCGGTGTCGAGCTGGCCCTTCCAGTAGGCGATCGTCTGGGCCCGCCTGGCGTCGTATCCGCTCTTGTCCATGACGACCGTCCCGAGCGACTGGGGCTGGTTCATCAGGAGCAGGTGGACCTCCGCCGGGCCCTGACTGAGGTCGAGCGTGTAGGTCAGATCCGGTGCGCTCCACGCCGCCTGGCCGCTGTGGGCGAGGGCAAGCTTGTCGCCCACCTTGAGGTTGTTTCCGGTGGCCACGGCCCCGGCGACGTTCATGCCGTTCAGGTTGACGCGGAGTGTGGCCGACGTCTGGCCGGAGTTCCCCGGCCGGACGGTGAAGCGGATCAGGCTCATGAGCCGAGCGGAGTCGGAGAACCGGGTGACGAAGGACTCTCGTTCGTAGACCCGCCCCTGGCGGTCGGTGTAGCGGTTCTGCAGCACGGGCTGGTAGCCGTTGGCGAGCGTCGGCTCGTCGAGCCTGGTCTCGGCCGATCCGTAGAGTTCGGCCCCGTCGCCGACGTAGAACTTGACCCACTGCCGGGTCCGCCCGTCGGCGAAGTCCGAGTTGATCTGGCTACCGTCGGTGAAGTGGAAGCTGAAGTCCCGCTGCGCGCTGAAGTTCTTGAGGTCCGGCATCGGGTAGGTCAGTGGGAGGTTGTTCCACCGGGTGTCGTGCCAGAAGTCGTCGCCGTGGCTGGCCGGCACGAGAAGGTCCTGCATGTTCGCCATCGTCGGGCCGCCGGGCAGCGCCATGAGCTGCTCGCCCCAGGTGTCGGTCCCCTGTCGCAGGGCCGCCTGGACGCGCTGGACGTATCCCTCCGGGAACGCCGGCTGGTCCGGTCGGCCGCCGGTCGGCCCGTCCGGCATCGTGCCTCCACCTGACGGCCCAGGCGCAGCCGCAGGTGAAGCCGGCGCCGCTGCCGTCACCGGCGCTTGGACGGCTCCCCCGGCCGCGAGACAGAGCACCAGGAGCGCAGCCACGCGCGCCCATCGGTTCGTACGTCGTCTAGTAGCCATCAGCCCTTCTCCTCATCGAGTCGGTGACCGCGACGCAGGCTGGCGGGCGTGCGCTCGGGGCCCAGGCCGCCCGCGCGTTCGGGCAGATGCGGCGTAGGCTAATACTGGTATAGACCAATGGTCAAGGACTGTCCTGGCTGCGACGACAGGCCGCCGTTCGATTGCCGAACCCCGAAGCCTCGCGGTGCCGGCCGCCGGGACCGCCCGGCGGGGGCGGCCAGGTCGGGATCACCAGGTGCCACTGTCGTACTAGGGTGGCTCGCATGGCCCGGCCTTCCGCCGACAGCACCGCTGACGGGAACCCGCTCACCCGGCTCACGCTCGACGAGCTGCGGCAGCGCACCAGCGTGAAGTGGCGCATGCACCCACCGGACGTGCTCCCCCTCTGGGTCGCGGAGCAGGACGTGCCCCTCGCCGCGCCGGTGGCCGACGCGCTCCACCGCGCGATCGACCTCGGGGACACCGGCTACCCGCACGGGACGGCCTACGCCGAGGCGCTCGGCGAGTTCGCCGCCGCACGCTGGGGCTGGCACGACTTCCGCGTCGACCGCACCACGATCGTGCCCGACGTGATGATGGGCATCGTCGAGGTGCTCCGGCTCGTCACCGACCCCGGGGACGCGGTGGTGGTCTGCTCCCCCGTCTACCCGCCGTTCTACGCCTTCGTCGGGCACGCCGGCCGGCAGGTGATCGAGGCGCCGCTCGGGCCGGACCTGCGGATGGACCACGCCGCGCTCGACGACGCCTTCCACCGGGCCCGCGCCCGCAGCCGCCGACCGGCGTTCCTGCTGTGCAACCCGCACAACCCGACCGGCGTCGTCCACCGTCGCGACGAACTCGAGGCGCTCGCCGAGCTGGCCAACCGGCACGGGGTACGAGTGATCTCCGACGAGATCCACGCTCCCTTGGTGCTCCCCGGAGCGCACTTCACCCCGTACCTCACGGTGACCGGCGCCGAGTACGCGTTCGCCCTGATCTCCGCCTCCAAGGCCTGGAACCTCGCCGGCCTCAAGGCCGCGCTCGCGGTCGCCGGGCCGTGGGCCGCCGCCGACCTGCACCGCATTCCGGAAGAGGTCAGCCACGGGCCCAGCCACCTGGGCGTCATCGCGCACACCGCCGCGTTCCACACCGGTGGGCAGTGGCTCGACCTGCTCCTCGACGGCCTCGACGCCAACCGCAGCCTGCTGGAGACGCTGGTGGCGCAGCATCTCCCGACCGTCACCTACCACCGCCCCGAGGGCACCTACCTCGCCTGGCTGGACTGCACCCGCCTGGGCATCGCCACCGCGCACCCGGCCGGCGCACCGGGCGTGGCCAGTGATCTCGCCGGGCCGGCGAAGATGTTCCTCGACCGCGCGCGGGTCGCCCTCAGCTCCGGGCACGTCTTCGGCACCGGCGGCGCGGGCTTCGTGCGACTCAACTTCGCCACCTCACCCACCGTCCTCACCGACGCGGTCACCCGGATGGGGCGGGCGGTCGAGGCATTCGACCCGCCCCGGGCCTGAAATCGTTCCGGCTCCGCTTCCCGGCGATCGGGTCCCCGATTGACAACGATCGTGTGGCGAGTGTCGGAGCCGGGGTGCGCGGAGCCGGGAGGGGTGAGCTGTCCGATACCGGACTTGGGGCATTTGCGCCAGACAGCGGCCGATGTTCTTCAGGAACTCTTAAGGTTTTGTCACGCATCATATTGATCGGCGATCATCTTGATCCTAGGGTCAGTCCGGGGCCGCTGGCGTAGATCCGCAGGGCGCCCTGGGCACTGAGGACCGTCCACCCCTGCTCATACCCAGGGAAGATCCTCTTTGCTTCTCCACCATGGTTCGATCAATCCAGGATCGCTCTTCCAGGAAGAAGCACGCATGTCACAACGAATAAGCCCGCGACGCCTCGCGCGATCGCTGGTCAGCGCCGGTGCGGCGCTGGTCCTCACCGTCTCGGGGCTGGCCGCGACCGGCGTCGGCGCGACGGCTGCGCCCGGCGATTCGTCCTCAGTGGAGGCGAAGGTCCGCTCCGAGCTCACCAAGCGGTTCGAGGCCAAGGCAGAAACCGACTTCTGGATTCGCTTCGGCCCGCGCGCGGACCTGAGCAAGGCCAGCGCGATCAAGGACTGGGACGAGCGCGGCACCGCGGTGGCGGCGGCGCTCAGGAAGACGGCTGCGGAGAGCCAGGCGAAGGTCCGCGCCAAGCTCGACAAGGCCGGCGTGAAGTACGAGACCTTCTGGGCGAGCAACGCGATCAAGGTGAGCAGCGGCTCGTCGAGCATGGCGCAGGACATCGCCGCGCACGGCGAGGTCGAGGGGCTGTACGCGCCGGTTTCCTACGAGGTGCCCAAGCGGACCGACGGCGCCGACCAGAAGACGGTCGACGCGGTCGAGTGGGGCATCGCCAACATCAATGCCGACGACGTCTGGGACCAGTACGGGGTCAAGGGCGCGGGCATCACGGTCGCCAATATCGACACCGGCGTGCAGTTCGACCACCCCGCGCTGGTGGGCTCCTACCGGGGCAACAACGGTGACGGCACGTTCGACCACAACTACAACTGGTTCGACGCCGCCGGGGAGTGCGCCACGGCCCCCTGCGACACCGACGGCCACGGCACGCACACCATGGGCACCATGGCCGGCCAGGCCGGCGCCAACCAGATCGGCGTCGCGCCCGAGGTCACCTGGATCGCGGCGAACGGCTGCTGCCCCAGCGACGCGGCGCTCATCACGTCCGGCGAGTGGATGCTCGAGCCGACCGACCTGAACGGCGCGAACCCGGACGCGAGCAAGCGGCCGAACATCATCAACAACTCCTGGGGAACCACGCAGCCCTCCAACGACCCGTTCATGGAGGACGTGACGCTGGCCTGGACGGCGTCCGGGATCTTCGGCACCTGGTCCAACGGGAACAAGGGTTCGGCGTGCCAGACCAGCGGCTCGCCGGGTAGCCGGACCGCCAACTACTCCGTCGGCGCGTACGACGTGAACAACAACATCGCCAGCTTCTCCAGCCGGGGCGCCGGACAGGACGGCGAGATCAAGCCGAACATCGCCGCCCCCGGCGTCAACGTCCGGTCGAGCATCCCGGGCAACAGCTACGCCAGCTACAACGGCACCTCGATGGCCGCACCGCACCTGGCCGGCGTGATCGCGCTGCTCTGGTCGGCGGCACCGGCGCTGGTCGGCGACATCCCGGCGACCCGCGCGCTGCTCGACGGGTCGGCGACCGACACCGCCAACGCCCAGTGCGGTGGCACCACCGACGACAACAACGTCTTCGGTGAGGGTCGGCTGGACGCGCTCGCGCTGCTCGACGCCGCACCGATCGGCGACACCGGCACCCTCGCCGGCACCGTGACCGACGCGGCCACCGGTGCGCCGATCGCCGGCGCCACCGTCGCCCTGACCGGTCCGGCCGACCGCACGCTGGTCACCGGCGCCGACGGCACGTACTCCTCGCTGCTCCCGAGCGGCGAGTACCAGGTCGCCGTGACGGCATACGGCTACCAGAGCAAGACCGTCTCCGCGACGATCACCACCGGTGCGACCACCACGACCAACGTGGCGCTCACCGCGGTGCCCAGTGTCACGGTGAGCGGCCGGGTCAGCGACGGTTCCGGACACGGCTGGCCGCTCTACGCGAAGGTGACCGTGGCCGGCACCGGTGGCGTCTCCGACTACACCACGCCCGCGAACGGCCGCTACAGCCTCACCCTGCCGGCCGGGGCGACGTACAAGCTCACGGTCGAGGCCCAGTACCCCGGGTACCAGACCGTGACCAAGGACGTCGTGGTCGGCTCGGGCAACGTGGTCGCGAACGTCGACGTACCGGTGAAGGCCGACTCCTGCTCGCTCGCGCCCGGCTACCGCAACGGTTCCGACGGCGTGTACGAGACCTTCGACGGCACCACGACGCCGGCCGGCTGGACGGTGGTCGACCACATCAACAGCGGGTTCGTCTGGCAGTTCAACGACCCGGGTGCCCGCCGCAACCTGACCGGTGGCGCGGGTGGCTTCGCCATCATCGACAGCGACGAGTACGGCAGCGGCAAGCAGCAGAACACCTCGCTGGTCAGCCCGATCGTCGACCTGACCAACGTCACCGCCCCGGTGGTCCGGTTCAACCAGGACTTCAACCACCTCGGCGGTGAGTTCGCCGACGTCGATCTCAGCATCGACGGCGGTGCCACCTGGACGAACGTGCTGAAGCAGGCGGCGGACGTCCGGGGACCGAAGCTGACCGAGGTGGCGATCCCGCAGGCCGCCGGCAAGGCGCAGGTCCAGGTCCGGTTCCACTACCACGTCGGCTCCTACGACTGGTGGTGGCAGGTCGACAACGTCCTGATCGGCAGCCAGATCGTCTGCCAGCCGGTCAACGGTGGCCTGGTGCTCGGCCACGTCCGGGACAAGAACACCAACGGCTACGTCAACGGTGCGACCGTCACCAGCAACGACCGGCCGGCGGAGACCGCCACCACCGTGGCGACGCCGGACGACACCGAGCTGGCGGACGGCTTCTACTGGATGTTCTCGTCGCTGACCGGCGCCCACCCGTTCACCGCGAAGGCCGCCGGCTACGTCAACCAGGTCAAGTCGATCGACGTCGAGGCCGACTGGGCGACCGCCGCGAACTTCCAGCTCGCCGCCGGCCGGCTGTCGGTGAAGCCGGCCACGGTCTCCGCCACGTTGCGGATGCCCACCGGCAAGACCACCAAGTCCTTCACCGTGACCAACACCGGCGGAGCGCCGGTCGACGTCACCTTCGGTGAGCAGGACAAGGGCTTCGAGCTGCTGCGGGCCGACGGCTCGCGAATCACCCAGCAGCAGATCCTCGGATCGACCGGCGCGCAGCGGGTGCGGCTCACCACCCCGACGTCCTTCGCGGCGCGCTCGACGATGGGCACCGGCGTGCTGCCGTCGGCGACCGGCCCGCAGGCCGCGCCGTGGACGGACATCGCCGACCTGCCGAGCGTCGTCATGGACAACGCGGTGGTCACCCTCGGCGGCAAGGTCTACTCGATCGGCGGCGGCAACGGATCGGCGTCGTCGAAGAAGAACTACGTCTACGACCCGGCCAGCCAGGCCTGGACGGCGATCGCCGACCTGCCCGAGGCGCGCAACGCGATGACCGTGGGCGCTGTCGGCGGGAAGATCATCGCCACCGGCGGCTGGGGCCCCGCCGGCCCGGACGCCGCCACCTGGTCGTACGACCCGGCGGCGAACACCTGGTCGGAGCTGGCCGACAACCCGGCGCCGCGGTCCGCCGCCGGGCAGGCGGTGGTCGGTGGCAAGCTGCTGGCGATCGGTGGCTGCACCACCGCCAGCTGCACGCCGATGTCGAACGACGTCGTCGCCTACGACCCGGCCAGCAACAGCTGGCAGGCCCTGCCCGACTACCCGAAGTCGGTCGCCTTCGCCTCCTGCGGTGGCATCGACACGGTGGTGTACTGCACCGGCGGTAACGACGGCACGAACCCGCAGAAGGCCAGCTACGCCCTGAACGCGGGCGGCGCCAACTGGACCGCGATCGCCGACGCGCCCGTCACGAGCTGGGCCAGCGCGTACGCGACCGCGAACGGCAAGCTGCTCGTCGTGGGCGGCTCGCAGGACGGGGCGATCACCAACGCCGGGTTCAGCTACGACCCGGCCGGCAACGCCTGGTCGGCCCTGCCGAACGCCAACAACGCCCGGTACCGGGGTGGCGCGGCGTGCGGGTTCTACAAGGTCGGCGGCTCCTCGGGCGGCTTCACGGCCACCCCGGACAGCGAGGCGCTGCCCGGCTTCGAGGGCTGCACGGTGGCTGCCGCCGACGTCAGCTGGATGACGATCGACAAGTCGGCGGTGACCCTGGCCCCCGGCCAGGCGGTCACGGTCACCGTGGGGCTGGCCGCGAACGTCGACCAGCCGGGGACCTACTCCGCGGCGGTCACGATCGGGGAGAACACCCCCTACGACGTGCCGGCGGTCGGTGTGACCATGGTGGCGCAGCCGCCGACCACCTGGGCCAAGCTGACCGGCACGATCACCGGCACGAGCTGCCAGGGCACGACCGCCCCGCTCGCGGGAGCGACCGTGCAGGTGGACTCGTGGGCGTCGTCGTACACGTTCCAGACCGACGGTGCCGGCAAGTACGCCTACTGGATGGACCGGCGGAACAACCCGCTGACGTTGATCGTCGCCAAGGACGGGTGGAAGCCGCAGACCCGCCAGACGAAGCTCAACACCAGCGCACCGACGGTGGAGGACTTCACGCTCTCCGCCACCGGTTGCTGACGCGTAGCGTCGGCTGACGACGTCCGGCCCCGCCTGGTTCCGACCGGGCGGGGCCGGACCCGTCTCCGGCTCCGCCCGGGTGCTCAGCTGGTGGCGGAGGTCAGAACGGCCACCGGTCGCGGGCCCCGGCCTCGATCAGCGGGATCATCGCGAACGCGGCGTCGGACAGACCGCCGAACGTGTGCCGGTTGCCGACCGTCGGCGTGTGCCCGACCCGGTAGCCGGCGAGGTTCCAGGTGTACACCGGAACCCGGGCGGGCACCGCGGCCGCCACATCCGTCGCGCCGTGCCAGTGCGCCTGCTCGTCGGTGAGGATGACCACCCGGTCGTGCCGGTCGTAGTGCGTCCGGACCGCCTTCTCGGTCTGGGTGCCGCCGCCGTAGAAGTAGCCACCCTCCTTGAACCGGCGCACGGCCGCCAGCACCGACTCCCCCGCCACCGCCGGGAACACCGTGGTGGCGGTGGAGAACGACACCACCGTCGGGTCCTGCGCACGCTCGGCCAGCGCGAGGCCGAACACGGTGGCCGCGTCCCAGCAACGCAGCGTGCCGTCCTTGCTGAACGCGCTGTTCATCGAGCCCGACGTGTCGATCAGGATCAGGGTCCGTCCGTCCAGGGCGGGCACGTTCGCCAGCGCGTGCTGCAACGCCTTCTCCAGCGGGTACGCCCAGCGCAGGCTCGGTGCCGCGTTGTACGCCGACAGGAAGCGCATCGGCAGGACCCGGGATCTCGCCACCTCCCCCGGGTCGGACAGCTTCGCCGCGATCGTCCCGGCGACCGCGTCGCTGACCCCGGCCCGGTCGAAGTTGCGCAGGTTGCGCAGCAACGCCAGGTAGCCCATGGTCGGGATGACCGCCTCCCACGCCGCGGCGTCCATCGCGGTCTGCCGCCAGCCCGCGAGGGCCTCCCAGGTCATCCCGGCCGCGCCCAGCACGGTCGGGTCGGTGATCTCCCGACGCCGCTCGACCGGCAACGCCATCAGCTCGGCCCGAGCCGCCAGCACCGTGAGCGACGCCGGTAGCGGGTTGTCGCGCTGGTGCCGCCGGTCCAGTGCGTGCCGGAACAGGTCACCCTGCCGCTCGTCCTTCGCCGTCGGGTGGGTCAGGTCGATGACGTCACCGAACCGCACCGCACTGCTGTCGGAGTCGTACTTGAGCAGGCTGCGCTCGTGGTACAGCCGCACGACGGCATCGGCGACGCCCCGCTTGACCGGCTTCGGCAGCGCCCGGCCGTGACGCCCCAGCCAGTACGCCAGCGCCTCACCCGGCTCGTCGGCCCGCTGCAACGCCGCCTCCACGACGGCCCGGGAACCCGGGATGCCCGCCGCGACCTGTGCACGGGCCCCCTCCAGGGCCGCCACCACCGAGGCCGAACGCAGCATCGCACCGGTACGCAGCCACGGCACGAACCGGGCGAACCAGTCGGGGTCGGCGACCGCGACGGCGGCGACCAGGTCACGGAACCGGGTGTCGCGGTCGGCGGCACCCTCGTAGAAGGTGCCCTCACCGACCATGTTCGACACGGCCAGCAGGAAGAGTTCGGCGCGCGGCTCGCGGGTGAACCCCGGCGCGCCCTCGGCGGTCACGACCTCGGCGGTCTCGTGCCGGTTCCGGCGTAGCTTGAGGTTGAACCTGCCCATCACGCCCCCATGTCGGTCGTAGACGGGGAGGCGCCACCACACCGCATACCCGAGTTCAGAAGTCGGCGACGGACTATGTCCGCTGCTCTATCCGCTTGAGCTATCAGCCCGAAGGCATTCGAGGGACTCGAACCCCCAACCCGCGGATCCCTGAAGTAACCGTTGCCTGCGCACCGGATATGCGGCGTGGTCGCGCCTCCCGAGATCGGAGTCCGGCGACGGAAGGCTCTTCACCGGGGCCGTGGGGCCCCTCCAAGATGTAACCGTCACCTGCGCACCGGGAAGTGCGGGTACGACGCTAGCTGCGGCGACGATGGCCGGGCAACAGAGTTTGTCATCCTGTGATCATGCCCGTGGCGGCGGCTCGACGCCGGCCGGCAGGCCCTGCTCGCCCTGGCCCACGCACGGCCTGATCGACGCCCTGGCCAGCGCCAACGTGACGACCTTCGCTGACAAGGCATACCAAGGCGCCGGCGGCGGCATCCGCACGCCGTTCAAGCACCGCAGGTACCGGCCTGGACTGTCCCGCCGGCAGAAGACCGTCAACCGTCACCACGCCAAGATCCGTGCCGTCGGCGAACGCGCCGTCGCTACCCTGAAGGGCTGGAAAATCCTGGCCAAACTCCACTGCTGCCCCCGACGCGCCACCAAGATCGTCCAGACCATCCTCGTCCTACACCACGCCCGGACCAGCCGAAACCCACGATGAAGAGAACTCGCTTCACCGGAAACCCGGTGAACGCTAGTGGACACAGCACTAGCCGTGCCATTGCTCCGCGAGCAGTCCGTAAATCAGAGTGTCAGCCCACTCGCCTTTGATCCAGTAGTCCTGGCGCAGGTGTGCTTCCTTGACCATGCCCACACGTTGGCACAGTCGCGCCGATGCCTCGTTCCGTGCATCGAGTCGAGCAATGACTCGGTGCATGCCGCAGTGCTCGAAGGCCACGTCGACAAGGGCTCGGACTGCCTCTGTGGCAAACCCGCGTCCCGACACGGACGGATGGAAGATCCAGCCCATCTCACCTCGGGACAGCGTTTCGTCGGCCGGCCACAGAACAACATCGCCGACGACCTCGCCCTTGTGCTCAACCACCAGCGCCAGCACGGAGTCCATCCCGGTAACACCCAAGCCATGAATGCGCTTGGCCACCTGCTCAGCCGCGTGCTCACGCGACCACGGTTCCCACGGAACGTAGCGCGCAACGAGCGGGTCCCCGTAGTAGGCAAGCAAGGCATCCACATCATTCAGCCGGTACTGCCGAAGAAGCAGTCGCTCGGTACGTATCGGCAGTGCCAGCTCAGACATGTTGCCTCAGCACCTTCCTCTACTCACGGGAGTGATCGACGGCCACCATACGGATTCGTGTCAACTACGTGCCAGTAGCCGGCACCCCGGACGGTCGCCAGGCGCCCTGGACTGTCCCGCCGGCAGCAGACCGTCAACCGTCACCACACCACGATCCGCGCCGTCGGCGAACGCGCCGTCGCTACCCTCAAGGGCTGGAAAATCCTGGCCAAACTCCACTGCTGCCCCCGACGCGCCACCAAGATCGTCCAGGCCATCCTCGTCCTACACGCCCGGACCAGCCGAAACCCACGATGAAAAGAACTCATGGGCGAAGACGACGATCACGCCGCATACCCGAGATCGAGAGTCGACGACGGAAGTGCCTATTGCTCTGCCACTGAGCTACCAGCCTCACAGGCTGGAGGGGATTCGAACCCCCGACCCATAGATTAGAAGTATCCGTCGTCTGCGCACCGGGTATGCGGCGTGGAGGCATCTCCCGAGACCGAAGCGGCGACGGCGACTGGCCCTTGCGGGCCAAGGTGACCTGGGCCTCTGGTCGACACCGCCGAAGCGGCGGCGGGATTCGAACCCGCGGCTCCCCGTTGAGAGCGGAAGTAACCGTTGCCTGCGCACCGGGAGGTGCCGAAAGCACGGTAAGGGACCTCACGCCACAGTGGCAAGTCAGAATACGGACCGGGTTCGACGCAGGCTGATCGGGCGTCTTGCCGACCATCCACTCCCCACCGCTGGGAAGGGTCAACGGCCTCGACCCGGCCGGCGGAATCGCGGCCACGGGACGACGATCAACCAGCGTTTCGCACCGTGGCGGGCAGCGCCACATAGGTGGTCTCGAGGTACTCCTCGATTCCCTCGAAGCCACCCTCCCGGCCGAATCCCGAGGCTTTCATGCCGCCGAACGGTGCGGCCGGGTTCGAAACCAGCCCGGTGTTGACGCCGATCATGCCGTACTCGAGCAGTTCCGCCAGCCGCACCGTACGGGCGAGGTCACGGGTGAAGACATAGGCGGCGAGGCCGTACTCGGTCGTGTTGGCGCGGCGCACCGCCTCCTCCTCGGTGGTGAAGACGCTGACCGGGGCGACGGGTCCGAAGATCTCCTGGCCGTTGATCTCCGAGTCCTGGTGAACGTCGAGCAGCACGGTGGGACGGTAGAAACAGCCCGGCCGCTCCGGAGCGGAGCCACCGACCACGAGCCGGGCCCCGTCCCGAACGGCGTCGGTGACGAGTCGGTGGACGGATTCGACGGCGCGCTCGTCGATCAGCGGACCGACATCGACACCCGGGTCCTGACCGCGGCCGACGACCAGCCGGCCCATCCGGTCGGCCAGTTTCTCGGCGAACTCCTGAGCTACGTCCACATGGACCAGGAAGCGGTTCGCGGCCGTGCAGGTCTCGCCCATGTTGCGCATCTTGGCGAGCATCGCGCCGTCGACCGCGGCATCGACGTCGGCGTCCTCGAAGACGAGGAACGGAGCGTTGCCGCCGAGCTCCATGCTCAACCGCTGCAACTGGTCGGCCGACTGACGGACGAGTTGCCGTCCGACCGGGGTGGATCCGGTGAAGGACACCTTGCGCAGTCGCGGGTCCGCCATCAGCGCCTCGCTCATCGCCGCGGCACGGGAGGTCGGCACGACGTTCAGGACACCTGGTGGCAGCCCGGCCTCCTGGAAGATGTCCGCCAACGCCAGCATCGTCAGTGGCGTGAGCTCGGCCGGCTTGACCACCATCGTGCAGCCGGCGGCGATCGCCGGACCGATCTTGCGCGTCCCCATTGCCATCGGGAAGTTCCACGGCGTGATGAGGAGGCAGGGGCCGATGGGCTTGCGGACGGTCAGCAGGCGGCTGGCTCCGTCGGGCGCGTGCATCCACCGGCCGTGGATGCGGACCGCCTCCTCGGAGAACCACCGGAGGAACTCGTTGCCGTAGGCGACCTCCCCCCTGGCCTCGGTGATCGTCTTGCCCATCTCCAGGCTCATCAGTTCGGCCAGCTCGTCCGTCCTGCCCCGGATCAGGTCGAACGCCCTGCGCAGGATCTCCCCGCGGTCACGTGGCGCACTCGCCCCCCAGTCTTTCTGGGCGGCCACGGCGGCATCGAGGGCCTCGACGGCGTCCTTGACCGAGCCGTCCGCGACCGAGGCGAGAACGGACCCGTCGGCCGGGTCGAGCACCGTGAAGGTGGCGCCCTCCTCCGCCTCGCGCCAACCACCGCCGATGAAGAGGCCGCGCCGATCGGGTCCAGGCAGAATGCGTCCGGGCATGAGCGACTGCACTCCTCGGGGTTGTCGGGTATGGACGAATCGCACCGGCGACTCGATCGACGGCAACTCGGCGGCCGGCGGCCAGGCAACTCGGGCCGGCGGTCAGGCACTCAGCGGCTGGCGGTCGCCGCCGCCTGCCGCAGAGCCGCCTGGACCTTCGCGACGTACCGCTCGTCCGACCGGGTCATCGGGACGACCACGGCCAGGACGCCGAGAAGGAGATCGCCCCGGAAGACCGGCGCGGCAACCGCCCACGATTCCTCGGTCGACTCGCGACCGCTGTAGCCCATGCCGCGTTCTCGGATGGCGGCGCATTCGGCCCGCAGATCGGCCAAGGTGCGTACGGCCCCGGACTCGGTCCTGAACTCGTCGGTGCCTGGCGGCAGACCGAGGTAGCCGTGCTCGGCGTTGCTGAAGGCGATGAGGGCCTTGCCGGCGGCGCCCAGGTACACCGGCCCGCGCTCACCGGGGTGACAGACCCGCCGCACGAGCCTGCCGGACTCCGCCGACTCGATGCAGACACGGTCGTTCCCGGCGCGGACGAAGAACGCCACGGTCTCGTCGAGCTCGTCCCGGAGGCGGGAGGCGGCTTCTCCGGCGAGCTTGCGGATTCCCGACCACTGGTCGCTGGCGTACAGGAGCGCGGTCAGCTCGGGCCCGGGGACGAACTGACCGTCCCCGTCCTGTTGCAGGAAATCAACCATCTTCAGAGTCGCCAGGAGCCGCGACGCGGTGCTCAGGCTGACCCCGGCCTCGCCGGCGAGCTCGGTGAGGGTCCGGCTCCCGCGAGCGGCCGCGGAGAGCAGGTTGAGGGCACGGATCACCGACCTGACGCCACGCTGCTCCGTGGGCTCGATTTCCAGCTCGGTCACCGTGTCCTCCTTCATCGTTCGGCCGTCGAGCCGAAGACGTTCACATCGCCCGTCCGCCAGATCATGCCGACCGTCTCGCCGGTGCGGTAGGGATGTTCGCCGTCATCGTGCTGCATCTGCACCCGCACCGGACCGAGTGTCTCAGAGTGGACGGTGTACATCGTGTGCGAGCCGAGGTACAGACGATGCGTGACCTTCCCGGTGCAGTGGCTGAACCCAGGAGGTGGGGCAGCGGCAAGGTCCGTCAACGCGATCCGCTCCGGGCGCACCGCGGCCACGGACGCGTCGGCGGGCACGCTCCTGCCGTCGTCGAGTGACAGCAGTCCGCCGTTCTCGACACTCAGCCGCCCCGGGGCCTCGGGACGGACCGTGAGCATGTTGTTGGTGCCGAGGAAGTCCGCGACGAAGGCGGACCGGGGGTGCTCGTAGAGCTCCCGTGGCGTCCCCATCTGCTCGATCCGGCCGTGGTTCATCAGGGCGACGCGATCAGACATCGACATCGCCTCCTCCTGGTCGTGGGTGACGTAGACCATCGTCACCTTCAACGCCTGCTGGAGCTGCCGGAGCTCGACCTGGAGACGCTGTCGCAACTTGCGGTCGAGGGCGCCCAGCGGCTCGTCCATGAGCAGGAACGCCGGGTCGAACACGACTGCCCGTGCCACTGCGATCCGCTGTTTCTGTCCGCCGGAGAGCTGGTCGGGCAGCCGGTCGGCCGCAGCGGTCATGTCGACGAGTGCGAGCGCCCGGTCCACCCGCTCGGCGATGACCTCGCGCGGTTCCCTCCGCATCTCCAGCGGGAACGCGAGGTTGTCGCGGACCGACATGTGCGGGAAGAGCGCGTAGTCCTGGAAGACGACACCGATGTTCCGCTTGTCACTCGGCACGTGCGCGATGTCGATGCCGTCGACGCGGATGCTCCCCGAGGTCGGTTCGGTGAAACCGGCGAGCATCATCAGGGTCGTGGTCTTCCCCGAACCTGACGGGCCGAGCACGGTGAAGAACTCACCGGGCTCGATCGTGAGGGTGAGGTCGTCGACGGCGACGTGGTCGCCGTACTCCTTGCGGACGTTGTCGAAGTGGATCGCGCCCTGGCTTCGGGTCATGGTTTGCTCCTCGAGATCTGGGTGAGGCGACGGAACAGCGCATAGCCGAGCCAGATGACAGCGGCGCATGCCATGACGAAGACGGAGATCACCGCCACGGTCGGGTTGGTCTCCAGGGAGAGCGCTTCGAAGATCCGCTTGGGGAGTGTCTTGACGTGAACGCCGGAGAGGAAGATCGCGACCGTCGACTCGTCGAACGAGGTCAGGAACGCGAAGAGGCCGGCAGTCGCGATCGACGGAGCGATCAGCGGTAGCACGATCCGGCGCAGCTGGACCGTCCGGCTCGCACCCAGGCTGGAAGCGGCGCGCTCGTAGATCGGGTTGAGCGAGCGGAGCCCCGCACTGACCACGCTGAACACGAACGGCAGCGCCAGCGTCACGTGGGCCAGGACGATCCCCAGCTCGGTGTCGACGAGCCCGATCCGCTCGAACTCCACGTAGAAGCCGGCAGCGGCGACCACCGTCGGGAACAGCAGCGGCAGCATCATCAGGGTCGAGGTCAGCGTTCCCCACCTGTGGACCGTTCCCCGGACGACGCCCATCGCGGCAAGTGTCCCCAGCACTCCGGCGATGACGGTCACGAAGAGCGCGATCCGGACGCTGACCGCGAGCGGATCGAGCCAGCTCGCGGTGAAGAACTCCGAGTACCACTGGGTCGAGTAGCCGACCGGCGGGAAGACCAGCGCCTTGGTGGCGGCGAACGAGATCGGGATGACGATGAACTGCGGCGCCAGCACGAGGGCGCCGAGGGCGGCGGCCAGGACCTTCGGCAGTCTGCGGCTGCGGGTGACGCCGAGGCGGTCGAGTCCGCCGGCCGCGCGTCCCGCGAGCTTGAGGACGCGTCCGCCGCCGCGCTTCGCGCGGGCGGAGCGAAGGGCCGTGGTGCCGGATCGTCCGGCGAGCTCGGTCGTCGACATCCCGGTCAGCCGCTGGAAGGCGAGGACGATGACCAGGACCAGGGCGCCGAGCACCAGAGCCGCGGCCGAGGCAAGGCCGTAGTCGCCGCTCTGCTTGATCGCGCTGTGGATCAGCGAGCCGAGCATGCTGCCCTCGGAGCCGCCGAGGAGCGCGGGGATCACGAACGCCCCGATGCCGTAGACGAAGCACAGGACCGCTCCCGCCTGGATGCCCGGCTTGGTCAATGGCAGATAGATCCGGACGAACGCCTGGGCCGGCCCGGCGCCCAGACTGGTCGCGGCGCGCGTCCGCGAGTCGCCGAGCGAGCGCATGGTGGCGGCCAGGGGCAGGATCATCAGCGGCAGCAGGTAGTGGGAGAGGCTGACGACGACCGCGATCGGCGTGAAGACCATCCCGATCGGCTCCAGCCCGAACTGCGCGAGCAGCTTGTTGACCGGGCCCTGACGGCCGAGGATCACCAGCCAGGAGAACGACCGCAGCAGGATCGAGGTCAGGTACGGCGCCATGATCGCCACGGTCAGGAAGGTGCGCAGCCACTTTCCGCCGTGCACCATCTGGTATGCGATCGGGTAGCCGAAGACCAGCGCCAGGAGCGTCGAGGTCGCGGAGATCAGGATCGTCCGCACGATGCTGTCGCGGTAGCCGGAGTGTCCGAGGAGCCGGGTGAAGTTCTCCAGACCGAAGGTCGGTTCCGTCACGCTGCGCAGGCAGAGGATCGCGACGGGAAGCACGAAGACCAGGGCCACCACCACGGCCGCGGGCACCCCGCTCAGGTCCCAGCCGCCCCGGCGGCGCCGGCCTCCCGTGGTGCGGGAGGCCGGCTCCGCCAGGTCCGGTGAGGTGCGGGTGGCGGTCACGCGTTCTGCCAGTCCTGCCAGCGCTTGAGCACGTCCGCGCCGTTCTTGGCCCACCAGTCCACGTCGATGCGGAAGGTCTCGTCGCTGGCGGTCTCCTGGGTGCCGGGAAGGTCTGCGCGGGTCTTGGCGTCGAGGCCGTCGAGCACCGACTTCAGCGACGGCGTGTAACCGAGCTTGTCCGTGATCGCCTTCTGGACCTCGGGCTTCAGCGAGTACTTGATCGCCTCGAAGGCGTCCGGCTGGTCCGGCGCCCCCTTGGGGATGACGAGCTGCTGAACGGAGAGGACGGCGCCCTCCCAGGTGTAGTCCAGCGGCACCGCGCCGCTCGCGGCGATGCTCTTGATCCGCGCGAGGTTCCCGTAGCCCAGGGCGATTTCGCCCTGGGAGATGGCGTTCTGCAGGTCACCGTTGGACGGGAAGAAGACGGTGTCGTTGCGGATGGTGTCGAGTTTGGCGAAGGCGCGGTTCAGGTCGAGCGGGTAGAGCTGGTCGACCGGGACGCCGTCGGCGATCAGGGCGCCCTCGAGGATCCCCCAGGGCAGCCCCACCATGCCGCGCTTGCCCGGGATCTGCTTCGTGTCGAACAGGTCGGCCCAGGAGTCGAGGCCACCCGGTACCTCGTCCTTGTTCCAGAACAGGTTGCGCGAGAACGTGTACCACGGCACCGAGTATTCGGTGACCGCGCTCGGGTCGGCGAAGCCCTCGAGGCCCTTGGTGTCGATCGGCTGGAGTATGTCGGCGGCCATGAACTGAGCGAGTGAGGAGTCCTCGGCGTCGATCAGGTCGAGGGTCATCGAGCCGGACTTGGACATCTGCACCAGCTTGGCGACGTCGGAGCCGCTGCTGTCGTAGAGCACCTTGACGTCGGTGTCGCTCGAGTACGGGTCGAAGAGGGCCGCCTTGACGGCCTCCTCGTAGGTGCCGCCGAAGCCGGCGTACGTGATGGACCCCTTGTCGTCGCCGCCGCCCGAGCAGGCCGTGAGGGCCAGGACGACCGTGGCCAGCACGGCGCCGACGAGACGCCGCCCCCTGGTCACGTCGAGATATGTTCGCATAACGGTTCCTTCTTGGTCATCGCGGCCGGTTGAGCGAGCAAACCACCTCGGAGTAAGCTTCCGCGCAGTGGAAGTGTGACTTCCATTGCAGATGCTGGTGGCCTGGGCGGTGGGCTGTCAAGAGCTGTGGCCGGCCTCTCCGGCGATCACGCCGAGAAGTGACCCCGAACGTTCGTATTCATCCAGTAAGGCGACGTACGGCGCCACGTCGACACCCTGGTCCGCGCGCCAGGACGCGTCGTAGTACGTCGAGGCATACCGTTCACCGCCGTCGCAGATCAGGCTCACCACGCTGCCCCGCTCGCCGCTGCGCTCCAGTCGGGCGATGAGCTGGAGGGTCGCCCACATGCTCGTGCCGGTCGAGGGTCCGACCCGGCGGCCCAGGCGGCGCGAGGTCCACAGCATCGTCGCGACCGACGCCGCGTCCGGCACGCGGACCATCTCGTCGATCACCTCGGGCACGAAGGACGGCTCGACCCGCGGACGGCCGATCCCCTCGATTCGGGAGCCTCTGGCCGACCGCAGGCCGCGATCGCCGAGGCGCCAGGCGTCGAGGAAGACCGAGTTCTCGGGATCCGACACCAGCAGCCGGGTGGGGTGCCGCCGGTAGCGCAGGTAACGGCCGATGGTCGCCGCCGTTCCGCCGGTCCCGGCGCTGGCGACGATCCAGGCCGGCACCGGTTGCGCCTCGCCGGACAGCTGCTCGAAGATCGACTCGGCGATGTTGTTGTTGCCGCGCCAGTCGGTGGCCCGCTCGGCGTAGGTGAACTGGTCGAGGTAGTGGCCGTCGAGTTCGGCAGCGAGCCGCCGCGCCTCGTCGTACACCTGTCCCGGATGATCCACCACCTGACAGCGCCCGCCGTGCCACTCGATGAGCTCGATCTTGGCCGGGCTGGTCGCGGCCGGGACGACCGCGATGAACGGAAGGTCCAGCAGGCGGGCGAAGTACGCCTCGGAGACCGCGGTCGAGCCGCTGGAGGCCTCGACCACCGTCGTGGTCGGGCCGATCCAGCCGTTGCACAGCGCGTAGAGGAAGAGCGAGCGGGCGAGCCGGTGCTTGAGGCTCCCGGTCGGGTGTGAGGACTCGTCCTTCAGGTACAGGTCGACACCGTGCCGACCGGGCAGGTCGAACGTCAGCAGGTGGGTGTCGGAACTGCGGTTGGCATCGGCCTCGACGCGGCGGATCGCCTCGTCGACCCAGGTCCGGTCGACACGGGCCGGCTCGCACATCGTCATTCGAGGTCTCCTTCGGGGTCTGCTTCCGACCGCTCTCACGGATGCCCTGGTGGTGCTTGACCGTGTTCGGATTCGGGGGCATCCTATGGTACGGAAGTCAGACTTCCACTGTACGGAACCTGCGAAGGAGTCCAGTGACCAAGCAACCCGTGAACCCGGCCGACGCCCGAACGATCGAGGACCTCCTCAACCGGGTCGCCTACCTCCTCGACGCCCACGAGTACGACCGGCTCGGAGAGGTCTTCGCGCCCGAGGTCTCCTTCGACAACCCCGGCCGTCTCACGGCCAGCGGGCTCGACGAGGTGATCGCGGCCTTCAAGGCGATCGCGTCGCCCGCGGTCAGTCACCACATCACGAACGTGGTGGTGACTGGCGTCGACGACGACACCGCTGAATGCGACAGCAAGGCGCTCGCCCTACGGGCGGAAGGAAAGGTCACCGCCGCGATCTACCGCGACACCGTAACCCGCACCGACGCGGGCTGGCGCATCTCGGCTCGACGTATCAGTCCGCTGGGCTGACCCCGCAACGGCGACGGAACGAGAGGAAGCGGATGGAGCAGGCGTACGACGTGATCGTCGTCGGGACCGGGCACAGCGGCCTGGTGACCACCGGGTACCTGGCTCGGGCGGGCTTGAGGGTGCTTGCCCTGGAGCGCCGCGACATCGTGGGTGGCACCTGCGTCACCGAGGAGATCTTCCCGGGTTACCGCGGGAGCAGCGTGGCCAACGCCAGCCACAGCCTCGATCCGCGTATCGTCCAGGAACTCGAGCTGGAGAAGCACGGACTCCGCTTCACCCACCCGCCGCTCGGATCCCTGACCCTCTTCGAGGACGGCCGGGCCCTGCCGGCCTGGCCGGACCGGGCCAAGCGCCGGGCGGTCATGGAGCAGTTCGCGCACGGGGACGCCGACCTCGAAGGCTACGCCTCGGTCATCGGGTTGTACGCCTCGGTGGCCCGGCAGATGAAGGTCTCCTTCTACGACCCGGCGCCGTCGTTCGCCGAGGTGGCCGCGCGCTTCACCACCCCGCGCCAGCGCCGCGACTTCGAGTCGATCATGTTCGGTCCGGTCGCGGACATCCTCGAGGAGCGGCTCTCGTCGCCGCAACTGCAGGCGTTCTTCGCCGGCACCGCGGTCGCCACCAACTTCGTCGGCCCGCGTACCCCGGGCAGCGGCTACCTGCTGCTCCAGCGACCGCTGTGGGAGGAGTCGCTCCGCGGCGTCGGCAGCCACGACGACAACGAGCTGATGATGCGCAACGCCGCGCCGCTGGGCGGCATCGGTGCTGTCACCGCCGCGATGGCGCAATCGGCCCGCGCCCACGGAGCCACGATCCTCACCGGGGCGGAGGTCGAGCGCATCCTCTGCAAGGATCAGCGGGTCGTCGGGGTCGCCCTGCGGGACGGGCGCGAGTTCCGCGCCCTCCGGGTCGTCTCCAACGCGAACCCGAAGCTGACCCTGACCGAGCTGGTCGGACCCGAGGACATCGGGGACGAGCTGTACGACCTCGCCAAGACCGTCAGCATGAAGGGCACCTCCGCCAAGGTCCACCTCGCGCTCGACGGCACCCCACGGTTCGCCGCCGCGCGGGACGAGGAGGAGAACCGTCTCTTCCTCGGCACCAACTTCCGGATCGCGGCCAGCATCGACGTGCTCCAGAACGCCTACAACGAGGCGGTGCTCGGGCGCTGGAGCAAGCGACCCACCGTCACCGCGATGATCGACTCGGCGCACGACCCCTCGCTGACCCCACCGGGATGCCACTTCGTGAGCATCAGCGTCCGAGGAGTTCCGTACCACCTGGCCGAGGGCACCTGGGACGAGCAGCGCGACGACCTGGGCAAGGCCGTGGTCAGCACGTTGGAGCAGCACATCCCGAACCTGTCCGAGATCCTGGCCGGCGTCCACGTCTACTCGCCGCTGGACCTCGAGCGCGAGTTCGCCCTCGTCGAAGGCAACGGTGCCCACGGCGACATCGTGCCCGGACACATCTTCGACTCGCGCCCGATCCCGGGCTGCGCCGACTACCGGACCCCGGTCGACGGGCTCTACCTGACCGGCGTCGGCAACTGGCCGGGCAACTTCATGAGCGGCGTCACCGGCTACAACGCGAGCAACCGCGTGCTGGCCGACCTGCGCCGTGCCACCGACTGACCCGACCCCACGAACCAGAGGAGCACGATGATCATCGGACGAGGCATCCCCGCGGACCGGGTGTCGGCCATGCGGTCGGCGACCACGACCGGACAGGTCTGGTCGGACATCCTCCTGGCCGACGGTGGGACCCGCGCCAACAACATGTTCTTCGCGCCCGGTTCGCGCACGCACTGGCACCGGCACCCGGGCGGCCAGATGCTCTACACCGTCTCCGGGGAGGGCTGGATCCAGGAGCGCGGCGGCGAGGTGGTGGTGATGCGTCCGGGTGACGTCGTCTGGACCGAGCCCGGAGTCGAGCACTGGCACGGCGCCACCGCGACCGCCCAGCTGGTCCAGTTGGTGCTCCACTTCGGCGACGTCGAGTGGACCGGTGAGGTCGGCGAGGCCGAGTACGCCGCCTGCGCTGCCGAGTGCGCGCAGTGAGCAGCCGGCCGGCCGATCTGGTCGCACGGCTCGTGGGCGACAGTCCGGGCTCGTGGATCGACGGCACCTGGGTGACCTCCCCGGACACGTTCGAGGTCCACGACCCGGCCACCGGGGCCACGATCTGCGCGGTCGGCGACGCCGACGCCGACCAGGCCACCGCGGCGGTCGCTTCGGCGGCGGCCGCCCTCGAGGGGTGGTCGTCCGCGACCGGCTGGCAGCGTTTCGAGGTCCTCAGCCGAGCGACCGACCTGCTCGGGGAGCGGGTCGAGGCGGTCGCTGAGCTGATCAGCGCGGAGACCGGCAAGCCGCTGGCCGAGGCGGTCGGCGAGGCCCGCAACACGGTCCGTTTCTTCGAGTGGTTCAGTCACGAGACGCTGCGTCTCCCCGGCGAGGCCTGGGCCGACGTCGCGCCCGGACGCGACGCCCTCGTGCTGCACGAGCCGATCGGGGTGGTCCTGGCGATCACACCGTGGAACTTCCCGGCATTCATGGTGGCCTGCAAGGTCGGCGCCGCGCTCGCGGCCGGCTGCACGGTCGTGCTGAAACCGGCCCCGCAGACGCCGCTCACCGCACTGGCCATCGCACGCTGCTTCGAGGAGGCGGGTCTCCCCTCCGGTGTCCTGAACGTCGTCGTGGCCGGCGATCCGCAGCGGGTCAGCGACGCCTTGCTGGACTCCCCCGAGGTCGCGTGCGTCAGCCTCACCGGATCACGCAAGGTGGGCGAACTCGTCATGCGCAAGGCGGCGTCGTCGATCAAGCGGGTCCTGCTCGAGCTGGGTGGCAACGCAGCCGCGGTGGTGCTGCCCGACGCGGACGTCGTCCGGACCGCGCGTGACCTGGTCCGGGCCCGGTTCCTCAACTCCGGGCAGGCGTGCGTGGCCGCCAACCGGGTGTACGTCGTCGAGTCGAAGGCCGGCGATCTGGTCGCCGAGCTCACCGCGGCGGTCGACCAGATCGTCCTCGGCGATCCGCGCGACCCGGCGACCACGATGGGCCCGCTCATCGACCACGCGGCCGTGGGACGGATCGAGGCGCAGGTGGCCGAGGCCGTGGCGGGCGGCGCGACCGTCGTCGCGGGCGGTGGCAGGACTGCCGAGAACGAGGCGAGCGCGTTCCTGGCACCGACGCTGCTGACCGCCGAGGGGAGGACCCAGCCCGCCGTACTCGGCGAGGAGTTCTTCGGCCCGGTGCTCAGCGTCGTCCGCTGCGCCGACGTCGACGAGGCTGTCCGGTTGGCCAACGCGACCGAGTACGGCCTTGCGGCGTACGTGTTCGGCGGTGACCAGACCGCCGCGACCGCGGTCGCCCGGAAGCTCAAGGCAGGTTCGGTCGGCGTCAACGCTCCGCTGGTCAGCGAGCCGGCCCTGCCGTTCGGTGGCATGCGCAGCAGTGGCCTCGGACGGGAGCGGGGGCGGCTCGGCGTCGAGGAGTACCTGGAGACCAAGACCGTGCAGATGCCGGCCGTCCGCTGAAGCACGTCCCGACCCGCCACCGTCGGCCGCACCCCACGGCGGCGGTTTCACCACCAGCCCCGGAAAGAGGTAGAGCAGTGCCAACAGAGACAGTGTGCTTCGTCGGTGGTCGGGTCCGCACGATGGACCGGGCCGGAACCGTCGCGGAGGCGTTTCGCGCCGAGGACGGCCGGATCGCGGCGATCGGGACGACGGAGGAGATTCTCGCGGGGGCCGGAGAGGCACGGGTCGTCGACCTGGCCGGTGCGGTGGTGATCCCCGGACTGATCGACTGCCACTCCCACCTGGAGCTGCTCGCCTATTCCTGGGAACTCGCCGTCGACTGCCGTTCCTCCCGGGTGTCGAACATCGACGAGATCGTCTCCGTGCTCGCGGAGCGCGCCGGCTCCACGCCCGCCGGCGAGTGGATCCTCGGTCAGGGGGAGCACTACCAGAATCTCAAGCTCGCCGAGGGACGCTATCCCGATCGACACGACCTGGACCGGGTCAGCACCACCCACCCGGTGATGTACCGGGCGAGCTACCACCTCAACGTCTTCAACTCGCGGGGCCTGGAGCTGCTGGGTGTCGACGACGACACCCCGAACGCGCCCGGCGGCCGGATCGAACGTGACCCGACCACCGGCGTCGCCACCGGCCGCACCTACGACATGTTCGAGCCTCTCGGCGGCCCGCAGCCACCGATTGAGGAGCTCGCGGCGGCGATCAAGCGAGTGCAGGACCGGTATCTCGCCGTCGGCGTCACCACCCTCGGCGACATCCCGCTGCACCGCGCGGGGCTGGAAGCGATCGCCTCGGTCGCTGCCGACGGTGACCTGGTGCTGCGCGCCGCGGTGTACCCGAAGCTGGGAGCTGTGGTGTCGGCCGAGGACGTACGCACCGGCCGTACCAGGGACCGCATCGACGCCCTCGACCCGGACCATCTCGCGATGGCCGGTTTCAAGGTCTTCCTCGACGGCGGGCTCACCGCAGGGGCGGCCGCCCTCCACGAGGACTACCCCGGCCAGCCCGGCTACCGCGGCGAGCTCGCGTTCACCGACACGGAGGTTGCCGCTCTGGTCGCCACCGCCGACGAGGCGGGCCTCCAGATCGCCATGCACGCGATCGGCGACCGCGCCCTGGACCAGGCTCTCGACGGCGCGTTGGCGCTGCCGGTCGAGCGGCACGGCGTCGCCCGGCACCGCATCGAGCACGCGGGCAACATGTTCATGACCGACGAACGGATCAAGCGGCTGGCCGCCTCCGGAGTCGTCCCCGTTCCGCAGCCGGCCTTCATCATGACCACCGCGGCCGGATACGTCGCGCACCTGGGCACCGACCGGATCGGGACCGTGATGCCGTTCCGTACGCTGATCGACCACGGCCTGCCGGTCCCGGGCAACTCCGACGCGATCGGCATCACCGAGGACCAGCACCACCCGTTCCCGGCGATGCGGGCCGCGGTCACCCGGCGGACCAACGACGGCGACGTGCTGGCTCCCCAGGAGGCGGTCACGGTCGAGGAGGCGCTGCGGATGTACACCGAGTGGTCGGCGTTCTCGATCGGCTGGGAGGACCGGATCGGCTCGCTCGAGGCGGGCAAGTTCGCCGATTTCGTCGTCCTGTCCGCGGACCCGTTGGAGACCGAGCCGACGGACCTGGCCGCCCTGGCCGTCGTGCAGACCTGGATCGGCGGAACGCTGGTCTTCGCGAGGGCCTGAGCGTGGACGAGCAGTTCGATCCGCTGGGTCCGGCTCCCGGTGGGGACCGGGCCCAGCGCAGCGTCAGAGGCCACTCGTGGTGGGCCGCCTGGGGACGTCCGGCCCCGGTTCAGTGCACGCTGACCACGGCGGCCGTGGCGTTGTCGTGGCCGCCGGCGAGTAGCGAGTCGGCGAGCAGCGTCTCGACGCCGTCCGCGCGCCACGTCAACACTTCGGCGAGCCGCTCGTAGGGCACCTGTTCGGCCAGGCCGTCCGTACAGAGTAGATACACGTCGCCGGGGCGCAGGGTCACGTTGAGTACGTCGGCCTCGGGCAGCTCGGGGTGCCCGACGAACCGCATCAGCCGGTACCGGGCGGCATGCGCCTCGCGAGAGTCGAACGGATACCAGCCGTTGACCGCGCCGAGCCAGGCCATCGTATGGTCGACGGTGAGCAGTTCGAGCTGGCCGCCCCGCAGCCGGTACACCCGGGAGTCGCCGATCTGGACAAGCCAGGCGGTGTCGGTGTCGATGTCGGCGACAAACGCGGTGAGCGTGCAGCCGGTCAGCTCACCGAGCCGGCGGCCGGCATCGTGGACCCGACGCTGCGCCTCGGCGACGGCGGCGTGCAGTGCCTGCGGGGCCGGCCCGGCCAGGTCGACGAAAGAGTCGACGGCGGTCCGGCCGGCGACCCGGCTGCCCTCGCCGCCGCCCATGCCGTCGGCGACGACGACCAGCGGCCGGACGTCGTCGACGTGCAGTACGTCGAAGTTGGCCGGGTAACGGCTGCCGACGACGCTGCCCCCGGCCACCACCAGACGGCGACCGGCGAGCATCAGCTCGCGGCGACGGATCTCCACCCTTTCGATGCCGGCGATCATAACAATCACCGGTGACCGATGGCGGCAGCGTGCTGGACGACCGACGAGTGGTCGCTCGACCGACAGGCGGTACCGGTCATGACAGGTGGAACAGGTCTCGCGGCTGTCGAGCATGGCGTTCCAGCCGACGGACCCGCCGTTGAGTTCGTACGAACCGTGCCGGTGACCAGGAAGGCTCGACCGCGTCCGTCCCGGACCCAGGCGTCGTGGAGGTGGTCGTCAGGGCCTTTCGACAGCAGCGGAAGCGGTTCTCGGGTCAGTCGGTGCGCACGCCGGTCAGGACCTGCATGGCGTGGCGTTCCCTGGCCGCGAGTTCGGTGAGGATCGCCGAGGCACGGGACAGTTCGTCCGGGTCGCTGGTCTGCCCGGCGGTCGTGATGTGGTGGGAGACCTCGGTCCACAACGGGGCGATCTCGGCGTACATCTGCTGACCGAGGCGGACGGTGTCGTCGTCGACGATCGTGGCGCACTCGGCGAGGAAATCGCGGTACATGGCGCGAAACAGGGCGCCGCCGGTCCCCCCACGTTCCATCAGCGCCGCGGCCAGCGGGAGGTCGCGGGACGGGTCGCTCGATCGGTCGAGCCACCGCGTCACCTGTCGGGCCGCCCTGTCGATGCCGCGGTGGCCGAGGTTGGCGATGGGCGGGTCGAGGAAGGCCTGTGCGTTGTTGCGGATGGCCGTCCGGATGGCGTCGCCCAGATCGGGCCGGCCGGCAGGGCTGGCGACGGTGTAGGAGAGATTGCGGGCGGTCATCGGTCCGCGTTCGCTGCGGGCCCGTGCCAGGCTCGTCAGCGTGGTCGTCACGGTGCCGCCCTGCTGGGCGGTGTCGACCAGGTGCGCGTGGGTGTCGTCGTAGCCGTACATCGCGACGAAGTGCGACCCGAAGTGGACCTTCGTGGTGAAGTAGTCCAGGTGGTAGGAGTCCAGTTGCAGGCCGACCGGGCGTCCCGCGGCCAGCGCGTCGGCGACGTTCTGCCAGGCCTTACGCGGCGAGGCGGTCTCCCGGATGTGCAGTGCCAGGCCCAGCCGTTCGGCCACCGTCCGGGTGATCGTGGTCGGCTTGCTGCGACCGCCGAGGAACGGAAAATCCATGTTCCGGGCGTCCCAGTAGACGAAGCCCAGACCCTGACCGAGGCCGAACAGCATGGGTTCGGACAGGTCGACGCCCTCGTGCCGCAGCAGGGCTCCGAGCGTGGTGGTCTCGCAGTGCCGACCGGCGGGGAACGCCACGTTCTCGATGATCATCAAGCCTCCTGATCTGGCGGGCGCGCCCCGGTCGATCGCTGGTGGATCGACCGGGGCGCGTCGGTTGGCGCCGGATCAGGCGAGGTCGAACCGGTCGAGCTCCATGACCTTGGTCCAGGCCGCGACGAAGTCGGTGACGAACTTGTCACGCGCGTCCTGGCTGGCGTAGACCTCCGCCAGGGCCCGCAGCTGGGAGTTGGAGCCGAAGACGAGGTCGACCACGGTGGCGGTCCACCTGACCTCGTCGGTGGCCAGGTCCCGGATCTCGTACACGTGCTCGTCGGACTCCGACGCCTTCCACCGGGTGCCCGGGGAGAGCAGGTTGGCGAAGAAGTCGTTGGTGAGCACGCCGGGCCGGTCGGTGAGGACGCCGTGCCGCGTGCCGCCGACGTTCGCCCCGAGGGAGCGCAGGCCGCCGACGAGGACGGTCATCTCGGGCGCCGACAGGTTGAGCATGTAGGCGCGGTCGAGGAGCAGCACCTCCGGCTGGGTCTTCTCGCCGGCACGCAGGTAGTTGCGGAACCCGTCGGCGCGCGGCTCGAGAACCCGGAAGGACTCGACGTCGGTCTGCTCCTGGCTGGCGTCGGTGCGGCCCGGCCGGAACGGCACGGTCACCTCGACCCCGGCGTCCCGCGCCGCCTTCTCGACGGCGGCCGAGCCGGCCAGCACGATCAGGTCGGCGAGGGAGATCTTCGCGCCGCCGGCGGCGTTGAACTCACCCCGGATGCCCTCGAGGGTCTCCAGGACCGTCGCGAGCTGCTCGGGCTGGTTGACCTCCCAGCTGCGCTGCGGCTCGAGACGGATCCGCGCGCCGTTGGCGCCGCCGCGCTTGTCGGTGGACCGGTAGCTGGCGGCCGAGGCCCAGGCGGTGGAGACCAGCTGAGCGGTGGTGAGGCCGGACTCCAGGACCTTCGCCTTGAGGGCCGCGACGTCGGCGTCACCCACGAGTTCGTGGTCGACGGCCGGCACCGGGTCCTGCCACAGCTGCGCCTCGGGCACCCAGGGGCCGAGGAAGCGGCTGACCGGGCCCATGTCGCGGTGCAGCAGCTTGTACCAGGCCTTGGCGAAGGCCAGCGCGAACTCGTCCGGGTTCTCCAGGAAGCGACGGGAGATCTTCTCGTACGCCGGGTCGACCCGCAGCGACAGGTCGGTCGTGAGCATCGTCGGCTTGTGCTTCTTCGACGGGTCGTGCGCGTCCGGGATGATCGCCTCGGCGTCCTTGGCGACCCACTGCTTCGCGCCGCCGGGGCTCGTGGTGAGCTCCCACTCGTAGCCGAAGAGGATCTCGAAGAAGCGGTTGCTCCACTGCGTCGGCTTGTCGGTCCAGGTCACCTCGAGACCGCTGGTGATCGTGTCCGCGCCCTTGCCGCTGCCGTGGGTGCTCAGCCAGCCCAGGCCCTGCGCCTCCAGCGGGGCGGCCTCGGGCTCGGGGCCCACGTGGTCGTCGGCGACGCCGGCGCCGTGGGTCTTGCCGAAGGTGTGGCCACCGGCGATGAGGGCGACGGTCTCCTCGTCGTTCATCGCCATCCGGGCGAAGGTCTCGCGGATGAAGTGCGCCGCGGCGGCCGGGTCCGCGTTGCCGCGCGGGCCCTCCGGGTTGACGTAGATGAGACCCATCTCGGTCGCCCCGACGCCGGGCGCCATCTCCTTCTCGGAGGCGTAGCGCTCGTCACCGAGCCAGGTGTCCTCCGGACCCCAGAAGATCTCCTCGGGCTCCCAGACGTCCTCGCGGCCGAAGGCGAAGCCGAAGGTCTTGAAGCCCATCGACTCCAGGGCGACGTTGCCGGCGAGCACCAGCAGGTCGGCCCAGGAGATCTGCTGGCCGTACTTCTGCTTGACCGGCCAGAGCAGCCGGCGTGCCTTGTCCAGGTTGGCGTTGTCCGGCCAGCTGTTGAGCGGGGCGAACCGCTGGCCACCGTCGCCGGCGCCACCGCGGCCGTCCTCGATGCGGTAGGTGCCCGCGGCGTGCCAGCTCATCCGGATCATGAGGCCGCCGTAGTGGCCGAAGTCGGCCGGCCACCAGTCCTGCGAGGTGGTGAGGACCGTGACGATGTCCTGCTTGAGGGCCTCGACGTCGAGCTTGGCGAACTCCCTGGCGTAGCTGAAGCTCTCCCCCAGCGGGTTGCTCTTCGACGAGTGGGCGTGCAACACCGAGAGGTCGAGCTGGTTGGGCCACCAGTCCCGGTTGGTACGCGGACGACCTCCGGTCTTCGGGGTCGGCGAGTCGATCGCCGGGTTCTCGCTCTCGCTGCCGTGCGCGGTCACGGAGTCGTGTGCGACCGGGCAGCCGGCCGCCTCCTTCTTGTCCACGCCCTGCGCGCTGGACGGGGTGTTGCCCTGGGTGTCGCTCATCTAGTTCCTTCCGGCTGGCGAATCACTGGGAGATGCGGTCGGTCGCGCAGTCGGGGCAGGTACCCCAGTACACGACCTCCGCCTCGTCGACCACGAAGCCGTGGTCGTCGGAGGCGGTGAGACAGGGAGCATGGCCG
Source organism: Micromonospora sp. NPDC023956 (assembly GCF_040639195.1). Taxonomy (NCBI): domain Bacteria; kingdom Bacillati; phylum Actinomycetota; class Actinomycetes; order Micromonosporales; family Micromonosporaceae; genus Micromonospora; species Micromonospora sp. NPDC023956. The sequence continues at coordinate 630,024 of NZ_JBEZZN010000001.1, forward strand.
ACCGAGCAGTCGACGTCGGCGATCGCGCCGCAGGAGCGGCACACGACATGGTGGTGGTTGTCCCCCACCCGGGACTCGTACCGGGCGGTCGCACCGGCAGGCTGGATGCGCCGCACCAGACCGGCGTCGGTGAGCGCCCGCAGCACGTCGTACACCGCCTGGTGGGAGACCGTGGGTTGGTCCGCCCGGACCAGGGCGATGACCGTGTCGGTGTCGACGTGCGGGTGGTCGCGCAGCGCGGCGAGCACCGCCAGCCGGGGCCGGGTCACCCGCAACGAGACCGCTCGCAGCTGGGTCTCGAAGTCGGCCGTCATGCAAAGAACATAGCCCACTCTTCTGGAATCAATCAAGTTTTACGTCGACGTCATCCGCCCATCACCGGCGCGGGCCCGGTCGTCCCGCCGGCAGGTCGACGCCGGCTGACGTGCCTGCGGGAGGTTCGCCGGACCGTTCCCCTTGTCGGGTGTCCGTCGCCGAGACAGCGCTGCGTGTCGGTGGGTGGGCCTAGGTTCTGAGGTGACCCGGTCACTCAACCCAGGGAGCCCTCGATGGCGTCTCGTCTCAACCCGTACCTCACGTTCGACGGCAACGCCCGCGAGGCCATGGAGTTCTACCGGTCGGTGTTCGGCGGCCAGCTACAGATCAGCACCTTCGGCGAGTACGGTTCACCCGGCCCGGACTCCGCCGACAAGGTGATGCACGCGATGCTCACCACCGACCGGGGCTACGTCCTGATGGCCTCCGACACTCCGCCCGGCATGCCGTACCACAAGCCGGGCGACGCCATCACGTGCAGCCTCAGCGGTGACCCGGGCGAGGGCCTCGAGGAGGTCTGGGAGCATCTGTCCGACGGCGGGACCGTCACCATGCCGTTCGAGAAGCAGATGTGGGGCGACCTGTACGGCATGTGCGTCGACCGGTTCGGCATCCCGTGGATGGTCAACGTGGCCCAGCCGCAGTGACACCCGCTGCCCCGCTTCGCCGGGCCCGACCGTCCGCGCGGATCCCGGCACCGACGACCCACCGATCGTCGGAGCATCGTCGGTGCCGGGATCCGGACCGGCGCGGCCGGGGCAGGAAAGGACGGCCGGGCCGGATCTCGACGCGCACGGGACCCTTGGGGGTCGGTCAGACCGGTTCGACCGGCAGCCACAGCTCGCAGGTGGCGGTGCTGAAGTCCTCCGCCCGATCCAGGACCGCGACGATCGCGGGGCCCGGCCGCAGTCGCCACGGGTTCGCGGGGAACCACTCGGTCGCGGTCGCGGCCCAGGTCGCCTGGAGGGTCGCGGGGTGGGGTCCGGCGGTACGGAAGACCGCCCACGTGCCGGCCGGCACCTCGATGGCGTCGAGGTCGTCGGGCACCGACGTGTCCCGGGAGACGGCGACGCCGTGCAGGTAGGTCAGTTCACTGCCCTCGGTGCCGTCGGGATCGACATCGTCGCTGACCTGTAGCAGGCCCGCCGGCTCGGTGCTGCTGAGGGCCTTGAGCCGGAGGTGCTCCTCCATCGGCAGTCCGGTGACGTGCCGCTGGATGTGCGGGTTGATGCCGTGGTGGATCAGCGGGACGCGGGCGGCGTGTCCGACGAGCCGGAACGCGGGGCGCTCGACGATACGGGTGTCCATGGGGTTGCTCCCTTCGACGGTCAGGCGGAACCTGAGCTGCGGTTGTGTGCGAAGGGGGCCTCCGTTGCGGCGGACGTCACCGGGACCGGCACCATGGACCGCCCGGAACGCACGTCCGAACGCCTCGGTGGAGCCGTACCCGTGCCGGACGGCGATGCCCAGCAGGTCGCCCTCGCCCCGGACGACGTCGGCGGCGGCCACGGTCATGCGACGTCGACGCACGTACTCCGACAGCGGCATGCCCGCCAACGACGAGAACATCCGGCGCAGGTGGTATTCGGTCGTGCCGACGTTCCGGGCCAGCCCGTCGACGTCGAGTTCCTCGGTGAGGTGCTGCTCGACGAGGTCGACGAGCCGGTTGAGTGCTGAGATCACGAAGGCCTCCTTTCACCGTCGAGCCTGCCCGAGGGACCCGGGCCGGCGCCCGATCGCTGCGGCCCGGTCCGGTCGGGTGCTCCGGCCGGTTCCGCCGGACCCCGGTCGGGCGCCGTCCGTACCCGGCGGCTCTGGCCAGACCCGGGTCGGCGGCCCGGTGGACGGTTCAGCGACGCGGTGGTGGCCCGACGCTGTTCCGGGCGACCAGGGCCGGCGCGATGGTCTGCCGCAGCGGGCCGGCGACGTCGGTCTCGATCTGGGCCAGCAGCATGTCGAGGCTCGCCCGCGCGACCGCGGCGAAGTCGGGGCGCACGGTGGTCAACGGCGGGATGAAGTACGCCGCCTCCGGCACGTCGTCGAAGCCGACCACGCTGATGTCGTCCGGCACCCGCCGACCGTGCTCGTACAGTGCCCGCAGCACGCCGAGTGCCAGGTGGTCGTTGGCGGTGAAGACCGCGGTGACCTCCGGCATCCGGGCCAGCATCTGCCCGCAGCGGTACCCGGCCGCCGCGGACCAGTCCGCCGGAACCAGCGGCGGCAGCTCCACGCCTGCCGACTGCAACGCCTCCCGCCATCCTTCGATCCGGCCCGCGCTGTCGAACCAGTCCGGCGGGCCGGACACGTGCCAGACCGTACGGTGCCCGGCGTCGAGGAGATGCTGGGTGGCGGCCCGCGCACCGGCGACCTGGTCGACCGTCACCAGGGGAACCGGTCGACGCGGATCGCCGTCGACGGTCACCAGCGGAACGTCCTGGGGCAGCCGCTCGAGGGCCTCACCGGCCGACTCCACCGGCGCGATCACCACGATGCCGGCGACCCGATGGGTGAGATGCCGCTCCACCGCCGCCGAGATCGACCTGTGGTCGAGGTCGCTCACGCTGCCGACGCTGACCGCGAAGCCCGCCTCGGCCGCAGCCTGTTCGAGGGCGGCCAGCAGCGACGCCGGACCGTAGAGGGTGGTGTTCTGGGCGACCACGCCGATCACCTGGGAGCGGCCGGTGACCAGTGCCCGCGCCGCCCGGTTGGGCCGGTAACCCAACTCGACGATCGCGGCCTGGACCCGCAGCCGGGTCTGCTCACGCACGTTGGGATGCCCGTTGAGCACCCGGGACACCGTCTGGTGGGAGACGCCGGCGAGGCGAGCCACGTCCGTCATCGCAGGACCGCGCACGGCCACCTCACTCTCCCCCGCCTGCCCATCGGCGACCCCGGCCCGTCGACGTCGACTTGGAGCGGCCCGGAGGCCCGGACTCGCTCCCGCAGCCGCCACGTCGGTCGCTGCCGGGTGGCCAGGGCTGGACCGCCGCCAGTCTACGCCAGCCCTGCCTCGGCCAACGGTGTGGCTGAGCCACCGATCGGGTCGCGTGTCGGCACGCCCCGGAACTGGCGGAACGCGTTCTCCCACCGGCCGGGCCGGCGGGGCCGAGCGGTCGTATCCGGCCTGCCGCGCGAAAGCCCTGTTCCGCGACCTCCCACGATCGACGGAACAGGGCTTCCGGTGGAGGGGCGGAGCGCTCGGGGCCGACCGGCTGGTTCCTGCCACCGGCCCCGGACGACTGCCGCCCCACTCCTCATGGGGCCGTACGGCCCCGGGACGTGACCGACGTCATGGCGTGGTCAGGGAGAACTGGCGAACCGTGACCGAGCCGCCCAGCGCCTGAGTGGCGTAGTTGAAGACGCCGAACCGGTAGCCCATGAAGAACTGCCAGGCGTTGTTGAGGGTCAGGGCGTTGCCCAACGGCACGAAGGTGACGCCGTCGGTGCTGTACGAGAACCTCGCCTGCCGCCCCGTCCCGGGTCGGATGTCGGCGTTCGCCCGCAACCAGATCCGCCCGCCGGAGATCCCGGCGCTGGCGATCTCGGTCCCGGTTCCGGTGGTGTTCCAGTTGTCGGTGCCCATGGTCAGGCCGTTGGTCATCACCACCCGCGTGGTGCCGTTGTCCCGTTTGACGCCGATCCAGGCGGAGGTGTCGCGGAGCATCGCGAGTCCGGCCCGGTCGCCGTCGCGCATCGTCGAGTAGTCCAGCTCGATGGTGCCGGTCGAGGTCGGTCCCTGGATGCGGTGGGTCACCGTGTTCCGGGCCCGGTAGAGGTCGTTGGTCACCGTCGCGGTCTGCAGACGCAGCCCGTTGTTCACCGACCACCGGCTGTTGTCCGGGTTGTGGTTCCACTCGTACTGCGGACCGAGGGTGGTGCCGGCGAAGGTGTCGGTGCCGGTCAGCGGCTTGACCGGCCGCAGCGGCAGCGGGTTGGGGTAGCTGACGCCCCAGTTCCCGTTGACCGTCTGCACCTGTGGCCAGCCGTCGCTGGTCCAGGTGATCGGCGCCAGCGTCGGCATCCGCCCGCCCGGGTACGCGTCGGTGAACGCCATGTAGTACCAGGCGCCGTTCTGGGTCTGCACCAGACCGCCCTGGTGGGGCACCCCGCCGCCGGAGATCGGGCCCGGCATGTTGAGCAGGACCTGCCGCTGCTCGTACGGACCGAACGGGCCGTTGGTCGACTTGAGGACGTACTGGCCGTTCGCCGGGCGGGTCAGCCAGATGTAGTAGGCGCCGTTGCGCTTGTAGAAGCGGGCCCCCTCCAGGGTGCCGATGCTCGACGGCGTCTGGTAGACCTGCTGGGCGCGGACCTGGGTGCGCCCGTCGGCGGACAACTGCGCCACGCTGATCGTGCCGTTGCCGTACGCGACGTACATGGTGTCGTTGTCGTCGATCAGCATCCCGGCGTCGTAGTAGCAGTTGGGGATGGTGGTGTGCCGGCTCCACGCGCCGTCCACCGTGGAGGCCGTGTAGATGTGCGTCTGGGCGAAGTCGATGCAGCCGGCCCAGTAGAAGGTCCGGTTGCTCGGCCGGTAGTTCAGCGTGGAGGCCCAGATGCCGTCCACGTACGCATGGCTGCCGTTGGCCAGGTCGTACTTCGTGCCGAAGTCGAGCCGGGGTACCGAGTGCCCGGCGAACTCCCAGTTGACCAGGTCCCACGAGCGCAGCACCGGGGCGCCCGGCGAGTAGTGCATGGTGGAGGCGGACATGTAGTAGACGTCGCCGACCCGGATGATGTCGACGTCGGCGAAGTCCTGCCAGACGACCGGGTTCGTGAAGGTGCCGCCGGGATTGCCGGCGTCGCCCACCCGCACCAACTGCCACTGCTGGTGACCACCGTTGAAGTCGTCGTACTGCACGACGTTCCCACCGTCGGCGGTCGAGGCGTTCTGCACCTCCACCACCCGGTTCGAGTTCCGGTTCACCAACCGCACGAACCCGTCCGCCGAGTCCGCCAACCGGAACTGCTGATTGGCCCCGTTGACGTCAGCCCACTGCACCACCGCCGCGCCGTTGGCCGTTGACGAGTTCTGGACATCCAGCACCTTGCCCGAGTGCCGCGACCGCAACCGGAAGAAACCACCACCGGAATCCACGAACTGCCACTGCTGCCACGCCCCGTCGTTACGCGGCCACTGCACGATCCGCGCCCCGTCGTTCGTGGCCCGGTTGTACACGTCCAACGCCTTGCCGCTGTTGCGGTTGACCAGTACGTACCAGGCGTTCGTGTCCACCACCGCCGCCGACGCCGGGATCGGGGACACCCCCACCAGCATGCCGCTCACCACCACCGCCACCATGACGGCGGCGAGCCGGGACAACCACCCACGCCGCCCGGGTACTCCCCAGACGGACCCACCGATGGCAACCATGATCCTCCTTCGAGAAAGGTCAGGAACCGGAACGGGTCGGCCGGGTCGTCCTCCCGGGCACCAGACATCCAGCCGGGAATGTGATCGCTAACATCAGCGCCCCTGCCCAGAGGGCGCGCGACCCTCGACGAGTCGCGATGGGCGACCGTCGACCCGGCTGGCCGAGAGGTGGCCGCCCTATCCATCGACTGTGAGCGATAACATCGGATCAGTCAAGGCGTGGCACGCGCGCGGGGGCGAGGCCCGGAACGCGAACGGGTGGCCCTCCCCGAGGAGGGAGGACCGGCGACAGTCCGGCGATCGGCCGCGGCTCAGAACCCCCGGGCGAGCCGGTAGTACGCCTGGTTCCACCGGATCTCGGCGGCGAAGCGGCGCGGTTCGGTGTCGGCGTCGATGACCACCAGCTCGGTACGGGTCATCTCGGCCAGGTCGTGCAACTCCTCGACACCGACGGCCTGCGACAGCACGGTGTGGTGGGGCGCACCGGCGGTGATCCACGCCTCCGCCGAGCCGGCCAGGTGCGGGCGGGGCCGCCAGACCGCGCGGGCCACCGGGAGCCTGCGCAGCGGGTGGGGCGGCGCCACCACGTCCACCTCGTTGGCCACCAGGCGGAACCGCTCCCCCATGTCCGCCATGCCGAGCACCACCGCCGGACCCGGGGTGGCGTCGAACACCAGGCGTACCGGGTCCTCCCGGCCGCCGATGCCCAGCGGGTGGACCTCGACGGTCGGCGTGTCACCGGCGATCGTCGGGCAGACCTCGAGCATGTGGGCGCCGAGCACCAGTTCGGCACCGGGGGTGAGGTCGTAGGTGTAGTCCTCCATGAAGGAGGTGCCACCCGGAACACCCACCGCCATCGCCTTGAGCGTGCGGACCAGCACGGAGGTCTTCCAGTCACCCTCGCCGCCGAAGCCGTACCCGTCGGCCATCAGCCGCTGCACGGCGATGCCGGGCAGCTGGCGCAGACCGCCGAGGTCCTCGAAGTTCGTGGTGAAGGCCCGGAAGCCGCCCTCGTCGAGGAACGAGCGCAGGCCCAGTTCCAGGCGTGCGGCGTAGCGCAGCGAGTCGTGCCGCGCCCCGCCGGACCGCAGCCCCTGATCGACCCGGTACGTGTCGTCGTACTCCTTGACCAGGTCGTCGACCTGCGCCTCGGTCACCTGGTCGACGACCGCGACGAGATCGTTGACCCCGTAGGTGTTGACCGAGACACCGAACCGCAGCTCCGCCTCGACCTTGTCGCCCTCGGTCACGGCGACGTCCCGCATGTTGTCGCCGAAGCGGGCCAGCCGCAGCGACCGCATCGCCGCGTACCCGAGCGCCGCGCGTGCCCACGCGCCGACCCGGGAGATCACCCGGGGGTCGCTGACGTGCCCGGCGACGGTCTTGCGTGCCACGCCGAGGCGGGTCTGGATGTAGCCGAACTCGCGGTCGCCGTGGGCGGCCTGGTTCAGGTTCATGAAGTCCATGTCGATCTCGTCCCATGGCAGCAGGACGTTCGCCTGGGTGTGCAGGTGCAGCAGCGGCGTCTGGAGGGCGTCCAGGCCGGCGATCCACATCTTCGCCGGCGAGAAGGTGTGCATCCAGGCGATCACCCCGACCGCGCCCTGCACGGCGGCGTCCCGGCAGGCCTGGAGGATGTCGGTGCTGGTGGTCAGGACCGGCTTCCAGACCACCCGGACGGGAACACCCGGCGCGTCGTCGAGCTGCGCGGCGATCTGCCGGGACTGGTCGGCGACCTGCCGGAGGGTGTCCTCGCCGTAGAGACCCTGGCTTCCGGTGAGGAACCAGACCTCGGGTTGCGCGTGCGTTGCCATGGGAGTGCCTTCCGCGAGAGGGGCTGTCACTTGAGGCGGATGCCGATGAGGCGCTGGAGGAGGATGAACGCGAACAGCAGCCCGCCGATCACGATCTTGATCCACCAGGAGTTGAGGCTGCCGTCGAACGTGATCAGGGTCTGGATGACGCCCAGGACCAGCACCCCGAGCACGGTTCCGAACACGTAGCCGGACCCGCCGGTGAGCACCGTCCCGCCGATGACGACGGCGGCGATCACGTCCAGTTCCATGCCGATGCCGATCAGCGGCGCGCCGGAGAGCGTGTAGAACGACAGCAGGATGCCGCCGATGGCCGAGCACAGCCCGCTGACCGTGTAGACGGCGATCCGGGTACGCCCGACCGGCAGGCCCATCAGCAGCGCGGACTGGGGGTTACCGCCGATCGCGTACACGGTGCGGCCGAACCGGGTGTACGCGAGCACGTACGCGGCGACCAGGACGACCGCGAACGCGATCAGCACGCTGATCGACACGAAGTTCCCCCGCGGGTCACCGATGCGCTCCTGGGACATGGTGGTCCAGAAGCCGTCGGTGATGCGGATGGAGGAGTCGCTGATGAACGTGCACATGCCCCGGGCGAAGAACATCCCCGCGAGGGTGACGATGAACGGCTGGATCTCGAAGAAGTGGATCGCGCAGCCCATCAGGAACCCGAGCGTCGGGCCGATCAGCAGGGCGATGACGAGCACGAGGAACGACGGCACCCCGTCCTGGAGCAGCGCGGCGGACACCATCGCGGTCATGGCGACCACCGAGCCGACCGACAGGTCGATGCCGCCGGTGAGGATCACCAGGGTCATGCCGACCGCGACCACCAGCAGGAAGCCGTTGTCGATGAAGATGTTGAAGACGACCTGGACGTTGGAGAACGCCCGGTATTGAGAGACCCCGATGCCGTACATGACCAGTAGCAGAGCGAGGGTGGCCAGGACCGGGACGTGCCGTCGCGGCAGCGTCGAACGCCGGAACCGGCCGTTGGCCAGCGACGTGCTGCTCATGCCGGCACCTGCTCCTTCTCCCGTTGCGGGGTCGCCGGGCCGGGCGTTCGCCCGCGCCGGCGACGGCTGACCGTCGCGCGGAACTTCGGCGACTGGATGAGGCAGACGGCGATGACGACGACCGCCTTGAACAGCAGGGACGTCTGCGGCGAGATGTTCATGGCGTACACCGTGGTGGTGAGGGTCTGGATGATCAGGGCGCCGAGGATGGTGCCGCCGAGGGAGAACCGGCCGCCGGCGAGGGACGTGCCACCGATGACGACCGCGAGGATCGCGTCGAGCTCGACCCAGAGGCCGACGGCGCTGCCGTCGGCGCTGGAGACGTTGGCCGTCATCATGAACCCGGCGACGGCCGCGCAGGCGGCGCTGACCACGTAGACCAGGAAGATGACGCGACCCGAGCGGATGCCGGCCAGCCGGCTGGCCCCGGCGTTGCCGCCCACCGACTCGACGATCAGGCCGAGGGCGGTACGGCGGGTGAACGCGGCGACGAGCAGGGTCACGGCGAGGGCGACGAAGACGGCCAGCGGCAGGGTCAGGAAGTGTCCGAGCCCGATCGCCCGGTAGGAATCCGAGTTGATCGTGATGATCTGCCCCTCGGTGACCAGCTGGGCGAGCCCGCGACCGGCCACCATCAGGATGAGCGTGGCGATGATGGGCTGGATGCCGATCACGGCGACCAGCACGCCGTTCCACATGCCGAGCACGAGTGCGGCGCCGAAGGCCAGCGCGAGCGCGGTCAGCAGGGTGGACATGCTGTTCTGGTCGGGGGCCTCGCTCACGTACAGACAGGCGATGGCACCGCTGATGGCACAGAGCGAGCCGACGGAGAGGTCGATGCCGCCGGTGGCGATGACCAGGGTCATGCCGAGCGCGACGAGGATCAGCGGCGCGCTCAGCCGGAGGATGTCGACAAGCGTTCCGTAGAGGTGCCCGTTCTTGACCTCGATGGAGAGGAAACCGGGCCGGTAGACCGTGTTCGCGAGGATCATGACCACGAGGACGAGCGCGGGCCAGAACAACCGGTGACCGGTCAGTGGGCGGAGGCGGTCCGGGATGGTCCTCATCGGTCGGCCTTCCGGATCGTGCCACTGGCGATGGCCTGCATGATGCGGCCGGCGTCCACGGTGTCGTCGTTGGTGAGCTGGGCGACCATCGTCCGGTCGCGCATGACCGCGACGCGGTGGCTCAGCCGCAGCACCTCTTCCAGCTCGGCGGAGATGAACAGCACCGCCGTGCCCCCGTCGGAGAGTTCCACCACCAACTTCTGGATCTCCGCCTTGGCGCCGATGTCGATGCCGCGGGTGGGTTCGTCGAGGATCAGCAGGCGTGGCTCGGTGATCAGCCACCGGGCCAGGAGCACCTTCTGCTGGTTGCCGCCGGAGAGGTTGCGGACCGGCAGGTCCGGATTCGCCGGCCGGATGCTGAGCGCCTTCGTGTACTTCTCCACCAGCTCGTCCTGCCGGCGTCGGGGAATGGGCCGCAGCCAACCCCGGGCGGCCTGCATCGCCAGGATCATGTTCTCGCGCACCGACAGGTCGGGGACGATGCCCTCGGTACGGCGGTTCTCCGAGCAGAACCCGATGCCGCGGTCGATGGCCTGGACCGGGTTGCGCAGCGGCGTCGGGTCGCCGTCGACCCGGACCCGGCCGTGGTCGGCGCGGTCGGCGCCGAACAGCAACCGGGCCACCTCGGTCCGGCCGGAGCCGAGCAGACCGGCCAGGCCGACCACCTCACCGGCGTGGATGCGCAGGGTGAACGGCGCTACCGCGCCCCTGCGCCCGACGTCCACCGCGTCCAGCAGCGGGGTGGCGTCGGCCCGGGTGGTGACGACCCGCTTCTGCTGCTCGTCGAGCCGCTCCAGCACGTCGAGTTCCTTGCCGATCATCTTCTCGACGAGGCCGAACTGCGGCAGCTCCCCGGTCCGGTACTCGCCGACCAGGGCACCGTTGCGCAGCACCGTGATGCGGTCGGCGATGCCGTAGACCTGGTCGAGGAAGTGCGTCACGAAGAGGATGGCGATGCCCTCGTCCCGCAGCTGCCGCATGATCCGGAACAACTGGGCGACCTCGCCGGCGTCCAGGCTGGAGGTCGGCTCGTCGAGGATCAGCACCCGGGCCCGTACGTCGATCGCCCGAGCGATGGCGACCATCTGCTGCACGGCCAGCGAGTACGTCCCGAGCGGCGCGGTGACGTCGATGTCGAGGTCCAGTCGGGTCAGGAGTTCCCGGGCCCGCCGGCGCACCTCGCCCCAGCGGACGGCGCCGAACCGGCGGGGTTCCCGGCCGATGAAGACGTTCTCCGCCACGGACAGGTTGGTGCAGAGGTTGACCTCCTGGTACACGGTGCTCACGCCGGAGGCGGCGGCCTGCATCGGCCCGGTGAAGGCGACCTGCGCACCGTCGAGGGTGACCGTGCCCTCGTCGATGCCGTAGACCCCGGTCAGCACCTTGATCAGGGTCGACTTGCCGGCGCCGTTCTCGCCCATCAGGGCGTGCACCTCGCCCGGGAAGAGCCGGAAATCGACGTTGTGGAGTGCGCGGACCCCGGGAAAGGTCTTGCTGATCCCGTTCATGGTCAGGACCGGACGGCTACCCGTCATCCCATCGGCCTCTTCTGGTTGGTGTCGGTACGGACGAGCGAGCGACGGGTCGGGGTCGTCGTCCGGAGACGGCGACCCCGACGTCGGTCAGTACTTGCGGTTGGGCAGCGCCTCCTTGGCCTGCTCCTGGGTGAAGGTGGTTTCCTCGGTCTCGATCCGGGCCGGCACCTGCTGGCCGCTCTCGACCTTCTTCACCAGCTCCATCAGCTGCGGGCCGAGCAGCGGGCTGCACTCCGCGATGAAGTTGAACTTGCCGTCCGCGAGGGCCTGCATCCCGTCCTTCACCGCGTCGATGGTGATGATGGTGATGTCCTTGCCGGGCACCTTGCCGGCGGCGGTGATCGCCTCCAGCGCGCCCAGGCCCATGTCGTCGTTGTGCGCGAAGAGCACGTCGATGTCCGGGTTGGCCTTGAGGAACTGCTCCATGACCTGCTTGCCGTCGGCCCGCTTGAAGTCACCCGACTGGGACGCGATGATCTTCAGGTTCGGGTTGGCGGCGATCGCCGCGGCGAAGCCCTCCTTGCGGTCGTTGGCCGGCGCCGAGCCGGTCGTGCCCTGCAACTCGACGATGTTCACCGGGCCGGTGGCGCTCTTCGTCTGCTCCACCAGCCACTCGCCGGCGAGGCGGCCCTCCTTGACGAAGTCCGAGCCGAGGAAGGTCTTGTAGAGCGTCTTGTCGGCCGAGTCGACGGAGCGGTCGGTCAGGATCACCGGGATCCCGGCGTCCTTCGCCTCCTTGAGCACCGTGTCCCAGCCGGACTCCACCACCGGGGAGAAGGCGATCACGTCGACCTTCTGCTGGACGAAGTTCCGGATCGCCTTGATCTGGTTCTCCTGCTTCTGCTGGGCGTCGTCGAACTTCAGCTCGATCCCGGCCTCGGCGGCGGCCTCCTTGATCGAGGTGGTGTTCGCCGTGCGCCAGCCGCTCTCCGCGCCGACCTGGGAGAAGCCCAGGACGATCTTCCCGTCGCCGCCGTCCCCGCCGTCCCCGCCGGTGTCACTGTTGCCGCAGGCCGCCATGCTGCCGGCGAGCAGCACGGTGGCGAGGGCCGCGACGATGGTGCGTGCCGTTCTCCTGGTACTCATCGGTTTCTCCTCGGATCAGGTGATCCCGACGCGCCGCCCTACGGGTCGACGAGCCGGGTGTGGTGGTGGAGGTGGCGCGAGAAGGGTTCGTGCCGGTCGAGCGGGGCCGGTCAGGGGGTTCCCGCGGCCCGGTCGGCCGGTGTGGGGCGTTGGCCGTAGACGTTCTGGTACCGGTCGTACAGCGCGTCAACGTCGGCCTGCGCGATCGGCAGCGGCTGACCGAGCGCGCGGGCCAGGTGCGCGGTGCGGGCGACGTCCTCGCACATCACCGCGGCCTTGACCGCCGCACGGGCGTCCCTGCCGATCGTGAAGACCCCGTGGTTGCGCATCAGCACCGCCGGGGAGCGGTGCCGGGACAGGGTGCTGACGATCCCCTTGCCGATGTCGTCCCCGCCGATCAGCGCGAACGGTCCGACCGGGATCTCCCCGCCGAACTCGTCGGCCTGGGCGGTCAGCCAGCAGGGGATCGCCTCGCCCCGGGCCGCCCAGGCGGTGGCGTAACCGCTGTGCGTGTGGACGACGCCGCCGACCTCGGGCATGGCCCGGTAGACGTAGGCGTGCGCCGCGGTGTCGCTGGACGGCGAGGCGTCGCCGTCGACGACGGTGCCGTCCAGGTCGCAGACGACCATCGTGTCGGCCGTCAGGTCGTCGTAGTCGACACCACTGGGCTTGATCACCAGGAGGTCCCGACCGGGGACCCGCGCCGAGACGTTGCCGGCGGTCCACGCCACCAACCCGTAGCGGGTCAGCTCACCGTGCAGGCGGGCCACGCTCTCCCGCAGCGCGCGCACCTGTCGGGTCACGTCGCTGTTCATCCGACCACCTCCAGGACCGAGTCGGTCCGTGCCCTGGCCGTGTCGACGGCCGCGTTCCGGATCGCCCGCAGGCGGAGCATGACGTCGTTGGCGCCGCGGCCGAAGTGGTCGTGCAGCGCGCGGTACTCGGCGTAGAGGGCGTCGTAGGCGCGGACGTTCTCCGGGTCCGGCTGGTAGACGCCCTCGTGCACCCGGCCCATCGCCGCCGAGGCCTCGTGGATCGTCGGGTACGCCCCGGCGGCGACGGCCGCGTGGATCGCCGATCCCAGCGCCGGTCCCTGGGCGGAGCCGATGATGCCCAGGGGGCGGTTCGTGACGTCGGCGTAGATCTGCATCAGCAGCCGGTTCGAGGTGAGACCACCGGCGACGACCAGGTCGTTGACCGGCACCCCGGCCGCGACGAACGCCTCGATGATCATTCGGGTGCCGAACGCCGTGGACTCCAGCAGCGCCCGGTAGATGTCCTGCGGCCGGGTGGCCAGGGTCAGGCCGACGATCAGGCCGCTGAGGTCGTGGTTGACCAGCAGGGACCGGTTGCCGTTCCACCAGTCCAGCGCGACCAGGCCGTGAGCTCCGACCGGCTGGGCGGCGGCCAGCTCGGTCAGCTGCTCGTGGCCGTCCGTACCGGCCGGCGCGGCGTGCCGGACGAACCAGCCGAAGATGTCGCCGACACCGCTCTGCCCGGCCTCGTAGCCCCAGGCACCGGGGCTGATGCCGCCGTCGACGACCCCGCACATGCCGGGCACCTCGGCGGGGTGGGTGCCGTTGACGACGTGGCAGGTCGAGGTGCCCATGATGGCCACCAACCGGCCGGGAGTCAGGGCTCGGGCGGAGGCGGCGGTGACGTGTGCGTCGACGTTGCCGACCGCCACCGCGATGCCCACCGGCAGCCCGGTCCAGGCGGCGGCCCGCGCGCCGAGGGTGCCGGCCCGGGCACCCTGCGGCAGCAGTGGGCCGTCCAGCTTGGTGACGAAGTCCGCGAAGCCGGGGTCGAGCGCGGCCAGGTACTCCGCCGACGGGTACCGGTCGTCCTGCCGGATGCCCTTGTAGCCGGCGGTGCAGACGTTGCGGGTCTCGGTGTCGCAGAGCTGCCACACGATCCAGTCGGCGGCCTCGATGAACCGCTCGGCCCGCCGGTAGGTCTCCGGGTCCTCCGCCAGGATCTGCAACCCCTTCGCGAACTGCCATTCGGCGGAGATCTTGCCGCCGTAGCGGCCGATCCACGGCTCGCGTCGCTCGTGGGCCAACGCGTTGATCCGGTCGGCGTGCGGCTGGGCCGCGTGGTGCTTCCACAGCTTCACCCAGGCGTGCGGCCGGTGCCGCAGTTCCGGCACCTCGCACAGCGGGGTGCCGTCGGCGAGCGTCGGCAGGACCGTGCAGGCGGTGAAGTCGGTGCCGATGCCGACGACCTGCGCCGGATCCACGCCCGCGTCGGCCAGGGCGGCGGGAACGGCGTGCCGCAGGACGTCCCGGTAGTCCTCCGGGTCCTGTAACGCCCAGTCCGGGGCCAGCGCCGGGCCGCCGTCGGGGAGCGCGGCCTCGATCACGCCGTGGCGGTACTCGTGCACCGCGGTACCGACCTCCGCGCCGTCGCGGACCCGGACCACCAGGGCCCGTCCGGAGAGCGTGCCGTAGTCGACCCCGATCACGTACCGCTCGTCCGCACCGTCCACCCTGCCCATGACCACCTCCGTACGACGACCCGCCTAGTGTTAACGCTCACATTGATTGCCGTCAAGCCACCCGGCGACAACAGCTCCGTAACGGACGCACCGACCGGCCGGGCGGACCGGACCGGAACGTCACGCCCGGTCACCGCCCACTCCGGAGCGCACCGGCGGGACGCGGACGGGGCACGGGCCGCCACCCCCGGCGGGGTGGTGCCGGACCGGGCACCCGCCCCACCGCCGGAACATCGTTGTTAACGACAACATGCGACCGATCCCGCCACCAGGACACCCACCGTCCCGCCCGCCGGACTTCCGCCCGCCGATCCGGACAACCTCCCCTCCATCGGCTCCGAGCTGCCTGGACGCCGCCAGGAACGGCCGGCGCGGGCCCGCGGCGGCAGCACCGGGAGGAGGCCATTACCGGAACAAATTTACATCTCTGGATGTCAGCGATAACATGCCTGCCATCGTCGCGGCACCGCCCGGCAGCCAGCGCGGTGGGAGCCGACCGGGCACGTGACGACGTGACCACAGGGCGACCGGCGCGATCCGCAGCGTCGCCACCCGGCTGCCGGGAGTAACCGGGTGGCCACCCCGCGGCCGACGGCCGCGAACGCGCACCGGCACCCGGCCACCCCGTCAGCAGCCCACCGTTCCCACCACCCACGGCGTCGGCCACCGGCTGCCGACGCCGACGCTCCGACAGGGAGGCACACGTGCGTAGACCGAGAAGATGGCTGACAGCTGTCCTCAGCGTCCTGGCGGTGACGGTCGCGACCACCGTCGCCGGCGCTGTCGTCGCGCCACAACCGGCACAGGCGCTGAACAACGGGGTCGCCCGTACCCCGCCGATGGGCTGGAACACCTGGAACACGTTCGGCTGCAACATCAACGAGACGCTCATCCGCCAGATGGCCGACTCGATCGTGAACACCGGCCTGCGGGACCTCGGGTACAAGTACGTCGTGGTCGACGACTGCTGGTTCAACCCGAACCGGGACGCGCAGGGCAACCTCCAGGGCCACCCGGAACGGTTCCCGAGCGGGATGAAGGCGCTCGGCGACTACCTGCACGCCCGGGGCCTGCTGTTCGGCATCTACCAGGCACCGCTGGACCAGACCTGCGCCCAGTACTTCGACTCCTTCCCCGGTTCCACCGGCAGCCTCGGGCACGAGTACCAGGACGCCCGGCAGTTCGCCGCCTGGGGCGTGGACTACCTGAAGTACGACTGGTGCTCCCCCACCGGAACGATCAACGACCAGGTGGCGAGGTTCGGCATCATGCGCGACGCGCTGGCCGCCACCGGCCGCCCGATCGTCTACAGCATCAATCCGAACAGCATCCACGAGAAGACCGGGCCACAGCGCAACTGGAGCGACGTGGCGAACCTGTGGCGGACCACCGAGGACATCACCAACGCGTGGGACACCGGCCAGACCAACGGGTACCCGATGGGAATCCAGAACATCGTCAACGTCAACGTGCCGCTGGCCGGCTACGCCGCACCGGGCGGGTTCACCGACCCGGACATGCTGGAGATCGGCAACGGCGGGATGAACGACACCGAGATGCGCAGCCACTTCGCGCTGTGGTCGATCATGGCGGCACCGCTCATGATGGGCAACGACCTGCGCTCGGCGAACGCGGCGACGCTGACCATCCTGAGGAACCAGAACCTCGTCGCCATCAACCAGGATCCGCTCGGGCGCCAGGCCGTCCAGGTCTCCCACGACGGCACCCGGCGGGTCCTGGCCAAGCGGCTCGCCAACGGCGACGTCGCCGTCGCCCTGTTCAACCAGGGCAGCGCCACCACGACGGTCTCCACCACCGCGGCGGCGATCGGCAAGACCGGCAGTTCCTTCACCCTGCGGGACGCGTGGACCAACGCCACCTCCACCACGACCGGGACCATCTCGGCGAGTGTGCCGGCACACGGCACGGTGGTGTTCCGGGTCAGCGGCGGCGGCACGACCGACCCGCCGCCGCCCACCACGTTCCGGCTGCGCAGCGAGTCGGCCGGGCGGTGTCTCGACCTCGACAACGCCAACACCGCCAACGGCACCGGGACGCTGATCTGGGACTGCCACGGCAACCCCAACCAGCAGATCAGCCAGAACGGCCAGACCCTGCGGATCCTCGGCAAGTGCCTGGACGTCCCCACCAACGCGACCAACGGGACCCGGGTACAGATCTGGGACTGCAACGGTGGCAGCAACCAGCAGTGGACGTTCAACGGCAACGGCACGGTCGGCAACGTCCGCTTCCCGTCCCTCTGCCTGGACGTCGACAACGGCGGCTCGGCCAACGGGACGGCCGTGCTCGTCTGGTCCTGCCACGGCAACGCCAACCAGCGGTGGAGCCGGGTGTGAGCCCCGCACACTGACCGCGGACCGGCCGACCGGGTGGGGGGGGGTGAGCCACCCGGCCGGCCAACCGGTCAGCGGCTGCCGGCGGCGCGCCGCTTGTTGTAGACGTCGAACGCCACGGCGACCAGGAGCACCAGGCCCTTCACCACCGACTGGACCGACTGGTCGACCCCCATGAGCTGCATGCCGTTGCTCATCACCGCCATGATCAGGCCACCCACCATGGCACCGACCACCGTGCCGACGCCGCCGGTGACCGCCGCGCCGCCGATGAACGCCGCCGCGATCGCGTCCAGCTCGAACATGTTGCCGGCGGCGGGCTGGGCCCCGTTGGAGCGCGACGAGTAGATCACGCCCGCCACGGCGGACAGGAAGCCCATGTTGACGAAGACCCAGAAGTTGACCGTCTTCACCCGGACCCCGGAGAGCATCGCCGCCGGGAGGTTGCCGCCGATCGCGTAGACCTGACGGCCGAAGACGGTACGCCGGGTGACCAGGCCGTAGACCAGCACCAGCACGGCCAGGACGATCAGCACGATCGGCAGGCCCCGCGCGTGGGCCAACTGCCAGGCGAAGTACATGACGACGGCGCCGACCAGGGCCACCCGGGCGACGAACAGCGGGAAGGACTCCACCGGCTGCTCGTAGCGGATGCGCGCCAGCCGGGTCCGGAAGCCGCTCACCGCGTACCCGGCCACCGCGAAGGCGCCGATGAAGAGCGTGAACGCGTCGAAACCCTGCCCGCCGAACAGCCCGTTCAGAAACCCGGCGGCGACCCGCTGGTACTCCCCCGGGAACGGCGACAGCGAGATGTTGTCCAGCACCCGCAGGGTCAGACCGCGGAACAGGAGCATGCCGGCCAGGGTGACGATGAAGGCCGGGATCCCGGCGTACGCGACCCAGAAACCGTGCCAGGCACCGACCGCGACGCCCACGGCGAGCGCGGCGAGGATGCCGACCCACCAGGGCAGGCCCTCCCGGATGACGAGCACGGCGGAGACCGCGCCGGTGAGCGCCACCACCGACCCGACGGAGAGGTCGATGTGCCCACCGATGATCACGATGACCATGCCGATGGCGAGCACCAGGATGTAGGAGTACTGGAGGACGATGTTGGTGATGTTGCCGGGGCTCAGCGAGACGCCGTCGGTGAGCACCGCGAACAGCGCGACGATCACCACGAGGGCGACGTAGATGCCGCTCTGCCGCAGGTTGCCCAGGAACAGCGTCCGCGGATCGCTGGTTCCGGTGTGCAGGGCGGCGGCGGGGGTCGCGGAGGGCGATCCGCTCTTCGGTGTGGTGGGGGGCTTCGTGCTGGTCATGCGACGCGATCCCTGTCCTTCGTCATGAGTTCCATCAGGTTCTCCTGGGTGGCCGCGCCCACCGGCAGCTCGCCGGTGATCCGGCCGCCCGCGAGGGTGTAGATGCGGTCGCACATGCCGAGCAGTTCGGGCAGCTCCGAGGAGATGATGACGACCGCCTTCCCCTGGGCGACCAGCCGGTTGACGATCGTGTAGATCTCGAACTTCGCGCCGACGTCGATGCCCCGGGTCGGCTCGTCCAGGATCAGCACGTCCGGGTCGGTGAACAGCCACTTCGACAGGACGACCTTCTGCTGGTTGCCGCCGGAGAGCTTGCCGACCACCGCCATCACCGTCGGCGCCTTGATGTTCATGTCGCGCCGGCCCTGTTCGGCGACCTTGATCTCCCGGTTGCCGTCGACCCAGCCGAACCTGGCGAGCCTGCCGAGGGCCGCGGCCGAGATGTTGCGCCGGATGTCGTCGATCAGGTTCAGGCCGTAGCGCTTCCGGTCCTCGGTCGCGTACGCGATGCCGTTCCCGATCGCCTCGGCCACCGTACGGGCCCGGACCTCCCGGCCGTGCACGAACAGCCGTCCGGTGACGTCCCGGCCGTACGCGCGGCCGAACACGCTCATCGCCAACTCGGTGCGTCCGGCGCCCATCAGCCCGGCGATGCCGACGACCTCACCGGCGCGGACGGTCAGCGAGGCGCCCTGGACGACCAACCGGTCCTGGGTCGGGTGCCGCACCGACCAGTTCTCGATCCGCAGCACCTCCCGGCCGGGGGACGACACCCGCTCGGGATAGAAGGCGGCGAGGTCCCGGCCGACCATGCCCCGGATGATCCGCTCCTGGGTGGCCGTGGCGTCGCTCATGTCCAGCGTCTCGACCGTCCGGCCGTCCCGGATCACGGTGGTCGAGTCGGCGACCGAGACGATCTCGCCGAGCTTGTGGGAGATCATGATGCAGGTGATGCCCTGGTCCCGCAGCCGGCGCATCAGGCCCAGCAGGTGTGCCGAGTCGACATCGTTGAGCGCGGCGGTCGGCTCGTCCAGGATCAGCAGTCGTACCTTCTTCGACAGCGCCTTGGCGATCTCCACCAGTTGCTGCTTGCCCACGCCGAGCCCGACGACCGGGGTCACCGGGTTCTCGGCCAGCCCGACCGCCGCGAGCAGGCGCGCGGCCTCGGCGTTGGTCCGGTTCCAGTCGATCAGGCCGCCCGTCCCCCGGCGCTCGTTGCCGA
The DNA here is from genome assembly GCF_040639195.1 of Micromonospora sp. NPDC023956. Lineage (NCBI taxonomy): Bacteria > Bacillati > Actinomycetota > Actinomycetes > Micromonosporales > Micromonosporaceae > Micromonospora > Micromonospora sp. NPDC023956. Next base: position 649,629 of record NZ_JBEZZN010000001.1, read on the forward strand.
GGAAGATGTTCTCCGCGATCGACAGGTGCGGCACCAGCGCCAGTTCCTGATGGATGATGACGATGCCGCGCGACTCGCTGTCCCGGATGCCCCGGAAGTGGACCGGCCTACCGTCGAAGACGATCTCACCGTCGTAGTCGCCAGCGGGGTACACCCCGGACAGCACCTTCATCAGGGTGGACTTTCCGGCACCGTTCTCGCCGCAGATCGCGTGGATCTCGCCGTGCCGCACGGCCAGCGACACGTCCCGGAGCGCCGTCACTCCGGGGAAGGTCTTCGTGATGTCGCGCATTTCGAGGATGTGCTCGCGCATGGGAACCGTCCTGCTCGAAAGCCGTCGGGGTCAACGCCGGCAGGCCCGGCGGCGGTCGTGCCACCACCGGGCGCACCGGGCCGGGTCAGCCCTTCGCCTGCCCGGCGGCGACCTCCTCGGCCGTCCAGTAACCGGAGTCGATCAGGACCGGCTTGATGTCGTCCTTGTAGACGGTCTGGACCGGCAGCAGGAACGCCGGGACGACCTTGACCCCGTTGTCGTACGTCTTGGTGTCGTTGGCCTGCGGCTCCTTCTTCTGGAGGAACGCCTCGGCCGTGACCACGGCCTGCTCGGCCAGCAGGCGGGTGTCCTTGAAGATGGTGGACCCCTGGACGCCGTCGTTGATGAGCTTGGTGGACGCGATCTCGGCGTCCTGACCGGTCACCACGGGCATCTTCCTGGCCGCCGCGCCGTAGCCGGCGTTCTGCAGGGCGGTGATGATGCCCCGCGACAGGCCGTCGTACGGCGACAGCACCCCGCTGACCGTGGTGCCGTCGTTGTAGCTGGAGGTGAGCAGGTCCTCCATGCGCTTCTGCGCGGTCTCCTGCTGCCACCGCAGGATGGCCACCTGCTCGATCTTCGTCTGGCCGGACTTCACCTTCAGCGTGCCGGCGTCGATGAACGGCTTGAGCGTGTCCATCGCGCCGTCGAAGAAGAAGTGGGCGTTGTTGTCGTCCAGCGAGCCGGCGAACAGCTCCACGTTGAAGGGACCGGTCGCGGTGCCCTTCGCACCGTCCTTGTTCTTCAGGCCGAGGCCGACCAACAGTGCGTCGGCCTGGGCGACCCCGACCTTGTAGTTGTCGAAACTGACGTAGAAGTCGACGTTGGGGCTGTCCCGGATGAGCCGGTCGTACGCGACGACGGGGATCTTCGCGTCCGCCGCCGCCTGGAGTTGGCCGCTGAGGGCGGTCCCGTCGATCGCCGCGACGACCAGCACGTCCGCGCCCTGGGTGATCATCTGGTCGACCTGCTGCGACTGCGTCGGGATGTCGTCCCCGGCGTACTGGAGGTCGACCCGGTACCCCTTCGCCTCCAGTTTCTCCTTGACCGATTTGCCGTCGGCGATCCACCGCTCCGAGGTCTGCGTCGGCATCGAGACGCCGATGGTCAGTTCGGCGGGCCGGTCCCCGCCGGTGTCGCCGCCGCCACCGGCTCCCTCACCACTACAGGCGGCCAGGCCGATGACGAGCGCCGCCCCACCGAGAGTGGCCAGGATTCGTCTGCGCACGAGCATGCTCTCCCCCTCCGTACTGCTGGACATAGGACCCTCCGTACTCGTGGGCGGGAGCCGCGTGCGTGGTGAGCGTCGCCGCCACCGCCGTCCCGCCCGTGCGGCGCCGGCGCCGGTCCCGTCCGGGGATCGGCCCTCGGGCGCCGTCACTGCAACCGGGTGCGGAACCGCCAGGTCTCCCCGGGCACCCGGTGGGAAGCAGGGGCGGACCGCACCGGACGTCATGACTCGCTCCTGTCCGGACGCGCGGAAGCAGCACGAGCGCGTCCTCGCCACGGGTGCCGACCGGGGGTCGCGTCAGCACGGTTGGCGGCGGGCCTGTGGAGATCAGGGGTGTGCCTCGGTAGGCCCCGGCCGCAGCCGCGATCGGTGCCGCTCCCGCAAGCCGTGGTGCCTGTCTCCGGGGTCCGACCAACTCGTGATGCAGCATGTTAGCGCTAACAGCGTCAAACGTCAATAGCTTCGACGCTAGCCCCTTCCGGGCCGGCGGGTCCACCCCCACGCGCCCCCGGACTTTCCGGGGAGGCCGGACCGCTCGTTGACGGTCACCGCCACGGCCAGTACGGTGCATCGTGAACAGTCGATGTCAGCGTTAATGGAACAGGCTTACTGCCCGACCCAGCGCCGAATCGCCCCACCAGGTAGGCGCAGGTCAGATCGATGCTGATCGGGTGCGGAAGCGCGCGGCTCATGATGTTATCGATAACAAAGCTCCCGGCGCTGCCGGTCGTCCGACGGACGGAGCGGGTGCCGGCAGCGCGGCGGATCGCCGTGTGTGGACACCATCGCTCGACACCTTGGGGGTACGTCGTGAAGCTACGCGCTCCACTCCGGGCCGGAGCGGCACTCCGGCGCGTCATCGCCACGATCGCGAGTCTGGCCTGCGCGGTCGCCCTGCTGCCCGGCACGGCACACGCCGACAACCCGATCGTCCAGCACATCTACACCGCCGACCCGGCACCGATGGTGCACAACGGTCGGGTGTACCTCTACACCGGACACGACGAGGACGGCTCGACCTACTTCACCATGCGGGAGTGGCGGGTGTTCTCGTCCGCCGACATGGTGAACTGGACCGACCACGGCACGCCCATGAACCTGGCCACCTTCGCCTGGGCGGACGCCAACGCGTGGGCCGGGCACGTCATCGCCCGCAACGGGAAGTTCTACTGGTACGTGCCCGTCCGGCAACGCTCGAACGGACAGATGGTCATCGGGGTCGGAGTGGCGGACAGCCCGACCGGTCCGTTCCGGGACGCGCTCGGCCGCCCCCTGGTCGGCAACGGCGAGATCGACCCGCACGCCTTCGTCGACGACGACGGCCAGGCATACCTGTACTGGGGCAACCCGAACCTGTGGTACGTGCGGCTCAACCCCGACATGATCTCGTTCTCCGGCAGCCCGACCCAGATCCCGCTCACCACCGCGGGGTTCGGCACCCGCACCGGCAACCCCAGCCGTCCCACCCTCTACGAGGAGGGCCCCTGGGTCTACAAGCGCGGCGGGCTCTACTACAACGTCTTCGCGGCGGAGTGCTGCTCCGAGTTCATCGGCTACTCGACCGCGCCCGGCCCCACCGGGCCCTGGACGTACCGAGGGACACTCATGCCCCGGCAGGGCAGCAGCTTCACCAACCACGCCGGCATCATCGACTACAACGGCGGGTCGTACTTCTTCTACCACAACGGCGCGCTGCCCGGCGGCGGCGGTTACACCCGCTCGGTGGCGGTGGAACGGTTCACCTACAACGCCAACGGCACCTTCCCCACCATCACCATGACCACCGGGGGCGCTCCCCAGGTCGGCACCCTGAACCCGTACGTCCGGCAGGAGGCGGAGACCATCGCCTGGGGCTCCGGCATCGAGACGGAGCCGTCCAGCGAGGGCGGCATGAACGTCGGCTGGATCGAGAACGGGGACCACATCAAGGTCAAGGGTGTCGCGTTCGGCACCGGCGCCACCTCCTTCTCCGCGCGGGTCGCCTCCGCCACCAGCGGCGGCCGGATCGAGGTACGGCTGGACAGCGCGAGCGGCCCGATCGTCGGCACCTGCACCGTCGGCGGCACCGGCGGCTGGCAGAACTGGACGACCACCACCTGCGGGGTGAGCGGAGCCACCGGCACTCGGGACCTGTACCTGCGCTTCGCCGGCGGCAGCGGCAACCTGTTCAACGTCAACTGGTGGCAGTTCGGCGGCGGCAGTGCCCCGACCGCATACCGGATCACCAACCGCAACAGTGGACAGGTCGTCGACGTCCAGCAACCCAACCTGAACGACTCCGCCGTGATCGGCCAGTGGACCGACAACGGCGCGGCCTGGCAACAGTGGCGCTTCCTCGACGCCGGTAACGGGACCGTACGGTTGCAGAGCGTCAACAGCGGCAAGTGCGTCGACGTCGCGAACTCCTCGGTGGCGGACGGCGCGCAGATCATCCAGTACACCTGCCACGACGGCCTGAACCAGGCGTTCAGCTGGCGATCGGTCGGCGACGGCTACTACCACCTGGTGAACGTCCACAGCGACAAGTGCCTGCACGTGGTCGGCGCCTCCACCGCTGCCGGCGCCGCCCTGGAGCAGCGGACGTGCAGCTCCGCGACGAGTATGCAGTGGTCCCGCACCTGAGCGGCCCCGACGGCACCGACGGCGTCCGCACGGACCCGTCGGCCTGACCCGCACCGGAACCGGTACCCGCACCGATCATTCGGCACGGGTACCGGGTCTCCCCGGGCCTCGCGAGAACCGGTTCGACGTCTCCCCGGGGCTCGGGAAAACCGGTTCGACGCCGACCGGGCCGGGGCTATCGTCGGCTGGTGCACCCCACCCTCACCGTCCGCGAACTCACCCCCGACGACGCCCCCGCCGCCGGGGCCCTGGGGGGTCACGCCTTCGGCTACGACCCGCCGCCCCCGCCGGACACCGGCAGCCGCGGCACGCCCGGCACGACCCGCTACGGGGCGTTCGATCCGGCGGGCCGGCTGTGCGGCAAGGCCGTCGACCTGCACCACGAACAGTGGTGGTCCGGGCGGGCCGTGCCCGCCGCCGACGTCGCCGGCGTCGCCGTCGCTCCCGAGGCGCGTGGTCGCGGGGTCGCCCGCGCCCTGCTGGCCGCCCTGCTGCGCGGTGCCCGCGAGCGGGGTGCCGCCGTCAGCGCGCTCTTTCCCACCATCATCGGCCCCTACCGGGCCTGCGGCTGGGAGGTGGCGGGCACCCTGCGCACCGTCGACCTGGCCACCGCCGACCTCCCCCGGTACCGGCCCGCCCCGCACCTGAGCCTCCGCGCCGCCACCGCCGAGGACATGCCCGCCGTCGCCGACCTGTACGAGCGGGTCGCCCGCCACCGTCAGGGCCTCCTCACCCGCTGCGGCGAGCTGTTCGACCATTTCGGCGCCACCACCGCCCTCCCCACCGACGGCGTCACCCTGGTCGAGCAGGACGGTGACCTGGTCGGCTACGTCAGCTGGGACCGGGGGCACGGCTACGGCCCCGATTCCGTGCTCACCGTCTCCGACGTCCTCGCCACCACCCCCGACGCGGCCCGGGAACTCGTCGGCGTCCTCGCCAGCTGGCGCAGCGTCGCCCCCACACTGCGGTTGCAGCTGCTCGACGGCGACGCCGTCACCGCACAGCTGCCCCTGGAGACGCTCCGGGAGCACCGGCAACAGCCCTGGATGCACCGGCCCGTGGAGGTGACCCGGGCGGTGCGGGAGCGCGGCTGGCCGGCGTACGCACGCGGCAGCGTCGAGTTCACCCTCACGGACGACCTCGCCGACTGGAACACCGGCGCCTGGCGGCTGGACGTCGCCGACGGCGCGGCCGAGCTGAGCCGGTCCACCGGCGAACCGGCCCTGCACCTGGGCGTGCTCGGCTTCGCCCAGCTCTACGCCGGCGCCACCACCGCCGAGAGTCTCGTCCAGGCCGGCCGGCTGCGGCACGACCCGGGCGCTGACCCCCGCGCCCTCGACCTCCTCGCCGTCGGTGGCCCCGCCCACCTGCTCGACTACTTCTGACCGGGCCTCCGGAGGCACGACGCGACGACAGCCGGTACCGCCGCACGCCTCTCGTCCGGTACGGCCACCCGCCGCGCCGGCGCCGCCGACCGGGTGGGCGGGGGTCGCCGCACGTCGAGAGTGGTCATCTGGTGTTCGCCCGGGGCGGCAGCGGCGCCGGCCGGGCCGGCTCGGCGTCCGCCGGCGACACCGGCGGGACGGTCCGCCCGGCCGGTCCGCCCGCGGGGATCCGGGAGCGTTTGAAGGCATAGAGCAGCCCGAGCGCGGCGAGCACGATGGCGCTGCCCACCGCCTCGTGCGCGGTCAGGCGCTCGCCGCGCACGGCGAACCCGGCCGCCACGGCGACGATCGGTGTGAGGTAGAACGCGAGCGACGCCTGGACCGGCCCGATCCGGTCGACCAGCCAGTAGTTGATGACGAAAGCCGCCGCGCTACCCAGTCCCATCGCGACGATGGCGGCGACGACCAGGACGGTGGGATGCAGCGCCGGCCCCCGCCCGGGGCCCTCCGTCACGAGCGTCACCGGCAGCAGGAGCGCCACTCCGGACACCGCCTGCGCGGCCGCGAGTGCGAGCTTGTCGCCCTTGACCAGCACCAGCACCTTGGCGGTGTACGCGTAGGCCAGGCCGAAACACACCGCTCCCGCCAGGCAGAAGAGCTGACCCACGTACGAGCCGCCGGCGGTGTCCCAGGGGGACAGCACGACGGCGAGGCCGGCGAAGCCGACGACGCTCGCCAGGATCTCCCCGGCGGAGGGCCGTGAGCCCAGGAACAACCAGACGATCGGAATGGTCAGCAGTGGGGTCGCTCCGCTGTACACCCCGGCGAGGGCAGCGGTCACCTGCTGCTGGCCAGTGGCGAAGAGCACCAGCGGCACGGCCTGCGCGAACAGGCTCATCCCGGCGATCAGCAGCCAGGCCCGGCGCCCCTCGGGCAACGACACCCGACGGATCCGGGCGAGGAGCAGCAGCACGGCGGAGCCGAGGATCATCCGGCCGAGCACCAGCCCGCTCGGACCGGTGCCCTCCAGTGCCAGCTCGACGAAGAGGAAGTTGGTCCCCCAGATGACCGCCAGGGAGATCAGACCAGCGAGGTCAGCGGGGCGCACGACAGGGCCTTCCCGGACTCCAACGGATAGTCGCGTGACCCGAAGTCACGAATGTCGCCGGCGGCGTACCACTGGAGGATCTCGGCGTCCAGTCGCGCGCGCTGCTCGACGATGTCGGCGACCGCCTTGCCGCACTCCCGCAACTCCTCCTCGCTGACGAACGGGAAGTCCGCCAGGATGTCGAGCGTGACGGCATCGTGTGCCTCGTCGTCGTTCACCTCGGAGTGGTCCACGATGGGCTTGATGAAGGCCTCCGGCAGTCCCAACTCCCGGGCCCGCCGCACCAGCAGCTCCAGGAAGTCCAGCTCCGGCTCCTCCATCGGGAACAGGACGGTGATGAGGGCGAGCGGGAACTGGTACGCATGCACGCCGATGGCTGCCATGATCGCCATGGTGGCCGGCAACGGCTGCGCACGCAGGAGTTGTTCCCGGGTCACGCCCACGGCCTTGAGGGACTTCTCCAGCATCCGGTCGTGGTTGCGCTCGGTCAGGTAGAAGGACATCAGCTTGTGCCAGGTACCGACGCCGAAGTCGTCCCGAGCGAGTACCGGTGCCACGGCCCGCGGACACAGGTGCGTGATGTGCCAGTACTCGACCGCGTACCCGATGATCTGTTCCCGGGTGACCGAACCGTCCTCGAGGGCGGCGTAGAGCGGACTCCGGACGGTCTCCCGCACCTCGTCGGCCAGCCGGCGCAGGGGCGGGTAGGCGCCGACACCGGTGAAGCCACCGGCGGGTGCCTCCTGCCCCTCGGCGAGCATGCCCTGCTCGTCGAGGGCACCCAGCATCTCCTGCCACTCGCTGTCGTCACCGGGGAACGCGGCCCGCAGCTCGCCCGTCGGCGCCTCGCTGCGCGCCAGCAGTTCCAGGAACCGGTGGAACCCCTCCCGCCGGTCGGCGTCGAACTCGAACTCGATGAACCGTCGGCCGTCGAGATAGCTCAGCTCGGCCCCGTCGGAGGTCTTCCGCCAGGTGGCGCTGGACCGCAGCACGGGTCGCCGGAAGCCCTGATTCTGGATCATCACCGTCTCCGCCATCACTCGATCCCCACCGGCCGCAGCAAGGGCCGGTCGGGCCGGCTGTAGTAGTCGAGGACACCGTTGAAGAAGGCCGCGTACGTCTCGACGAACAGATGCGCCTTGCCGTGCCAGCGTTGCTCGGTCTCCCGGTCGACCCCGGGCACCTCGGCGAACAACTCCCGGCTGACCGCGCCGTGGTCGTGGCTCGCGTTCACCTTGGCATGCGCCCGGATGGGCTGGACGAAGTCCTCCCGGACCCCGGCCCGGCCGCACGCCTCCAGGAAGGAGTCGTACACCGGTTCGTCCTCCCCGGCGCCGTCGACGTCGAGGCGACCCTCCAGGATTCCGATGGTGGCCATGAAGAACAGCGGGTCGGTGCGCGACCACCAGGACAGCAGGTTGATCAGAGCGGTGGTGGTCGGCAGGGGTCGCGCCCGCTGGAGGTCGTTCTTGCCGATACCCAACGGGACGAAGGCCCGGAGGACGATGTCGTCGTGCCGATGCTCCTCGTAGTAGAACTCCTGGAGCATGGCGCGCAGCGCGGCGCTGGTGGGGTGGGAGACGAGCGGCCCGTCGAAGAAGGTCTCCTGGTACAGGAAGAACCAGTTCTCCAGGCCGAAGCCGTAGTACACGTTGTGGTGCAGCGACTCGGGCCGCTCGGTCACGGCACGCCAGAACGGTCCCCGGAAGACCAGCTCGTCCACCAGCCGGTTCAGCAGGTCCTCCAACCGGGACAGGGCGGCGAGCCCGGACCTCGCGTCGGGTGTGCTCAGGTCGTCGACCAGGCCCATGGTGACCGCCGGCTCGATGATCGCGTGGAGCCGATCGGCGTCGAGATCCACCAGGTGGGAGAGATCGGAAATCTTGGTACGGCCGTCGAGATGTCGCAGGACGCGGAGAAGCTGCTCCCGGCTCACGCCGTCCACCGGGTCGACGTCGAAGATTCCGTTTCGGGTATGGAGTTCGATCGCTCCGGTTTCGTTGATCTCAGGTCGAGCGCGGAGAATCGGCATGCCGGGCAGGATGTTGTTACCCACATTTCCCCCATGGCTGAGGAGTGAAACGGAGACCGGCCGGCACTCCGGTCCGGCCGGTCTCCGCCCGGTTCACACTAGGTGGATCAGAGGTGCACGGCCGAGAGTGCGATGACCTTCTTGCGACGCTTGATCTTCATGAGACACCTCCCCGTCAGCAGTCAGAAGCCGATCTTCCAGGCAGGCCCACCTGCCCGGGACCCTACCAGCCGAATTCGCCAGTGACACCCCCGACAGTGGCGACGATCAATTGATATCGCAGAGAGTGATACCGTCGAAACCGCAATTTCCACAGGGGCAGAAAAACAACGTGATCGGCGATCACCGCCCGACTACCGAGGGTGATAGCGCGCGAATCCCATCTGATCTCGTCCCGAATGGTGGGCGGGCACCCGTACCTGCCGGAGAAACACCGGCGGCACATGGGGTCGCGCGGAGGTCCGGTTGCCGCTACCGGTCGCCGACGGGCGGGCGAAAGTACCAGGTGGTCGTGGCGACCCGGCGGAAGTCCAGCGACTCGTACAGGGGCAGCCCGGCGTCGGTGGCGACCAGCGTGAACGGCCGCCCCGGATGCGCCCGGACGGCCCGGGTCAGCACTGCCCGCGCCAGCCCGGCCGATCGGTGCTCAGGCGACGTGACCAGCCAGTAGAGGCCCACCACGCGACCGTCGTCGTAGGTGTAACCCGCGGCGGCCGCCTCGCCCCGCCGGTACGCCAGCCAGGCGGTCCAGCCCCGAACCCCGAGCAGGTGCGCCGGAAGGGCCTCGCCCCGGCGCCACGGCAACAGCGCGGACACCGGGAAACCCTCCACGATCAGGCGCTCCGCCACGGCCAGCTCGTCGGGACCGGAAACCCGGACGACCCGTGCGGTCTCGCCGGCGACCGTCGGCAGCTCCGTCGCCGGGCGCACCATCACCGGCATGTGCAGGACCCGTGCCGTCGAGGCGGGCAGCAGGGCGTCGCGGCCGCCGAACGTGTCCTCCAGGACGACGCTCTTCGCGGCAGGGACGCTGTCGAGGAGGCGCGCCACGTCCGCCACCGGCACCGGCGCGCGCAGGATGAGCCGCGTCACCCGGGGCAGGTCCGCCCGGAAGGACACGTCGTCCTGCTGCGCGTCGCGGGCTACCGCCCGCCACATCGCCGACGCGTTCTCGACGTAGGCGCCCGATCCGATCACCCGCAGGAGTGTAACGCCGGGGGTCGGCATGCTCGGTGGAGCGTGCACCCGCGTACCCGGCTCCCGGGCGTCCGCACGGGTACCTGTCGCGGTGACCTTCTCGATCGCCGCCTGGTGCCCGCACTCTCGTCAGCTCGGGGACCGACTACGACTGCGACGGCATCCGCCCGGCCCGGACAGTGCGGTCGCCTGACGAGCCTGCCCGGGGTCGGACGAGTTCGCGTTGCAGGATCAGCGCCGCACCGCCGATGGCGGCCGCGTCGGATCCATTGGCTGACGTCACGACCCGTACCGGGTGGGCGCGGCGGGAGAACCAACGTCGGTCGACCTCGTTCTGGATGATGCTCCGGTAGATGCTGGCGGCCGAGCCGAAGCCCGGCCCGGCCAGCACGATGAAGTCGAGGTCGAACAGGTTGGTCAGCGTGACGGCCGCGCCGCCGAGGTGACGGGCGGACCGTTCGACCAGGCTTCGCGCCATCGGGTCGCCGGAACTGGCCGCGGTCGTGATCCGCGAGAAGTCGACGAGGAAGTCGCCGCCCTGGGGGTCACGTCCTTTCGGGTCGAGGCCCAGCCGCCGGGCCAGGTTCGACGTCGTCCAGGCCTGGCGCACCACCGCCTCGGGACCGGCCGAACGTTCCAGGCATCCGTTGTTGCCGCAGGTACACGGTGCGCCGTCGACGTCGACGGAGATGTGGCCGATCTCCACAGCGTTGGCGGAGCTACCCCGGTAGACCTCTCCGGCGACCACCACACCACCACCGATGCCGGTGCCCAGGTAGATGCAGCCGTACGTGCTCGTCAGGTCGACCGTGCCCAGCCAGTACTCACCGATCGCGGCGGCGTTGGCGTCATTGTCCAGCAGCACGGGCAGCTGCACGAGGTCGGCCATCCGGCGCGCGACAGGATAGTCGAGCCACTGGGGGTTCGGCTGTGGAGTCAACAACACCCCGGAGCGCCAGTCCTGCGGGCCGTAGGTCACCAGGCCCAGCCCCACCACGGCCGCCTTGTCCACACCGGTCGCGGCGAGGAGGGCGTGGATCTCGTCGGCGAGCCGGGGCAGCATGCGCTCCGGTGGCACTTCCGCGGCACCGGGCAGCACCGTGCGACAGACCGGTTCACCGGCCAGATCGACCACAGTGATGACGCAGGTGTTGCGCTCCAGGTGGACTCCGACGCCGTAGCGGGATCGGGGGTCGATCTGCAGGAGAGTACGCGGCTTACCGCCGGTCGACGGTCCCCGTCCGGTTTCCCGGACGAGACCCTCGACCAGCAGGTCCCGGACGATACGGGTGACCGCTGGCGACGTCAGGCCCAGGCCGGCCGCCAGTTCCACCCGGCTGATGGTGCGCGCGGCCCGGATCATGTCCAGGGCCAGCCCGCGCGTGGTGGCAGCACCGCCGCCGGAGTGACGGAGCGGCATGCCGCACTCCCTCGCTAGGGGCCCTCGGCAACGGGCCGGCAGGGCAACACGCCGCCAACGTACCGCACGGGCAGCCACCGGCCGGTCACCCGGCTCGAATCCGGTCCGTTGACTTACCTACGTTAATTAACTAACGTCCGTGGGAGCGCTTCCATCGATGATCTTAAAGGCTATTGGGTGGCTGCCGCTCGGTGACGCCGGCTGCCGGGCCCGGCGCGGGCCGGGCTGACCAGCAGCCCCGACCCGCCACCGGGCACAGCCCACGAACCAGAACCGAAGGAGAGGAACCAGATGAGACATCGTCATGCCCTGCTGGCCGCCAGTGCCGCCGGAGTTCTGGCACTCGGCAGCATGGCAGCGGTCACGTTGCCGGCGTCGGCGGCGACCACCGGATGCTCGGTCACCTACACCGTGGCGAGCCAGTGGCCCGACGGCTTCACCGCCAACGTCACGATCACCAACCTCGGCTCCGCCGTCACCGGATGGACGCTGGGGTTCACCTTCCCGAACACGGCCCAGAAGGTCGGTCAGGGCTGGAGCGCCAACTGGACCCAGTCCGGCGCCGAGGTCACCGCCACCAGCATGGGTTGGAACGGCTCACTGGACACGGGCTCGTCGACCTCCATCGGGTTCTCCGGAACATGGCGCGGCACCAACCCGGTACCTGATTCGTTCGCGCTCAACGGCACCACCTGCACCGGCGCGGTGATCACGCCGACGGCCAGCCCCACCACCGCGGACCCGTCCCCCACCGCGAGCAACCCTCCCGGCCCCGGCGGACCCGCACCGGAGCTGCGGGTGTCCGGGAACAAGATCGTGACAGCGAGCGGACGGCCCTACCGCCTCCTCGGTGTCAGCCGGTCGAGCGGGGAGTACGCCTGCGTCCAGGGCAAGGGCCAGTGGGACGGCGGCCCGGTCGACCAGGCGTCGGTCGATGCCATGAAGACCTGGAACATCCACGCTGTCCGGATCCCGCTCAACGAGGAGTGCTGGCTCGGCGTCAACGGCACCCCGAGTGGTGCCACCTACCAACAGGGCATCAAGGACTACGTCGACCTGCTGGTCGCCAACGGCATCAACCCCATCCTCGACCTGCACTGGACCTGGGGCGCCTACAGCAACGGGCCGGACTGGCACTGCAAGGACACCACCGCCACGTGCCAGAAGCCGATGCCGGACGCCCGGTACGCCCCACAGTTCTGGACCAGCGTGGCGAACACCTTCAAGGGCAACGACGCCGTCGTGTTCGACCTGTTCAACGAGCCCTACCCGGAGATCGCCGCGGACTGGAACAAGACCCTGGGATGGCAGTGTCTGCGCGACGGCGGCACCTGCACCGGCATCCCCTACGAGGTGGCCGGCATGCAGGACCTGGTCGACGCGGTCCGCGCGACCGGCGCGACCAACATCCTGATGGTCGGCGGCCTGGAGTGGACTAACGACATGGGCGAGTGGCTGACGTACCAGCCGAACGACCCGCTCGACAACATCGCCGCGTCCTGGCACGCGTACAGCTTCAACGCCTGTGCGAGCACGACCTGCTGGGACAGCAAGATCGCTCCGCTGGCCGAGAAGGTGCCCGTGGTGCTCGGCGAGTTCGGACAGGACAACTGTAGTTACGACTACATGGACACGCTGATGGACTGGGCCACCGCGCACGGCCTGTCCCACCTGGCGTGGACGTGGAACCCGTGGGGGTGCACCACCGGCGCCGTCCTCATCAAGGACTGGCAGGGCACCCCCGAACCTGGCGTCGGCGAAGGTTACAAGGCCCACCTGCTCGCTCAGGACCCCTACGCGACCCGGTAGACGCGGGCCCTCGGGTCACCCGGTCCTGAGCCCGGCGGCCCCCCCAGTACCCCGGGATCTCCCCGGGGTCCGGGCGGGCCGCCGCGGGTGGCCGGGACGGGTGGGGCCCCTGGTCACCGGGAGGTGGCGTCCTGGACCTCACCGACGAGTTCCTCGACGATGTCCTCGAGGAAGATGACGCCGGTGATCCCTGCCCGGCCGTCGAGGACCTGGGCGACGTGGGCGCCGTTCCTCCGGAGCGCTGCCAGGGCGTCTTCGAGTTCGCTGTCGCGGTCGACGACGGCGAGCCGGCGGATGCGCTCGGTCGGAACGGCGGCGGTGTAGGCGTCACCGGCCAGGTCCATGACGTCCTTGATGTGCACGTACCCGCTGGGTCCGCCGTTCTCGGTGAGCAGGTAGCGGGAGTAGCCGTGGGTGGCCACCGCCCGCTGGATCTCCGCCGGTGTGACGGTCGTCGTCAGGACGACCAGGTCCGCGAGCGGAACCTCCACGTCGCCGACCGTCTTCGCGGTGAACTCGAAGGCTGCGGTCAGGGTCCCCGAACCGTCGACGAGCACGCCCTCACGGGTGGACTGCCGCACGATGGTCGCCACCTCGTCCAGGTTGTAGGTGCTGGTCGCCTCGTCCTTGGGCGTCACCCGGAACAGACGGAGGATGCCGTTCGCGACTCCGTTCAGGCTCCAGATGATCGGCTTGAGGATCCGGGCGACGATCACCAGCGGCGGGGCGAGGACCAGTGCCGCTCGGGTCGGTACGGAGAACGAGATGTTCTTGGGAACCATCTCGCCGAAGACCACGTGCAGGAAGGTCACCAGGGCGAGTGCGACGGCGAACGCGAGCACGGTGACCGCCTCGGGTGAGAGCGGAGTGTGCGCGAGCGGAACCTCCAACAAATGGTGGATGGCCGGCTCGGAGACGTTCAGGATCAGCAGCGAACAGACGGTGATGCCGAGCTGGCTGGTCGCCAGCATCAGGGTGGCGTTCTCCATCGCCCAGAGCGTGGTCCTGGCGGACCGGCTTCCGGCCTGGGCCCTGGGTTCGATCTGGGACCGCCGTGCGGAGATCACCGCGAACTCCGCGCCCACGAAGAACGCGTTGACGACCAGCAGCACGACGAGCCAGACGATGCCGGGCAGGTACTCGCTCAACGGGTCCTCTCTTCCGTACGGCCGGAGGGGGTGCGCCCGGGTGCGGTGTCACCGGTGGTCTCGGCGGGGACGAACCGCAGCCGATCGGCTTGGACGCCGTTGAGGCGCTCCACGCGGAGGATCCCGCCCTCGATCGTGACCTCGTCCCCGACCTGGGGGAACCGGTTCAGACCGGCGGTGACGAAGCCGGCGACCGTGTCGTAGTCGTCGTGCTCCGGCACCCTGATCCTGGCCCGGTCGAGCAGCTCGTCCGGCCGGAGCGTGGCGTCGAACACGATCGACGTGCCGCGTCGCAGCACGACGGCACGGACCCGGTCGTGTTCGTCCTCCAGCTCACCGATGATCTCCTCGACCAGGTCCTCGAGGGTGACGATGCCGGCGGCGCCACCGTGCTCGTCGTAGACGACCGCGAACTGCAGTCCCCCACTGCGCAGCGCGGGCAGCAGCGCGTCGAGGCCCATCGTCTCGGGTACCCGTAACGGCTCGACCATCAGGTCGCGGGCGTCGACGTCGCCACGCTCGGCCGGGGGCACCGCGAAGGCGTGCTTGACGTGCAGCACCCCGATGAGGTCGTCGAGGTCCCGGCCGACGACCGGGAACCGCGACAGGCCGGTGGCCACGGACCTGGTGATGATCTCGCTGGCGGTCGCGGTGGAAGCGACCGCCGCCATCCGGACCCGTGGGGTCATCACGTCGGAGGCGTCCCGGTCGGAAAAGCGCAGCGTACGGTCCAGCAGCGTCGCGTGTTCCGGATCGAGCACGCCGGCACGGGCCGAATGCCGCAGCAGTGAGCTGAGCTCCTCGGCGGTGCGCGCGGCGGACAACTCCTCCTTCGGTTCGATGCCGAAGGCGCGGATCACCGCGTTGGCCGTGTTGTTGAAGAACACGATCATGGGCTTCAGGACGGTGGTGAACAGGGCCTGGAACGGCACCACGACCTTCGCGGTCTGCCGGGGCACCGCGAGCGCGAAGTTCTTCGGTACGAGTTCGCCGATCACCATCGAGAAGAGGGTCGCCAGGAGGATGCCGACGACCGCTCCGACCGCGGGGACCGCGCTCCCCGGCACGCCGGCGGCCTCGAGCGGATCAGCGAGCAGCGCGCTGACCGCCGGCTCGAAGGTGTACCCGGTCAACAGGGTGGTCAGGGAGATACCGAGCTGGGCGCTCGACAGGTGCGTCGACGTGATCTTCAACGCCGCGATGGTCGGGCCCAGCCGCCGTTCACCACGGGCCTGGCGTGCCTCGAGGTCACCCCGGTCGAGGTTGACCAGCGCGAACTCGGCGGCGACGAAGAGACCGGTGCCGACGGTGAGCAACAGCCCGGTGCCCAGCAGGATCCACTCGTTCATCGGTCAGCCCCTGCCGCTTGCGCCGCCACGGTGGCGGCCTCGACGGCCAGGGGCCACGGACTGTGAGAAGGAAGATCGCTCATAAGACGACCGAGGGTAGCCAGCCCCGCTGAGAACAAGCTGTGCCTGGTCACTGGCGGTGCCGCCGCAGGTTAGCCCGCTCCGCCCGGGGCGACGGAGCAGGACGGCGACGGCACCGGACCGGGGTCAGGGTGTCCGGCTCGCCGCGGCCCGTCCGACGGTGCTCTCGCGTACGACGAGCCGGTGCGGCGCACGCAGTTCCATCCCGGGCAGCGACGTTCGGCTGGCGATACGCAGCAGCACACGCTCGACGGCGGTCGTCGCGATCAGCTCCTTGTCGGGCGAGATCGTGCTCACCGGCGGGTTCGCGTAGGCACCGTCCTCGATGTCGTCGTAGCCGATCACGGCGACGTCCTCGGGGACCCGCAGACCGCGCGAGGCGAGTACGTGCATCGCGCCCAGCGCCACCAGGTCGCTGTAGCAGAACACGGCGTCCGGCGGCTCCGGCAGGTCGAGCAGATGGCGCATCGCGCCCGCCCCGTCGGCCCGGTTGAAACGCGGGGTCGCGATGACGAGTTCGTCGTGCACGGCCACGCCACGGCGCTCGTGCGCCTCACGGAACCCGCGCGTGCGCAACTGCGCGGCCTCACCGGTGGGGTAGGGCTGGTCCCCGATCGCGGCGAGCCGCGTGCGGCCGAGGTCCAGCAGGTGCTCGGTGGCCTGCCGGGACGCCGTGACGTCGTCGATACCGACGTGGTCGAACGTCCCCTGGCTGACCCGCTCGCCGAGGATCACCAGTGGCAGGCTGGGATCGTGGTCGGCCAGGGCCTGCTGGTCGAGGCCGAGCGGGCTGAAGATGATGCCGTCGAAGAGCAGCCGGCTGCGCCCGTGGTTGATGAGCATCCGCTCGTGGTCGGGATCGCCGTCGGTCTGGTCGATGAGCACGTTGTACCCCTGCGCGCGGGCGGCGCGGATGATGCCCTGCAGCAGCTCCGAGAAGTACGGCGTGTCGAGGTACGGCACCACGACGGCGATCTGCCCGGAACGGCCCTGGGCGAGGTTACGGGCCAGGACGTTGGGCCGGTAGCCGAGCTGCTCGACAGCTTGCATGACCCGGGCGCGGGTGTGCTCGGTGACGTTCGCGTAACCGTTGACGACGTTGGAGACCGTCCGGCTGGAGACGCCGGCCAGGTCGGCGACCTCACGTAGGGTGACATCCCGCCGCATGTCAGCCCCCTTCCGATGCCGAAGGCCGGCGCGAGTTTCCGGCACGTTACCTCTTGCCGTCCATCGATGGTCCGGGCATGCTGTTTGCAGCGCTGCAAAGACGAAACCAGGACGTGCGACGAGCGCAGGGTGCGGCGCGGACCAGGCGAGTCATGCCGTTTCCCGGCGGCCGGCCGTCGGCGTGCACCACGACCGGCCTCATTGACAGGTACATCGGCTGCAGAGGCAGTCGATCCCCGGTGGAGGAGTCCCGTGAGTGTCAGGATTTCCAGTCCAGGTCGCAGGCCGCTGACCGCGGCGGTGGCGGTCCTCGCCGCTCTGCTGTTGGTGGCGTGCAGTTCGGACGGTGGCGAGAAGCAGGACGGCCCGGTCACGATCACGGTGTGGGCGTGGTACCCGGCCTTCCAGGGCGTGGTCGACCTGTTCAACCGTACGCACACCGACATCAGGATCGAGTGGACCAACGCGGGGACCGGCCAGGACCAGTACACGAAGCTGCAGACCGCGCTGAAGGCCGGCAAGGGCGCGCCCGACGTGGTGATGCTCGAGTTCCAGGAACTGCCGACCTTCCAGCTCACCAAGCATCTCGTCGACCTGGGCAGGTACGGGGCCAACGACCTCAGGGGCAACTACGTCGACTGGGCGTGGAAACAGGTCAGCAACGGCGACGCCGTCTACGCGATCCCGGTCGACGCCGGACCGATGGCCATGCTGTACCGGCAGGACATCTTCGAGCAGTACGGGCTCACGGTGCCGAAGACCTGGGCGGAGTTCAAGGAACAGGCGCAGAAACTGAAGGCCGCCGCGCCCGACAGGTTCATGACGGACTTCGGGGCGAACGACGGTGGCTTCATGACGGGGCTGATGTGGCAGGCCGGCGCGCGTCCGTTCACGTACGACGTGGCAAAGCCGCAGAACATCGGTGTTAACGTTAACAGCGAACCGGCCACAAAGGTGATGTCGTACTGGGAGGACCTGGTGGACAACGGCCTGGCCGACACCACCGCCTACGGCACGACGGACTTCTACAACGGGCTCGGCAGCGGGAAGTACGCGACCTATCTGGCCGCGGGGTGGGGTCCCGGCTACCTGGCGAGCGTGGCGAAGACGACGGCCGGCAAGTGGCGGGCGGCACCGCTGCCCCAGTGGACCGCCGGAGAGGACGCCCAGGGCGACTGGGGTGGCTCGTCGTTCGCGGTGACCGACCAGACGAAGCACCCCGAGCAGGCCACCAGGGTCGCCATGGAGATCTTCGGAGCGAACCGGGACGCCTGGAAGATCGGCATCGACGAGGCGTTCCTGTTCCCGACGGCCACACCGATCCTGGAGTGGGACTACTTCCGCACCAAGGAGTACGCGTTCTTCGGGGGTCAGAAGGTCAACGAGGTCTTCGTGCCGGCGTACAACGGCATCGAGGAATTCGCGTGGAGCCCGTTCAACAGCTACAGCTTCAACCAACTGACCACCGCGCTGGGACAGGCGGTGGAGAAGAAGACGTCGTGGCCGGACGCGCTGGGCACCGTCCAGCAGAACGTCACGACGTACGCGTCGAAACAGGGCTTCAAGGTCTCGCGATGACCCCGAACCGACCTGTCCCCGTGGCCGCCGCTCCGGCGGTCACCGGACCCGTCGTGCCCGACCGGGGCCGGCTGTCCACGGCCCGTCGGCGTCGGTTCGACCGGCAGGCCGCTGCCGGATGGCTGTTCGTCGCGCCGTTCGCCGTCCTGCTCGTCGTGTTCCTGCTGCTGCCGATGGGGTACGCGTTCAAGCTCAGTCTGTACCGCTCCACCCTGGTGGAGGGCGAGGTGTTCGCCGCGCTGGACAACTACCGGCAGGCCCTGGGTGACCCCGAGTTCCGGTCGGGCACGCTGCGGGTGCTCGTCTTCGGGCTCGTCCAGACGCCGGTGATGATCGCTGTCGCACTCGTGCTGGCCCTGCTGGTCGACGGCGTCAGCTCGCGCTTCGCGCGGACGCTGCGGTTGGCGGCGTTCGTCCCGTACGCCGTGCCGGTGGTCATCGGCACGCTGATGTGGGGTTTCCTGTACAGCCGGAACACCGGCCCGTTCCGGTTCACCGGCATCGACTTCCTGACCGGTGACACCGTCCTGGCCTCCCTGGGAAACCTCGTCACCTGGCAGTGGGCCGGCTACAACATGATCGTGCTGTACGCCGCGCTCCAGGGGGTACCGCGCGAGGTCTACGAGTCCGCCCGGCTCGACGGTGCCGGGTCGGTGCAGATCGCGCTACGGATCAAGACACCGATGATCTCGGCGGCCCTGGTGCTCTGCACCGTCTTCACGATCGTCGGCACCCTCCAGTTCTTCACCGAGCCCCTCATCCTGCAGCCGCTCAACCCAGGGGCGATCACCAACGGCTACACACCCAACGTCTACGCCTACAACCAGGCGTTCTCGTACCAGCAGTACAACTACTCGGCGGCGATCTCCTTCCTGCTCGGCGCAGTGGTCTTCGCCGGTTCGTACATCTTCCTGTTCGTCACGCGGAAGAGGAGCGCGCTGCGATGATCACCCCGGCGGCCAGGAGCACCGAGCCGGCGCGGCGCCGCAGCGGCACCATCGCCGCACACGCGGTGATGGCGCTGTTCGTCGTCTACTTCCTGCTGCCGTTCTGGTGGCTGCTCGTCGCGGCGACCAAGGACAACGACGGGCTGTTCGGCTCTCATCCACTCTGGTTCGCCGACCTGCACCTGTTCGACAATCTCCGGCTGCTGTTCACCCAGGACGACGGCCTCTACCTGCGGTGGCTGGGCAACTCGGCCCTCTACGCCGTCACCAGCGGCGTCGGGGCCACCGCGATCGCCGCCCTGGCCGGCTACGCCTTCGCCAAACTACGCTTTCCCGGCCGCAACGCGCTGTTCGCGCTGCTGCTCGGTCTCATCATGGTGCCGGCGACGGCCCTGGTCCTGCCGACGTACCTGCTGATGGCCGAGGCCGGGCTCATCAACTCGGTCTGGGCGGTCATCCTGCCCTCGTTGCTCAACCCGTTCGGGGTGTACCTGCTCCGGGTCTACGCCCACGACTCGGTGCCCGACGAGATGCTCGAGGCCGCCCGGATCGACGGCGCGGGGGAACTCCGGGTCTTCCGCAGCGTCGCCCTGCCCGCCATGCGACCGGCGCTGGTCACCGTCCTGCTGTTCAGCATGGTGGCGACCTGGAACAACTTCTTCCTGCCGCTGGTCATGCTCAGCGACCAGAACCTCTACCCGCTCACCGTCGGCCTACGGTCCTGGTACCTGTCGGCGACCATCGGCAACGGTGGCCCCGCCCTGTTCAACGTGATCGTGGTCGGCTCACTGGTGGCCATCGTGCCGCTGATCGTCGCGTTCCTGCTGCTCCAGCGGTACTGGCGCGGCGGCCTGACCATCGGCGCCCTGAAGTGACCGAACCGTCCGACTGTGCGTGCCGGCGGCACGACAGCATCTCCGGGAGGGACAGCCGTGCAGCTCGCGCACGTCACACTCGATCCTGCCGCCGTCGTGGCACCGGTCAACCGGCGCACCTTCGGCACGTTCGTCGAACACCTGGGCCGCTGCGTCTACACCGGCCTCTACGAGCCCGGCCACCCGTCCGCGGACGAGGACGGGTTCCGCGCCGACGTCCTCGCCCTGACCCGCGAACTCGGTGTCACCACCGTCCGCTACCCGGGTGGCAACTTCGTCTCCGGGTACCGCTGGGAGGACGGTGTCGGCCCGAGGGACCGGCGTCCGCGCCGTCGTGACCTCGCCTGGCGCAGCATCGAGACCAACGAGGTCGGCATCGACGAGTTCGCGCGGTGGGCCGCCAAGGCCGACGTCGAGATCATGTACGCGGTGAACCTGGGCACCCGTGGCGTGCAGGAGGCCCTCGACGTCCACGAGTACGTCAACCAGCCCGCCGGCACCCACCTGGCCGATCTGCGACGGGCCAACGGCGCCGACAAGCCCTACGGCATCCGGATGTGGTGCCTGGGCAACGAGCTCGACGGCCCGTGGCAGCTCGGGCACCAGAACGCCGAGGCGTACGGGCAGCTCGCCGCCGCCACCGCCCGGGCGCTGCGGGCGGCCGAACCGGACCTGGAACTGATCGTCTGTGGCAGCTCCAGCTCCAGCATGCCGACGTTCGGCGCCTGGGAAGCCACTGTCCTCACACACACCTACGACCTGGTGGACTACGTCTCGTGTCACGCCTACTACGAGGAACACGACGGTGACCTCGGTTCGTTCCTCGCCTCCGCCACGGACATGGACCACTTCGTCGACAGCATCGTCGCCACCGCCGACAGCATCGGTGCCCGGCTGCGCAGCAAGAAGAAGATCCAGCTGTCCTTCGACGAGTGGAACGTCTGGTACCTCTCCCGCTTCCAGAACCAGCCGCCCGCCGACGACTGGAGGGTCGCCCCACGGGTCATCGAGGACGAGTACACCGTCGCCGACGCCGTCGTCGTCGGCAACCTGCTCATCTCCCTGCTGCGGCACAGCGACCGGGTCACCGCGGCCTGCCAGGCTCAGCTGGTCAACGTGATCGCCCCGATCCGCACCGAGCCGGGCGGGCCCGCCTGGCGGCAGACCATCTTCCATCCGTTCGCCCGCACGGCGGCGCTGGCCCGCGGCGACGTCCTTCGCACGGTGGTCGACGGCCCGGCCTACCAGACGGCCCGCCACGGCGAGACGTCGGTGGTCGACGCCGTCGCCACCCACGACGCGGCGACGGGCGAGGTGGCGGTCTTCGTCGTCAACCGCGACCAGGCCCGGCCGGTGGAGGTCAGCATCGATCTGAGCCGCTTCGGTGCCGTGGCGTGGACCGCGGCGGCGTCGACGCTCTCCGACGACGACGTGCGCGCCACCAACACCGCGGACCACCCGGACCGGGTCGGGTTGCGACCCAACCGGGAGCTCTCGACCCACGCCGGCGGCGCACGGGTCGTGCTGCCACCGGTGTCCTGGACGGCCGTGCGGCTCTCCGTGGCACCGACCCGCTGACCAGCCCGGCGCAGAACGCGGTCGGCGGTTGCGCCGGCCGCAGCGGAAGCGACGTCCGGCACGCACCGAGGGTGTCGGACGCGTTTCCCGCTGTGTGCACCATTCGCGCGCAGCACTCAGAAAACGCTCTCTGGAATGACCGGGTCGCATCCCGTCGCGGAACTCCGCGCCCCCGAGAATAACTCGACGCGGCCCGATGCCTCATCCACTTGACAGCCTTCGATGTTAGCGCGAACATTTTTCCTGTAACGCATGCGTAACGCCGCTGCCACGATTGTGTGGGCGTGCGTTCGCCGCCGCGTTGAACGCGGTCGCCACGGCACGTCCGGTCACCGAACGTGGGCAGCCGTTCGCACTTCACCGTGGCGACATCGTTCCGTCGGAACCACGGGACTCGGCGTCCCGGACCGGTCCGACCAATCGAAGGAGGTTCTCGGTGACGACGGTGGTTCAGGTGTCGGGGGTGGGTTCGCGCCGGCGTGGCTGGCGGGCGGGCCTGGTCGCGGGTACGGCGGTAGTGGTGTTGGCGGGCGCGGGGGTGGTCTACGGGATGCCGTCGGCCTCCGCCGCGACCGTGGACACCTCGGCGTCGTACGTGTTCGTCAACCGGCACAGCGGCAAGGCCATGGATCTCTACGACTGGTCCACGGCAGAGAACGCCCCGGTCAACCAGTGGACCCGCAACGACCTCGCGGTCCAGCAGTGGCAGTTCGTCGACGCCGGCGGCGGGTACTACAAAGTCCGGTCACGACACAGCGGCAAGGTACTGGAACTGCCGAACGCCACCGACGGCACCCAGCTGGTGCAGACCACCGACCGGGGAGCGGCCACCCAACAGTTCCGGCTACAGGACTCCGCCGGCGGGTACGTACGCTTCGTCAACCGCCAGTCCAGCAAAGTCATCGACGTGTGGGAGTGGTCCACGGCCGACGGCGGCCGACTGGCCGGCTACTCCGACGCCGACGGCACCAACCAACAGTGGCAGTTGGTACGCCTGAACGGCGGAACACCCACCACACCGCCCACCCGGACGTTCACCAACCCGATCAAGCGCAACGGTCCGGACCCGTGGCTCCAGGTGCACAACGGGACGTACTACCTCGCCACGACGACGTGGAACTCGACGATCACCATGCGCCGGTCCACCACCCTCGCCGGGCTGGCGACCGCCCAGGATCAGGTGATCTTCAACCTGGCCGGACGTCCCAACGGCTGCTGCAACATGTGGGCTCCTGAGTTCCACCTGATCAACGGACCGAACGGACCCCGGTGGTACTTCTACTACACCGCCGGACAGAACGTGCCCGACTTCAACCCCACGCAGCGGCTGCACGTGTTGGAGAGCGCCGGCACCGACCCGATGGGCCCGTACACGTTCAAGGCCGACCTCGGCAACGACTGGCAGTTGGACGCGAGCATCCTGACGGTCAACAACCGGCTCTACCTGATGGGCACGTACAACCCCGGCGGCAGCTACGGGCAGAGCCTGTTCATCACGCCCATGAGCAACCCGTGGACGCTCGGCGGCAGCCGGGTGCGGCTGAGTTCCCCGACGCTGTCCTGGGAGCGTCAGACCCACCCGGTCAACGAGGGACCGGAGCCGCTGTACCGCAACGGGCGCACCATGATCGTGTACTCGGCGAGCGCCTGCTGGGGACCGGACTACAAGCTCGGCCTGCTCACCCTGACCGGCAGCGACCCACTCAACCCCGCGCACTGGACCAAGGCGCCGAACCCGGTCTTCCAGCGCAGCGACACCAACGGCGTCTACGCGCCGGGGCACAACGGCTTCTTCACCTCACCCGACGGCACCGAGAGCTGGATCGTCTACCACGCCAACGACTCCGCCGGTGGCGGCTGTGACATGAACCGGTCCACCCGGGCCCAGAAGTTCACCTGGAACGCCGACGGCACTCCGAACTTCGGCACCCCTGCCCGACTCGGGGTCACCCTCACCGCCCCCTCGGGCGAGTGAACCGACCCGGTCCCCGCAGCACGCGCATTCCTCGAACCCCGCACCTGGCCCGCCCACCGGGCCGGAAATGAGAAACGCGATGGTCTCTCGACGCACCCTGCTGACCACCGGAGCATCCGCGGCGGTGGTCGCCGGCACCGGCCTCCTGTTCCACGGCACGGCACCGGCCTGGGCCGCTCCGACGTACGGCGGCTACGTGATGGGCTACTTCACCGAGTCCCCGTCCTCGCTGGCCGACAACTACGGCCTCCACCTGGCCATCAGCACCGACGGCCTCAACTGGACCCCGCTCAACCAGAACAGTCCGGTCGTCACCCCGACCGCCGGCACCGGTGGCCTGCGCGACCCGTTCATCATGCGCAAGCAGGACAACACCTTCGTCGTGCTCGCCACCGACCTGAAGGGCAAGGACTTCACCCGGCAGAACCAGTACATCCACCTCTGGGACTCCCCTGACCTGCGCAGTTTCACCGGCTACCGCCGGATACGGATGCACACGATGCCGACCCACACCTGGGCGCCGGAGGCGTTCTGGGACGCCTCACGGGGCCAGTACGGCATCCTGTACTCCGCCAGGAACGGTGGCCGGGACGCCTTCTACGTCAACTACACCACCGACTTCCGCACGGTCAGCGCCCACCAGCTGTACTTCGACCCGGGCACCGACGTGCTGGACGCCACGATGCACGTCGGGACCGGAACGAACTACCTGTACTACAAGAGCTTCGCCGACGGGCGACTCTACGGCGCCCGGTCCAGCAGTCTCGCCCCGCGCAGCTTCGACCGCGGCACCTACACCAGCGGCGTGATCAATGGCGGCATCGAGGCGCCCATCGTGGTCAAGGCCAACGACCGTGACGAATGGTTCCTGTGGGGCGACTCGTTCTCCCCGAACAACGGCGAACTCTACGTGTGGCGCAGCGGCGACATCGACAGCAACGGCTGGACGCCTCTCGGCAAGGAACGCTACACCCAGCCGCTCAACGCCAAGCATCCCACCATCGCACCGATCACCGCCGCCGAGCACGCGGCACTGCTCTCCCGGTGGGGCGCTCCGACCTGGAACCGGATCAAGTCGTACAACTTCCCCGACCACCTGATCCGCCACGCCAGCAACGCGGCGCGGATCGACCCCTACCCGTTCGACCCCTACGCCGACGCCCAGTGGCGTCTGCGGCCCGGCCTGGCGAGTTCGTCGGGCGTGTCGTTCGAGTCGGTCAACTACCCCGGCCGGTACCTGCGGCACAGCGGCTACGTCCTGGGCCTGGCCGCCGACGACGGCTCCTCCGGGTTCGCCGGCGACGCCACCTTCCACCGGACCGCGGGTCTCGCCGACGGTGGATGGACCTCGTTCCGCTCGCACAACATCGCCGACCACTACATCCGCCATGCCAACTACGCCCTGCGCATCGATCCGCTGAGCACCTCCTCGAGCGCGACGGACCGTGCGGACGCCACGTTCCGGATCGGGTACTGAGCACGGTGTCCCGGCCGGTGGCAGAGCGGCGGCGACGGCTTACGCCAAACGCATGTCAACTCGTACCGAAGCAATTCTTGTCTTCGCTCCACGATGGTGCGGCAACCGTTGCGGCACCCGTTTCCCAGGGAGGTTCTCGGTGACGACGGTGGTTCAGGTGCCAGGGGCGCGTTCGCGCTGGCGGGCAGGCTTGGTCGCGGGTACGGCGATGGTGCTGGTGGCGGGCGCGGGGGTGGTCTACGGGATGCCGTCGGCCTCCGCCGCGACCGTGGACACCTCGGCGTCGTACGTGTTCGTCAACCGGCACAGCGGCAAGGCCATGGATCTCTACGACTGGTCCACGGCAGAGAACGCCCCGGTCAACCAGTGGACCCGCAACGACCTCGCGGTCCAGCAGTGGCAGTTCGTCGACGCCGGCGGCGGGTACTACAAAGTCCGGTCACGACACAGCGGCAAGGTACTGGAACTGCCGAACGCCACCGACGGCACCCAGCTGGTGCAGACCACCGACCGGGGAGCGGCCACCCAACAGTTCCGGCTACAGGACTCCGCCGGCGGGTACGTACGCTTCGTCAACCGCCAGTCCAGCAAAGTCATCGACGTGTGGGAGTGGTCCACGGCCGACGGCGGCCGACTGGCCGGCTACTCCGACGCCGACGGCACCAACCAACAGTGGCAGTTGGTACGCCTGAACGGCGGAACACCCACCACACCGCCCCCGCCGACGGGCACCCCGCCGCCGGCCTACCCGCAGCCCGTCAGGGTCTCCGGGGACATCGGCGTCCACGACCCGACCGTGGTCAAGCGGCCGGACGGTACCTACCTCGTCGCGCACACCGGTGACAACGTCGCGCTGAAGACCTCCACCGACCGGGTCACCTACCGCAACGCCGGTGCCGTCTTCCCCAACGGCGCTCCGTGGACCACCACGTACACCGGCGGGGCGCGCAACCTGTGGGCGCCCGACCTGTCGTACCGCAACGGTCGTTACTACCTGTACTACTCGGCGTCGACCTTCGGCTCCAACCGCTCGGCGATCTTCCTGGCCACCAGCGCCACCGGCGCGTCCGGAAGCTGGACCAACGAGGGTCTCGTCGTCGAGTCGCGGACGTCGGACAACTTCAACGCGATCGACCCGAACCTCACGGTCGACGACCAGGGCCGGTGGTGGCTCAGCTTCGGCTCGTTCTGGTCCGGAATCAAGATGATCCAGATCGACCCGGTCACCGGCCGCCGGCTCGGCACCTCGATGCACAGCCTCGCCAACTACGGCCCGGGTATCGAGGCGCCCGTCATGGTCAAGCGCGGCGCCTGGTACTACCTGTACGTCTCGTTCGACCGTTGCTGCCAGGGTGCCAGCAGCACGTACCGCGTCATGGTCGGCAGGTCGGCGAGCCCGACCGGCCCGTTCGTCGACCGCGCCGGCCGGGACATGCTCTCCGGCGGGGGCACCCAGGTCCTCGCCTCGCACGGCAGCATCCACGGCCCCGGCCACCAGGCGTTCCTCGCCGACAGTGACGGCGACCACCTGTTCTACCACTACTACGCCGACAACGGCGCGTCGCTGCTCGGCATCAACCGCATCGGCTACGACGCCGCCGGCTGGCCCTACGTGTACTGACCCGCAGAGTCCCGGTGGGTACGTGCGCGTGCCCACCGGGATCCTCCCCACCGCCTTCACGGCGTGGAGAGACGCGGGTGACCTTCTCGGTGAGTGATCAGTCAAGGCAGGATCTCGACGTACCCGTCGGTTCCGTGCACGCGGATCCGCTGTCCGTCCCGGATCAGACGGGTGGCCTGCTCCACGCCCACCACGGCCGGCAGGCCGTACTCCCGGGCGATCACCGCGCCGTGGGTCATCAGGCCGCCCACCTCCGTCACCAGGCCCGCGATGGCGACGAACAGCGGCGTCCAGCTGGGGTCCGTGTACGCCGTGACCAGGATGTCGCCCGCCTCGAGGTCGGCCTCCGCCAGGTCCAGGACGACGCGGGCCCTCCCCTCGACGGTCCCGGCGGAGACCGCCAAACCGGTCAGGGCACCGGCCGGCACGTCGTCGCGGCGGTACGCCCCGGCGACGGTCTCGCCGTCCGACGTGAGGACCCGGGGCGGCGTGAGCGCCCGGTACGACCGGAACGCTTCCTTACGCTGGCGGATGAGCCGGTCGTCCACCTGGTTCGTGCGCACGACGTCGTGGAACTCGTGGAACGTGAGGAAGAAGACGTCCTCCCTCTCGGGGAGCACGTGGGCGCGCACGAGGCGCTCGGCCTCTTTCAGCAGGGCCTGCTTGTAGACGAAGTAGCGGGTCACGATGCCGTACTTCGGGTACTCCCGGTACCCGATGAAGGTCCGGACCCGGTCGATCATCCGCTCGACCTCGTTGGCCTTGTGCTCCCCGTCCGGCAGCGCCCGCAGGCGAGCGAGCACCTCCTGCGCCTTCTGCTCCGCCTTCTGCCGTCCCTGCGCGAATCGCCGCCTGGCGGCGCCCGGCTCGAAGTTCCGGACGTTGTCCAGGATCACGGGCACGAGCGTGGTGGGGCGCTCGCGCCAACGCGGCCGGGTGATGTCGATCTCGCCGACGCAGCGCATGCCGTACCGGTCGAGGTAATCCTCGATGGCGTCGCGCGCTTCGACCCCACCCGCGAGCCTCGGCAGTTCGTCCAGAAAGCCCTCGTCCTCGACGTCGTGCAGGAACGCCACCACGTCCGGATGCGGACGAATCACGTCGGCGACGTCGAGGAGCGCCAGCCCCATCTCCGACGTGACGTTGCCCGGGGCGGACAGCGTGAGGGTGTCGGCCGCGTTCTTCTCGCCCAGCCACTCCCGCAGCTTGTCGTTGAGCCACCAGGTGGCCTCCATCCCCGCCATGATCGCCTGCATGCTCAGGGGATCACTGAGCACCCGCCGGTGTTCCTCGAACGCTTCCAGCAGGAAGTCGAACAGCGCCGGTCCGTGCTTCGCCCGGACGTCGCGCCGCAGGGCGGCGACGGATGCCCGGGTGCGCTCGACCAGCTCCGTGACGATGGCCGGATCGGTTTCGATCGGGGCGGGTACGCCACCGGTCGGTGGCCCGCCGGGCCCCTCGTCCGGGAACGACGGGACGAAGTCACCACGGTCGAGGACGGTCTCCAGCGCGTCCCTGAGCAGGGGATCGGATCTCCCCATAGCCTCCAGAAGGCCGGCGCGGCTCGTCGGCGAGGCCAGGCGCCGGGTGACGTCGACGAACAGCCGCCCGCCGGCCTCGTGCATCGGCGCCAGGGCCGTCAGCCGCCACACCGAGAGCCCCAACGGCTTCATCGGATCGGTCATCATCTGCTGGTGACCGACGGAGACGTAGACGTGGTTCTCCCGGTCGCCGACCGCCGGGACGGGGAACAGCGTCGTGATCGGCCGGCTCTGGACGATCTGGAAGTCATCGTCGACCAGGCACCATTCGATGTCCTGGGGACAGCCGAAGTGCGCTTCGATCCGCCGGCCACGTTGCGCGAGCCGCACGACCTGCGCATCCGTCAACGCCGGCTGCTCCTGTCGCGCCGGCTCGATCGCCTGTTCCTGTGTTCCGCCTGCCGGCCGGGCGTGGATGGCCCGCTGCTTGGTGGCGACCGCCTTGGCCACCACCTCGCCGTCGCGCACCGTGAACACGTCCGCGTTCACCAGGCCGGAAACCAGGGCCTCACCGAGGCCGAAGCCGGCCTCCACCGAGGCGACCTTCCGGTCGCCCGTGACGGGGTCGGCCGTGAACAGGATGCCGGCCGCATCCGGGAACACCATCTGCTGCACGACCACGGCCATGTGGACCGTACGGTGGTCGATCCCGTGGTGTTGGCGGTAGACCACGGCCCGCTCGGTGAACAGCGAGGCCCAGCACCGGTTGACGTGTTGGAGGATCGCGGCCGGCCCCACGACGTTCAGGTAGGTGTCCTGCTGGCCCGCGAAAGAGGCCGTCGGCATGTCCTCTGCTGTCGCGCTCGATCGGACGGCGTAGGCGGCCTGCTCGCCGATCTGGGCCAGAGCGCGGGTGATCGTCGCCGCGAGATCGTCGGGAATGGTGATTCCTTCGACGGTCCGGCGAATGTCCGCGCTGAGCGTGCGGACCGCCTTCCGATCACCCGGACTCAGGCGCGAGAGCTGATCGATCCGTTCGTCGATCGTCGGCGTTTCCGCCATGATTCGCCGGAAGGCGTCCGTCGTCACGCAAAAACCGGCCGGTACGCGGATGCCGTCGATCCGCGACAACGCCCCCAGGTGCGCGCCCTTGCCGCCGACGACCGCGACCTTCGTCTCGTCGATCTCTTGCAGACCCAGCACGTACTGCCCGGTCACGGCGACACCGCCACGGTAGCCGCGCGCCGGCGCACTGCACCAGACCGCCGAACCACCGGCGTCCCAGGCTCCGTCGAACCTCTCGTCGGGCACGTCCTCATCGCTCGTTCCCTTCCCTCTGCCGAGTCCGCCGGTGCCTTCGGCCAGTCGGACGGCGCGCACACCCGCACCGTCGCGCCAATCGCCCACCACTGCACGCCGATCCCACCAGCGGTTCGACGTCGCCGCGTCCCCCGTACGTGGACAGCCACACGCGCACGCAGCGCCCCCGATTCCTCCGCCGGGACTCGGTCCGGCGACGATTCTGTGGCAGGACCCCGGCCTTGCCGCAAGCCCCCCGGTGCGATATACATTAAGAGTGGCAGGGAGTTTCACTTCCCTGCCTTTCTCTTTGCCGCGCGAAAACTGCAGGGCGGGCAGGGCGCGAATGGGTTCGCCACGACGCCAGGCTGAACTCGGAAGTGCCGCTACCGGCGGTGAGGCAGCACCCGCCAGCCCGGCGACCGCCGTACGCCAGGCCCGGGAGCGCGGGCCGATCCGGGGCCCGGTCGTCCGGGACGCCAGCGGTACGACACGCGGCGATGGTGTCCCGGCTCACCGCGGTTTCCCGCGCCGGATCACCGGAGCGGGCCGGTACCCTTGATCGCGTACAGACTGTACCCATATGTCCGCCATCCGAGGGGTGACCATGCCCGATCACGCGTCCGACCGCATCGACCTCGCCCGCCTGCGCGACGTGCTCGACGGACCGTGGGCCGAGGTGCGCAGGGCGCACCGGGATCACCTCGACGAGCGCTTCCTCCCGGTGTACGGCGAAACCGGTGACCAGGCCCGTGAGCGGATCACGCGGCTGCTCACCGAACTCCCCGTCGAGCTGGGTATCGCCTCGGCCTTCCCCGTCGAGTACGGCGGCAGATCCGACGTCGGCGGCACGATCGTCGCCAGCGAGATGCTGGCGCAGGTCGACCTGTCGCTGATGGTCAAGGCCGGCGTGCAGTGGGGCCTGTTCGGCGGCGCGGTCGCCGCCCTCGGCACCCGGCGGCACCACGACGCCTACCTGCGGGAGATCGTCTCGGGCGAGATCCTCGGCTGCTTCGCGATGACCGAGACCGGCCACGGCTCCGACGTCCAGCAGCTACGTACCACCTGCACTTACGACCCGCAGACGCAGACCTTCGATCTGCACACCCCGCACGAGGCGGCCCGGAAGGACTACATCGGCAACGCGGCCCGGGACGGGCGGATGGCGGTGGTCTTCGCGCAGCTGATCACCAACGGGCGACGGCACGGCGTACACGCGTGGCTGGTCCCGATCCGCGACGCGCACGGCAACCCGCTGCCCGGCGTGACGATCGGCGACGCCGGGCCCAAGGCCGGCCTGCTCGGTGTCGACAACGGACGGCTCAGCTTCGACCACGTGCGGGTGCCGCGGGACATGCTGCTGGACCGGTACGGTCAGGTCACCGAGGACGGGACGTACTCCAGCCCGATCGAGAACGACTCCCGGCGCTTCTTCACCATGCTCGGCACCCTGGTCCGCGGCCGGGTGAGCGTGGGCGGCGCCGCGTCCGCGGCCACCAAGTCGGCGCTGACCATCGCGGTGCGCTACGGCGACATCCGCCGCCAGTTCGGCACGCCCGACGCGGACCGGGAGGTGCTGCTCAACGACTACCTGGCCCACCAACGCAAGCTGCTGCCCGCCCTGGCCACGACGTATGCGCTGCACTTCGCCCAGGGCGAGCTGGTCGCCGCGCTCAGCGAGGCCCCGGGCGGCGACGCGCAGGTCGCCGAGCACCGGCAACGGGAGTTGGAGTCCCGGGCCGCCGGCCTCAAGGCCGCGCAGACCTGGCACGCCACGCGCACCATCCAGATGTGCCGCGAGGCATGCGGCGGTGCCGGCTACCTGGCCGAGAACCGGCTACCCAGCCTGAAGGCCGACACCGACGTCTTCACCACGTTCGAGGGCGACAACACGGTGCTGCTGCAGATGGTCGCCAAGGGGCTGCTCACCGGCTACCGGGACGCGTTCGGCTCGCTGGACGGCTGGGGGCGCGCCTCCTTCGTCGCCGAACAGGTCCGCGAGATGGTGCTGGAGCGTACCGCCGCGCGGTCGCTCATCGAGCAGTTGATCAGCGCCGTGCCCGGCCGCGACGAGGAGGTCGCCGTTACCGACCGCGGCTGGCAGCTCAGAGTCTTCGAGGACCGCGAGCGGCACCTCCTCGACGGCGCGGTCCGCCGCCTCCGCAACGGCGCGACCACGAAGAAGGACCGTCCCTTCGACATCTTCAACGACGTGCAGGACCATGTCCTCGCCGTGGCCGCCGCGCACATCGACCGGGTCACCCTGGAGGCGTTCGTCGCCGGCATCGAGGACACGGCGGACCCGGCGGTCCGGGCGCTGCTCTCCCGGGTCTGTGACCTCTACGCGCTCAGCGTCATCGAGACCCACAAAGGATGGTTCCTCGAGCACGGCCGTCTCACGCCGGCTCGGGCCAAGGCGATCACCGGCGTCGTGAACGGCCTGCTCAAGGAGCTGCGCCCGCAGATGCGCACGCTCGTGGACGGGTTCGCCATCCCGGACACGTGGCTGCACTGCGCCGTCCTGCGCGAGGAGCCCCGCCGGCAGGAGATCATGGCCGCCCAGGACGCCGCCGGCGATCCGCCACCGAGCAGTCGCGCGACCGCGATGTCGTCGACCTGAGGCCGGAGCAGGTCCGCGCGTCCCGCGCCGAAGAATAGTAAAGTTTATATACAGAACATGTTACAGTCACTCCCATCGATGTGCGGCCTGCTGTCGGCCCGCCGCATCCAGGAAGGAGTGACCACATGTCTAGACTGCGCGCCCTGGTCGCGCTCGCGGCGCTGGTCGTCGCCGGTGGGCTCGTGGCGATCATCCCGTCGACCCCTGCGTCAGCAGCCGCCTGCGCCGCGTCGTGGCAGTCGTCGGCCGTCTACTGGCAGGGCGACCAGGTCTCCCACAACCGGCGCAACTATCGGGCGCAGTGGTGGACCCAGAACGAGGCGCCGCCCGGCACCACCGGCGTCTGGCAGGACCTCGGCGCCTGCGACGGCGGCACCACGCCGCCACCGGGCGGGACCTGCAACCACCCGAACTGGGTCGCCGGGACCTGGTACGTCGCCGGCAGCATCGTGCGGTACACCAACGGCCAGTACTACATCGCCGAGCACGACAATCCCGGCTACGACCCCGTCATCAGCACCTGGTACTGGGAGCCGTACACCTGTAGCGGCCAGCCGCCCACCACCCCGCCCCCCAACCCCGGCGGCTTCGTGGTCACCGAGGCGCAGTTCAACCAGATGTTCCCGAGCCGGAACTCCTTCTACACGTACTCCGGCCTCGTCGCCGCCCTCAGCGCCTACCCGGCGTTCACCAGGACCGGCAGCGCCACGGTCCAGCGGCAGGAGGCGGCGGCCTTCCTGGCGAACGTGCACCACGAGACCGGCGGACTCGTCCACATCGTGGAGCAGAACACCGGGAACTACCCGCACTACTGCGACGCCGGCCAACCCTACGGCTGCCCCGCCGGGCAGGCCGCCTACTACGGGCGCGGGCCGATCCAGCTGAGCTGGAACTTCAACTACAACGCCGCCGGCAACGCCCTCGGGCTGCCTCTGCTGACCAACCCCTGGCTGGTGCAGAACGACGCCGCGGTGGCCTGGAAGACCGCCATCTGGTACTGGATGACCCAGAACGGGCCCGGCACCATGACCGCCCACAACGCGATGGTCACCGGCGCCGGGTTCGGCGAGACCATCCGCAGCATCAACGGCTCGATCGAGTGCAACGGCGGGAACCCCGGTCAGGTGCAGAGCCGCGTCACCAAGTACCAGCAGTTCGTCGGCGTGCTCGGCGTACCGGCCGGCGCCAACCTGTACTGCTGATCCACCGCGGGCCTCGTCGCCCCTCGCTCGTTTCCCCGGGCGACGAGGCCCAGCCGCGCGGTACGCAGCGGCGTCGACCGGCTGGGACGTGCCCCTACCTCACCTGCGCGGCAACCGACTCGCCGACTGACCGACGCGGGGAGCCCGCCCGGCTCGCAGGTCGCGGACCCCGGGTCGCCGCCCGGGTGCGGCGCACCGATCGGGCCGGATCGAGAACCAGCGATACGGACGATGTCGCCCGGCCCCGCGGACCAGCACAATCCGCGAATGGACTCCTGGTTGACGACGGTCGGGTTGCCGGTCGCGCTCGGCATCGTCATGCTCGGCCTCGGGTTGGGCCTCACCGTCGGTGACTTCCGGCGGGTGGCGGAGTATCCGAGGCTGGTGCTGATCGCCCTCGGCTGCCAGGTGCTGCTGCTGCCGGCGCTCTGCTTCGGTCTGGTCCTGCTCTTCGGGCTCCGGCCCGAGCTGGCCGTCGGCATGATGCTGCTCGCGGCCTCGCCCGGCGGGACCACGGCCAACCTCTACAGCCACCTCTTCGGCGGCCACGTCGCCGTCAACGTCACGCTCACCGCGGTCAACTCGGTGCTTGCCGTGGTCACCCTGCCCGTGGTGGTGAACCTCTCGGCGGACCACTTCCTCGGTGACGCGGCACCGATCGGGCTCCAGTTCGACAAGGTGCTCCAGGTCTTCGCGATCGTGCTGGTGCCGGTCGCCGTCGGGATGGCCCTACGGTCGCGGTTCCCCCGGACCGCCGACCGACTCGGCCGGCCGGTGAAGATCCTCTCGGTGGTCGTGCTGGTCGCGGTGATCCTCGGGGCGGTGCTCAAGGAACGGGCCAACCTCGCCGACTACTTCCTCGCGGTCGGCGCGGTGGTGCTGGCCTTCAACGTGGTCAGCCTGCTGATCGGGTACGGCGTGCCGAGGCTGGCCGGCGTCGGGCGGCGCGAGTCGATCGCCGCCGGCATGGAGATCGGCATTCACAACAGCACGTTGGCCATCACCATCGCGATCAGCCCGGCACTGCTGGACAGTACCGAGATCGCGATCCCGGCCGCCGTCTACGGCATCGTCATGTTCTTCACCGCCGCTGTCTTCGGCTACTGGGTCAGCCGGCGACGCGCCCCGGTCGAGCCCGGTCGGGGCCGGACCGCGTGAGCCGGGCGTGGGCGCGGCAGGCGTGCAGGATGTCGGGGCGGAGCAGGTAGCCGAAACCGGCGTTGTCCAGGCGTAGCGTGATTCCTCGACGATCGGTGCCGAGGGCGGTGGCGGTGGCGTCGAGGTCCCAGCCGTGCGCGGCGAGGTGGGACAGCAGGTGCCCACGGCGGCTCTGGGCGGCCGACAGCCGGAACGTCTTGAGGTAGGCGAGCCGGCCGGCGTCGTCGGTGATCATCTCGCCGATGTGGTTCTCGGTGCCGAGGTCGAGGGCGGGCAGGAAGCGGGACAGGGTGAAGCGCCCCATCCGGTACACCGGCGTGACCGTGCGGCGCTCTGCCGCGAGGAGCCCGCCGGCCATGACGGTGTGGAAGGCCGCCCAGTCGGCGCGGGCCCGCGCGAGCTGTGCGCGCAGATCGGCGACGCTGGCGACGGCGGTGTCGTCGAGGCGGGCGGTGAAGGCGGGCACTGCCGGGTACAGGTGGGCGTACTGGAAGATCAGCTCACCGTAGAAGTCCTGGAGCAGGGTCGGGTGCAGGGCGCGGTAGTCGTCGGGGTGGCTGACGACGAATGCCGCAGCGAGGGTGTCGGCGACGTAGAGCACCATGCCGCACTGGTCAGGGTGGATTTCGAAGACGCGCAGCGCATCGTCGAGGCCGGGAATGGCGGTGCCGGTGTAGCTGGCCTCGACGCGCGGGGACAGGCCGCGGGTGACGGCGTGGCGGGTCCATTCCTGCCAGGCGATGACCGGCCCGCCGAACTGTAGGGCGAGGTAACCCTCCATCGCCAGGTGCAGCGGCAGGAAACGGAGCCGCTGCCTGCCGTCACGGCGGGCCATCCGTCGCCGGAACGCCAACCGGATACCGGTGGGGGCGCCGGACGCGGCGGGGTCGCGGAGCTGGGTGCCGTAGGCAGCGGCAGGGGTGTCGTCGGTGGTCCAGCTCGCCACGTACGCGTGGGGCACGTAGGAGACGTACGCGCTGCGCGGCCCTGTATGGACGATCGACAGTTCGTCGGGTTCGTAGAGGCGGGCGTGCAGGCGCAGATCCGTGATGGGAACGCTCCGCAGCAGCGGCACCAGGCGGACCGCGCCCCACGTCTGGCCGGGGGCGACGGTCAGCCCGGCCAGATCGATCCGGTGCACGGGTGCGGTGGGGGTCACGGTGAGTCCTGCCCGCCGGAGTCGTGGGTGAGGAACCGGTCCACCCGGTCGGCGAGGTGGCGGCGCAGTTCGTCGAAGCCGGCGCCGCCGGTGGCGAAGCGGGCCAACTCGACGAGGGCCGCGACGTCCTCGGCGTCACGCACGCCGACGGTGGCCACACCGGGGCCGAGCCGCCGTACGTCGAAGGTGTCGGCGTCGTAGACCGGGTTGAGGTGCACGATGCTCGTGTGCTGGTGGGGGTCCAGCCGGGTACGCCACACCCGCAGCACCTCGGCGGCCTGTCCGGGCGGGGCGTTGTCCCAGCCGTCGGAGACGATGACGAGCCGCTCGGGTCGCTGTTCCAGGCCGTCGAGGATGCGCTCACCGAGCCCGGTCGCGCCGACGGGGTGCACCAGCAGCGGGTCGCCGCGGTGGGCCAGCCACAGCCCGGTGTACTCGGCGGCGAGCGCCTCCAGCAGGTAGTGCGTGGCGAGGGCGACGGCGAGGGGCCGGCGGCGTTTCACCCCGGAACCGGAGGCGGAGTAGCTGTCGTCGAGGACCGCCACGACCCGGCCCCAGGTGCCCGCCTGTCGACGCGTGGCGCGCCGGGCGGCCGCCCGCAGCGCGCCGGTCAACTCCTCGCGGCGCCGTTGCCGCTCCGGCCGGGACAGCGACAGCGCGTAGACGGCGAGGCGGGTCAGTGGCGCGGTGGCGAGGTCCAGGGCGACCGCGCCGACGTCGTGCCGGGTGGCGGCCGACTGTAGCCGCAGCCGTTCGCCGTCGGTGAGCTTCGGCGCGATGCCCTTCAGGAAGTGTGCCCGGTCGATGCCGTACCGGGCGGCGAGCCCCTCGGCGACCGTGTAGGGCAGCTCGTACAGCGCGCGCTGGTCGTAGTGGGCACGCCGCCACGCCTCCAGGATCGGCGTCTGGTACCGCTTGGGGCGACGCCAGTCGAACAGCGCGGTACCCACCTCGCCGGGCAACGGCAGGTGGGCGTGGCGGGCCGCGACCGACAGCGACCGGCGGTACTTGACCGCGTCGAACGCCGGATCCGGCCGGCCGGTCACCCAGTCGCGCACGATCGCCCTGGTGCGCCGGTTGTTGATGCCCAGCCGGCGTAGGTCACGGAACACCGAGTAGACCCGTTGGGGCGGCAGTAGCCGCAGTCGCGCGGCGATCAGCCGCCCCTCCACCGCCCGCTGTTCGGGGCTCGCGGTCGACGCGGTGCGCAGCAGGTTCGTCACGACCAGCGCGGCGTTGAGATGGTTGATCTCCAGGGCCGCCGTGGCCGCGTAGAGATCCCGGTAGTTGCCCAGCACGTACTCGTGCAGGAAACCCAGCGACATCCGCTGCGCGTCCGCGCGACTGTGGAACTCGCGCTGGGCCGTGGACGCGATCGCCGCGTTGACGAACATGAGCACGTCCTCGCAGGCGACCCGCTCCGACAACGACACGACGGCGAACCAACTTCCAGGACGGACGGTAGGGGGCCGGCCGGGGAATGAAGGCACGAACTGCGAAGCAACGCTTCCAAGGCGGGTTCCGGAAGTCGCACGCAAGTCCCGCGGCCGGCCCGGCCACCATACCGTCACGATCAACACCGACGCCACGGACTATCGCCGCCCGGGAGCGGCCGCCGCACGACGACCGCGACGCACGCCAGCACGACGACCGCCAGCCCGGTGAGCGGTCCGACCGCGGTCATGGTCGGGCTTCGGATCCGGTGGTCGGGCTTCGGACCCGGCGCAGAGGTCAGAGCCACCCCGGCGGGTCGACGGGGTCTTCCGCGATCTTGAGCATCTGCGCGGCAGCGAAGAGGCTGTCGATGAAGTCGTTGGGCGGGATGATGATGTGGGCGCCAGGGAGCAGTACCTCGATCAGCGCCTCTTTTCCCAGCTCTTCGAGTATGTCCTGCGCGATGTCCAGGATTCCGGCCACAAGCGGGTGCTGGTCCTGCGTCTCGGACGGGTCGGACGCGGTGATGCCGGGGTCACTCCGGTAGTTGACGAGCGCGTCCAGCATCTCGGTGCGGTGGTGTTCTTCGGTGACCGCGAGAGCGACGATGTCGGCGATGTCCTCACGGATGTCCCGGGCGGCCTTCTGCTTCGCCGTCTCGTCGAGTTGGTCGAAGGCTTCGAGTTTTCTCCTGAGAGAGCGCCCTTCCGGACTGTTCTTCGCCAGGTCAAGTGCGGCTTGGCGGAGCGGCAGTACGTCGGGCGGAAGGTCAGCGTGGTCCAATGTCGCCCCCAGATTCACTGGTGCTGCTCATGTCACCAGTGTGCCGGTCGTCGTCCAGTCGGGACGGTGCCGGTGCTGCGGCTGCCGGGCTGGAGGAGCAGTCCGACCAGGCCAGGGCATCTCCCCCACCAGGTCCACGACCGCCGACAGGTGACGGCCCGTACCCGCGCCCCGACACCGCCGCACCGCGATCCGGTGCGGCGGCGGCGAGGCGCCGGCAGGGCCGGTTGCCGGCCGGGCGGGCTGCTAGATGAACCGCCAGAGGTGGTCGTCGGTGCCGTTGTCGTCCCAGATGACGACCTGGGCGCCCTGGGTGGTGGACGCGCCGCTGACGCCGAGGACCCGGCCACCGTTCGCGCACTGGATCCGGAAGTAGCCGCTACGTCCGTACCGCAGCCGCCACCGGTGGTCGTTGGTGCCGTTGTCGGCCCACTGGAGCACCCGGGCGCCGTTGGCCGTGCCGGCGTTCTCCACGCCGAGCACCTTGCCGCTGTGCGAGTTGCGCAGTCGCAGGTAGCCACCGCTGTCGACCACGGCGGTCCAGAGGTGGTCGGCGGTGCCGGTGTCGCCCCACTGGATCACCAGGCCGCCGTCGGCGGTGGACATGTCCTGTACCCCGAGCACGAGGCCGCTGCCGAGGTTCTGGATCCGGCGGGCGCCGGTGGGTAGGAACCGCCACTGGTTGTCCACCGTCCCGTTGTCCGGATCCTGCACCGCCTGGGCGCCCTGTGCGGTGGAGCCGTTCAGGATGGCCAGCAGCTTCCCGCTGTGCACGTTGCGGATCTTGTGTGACCCGTCCCCGGCATCGACGATGGTCCACCGGTGGTCGGCCGTGCCGTTGTCGCTCCACTGCAGGACGGGAGCGTTGTCCGCAGTGGACTCGTTCTGGATGCCGAGCACCTTGCCACTGTTGACGTTGCGGAACCGGAGGGCGGTTCCGTCGGTGATCAACTCCCACTCGTGGTCGGCGGTGCCGCTGTCGGCCCACTGCAGGGCCAGACCACCGTCGGCGGTCGACATGTTCTGGATGCCGAGCACCAGTCCACTGGCCGCGTTGGCCAGGCGGAAGCTGGCGTTCGAACCGCTGCCCCCGCCGCCGCGGTTCCAGTACACCGTGTAGTTGTGCCCGTGGGCGTCGTAGAAGGGGCCGAGGTTGACCGAGGCGCCGTTGGCGGTGGCGGTGAAGGCCAGCGAACTGGTGCTGGTCCGGCTCACCGAGCTGGTGTTCAACGAGGGGAGAGCACCGAGGGCCGTGTTGCCGTAGTTCCCCGACAGCACGACCGGGCCGTAGGCGAGCGCCACCACGTTCTGGTTGTCGTTGGCGGGCTCCACCGCGACCCGCATCGGCAGCCGTACCGTGACGGTGTCACCGGAGGTCCAGGAGCGGGTGAGCGCGGCGTACGTGCCCGGCGTGGTGGCGATGCCCTGCGCGACACCGTTGACGCTGATGGTCGCGTTGCTGGTCCAGGCGGGGATCCGGATGCGCATGGTCCAGGAGCCGCCGGCGGTGCCGGTGACGGTGAGGGTGGTGGTGTCGCTGACCGGGTAGCTCGTGGTCTGGGTGACGGTGATCCCGCGTTGCGACCAGGTGAGCACCGACGGCAGGAACAGGTTCACGGTCAGTGTGGTGCCGTTGTGGAAGTAGATGGAGTCCATCAGCTTCGTGTTCGTTTCGATCCCGGTGCCCTGGCAGCACCAGAAGGAGTTGTAGTCGGTGCTCCAGGTACCGCCGCCCCAGGCCGGTCCCACTCCCCGGCGGCCACCCGGCGTGAGCGGGGTGAAGTAGGTGACGTGTCCGTGGCTGTCGGCCGGGTTCTGCTGGCCGACGAGGTGGTTGAGCAGAGCCCGCTCGTAGTAGTCGAAGTACGCCACCCGGTTCGGGTCCAGTAGCCACAGCTCCCGGGTCAGCTTGAGCATGTTGTACGTGTTGCACGCCTCGGCCGTGTCGTTGGCGAGGTACCCGGCGATGGCGTTCGGAGCCCGGAAGTGCTCCGCCTGACTGTTGCCGCCGATCACGTAGGTGTGGGTGTCGACGGTCATGTTCCAGGCGTTGCTGGCGATGTCGCGGTAGCGGGTGGTGCCGGTGGCCTTGTACTCCCGTGCGGCACCCACCCACTTCGGGATCTGGGTGTTCGCGTGCTTCCCGTTAAGCTGGTCCTGGTTCGCGGCCAGCGGGTCGAAGATCGCGGCGTGGTCGAACCGTTGCGCGGTGGTGAGCCAGCGAGCATCGCCGGTCTGCTGGTAGAGGTCGGTCAGCACGGCGTTCATGCCGCCGAACTCGGTCCTCAGGACCGTCTGCATCTGGCTGTAGCTCAACCGGCCGGTGCGCCAGTCGACCCAGCCGGCGAGACGCAGCAGGACGTCTCGGGCCTGGGTGTTGCCGATGTACCGCCAGACGTCGAGCAGCCCGGTCAGGGTCTTGTCGATGCAGTAGTACGACACGGCGACGGGCGTGCCCGCTTCGATGGCGCTGATGTCGGACTCGGGGAAGCCGGACAGGTAACCGGTGTTGAACCCGGCGGCGCCGTTGTTCGCCTGACACTTGGCCAGCTCAGCGACCATGTAGTTGGCTTTGTCCCGGCACGTGGTGTCGCCGAGTACGGCGTAGGCGTAGGCCCAGGCGGTGAGGAGATGCCCCTGCATGTGGGTGCGGAAGGGGAAGTTCGGGGCGTCCCAGCCGCCGTTCGACGCGGCTCCGTTGGTGGAGAGTCGGTGGTTGGCCCGGAAGTTGTAGAGCATCCGGTCCACGTCGACGAAGCGCAGATAGTTGAGGGTGCGGTTCTGGTTGTCCAGCCAGCGGCTCGCGGTCAGCCGCACCTGACCCATCTCGAACGGATACGCGGACACCCCGATGTCGGGCCTGACCGGGGCGACTGCGGCAGAAGCCGCGGAGGTACCGACCACGGGACCGACCGCTGAGGCGACAGTGGCGGCACCGGCGACTTGGAGCACTTGGCGGCGGTTCATACCGGGGAAGGGCATGAGGTTCTCCATCAGGTACGGGACGGGAGCGGGTCGGGCCAGGGGCCGCACCGCTGTCGGGTAGGGCGGAAGGTGGTCACCTGCGGGTGGGGCCGGGGGGAACCGTTCGGCCGTCGGTCACGGATGGGCCGACGCTCCGGGCTCCACGGGGCGCCAGCGCGTCGGGACGGCCAGCCGCACGGACGAAGCCCCGACCCGGAGGTACATCAGGTGGTGGTGCTGTTCCGGGCCAAGGTCCCACCCGACGGGGCGAACCATGCGGGACAGAGATCGAACTTCATACGATTCGGTCGATGTTAGCGATAACATAGCGCCCTCGTCACAGGCCCGCAAGCCTCGCGTCCCACCGCCGGATGGATACCCGGCGGCGGTGAACCGCCCGACTCCGACCGTTCGACCCCGCCCGCCAGCCGGGGTCGGGACCGTAGCGACGATCACGGTGGCCATGCGCTGCGGGCATCGAGCAGGCTGCCCGCCGTCGATCGCTACGGGGTCGAGTATCTGACCGACGGGGCGGTCCCGCTCCACCGTGACCCCCGCGCCGAGCACGTCACCGCCGCGCTCACGCGATTCGACGAAGAGGTGGGCAGAGCCCAGGCGGCCCTGCCCCGGTTCGCGCTCGCCGAGGGCGACGTCCTCGTCCTTGGACGACTACCGGACCTGGCACGGTCGCGACCCCCACGCCGGCGAACGGGCCGAGGACGAGCCCGGCGACCAGACCGTCGAGCGGACAGACAGCAGCCAATCCCGTCGACGACGGGCGGGGTCTCCTCCGCCAGACACCCCTTCTGACCGGCAGGCAACGCCTGCTCCACACCGCCGGGCGGGTGGAGGTGGGCATGATCGACACTACCGTGTCATCTGCGTTCGCGGATCTCCTCGGCGGCCTGCGGGACGATCGTGAACAGATCGCCGACCACGCCGAAATCGGCCAGCTCGAAGATCGGCGCCTCGCCGTCCTTGTTCACCGCGACGATGGTCTTC
This sequence comes from Micromonospora sp. NPDC023956, assembly GCF_040639195.1. NCBI lineage: Bacteria > Bacillati > Actinomycetota > Actinomycetes > Micromonosporales > Micromonosporaceae > Micromonospora > Micromonospora sp. NPDC023956. The sequence continues at coordinate 691,644 of NZ_JBEZZN010000001.1, forward strand.
GAGGTCTGCATACCGGCCCGGTGCTGAATCGCACCCGAGATACCCAGCGCCACGTACAGCTGCGGGGAGACCGTCTTGCCGGTCTGGCCCACCTGGAACTGGTGCGGGTAGTAGCCGGAGTCGACGGCGGCCCGGGACGCCCCGACCGCGCCGCCGAGCAGGTCGGCCAACTCCTCGACCAGCGTGAAGTTGTCGGCGTTACCGACCCCACGACCACCGGAGACGACAACCGACGCCTCCGTCAGCTCCGGCCGGGAACCCTTCTGCTCGGCGACCCGCTCGACCACCCTCGCCAACTTGTCACTGTCGGCCACCGTCACCGTCAGCTGCTCCACCACCGGGCTCGCCGACGCCGGAACCGGATTGACCGAGTTCGGCCGGACAGTCACCAACGGCAGACCCCGCGTCACCTTCGACGTCACGATGGTCGAACCGGCGAAGGCCACCTGCGTGGCAGTACCGTCAGCGGCCAGACCCACCACGTCGGTCAGGATCCCGTTGTCCAGCTTCACCGCGAGACGAGCCGCGATCTCCTTGCCCTCCTGCGCCGAGGCCAGCAACACCGCCGCCGGCTGGACCCGCGTCACCAACTCCGCCAGGACGGTGGCCTTCGGGGCCACCAGGTAGCCGTCGATCTCCTCGCTCTCCGCCGCGTAGATCTTCTCCGCGCCGTACTCCCCCAACTTGCCGCCCAGCGCCTCGGCCGCACCGGGACCACCCAACACCACCGCAGCCGGCGTACCCAACCCACGGGCCAGGGTCAGCATCTCGAGAGTGACCTTCTTGACGCCGAACTCCCGAGTGGCTTCGACGACGACGAGAACCTCAGACATCTACCCGACCCCTCACACGAACTTCTCGGCGGCGAGGAACTCGACCAGCTGCACGCCGCCCTCGCCCTCGTCGGTGACCTTCGCCCCACCGGAGCGCGGCGGACGCTTACTGTGCTCCAACACCGTGCTGGTCGCCCCGTCGAAACCCACCTCGGCCGCCGCGACCCCCAGATCCGCCAGGGACAACGTCTGCACCGGCTTCTTCTTCGCCGCCATGATCCCCTTGAACGACGGATACCGCGGCTCGTTGATGGTGTCCCACACGGAAACCACCGCCGGAGTCGAGGCGGTCACCACCTCGAAACCCTCCTCCGTCTGCCGCTCGACGGTCAACGACCCGCCATCCACGGTCAGCTTCCGCGCACCGGTGAGCGCCGCGACACCCAACCGCTCCGCGAGCATGTGCGGCAACACCTGAACCCGACCATCGGTCGACTCCGCCCCACACAGAACCAGATCCGCGCCGAGCGTGCCCAGAGCCGCCGCGAGAACCTTCGACGTGGCCACCGCGCACGAACCGTGCAACGCGTCGTCCACCACATGCACCGCCTTGTCCGGACCCATGGACAACGCCTTACGGATCGACTCCGTCGCCCGATCCGGACCCATCGTCAGGATCGTGACCTCACCACCGTGCGCCTCCTTGATCTTCAGCGCCTCCTCGATGGCGTACTCGTCCATCTCATTGATCACATTGTTCGCCGAACCACGGTCGACGGTGTTGTCGTCACTACGCAGATTCCGATCCGCGCCCGAATCAGGCACCTGCTTGACGAGTACGACGATGTTCATCGCGCCTCCCTCTTCGCGGCGTCGCGCATGCTCCGGGCGTCCTGGCCGCCGAGGGGATCATTGCCCACCTCGGCGTTGTGCGCGTGGGCCGCGTGGTGCAGCCCGAACACCGAGTCCATCCCCGCCCGCAGGCCCATGAGGTCCTCGGCCTGGTTGACCGCCTTCTTGGTCAGCGCGAGACCCAGCCGCGGCATCTGTGCGATCCGGGCGGCGAGCCCCATGACCTCCGCCTCCAGGTCGTCCCGGGCGACGACCCGGTTGACCATGCCGAGTTCGGCTGCGCGCGCCGCCGGCATCCGGTCGCCGGTGAAGAGGAACTCCTTGGCGAAGCGTGGACCCAGCACCCACGGGTGGGCGAAGTACTCGACCCCGGGGATCCCCATCCGCACGACCGGGTCGGCGAAGAACGCGTCGTCCGCGGCGACGACGAGATCGCACGACCAGGCGAGCATGAGGCCACCGGCGATACACGCCCCCTGCACCATGGCGATCGTCGGCTTCGGCAGCTCACGCCAGCGGCGGCACATCCCGAGGTACACCTCGGACTCGCGGGCGTACCGGCTGTCCACCCCGGCCTTTCCGACATGGTCCCACCACAGGCCGGCCCGCCGGTCGAACGACTGGTCGACGTCACGACCCGGCGTGCCGATGTCGTGACCGGCCGAGAAGTGCTTCCCCGCCCCCGCCAGGACGATGACCTTCACCTCGTCGTCGGCGGCCGCACGGTAGAACGCGTCGTCGAGGGCGTAGGTCATCGCGGAGTTCTGCGCGTTGCGGTACTCCGGCCGGTTCATCGTCACGACGGCCACCGGCCCCCGCGTCTCGTACCGGACGACCTCCACCTCCGCGTGGTGCGGGGCCGCGCCGTTGGTCTCGCTCATCTGGGTCTCCTTCTCGCCCCGGATCGGGGGTACGTCGTGCGGGTCACGGGCCGCCGGTGCGGCAGGGCCGAGTGACTACCGGGCACACGGTCAGGACGCGGGGCGCGCACCGGTCAGGCCGATACCGAGCTCCTCGAGCAGAGCCGCCCGGTGCCAGGGGGCACTGCCCCACGACGACTCCAGAGCCCACGACCGCTTGAGGAACAGCTGGAGGTCGTACTCGGTCGTGTACCCGATCGCGCCGTGGCACTGCAGAGCGGCCCGGCCCACCACGTGCGCCGCCTCGGACGCCAACGCCTTGGCCGTCGCCAGCGAGCGCAGCCGGCCCGGAGCGTCCGCGGCCAGCTCGAACCCGGCCGCCGCCACCGCCGGCGCGGCGAACTCCAGCTGCAGCAGCGCCGTGGCGAGGTGGTGCTTGACCGCCTGGAAGCTGCCGATCGGCACCCCGAACTGCTTCCTGGTGCGCACGTGCTCGACCGTGAGGTCGAGCATCCGTCGGGCCAGCCCGACGAGTTCGGCCGAGGCCGCCAGCACTCCCCGCTCCCAGGCCAGCCGCACCACCTGCGGGTCGTCCACGGTCGTCACGAGCCGCGCGTCCGCGTGCTCGGTCAGGTCCAGCCCTCCGTCGACCGACGGCACCGCCGAGGACGTCGCCTCGGACACGTCGAGGACCTCGATCCGCCCGGTGCCGCCGAAGCCGCCGCTCAGCACCAGGTCGACACCGGAACCGAACGCGACCCGCCCGGTCGCCGCAGGGTCGGCGCCGACCTGGAGAGCCCCCTCGACCAGGCTCGCCAGCAGGTCCGGGGCGCCCGCGACGAGCACCACCGGAGCGACCGCCAGGGTCGCCGTGAGCGGCAGCGGGGCAGCGGCGTACCCGATCTGCTCGAAGACCGACACGAGATGGTTCTCGTCCAGGCCCAGCCCTCCGTCGTCCTCGGACACGAGCAGCCCCGCCATGCCGAGGCCGGTCAGGCCCTCGGCCAGCGAGACGACCTGCGCCGACCCCGCTCCGGCGCGTACCGTCTCCGGCGCGCACCGGTCGGTGAGCACCTCACGGACGACCGCCTCGAGATCACGCTGCTCGTCACTCGGCGCGAATCGCACGTCCGGTCACCTCCTCGGCAGACCGAGCAGGCGCTCGGCGATGATGTTGCGCTGGATCTCGTTGGTGCCCGCGTAGATCGGGCCCGACAGCGAGAACTGGTAGCCGCGGGTCCAGGGGCCGTCGACGAGCGCGTCCGGACCGAGCAGTTCCAGCGCCGTCTCGTGCAACGCGATGTCCAGCTCGGACCAGAAGACCTTGTTGAGGCTCGACCGGGCACCGGCCGGACGCCCCTCGACGATGTCGGTGACCTGCGCGAGCGTGAACTGCTGGTAGGCGTGCGCCTGCATCCACGAGCGCGCCACCCGGTCGCGGAGCAGATCGGTCGCCGCCTCGGCCCGCCCGCCCGCGAGCGCCACGAGCGCGTCGGCCGCCTTGAGGAAGCGCCCCGGCGAGCGCAGCGTCAGGCCCCGCTCCGACCCGGTCGTCGCCATCGCGACCGACCATCCCTGGTGGACACCGCCGAGAACCGCCGAGTCCGGTACGAACGCGTCCTCGAAGAACACGTCGGCGAAGCCCTGGTCACCGTCGAGCCGGTCGAACCCGCGCACCGTCACGCCCGGGGTGTCCAGCGGCACGAGGAAGTAGGTCAGTCCCCGATGGCGCTCGGACTGCGGGTCGGTGCGGAACAACCCGAACAGGTGGGTGCAGAACGCGCCCCGGGTCGACCAGGTCTTCTGCCCGCTCAGGCGCCAGCCGCCGGCCTGCTCGTCCCGCACCGCCCGGGATCGGATCCCGGCCAGGTCGCTGCCCGCGCCCGGCTCCGACCAGCCCTGGGCCCACAGGTCCTGCGCCGCCGCCATCCGCGGCAGCAGCTCGTCCTGCTGCTGCTCGGTGCCGAACTCGAAGATCGTCGGGGCCAGCAGGTAGATGCCGTTCTGCGTCACCCGCTGCGGCGCACCGGCCCGGTAGTACTCCTCCTCGAAGATGAGCCACTGCCAGATCGAGGCCTCGCGACCGCCGTACCGTCTGGGCCACGACACGACCGACCACCGGTCCGCGTGCAGCGCCCGCTCCCACTCCAGGTGCCGGGCGAAGCCTTCCGCGGTGTCCCCGGAGGGCAACGGCTGCCGCGGCACGTTCGCGGCCAGCCAGTCGCGGGCCTCGGACCGGAACTGCTCGTCCTGCGCCGACCAGGTCAGATCCATCTCAGCCCCGCCCTGTCTCGGCGACGGCCGTTGGCGCGGCGTCCCGGTAGCGGCGTAGTTGGGTGCGCGCCACCGTCCGCAGGTGCACCTCGTCCGGGCCGTCGGCGATGCCGAGGATCCGGGCGCTGGCCCACATCCGGGCGATCGGGAAGTCGTCGGTGACCCCGCCGCCGCCGTGTGCCTGGATCGAACGGTCCAGCACGTTGCGGGCCACCCGTGGCGCGACGACCTTGATCGCGGCGATCTCGGTCGCGGCGCCCTGGATCCCGACCCGGTCGATGAGCCACGCCGCCTTGAGCACGAGCAGGCGGGCCTGCTCGATCTCCATGCGGGACTCGGCGATCCAGGTGCGCACCACGCCCTGCTCGGAGAGCGGGCCGCCGAACGCCTCACGGGCCATCGTCCGGCGCACCATGAGTTCGAGGCCCCGCTCGGCCATGCCGAGGCAGCGCATCGCGTGGTGGATACGGCCCGGACCGAGGCGGGCCTGGGCGATCGCGAAACCGTCGCCCTCGGCGCCGAGCAGGTTCGTCACCGGCACCCGCACGTCGTCGAACCGGATCTCGCAGTGGCCGTGCTGGTCGTGGTAGCCGAAGATCGGCAGGGAGCGCACGATCGTCACCCCGGGGGTGTCGACCGGCACGAGAACCATCGACTGCTGCCGGTAGACGACCGCCTCCGGGTCCGTCTTGCCCATCAGCACGAGGATGTCGCAGCGCGGGTCGGCCGCGCCGGTCGTCCACCACTTGCGTCCGTTGATCACGTATTCGGCGCCGTCGCGCACGATCGAGGTGGAGATGTTGCGGGCGTCGGAGGAGGCCACGTCCGGCTCGGTCATCGAGAAGCCGGAACGCATCGTGCCCTCGAGCAACGGGGTGAGCCACCGCTGCTTCTGCGCGGGCGTGCCGAACATGTGCAGCAGCTCCATGTTGCCCGTGTCCGGCGCGGCACAGTTGAGCGCCTCGGGGGCGAGGTAGGGCGAGCGTCCGGTCTCCTCGGCGAGGTAGGCGTACTCGAGGTTGGTCAGGCCCGACAGGTCGGGCAGGAAGAGGTTCCACAGGCCCAGCTTGCGCGCCGTGTCCTTCAGTTCCTCGACGACCGGCGGCAGGACGTGGGACACTCCCCCGTTCTCGCGGGCCGCGGCACCGAGCTGGGCGGCGTACACCCGTTCGGCGGGGTAGACGTGCTCGGCCATGAACGTGCGCAACGTCGCGAGCAGCTCGCGCGATCGCGGGCCGGGGCCGAGGTCCATCCGGGTCGGATCGGTCGCGTCAGCCACCGTCACTCCTTGCCTGCGTGCGTAGGGCGATCTTGCCGCGAGCGCCGCGGTTGAGCACCGTGCCGAGTGCGCGGGCCGCCTCCTCGAGCGGGAAGACCTCGCTGACGTGCGGCCTCAGCGGGCCGGCGGCGATCCACTCGAGCAGCGTCGTCATGTTCGCGGCGTTCGCCTCCGGGTTGCGCTTGGCCCAGGCGCCCCAGAGGACCCCCAGCACCGCGCCCTCGGTGAGCAGCAGCCGGTTGAGCTTGACCTGCGGGATCTCGCCCGCCGCGTAGCCGACGGTGAGGAACCTCCCGGCCCACGAGAGGGCACGCAGCGCCGCGGTGGCGGCGTCGCCACCGACCGGGTCGTAGACGACGTCGGTGCCGGCGCCGCCGGTCAGCCCGCGCACCGTCGCCGTCAGGTCGTCGTAGCCGATGGCGTGGTCGGCCCCGTGCGCCCGGCACAGCGCACGCTTGTCCTCGGTCGAGGCGGCCGCGATCACGGTCGCGCCCAGAGCCTTGCCGATCTGCACGGCGGTGAGGCCGACGCCGCCGGAGGCGCCGAGCACGAGCAGCGTCTCGCCGGCGGCGAGGCCGGCCCGGTCGACGAGCCCGTGGTAGGACGTGCCGTAGACGACGGGCACCGTGCTGGCCTCGACGAGGTCGATGCCCTCGGGCAACGGGTGGACCATGCGGGCGTCGACGAGCACCTGCGTGGCGTAGCCGCCGAGTCCACAGAAGCCGATGACGCGGGTGCCGACGGGCGGGCCGGTCACCCCGTCGCCGAGCGCCGCGACCGTGCCGGCGACCTCGCAGCCGGGCACGAACGGCAGCTCCGGCCTGGTCTGGTAGGTGCCGGCGACGATGAGGCCGTCGGGAAAGTTCACCCCGGCACCGACGACGTCGACGAGTACCTGCCCGGGGCCGGGCTGCGGCTGCGGCCCGTCCGTGACCGTGAGCGCCTCGGGCCCTCCGAGCGCCCGGACCACCATCGCACGCACGGCTCAGCCCTCGCTGCCCGGACGCGCCGCCTTTTCGGTACCGGCGAACTCGTCGCGGGCCCGGTCGGCGACCCCGGAGAGGTTGAGCTCGAAGGTGAAGCCCTGCTCGAAGCGGTAGCTGCGGTTGACGTCCCACAGGTCGATGCCGTTGAGCGAGGCCTTGGCGGCCCGGATGACGGTGGGGTCCTTCCCGGCGATCTGGGTCGCGACCGCGAGCGCCGCCCCGCGCAGCTGCTCGCGGGGTACGACGGTGTGCACCGAGCCGTAGGCGTGCAGCTCCTGGGCGGTGGCCGTGGCCGAGGTGTAGACCATGGCGCGCATCCGGTGCTGGGGCACCAACCGGGACAGGTGGGTCGCGGCGCCGAGGGCGCCGCGGTCGACCTCGGGCAGGCCGAAGGTGGCGTCGTCGGAGGCGACGATGACGTCGGAGTTGCCGACCAGGCCGATGCCGCCCCCGAGGCAGAAGCCGTTGACGGCGGTGACGACCGGGACGGGGCACTCGTACACGGCCTTGAACGCGGCGTAGCAGCCGCGGTTGGCGCCGAGCAGCGCGGTGAAGCCGTCGGTGCGCTGCATCTCCTTGATGTCGACGCCGGCGTTGAAACCGCGGCCCTCGGCGCGCAGCACGACGACCCGCACCGACTCGTCGGCGCCGGCGGCGTCGAGAGCGGAGGCGAGCGCGAACCAGCCGGCCACGGGCAGCGCGTTGACCGGTGGATTGTCCACGACGATCTCGGCGATCCCGTCGGGGTGGGTGGTCGCCGTCACCGACGGGTGGGTCGTGGGGGTCATCCCTGCTCCTCGGTGGTCTCGGGCGGCTCGGTGGTCTCGGGTGTCGCGCCCCCGACGGCGGTGTCGAGGGCGGCCTCGGGCAGCACGAACGTCGCCCAGGCGGTGACCGCCGTGTCACCGGTCTGACGCCGGCAGGTCAGCTCGACGTCGACGCGGGCCTGCCGACCGTCCTCCCCCTCGAGCACGTAGGTGCGCAGCGGAACACCCTCGAGCGTGAGGGTGTCGCCCGGCCACACCTGGGCCAGGAAGCGGATGCGGAAGTCCCGTACGTTGGGGCCGCCGAGCCAGTCGGTGGCGTAGGTGCCGAGCAGGCTGGCCTGCCACATGCCCACCGAGAAGGGGCTCGGGAACCCGGCGGCGCGGGCGAAGACCTCGTCGTGGTGGATCGGGTTCATGTCACCCGAGGCGCCCTGGTAGCGCACGAAGTCGGTGCGGGTCACCGGGCCGTGGACGCGCACCGGCGGGGTCGCCGGGACGGGCAGGTCGACCTCGGTCGTGCCGGGCCGGGTGGTGGCGGTCGAGTCGCTCATGCGGACGCTCCGTCCTGCGTCGCGGCCCCGGTGTCCGGCGGGCGGGCCGTCTCGACACCGGTGAGCTTGGCCTGGGCGACGAGACGCCCGCTCTCGTCGCGGAAGTCGGTGTACATCACGGCGAAGGTCATCTCACCGCCACGGCGTCCCACCTTGGTGTAGATCTCGCCGATGCGCGACCGGCAGGTGAGCCTGGTCCCGGCGCGGGGCGGCTCGCCGAAGAAGGTGTACTGCTGCTCGGCGTGCAGGCCGCGCTGCTGGTCGAGCTCGACCGCGGACCACGGGTTTGCGTCCTCGCCCTGCCAGAAGAAGGTCGTCGTGAGGAACGTCGGCTGTACGACCGGGTCCTCCTCCTGCAGGTAGGCCGCGTCGGCCGCTCCGGTGGCCAGCGCGAACTCGCGGATCTTGCCGCGCTCGACGTCGAGCCGGAAGGGGGCGCCGGTGACGCCCTGCGCGTCGGGGTTGGCCACGACAGGCTCCTTTCGGTGGTCGGTGCGCGCCGGCACGGGCCGCCGGCACGCACCGGGTGGTCACGGGTGCTGGCTCGAGACGGACACGACCTCGCCGGTCATGTACGACGAGTAGTCACTGGCGAGGAAGACGATGACGTTGGCGATCTCCCACGGCGTCGCGGCCCGGCCGAAGGCCTCCTGGGCCGACAGCTCGGCGAGCAGCTCGTCGCTGGTAACCCTGGCCAGGTGGGCGTGCATCGCGATGCTCGGCGACACCGCGTTGACCCGGATGCCGTGCTCGGCGACGTCGAGGGCCGAGCACCGGGTCAGCGCCATGACGCCGGCCTTGGCCGCGGCGTAGTGCGCCTGCCCCTTCTGCGCGCGCCAGCCGATGACGGAGGCGTTGTTGACGATGACCCCCCTGCCGGCCGGGATCATGTGTCGCAGCACCGACCGGGTCGCCTTGAACGTCGAGGTCAGGGTCACCGACAGGACGGAGTCCCACTGGTCGTCGGTCATGTCCTGCACGGCCGCGGTGCCACCGAGGCCGGCGTTGTTGACGAGCACGTCGATGCCGCCGAACTCGGCGGCGACGGTGTCCATGAGGCGGTCGAGCTGGGCCTGGTCGGTGACGTCGCAGGGCACCGCGAGCGGCCGGGTGCCGGTGAGCCGCTCGATCTCGTCGGCCGACTCGGCGAGGCGGCGCTCGTGACGGTCGCTGGTGGCGACCCGCGCGCCCTCCTCGGCGGCGCGACGCGCCGTCGCGAAGCCGATGCCGGTGCCGGCTGCGGCGGTGACGAGCACCGAGCGCCCGGAGAGCAGCCCGTGGGCGGGGCCGGCCCAGTCGCCGACGTCGGTGTGACCGGTGTCAGACACGGGCAGCCATCTCCTTCGCGATCTCCTCGACGGTCCAGCGGGCGCCCTTGTCGACGGTCCAGTCGTAGCTCCACGGCGCGAAGCGACGGATCTCGCCACCCTTGGCGTAGTACACCTCGCCGGTCACCGGCGCGTCGGCGGTGAGCAGCCAGGCGACGAGCGGGGAGACGTTGCCCGGGTGGTAGACGTCGAACGCGGCGGGGTCGGCCGGTGCGGCGACCAGCTCGCCGATGCCGGGCAGGTCCTGGGTCATCCGGGTACGGGCGACCGGGACGATCGCGTTGACGCGCACGCCGTAGCGGCCGATCTCCTCGGCGAGGATGACGGTGAGGGCGGCGATGCCGGCCTTGCCCGCGCCGTAGTTCGTCTGCCCGACGGCGCCGACGAGGCCCGAGGTCGAGGAGACGTTGACGATCGAGGCGACCGGCGGGTTGCCGGCCTTGGACTCGGTGCGCCAGTGGTCGGCGAACACCCGGCACGGCGCGAACGTCGCGCGCAGCTGGCCACGGATCACCGCGTCCCAGTCGTCCTCGCTCATGTTGACGAACATCCGGTCCCGCAGGATTCCGGCGTTGTTGACGAGGCCGTCGACGCGCCCGTAGGTGTCCCGGGCGAGCGCGAGCAGCTCGCCGGCGCCCTCGGTGGTGGCGACGTCCGCGGTGCTGGCCACGGCCTGCCCGCCGGCGGTGGTGATCTCGGCGGCGACGGCCTCGACGACCGAGGGGTCGCTGCCGGTGCCGTTGGCGGCGGCGCCGGTGTCGGCGACGACGACCGAGGCGCCTTCGGCGGCGGCGAGCAGCGCGTGCTCACGGCCGAGGCCGCGGCCGGCGCCGGTGACGACGACGACCCGTCCCTGCAGTGCTCCCATGACTAGTCCTCCTTGTGCCCGGCCGGGGTCGCCGCGACCGGCGCGGGCACGCCGAGCCGGTCGAGGGTCCGGGTGGCCTCGTCGATGATGCGGTCGATGAGTTCGGCGACGCTCGGGATGTCGTCGATGAGTCCGACGACCTGACCGGTGGCCATGACGCCGACGTCCGTCCTGCCCTCCAGCAGGGCCGACCGGTAGAGCATCGGCGCGTTGGCCGCCATGACGACCTGGCTCCACGTCAGGTCGTGGGCCTTGCGCATGGCCAGGCCCTCCCGGACCATCTCGCCCCACGGTGTGCGGGACAGCTTCTGGAAGGCGACGGCGTTGCGCGCGGCCCGCAGCAGCCGGCCGACGGTGGAGGTGCGCTCCAGCTCCTCGATCGTGCCGGCCCGCAGCACGCGCTGCGGCACGCCGTCGACCTGCAGGGTCAGGACGGTGTCGTTGACCGTCTTGGCGAGGTAGACGTCCTTGACCGACGGCTGGACCGGCGAGTCGCTGGTGAGCAGGAAGCGGGTGCCCATGGCGATGCCCTCGGCACCGTAGGCCAGCGCGGCGACGAGGCCGCGGCCGTCGAAGAAGCCACCGGCGCCGATGACCGGGATGTCGACGGCGTCGACGACCTGGGGCAGCAGCAGGCTGGTGGGCACGCCGCCGGTGTGGCCGCCGCCCTCACCGCCCTGGACGATGACGGCGTCGGCGCCCCACGCGGCGACCTTCTCGGCGTGGCGGCGCGCGCCGATCGACGGGACGACGACGAGGCCGGCGTCCTTGCACCTGGCGAGGAGTTCCTGCTTGGGGGCCAGCGCGAAGGAGGCGACCCTGACGCCGGCCGAGATGAGCAGGTCGATGCGCTTGACGACGTCGGGCTGGTCGGCGCGGATGTTGACGCCGAACGGCGCGTCCGTGCCGGCCTGGATCTGCTCGACGGCCACGACGAGCTCGTCGTAGGAGAGCAGGCCGGCCGCGAGGATGCCCAGCCCGCCGGCGTTGGCCGTCGCGGTGGTCAGGCGCACGTCGGAGACGTAGCCCATGCCGGTCTGGACGATCGGGTACCGCACCCCGAACAGGTCGGTCGCCCGGGTGCGCAGCGCCGGGTGCGGCCCCGGGGCCCGGTTCATGCGGGGATCTCGCGGTCGCGCAGCGAGCGGGGGTCGATGACCTCGCGGATCAGGCGCAGCTCCTCGGCGCTCGGCTCGCGGGTGGCCGGCACCTCACCCTCGACGTGCACGTCACAGCCGGTGGCCGCGCGGAACTCCTCGAGCGTGACACCGGGGTGCAGGCTGAGCAGGCGCATCGTGCCGTCGGGGCCGCCGAAGTCGAGGACCGCGAGGTTGGTGACGACCCGGCGCAGGTCGTGGTGCGCGCTGGCGGCCGGGCCGGCGGCGCGGGCGTTGTCGGTACCGACGCCGGAGACCATGTCGACGGTCCGGACGAAGGTGCGGGTGGAGTGTTTGGGCACCCAGTAGCTGGTCGGGTGGTAGACGCTGTTGCCGGGGGCGCCGCGCACGCCGAGCAGCTGGACCTTGGGCTGGGCGTAGTCGCCGATGGCCGAGATGTTGGTGTTGCCGTGCCCGTCGATCTGGCTCGGGATCATCATCACGTGCCGCTTGCCGTGCCAGACGAGGTCGAAGATCGTGCGGAACGGGCTCCAGCCCTCGACGACGACGCCCTCGGTGGCGTGCGGGTCCGCGCCGATCTGCCAGGTGCCGGAGACGAAGGTGGCCTCACCGTCGGTGAGCAGCAGGTCGGGGGCGACGGTGAGCCGGGCGAGGCGGACGCCGATGGCCGGGATCGTGCCGAAGGCGCTGGCGATGAACTCACCGTCGCCGGCGAACGCGTCCGCCACGGCGACGGCGCAGTACTCGGCCCGGGTCACCGGCGCGTCGGCAGTGGTGGCGCCGCTCGTGGGCTGGTCCGCGGGCTCGGTGACGGTGCTGCTCATGCGACCTCCTCGGCTCGGGCGGCGACGGCCGCCTGGTAGTCGTCCTCGGTACCGGACAGGTACCGCTTCTCGAAGGTGGCCCAGGCCTGCGGGTCGCCAGCGGCCGTGACGTACTCCCGCTGGAAGGCCTCGTCGCGCGGGTAGTCGGGGGCGCAGGAGGTGAAGTGCGCGCCGTTCGGGGTCTCGACGACGCCGGTGACGAGCTGGCGGTTGATCTTGATCGTCGCCGGATGCCCGGCGGCGCCGAGCTCGGCCGTGGGCACGATCCGCTCGCAGGACATGAAGGCCTGGTCGGCGGCGAGGCAGTAGAGGTCGTCGAAGTACGGGTCGGGCCCGAGGAACTGACCGTTGCCCCGGGCGTCGGCGCGGTTCATGTGCACGAGGGCCACGTCGAGGCGCAGCGGCGGCATGGCCACGAGCTGCTCGGTCCCGTACGGGTCCTGGACGAGCTTGAGGTCGGGGTTGTGCGTCATGACGTCCGAACCGAGGCCGGCGCGGGTCGGCAGGAAGGGCAGGCGGATGCCGGCGGCGTACAGCCCCCACTGGAGCATGCCCTCGTCGTACTCGGCGACCTCGACGGCGCCGCTCTGCCGCGCGGCGCGGAAGTGCGGGTCGAGGGCGATGCTGTCGAGGGAGACGAAACCGAAGACGACCTTCCTGACCTTGCCGGCGGCGCAGAGCAGGCCGACGTCCGGCCCGCCGTAGCTGACGACGGTCAGGTCCCTGAGGTCGGAGCGCAGGATCTCGCGCACGAGGGCCATCGGCTTGCGCCGTGAGCCCCATCCCCCGATACCGATGGTCATGCCGGATTCGAGCCGCGACACGACGTCGCGGGTAGTCAGAGTCTTGTCGGCCATGTGTCCCTCATCGTTGCGTCTGTCGGGGTACTGCTCGAGCGCGGCGGCGAGCGGTGCGAAGGGCGAGTCGCGTGCCGGAGTGTCCGCGGCCGGTGACCATGTAGCAAGCGCTTGGTTGGTAGCCTAGGCAGCCTCCAGGAGAGGGTCAAGCCCTTGGCGGCTGGGAGGACGGGACGATGGAGAACGTGGTATGCGAGCGCGTCGATGCGGTGGGGGTCATCAGGATCAACCGGCCGCAGGTGCGCAACGCCCTCGACCCCGAAACCCTCCTGGCGATGACCGACGCCCTGCTCGGGTACGACGCGGACCCGGGCGTGCGCGCGGTCGTCCTCACCGGCACCGGCGAGCTGGCCTTCAGCGCCGGGATGGACCTGCGCGCCGCGGCGCAGGGGCGCCTCGTCGACGTGGCCCGCAGTCCGCTGACGCTGCTGCGCGGCGGCTACCGCAAGCCGGTCGTCGCCGCGGTCAACGGGCCCGCCGTCGGCGGCGGCTTCGAACTCGCCCTCGCCTGCGACCTCGTGGTGGCGGCCGAGCACGTCTACTTCGCCCTGCCCGAGGTGGGACGCGGCATCGCCGCCTCCGAGGGCGGTACCGACCTGCCCCGCCGCCTGCCGGTCGCCGTCGCCCTCGAACTCGGGTTGACGACCGAGCCGCTTCCGGCGGCCCGGGCCTACCAACTGGGCCTGGTCAACGTCGTGGCCCCCGCCGACGAGGTCCTCCCGCGCGCGCTCGCGCTCGGCGCCCGGATCGCGGCCCACTCCCCGGCAGCGGTGCAGGCGACCAAACGGCTCATGCACCTGAGCCTGGACACCCGCGAACGCGACCTCGCCGCGGCCAACCGACTCGCGACCCTCGAACTGCTGGCCGGACCGGATGCCGCCGAGGGCGCGGCCGCGTTCGTCGCCAGGCGCGCGCCCCGGTGGGCGGACCTGCCCTGAGCGCTCAGGGTCGCGCCGCCGTGATCTGCTCGCGCGTCCACGTGACCGAGCGGGTCACCGCCGACTCGACACCCTCGGCCTCGATGGCCGGGCCGAGCAACTCGACGTCGACGATGCCGGGGTAGCCGGCCCGCAGCACGGTCCCCAGCAGGCCGGCCACCGGCAGGTCGGCGTCCCCGGGCACCCACCGGTTCGGGAAGGTCGAGGTGCCGACCCGGAAGTCGGACACCTGCACGAGCTCGATCTGCGCGACCCGCTCACGGACCAGGTCGGTCAGGCCCCGCTCCTGCCAGCAGCAGTAGAGGTCGAGGCAGCTGCCGATGCCGCAGAGGTCGGCCAGGGCGAAGGCGTCCCGCGCGCTGTGGGTGAAGCTGAGGTCGCACCTGACCGGCAGGGTGTTCTCCACGGCGAGGCGTACGCCGTGCTCCCGGGCGGTGGCCACGACCGGGCTGATCCGCGCGGCGAACCGGTCGGCCGCCTCCTCCCACGTCAGGTGTGCCGACGGGCCCGACGTGAGGTAGACGAGGTCGGCCCCGAGCGTACCGGCGTCGACGACGCCGGCCTGTAGTGCCGCGACCTGCTGCGCCCAGCCCGACTCGTCGTCCGGATGGGCGGTGAAGCCGTGCACGAGGTAGCCGAGCCGCACGTCGTGCTCGGCGAGCAGATCGCCGAGGGCCGGCACGCCGAAGGCGGCGACCTTGCCGCACTGCAGGCCGACGAGGTCGGTGCCGGCACGCCGGTACATCGCGATCTCCTCGGGCAGGGCCCAGGACGTCGCGGCCATGCCGCTGACGCAGATCGGGTTGATCGCGGACATCGGACTCCTGTCGGTTCGGGATCGGCCGTCGGGTCAGTCGAGGTACTCGATGCGCACCCGGCGTACCCCGAGGGGCGCCAGGTGCAGCCGCGTGGTGACGGCCTCGGCGATCCGCTCCGGGGTCCACGCCGGATGTCGCAGCACGGGGTCGGCGAGCGCCGGGTGGGTGGTCAGCATCAGTTCGGGACCGCAGGAGCGCAGCACCTGACCGGTGAGCTCGGCGCTGAGGTCCGAGAGCAGGTAGAGCAGCAGCGGCACGTTGGCCTCCGGCGCGATCGCCGCGTTCTGCCCGCTCGGGGCACCGCGGAACTGCTCGAGCACCTCGGCCATCCGGGTCTGGGCGTTCGGGGAGATCGCGTTCACCCGGATTCCGGCCCCGGCGAGTTCGGCAGCCCACGCGTAGGTGAGCGTGGCGATCGCGGCCTTCGTCGCCCCGTACACGGCCGTCTCGGCACGGCCCATCTGCTCAGCCGAGGTGACGTTGACCAGGACCCCGTGGCCCTGGGTGCGCATCGTCGCGATCGCGGCGTTGCCCCAGGCGATGGTGCCGAGCACGTTGACCTCGATCATCCGGCGTACCGTGGCCTCGGACTCGGTGCCGGCGTGGGCCATGGCGAAGACGCCAGCGTTGTTGACCAGGCCGTCGAGCTGGCCGTACTCGGCGAGACAGTCACGCACGAGGTCGTGCGCGGTCGTCCAGTCGGCGATGTCGGCGACCCTGGTCGAGCTGCGGCCACCGGCTGCGGCGAGCTGCCCGCTGAGCCGTTCGAGTCCCTGTGCGTCGAGGTCGACGGCGACCACGTGGGCCCCGGCCGCGGCGATGCCGCGCGCGTACGCCGCCCCCAACCCGTTGGCGGCGCCGGTGACGAGGACGACGCGGCCGGCGAGCAGACCGGCCTCCCCGTCCGCCGCCCGGGAGGCGGGTGGACCACCAGGCCCGTTGCCGGGCAGGACGGTGGGGACCGGTGCGGTCCTCGGATCGGACATGCGGGCAGCCTCTTCCGGCGGATCGGGGTCCGGAGCGCGGCCCCCGACGCGACCGAACGAGCGCTTGGTTGGCTGCACCATAGACGGCACGGTTTTCCCGGTCAAGAGACATCCATGCCCGTGCCGGCTACGGGAGCCGTCGAAGTGGTATAAACAAGCGCTTGACCAACTACGATCGAGGAACCGGGAGTACCCCAGATGCCGGTGACCCAGGACCGCCGCTCGGTCATCCTCGACAACGCCGCACACCTCTTCGCGGCCAAAGGGATCGTCGCCACGACCGTCCGCGAGATCGCCGACTCGGTCGGCATGCTCTCGGGCAGCCTCTACCACCACTTCAAGTCCAAGGACGAGATGGTCGACGCGATCATCTCGGACTACCTGACCGACCTGGCCTCCCGCTACGCCACGGTGCTGGCGTCCGACCGGAGCCCGGCGACCCAACTACGCGAGCTCGTGACGAGTTCACTGGCCACCATCGAGGCCCACCCGCACGCGACCGAGATCTACCAGAACCTGAGCACCTACCTGCCCACGATCGACGGCTACGAGCGCATCCGCGAGTCGGCCACGTCGATCCAGCAGGCCTGGATCCAGGTGCTCGAGGCCGGCATCGCCAGCGGCGACTTCCGCGACGACATCCCGGTGCGCGTGCTGCACGGCCTCCTGCGTGACTCACTGTGGCTCTCCGTCCGCTGGTTCCGGCCGACCCCGTCGTACTCCCGGGCGGCCTTCGCCGACGACTTCGTCTCGGTCTACCTCGACGGGTTCCTCACCCGCGCCTGAGCACGGCCGGCCCGCGCCAAAGGGCGCCCACGCCTCGGCGCACGACCCGGCAAATCAACCAAGCGCTTGCTACGCTCGTCGTTCCGACGGCGAGGAGGCGCTCCGATGACGGCAGCAGGTCACGCGCGGACCGGTCCGGCCCCGATCGGCACCACCCAACCCGCCGGACTCCCGGCGGAGGTCGACGCCTGGCTCGGCCGCGCCGTACCCGAGCTACAGGGGAACCTGCGACACGAGCTCCTCGCCGGGGGACGCTCCAACCTCACCTACCGGACCACCGACCAGGCCGGCCATGTCGTCGTCCTGCGGCGTCCACCGCTCGGGGACCACCCGGCCACCGCGCACGACGTGCTGCGCGAGGCGCGGATCCTGCGTGGCCTGCACGGCCACCTCCCGGTGCCGCGAGTGCTCGCCGCCGAGGAGACGGGCGAGGTGGCCGGCGCCCCGCTCGTCGTGCTCGAGCACCTCGACGGCACGATCCTGCGCAGCCCCGCCGACGTCGAGCGGCTCACCACCGAGGCCGACCGCGCGCTCATCGGCCCCACGCTCGTCGACGCCCTCGTGGCCCTGCACCGGCTCGAACCGGAGGTCATCGGCCTCGCGGGGCTGGCCCGTCGTCGTGACTACGTCACCCGCCAGCTCAGGCGTTGGCACGAGAACTGGCACCGGACCAGGATCCGCGACCTGCCCGATCTGGAAACCGCGCACGAGCATCTCGTGGCCACGGCTCCCGAGCAGTCCCGCTCGGGAATCGTGCACGGGGACTTCCGCCTCGACAACTGCATGCTCGACTCCCGGTGGCGGGTGCGGGGCGTGCTCGACTGGGAGCTGGCCACGGTCGGGGACCCGGTGGCCGACATCGGCCAGCTGCTCGTCTACTGGGCGCAGGCCGACGACGCGGCCCGTGCGCTGCACGACCCGGCCACGGTCCTGCCCGGCTTCTCGACCCGGGACGAGCTGCTCGCCCGGTACTGCCTCGCCACCGGCGCCGACCCGGCGCGAGTCGACTACTTCGTCGCCTACAACTGGTGGAAGACCGCGTGCATCGTCGAGGGCGTGCACACCAGGGTCGCGCAGGGCGCGATGAGCGGTGGCGACCGCACCGCGGCCTCGTTCGCCGAGCAGTCGGCCTCCCTCGCCGGCCGGGCGGCGACCCTCGCGGCGGCGCTGCGCCGGCACTGACCCGCGCCCGGCCGTGGACCCGCACACCCGGACCGGGACCGGGACCGGGACCGGGCGCCGGGACCGGGCGCCGGGGCGCGGGGAGAGCCGGGGCGCCGGGAGAGCCAGGGCGCCGGGAGAGCCGCTCGACGACCATCGCCGTACCCCGGCCGCCGGCCGTACGAGGGCCTGCTTCGAGGCCCCGGTGGCGGGACCGCGAGCGCCGGGCTCACCCGGTGAGCTTGAACTTCTGGATCTTCCCGCTCGGGGTTCGTGGCAGGGTCGGGACGATGCTGAAGCTGCGGGGGCGCTTGAAGTTGGCCAGCCGGTCCCGGCACCACGCGTCGAGCTCGGCGACGAGCACCGACTCGTCCCCGCTCCAGTCGGGCACGGTCTGCACGAAGGCGCTGCCGACCTCGCCCATCCGCGCGTCGGGGACCCCGACGACGGCGACGTCGGAGACCGCCGGGTGCTCGTGCAGCACGCGCTCGACCTCGGCGGGATAGACGTTGAAGCCCCCGACCATGTAGACGTCCTTGATCCGGTCGGTGATGCGCAGGTAGCCGTCCTCGTCGACCCAGCCGACGTCACCGGTGTGCAGCCAACCGTCCTCGTCGATGGCCTGCTCCGTGGCGACCGGGTCCTCGAAGTAGCCCAGCATCACGTTGTAGCCGCGCACGAGGATCTCGCCGGCCTCACCGGTCGGCAGCGGCTGTCCGTCGAGACCGACGATCCGCAGCTCGGTGCCCGGGATCGCCCGTCCGCAGCTGGTCGAGATCCGCTCGAGGTCGGTGTCGGGCGGGCACACGGTCGCGGTGCCGCACGTCTCGGTCAGGCCGTAGGCGGTGATGACGTCGCGGAAGCCGAGTTCCTCGCGCATCCGGCGCAGCAGCGGCACCGGCACGACCGTGGCCCCGGTGACGGCCAGGCGCACCGAGCTGACGTCGTGGGCGCCGAAGTCGGGGTGCTCGAGCAGGGAGGTGTACACGGTGGGCGCGCCGGGGAAGACGGTGACGCGTTCCCGCTCGACGAGGCGCAGCACGGTCCCGACGTCGAACACGGCGACCGGGATGATCGTGGCACGCATGAGCAGGCAGGCCAGGATGCCGGCCCGGTAGCCGAAGCTGTGGAAGAACGGGTTGACCATGAGGTAGCGGTCGCCGCGCCGCAGCCCGACGAGCCGGGCCCACTCCCGGTTGACGCGCAGGTTCGAGGCGTGCGAGACCATCGCACCCTTGGGGTAGCCGGTGGCGCCCGAGGTGAACAGGATGTCGGCCATGCCCTCGGAGTCGAGGGCGGCGATCCGTTGGTCGACGACGCCGGGGGCGACCTGGTCGGCCAGCGCGGTGAAGTCGGCCAGGGACCACACGCCGTCACCGGCCTGCTCGCGGCCGGCGCCGGACAGGTCGACGACGGTGCGCACCGAGGGCAGCAGCGGCACGGGGTGCCCGACGGCCGGTGGTGGCCCGTCGCCGCGCAGCGCGGCCAGGTAGTCGGCGCGCAGGAAGGTGTCGTCGAGGATGACCATCGTGGCCCGGACCTTGGCGATGGCGTCCCGCGCCTCCGCTCCGCGGAAACGGGTGTTGACGGGGCAGAGCACGCCGCCGGCGGCCAGCACGCCGAGGGCGCTGACGACCCAGTCGGCGCTGTTCGGGGCCCAGACGACGACGCGGTCCCCCGGCTCGAGACCGTGGGCGACCGCAGCCCGGGCGAACCGGGTGACGGCCGCGTCGAGTTCGGCGAAGGTCATCCGCAGGTCACCGTCGACCAGGGCCTCGAGCGCGGCAGCGTCCTGCGCGGCCTGCCGCAGCAGGGCGGGGATCGTGGTCGACACGTCACTCACGCACATCTCCTCACGCGGAGCCGGTCAGCTGTCCGGACCGGACCACAGACTACCAACCAAGCGCTTGCTAGACTAGTCGCGGCGATGCCCGCTCCCCCGTCAGCGAGCCACGCAGACTCGACCGATCCGACGTCCGGCACCGACCGGCGAAGCATCTGGAGGAAGGGAATCCGGTGGCAGAGGCATACCTGGTGGACGCTGTCCGCACCCCCGTCACGCGACGCGGTGGCGCGCTCGCGGGCGTCCACCCCGCCGACCTGGGCGCCGCCGCGCTCACCAGTCTCATCAGCTCCTCGGGGGTCGACCCCGACGCCGTCGAGGACGTCGTGTTCGGCTGCGTCGACACCATCGGCCCGCAGGCCGGTGACGTCGCCCGCACCGCCTGGCTCGCCGGCGGCCTCCCGCAGCACGTGCCGGGGGTCACCGTGGACCGGCAGTGCGGCTCGAGCCAGCAGGCGGTGCACTTCGCGGCCCAGGCCGTCATGGCCGGAGTCAACGACGTCGTCGTCGCCGGAGGCGTGCAGAACATGAGCGCCATCCCCATCTCGGCCGCGATGCTCGCGGGTCAGCAGTACGGCTTCGGCGATCCCTTCTCCGGGTCCACCGGCTGGCGCGAGCGCTACGGCGACCAGGAGATCTCGCAGTTCCGCTCGGCCGAGATGATCGCCGAGAAGTGGGCCATCAGCCGTGCGGAGATGGAGCGCTTCGCCCTGCGCAGCCACGAGCGGGCCCTGCGGGCCATCGCCGAGGGCCGCTTCACCCGCGAGATCCGCGCCGTCGGCGACGTCGACACCGACACCTGTCCGCGCGCCGACACGAGCCTGGACAGGATGGCCGCTCTCGCCCCGCTCACCCCGGGCGGCCGGGTCACCGCCGCCGCCGCGAGCCAGCTCTGCGACGGCGCGGCCGCCCTGCTCGTCATGAGCGAGCGGGCCATGACCGAGCACGGGGTGCAGCCGCGCGCCCGGATCCACCACCTGTCGGTGCGCGCCGACGACCCGGTGTTCATGCTCACCGCCCCGATCCCGGCCACCGCCCACGCGCTCGAGCGCACCGGGCTGTCGATCGAGGACATCGACCTGTTCGAGGTCAACGAGGCGTTCGCCTCGGTCGTGCTCGCCTGGATCAAGGAGACGGGGGCCGACCCGGAGCGGGTCAACGTCAACGGCGGCGCGATCGCCCTGGGCCACCCACTCGGCGCCACCGGCGCCCGGCTCATGACCACCCTGCTGCACGAGCTCGAGCGCACCGGCGGCCGCTACGGCCTGCAGACCATGTGTGAGGGTGGCGGCCAGGCCAACGTGACGATCATCGAGAAGCTCTGATGACCCCCTCCCCCGCCACACCCGAGGGCGTCGACCTGGCCGGTCAGGTCGCCATCGTCACCGGAGGCACCCGTGGCATCGGCGCCGAGATCACCCGCACCCTCCTCAGGGCCGGGGCGCGAGTGCTGGTGTGCGGCCGTAGCGAGCCCGAGCAGCTGCCCGAGGTCGACGGACGCACGCCCGTCTTCGTCCGGTCGGACGTGCGTGACCCGGAGCAGGCCACGGCCCTCGTCGCCGCGACGGTGGACCGGTTCGGCCGGCTCGACATCCTGGTCAACAACGCCGGTGGCGCGCCGAGTGCCGACACCGCGACGGTCTCCCCGCGCTTCGTCTCGGCGATCGTCACGCTCAACCTGCTCGCGCCGTTCTACCTCGCCCAGCAGGCCAACGAGGTCATGCAGCGTCAGGGCAGCGGGACGATCATCAACATCGGCTCGGTCGCCGGGGTCAACCCGGCCCCGGACACCGCCGCGTACGCCGCTGCCAAGGCAGGCCTGACGATGCTGACCCGGTGCCTCGGGATCGACTTCGCGCCGGCCGTGCGGGTCAACCAGGTGACGGTGGGTCTCGTGCAGACCGAACTGTCGCACCTCTACTACGGCGACGAGGCGGGACAGGAGCGCGTGGCCCGGACGATCCCCATGCGGCGGATGGCCACCCCGGCCGACGTCGCCGCAGCCTGCCTGTTGCTCGCCTCGCCGCTGGCCGGCTACGTCACCGGTACGGAGATCGTCGTCGCCGGTGGCGGGGAGATCCCGTCGCGGCACCTGGCCGCCCAGCCGCCCGGCACCGGTCCGCTCGGCTGAGCGCCGCGGGGTTCGATTCGGGTCCGCACCGGTCGGTGCGGAGCCCGAGTCGGGCGCCGTTGCCTGCCATGGATGTCGGCAGCCGGGCTCAGAGACCGGCGAGCGCTGCCACGTCGGCCCGGACCATCGCCGGGGAACCGGCCAGCAGCTGCGCCGACTTACCGCGTTTGAAGAACAGGTGCGCATCGTGCTCGAAGGTGAACCCGATGCCGCCGTGCAGCTGGATCGCCTCGGCTGCCACGGTCATCAGCGTGTCGGTGCAGACCAGCTTGGCCAGTGCCGCGTCGTGCGAACGGGTGACGGCCCCGGTGCGCAGCGTCGTGACGAGGTGGTCGGCCGTGGCCCGCGCTCCGGCGACCGCGACGGCGAGGTCGGCGCAGCGGTGCTTGAGGGCCTGGAACGACCCGATCGGACGGCCGAACTGCTCGCGGACCTTGAGGTACTCGACGGTGCGGTCGAGGCAGGCGCGGGCGGCGGCGACCGACTCCAGCGCGAGCATGGCCCGCACGTGGTCGAGCAGCACCCGGGCTCCGCCCTCGCCGCCGGGGGCGTCGACCCGGGTGGCGGCGGCCTCGCGGAGGTGCACCGTGCTCAGCCGCCGGGTCTGGTCGAGCGTCATGTGCGTCCGCACGCCCACCCCGTCGGCCGCCACGTCCACGGCGTAGACGCCGACCTCACCGCCCCCGTCCCGGGCGGTGACGAGGACGACCCGGGCGGCTTCGACTCCGGCGACGAGGGTCTTGGTCCCGGTCAGTGCCCATCCGGCCCCGGTGCCGGTGGCCCGGGTGGCGGTCTGCGCGAGGTCCCAACCCGCGCCGTCCTCGGCGAGGGCACCGGCCAGGGTCAGCTGGTCGTCCACGACCCGCGCCAGCAGGGGCTCGGCGCTCGGGCCGAGGGCACGGGCGGCGAGGATCGCGGTGAGGCTCGTCGCGAGCGCGCCGGGCACGAGCCGGGCCCCGAGCTCCTCGACGACGGCGGTCGCGGCGGACACGTCGAGGCCGAGCCCGCCGAGGTGCTCCGGCACGACGAGGCCGAGCAGGCCCAGCTCAGCCGTGAGCAGCTCGTGCAGCTGCGGGTCGTGGCCCGGCGTACCGACCATGAGCTCGTGGGTGCGGCGCAGGCCGGCCCGTTCGTCGAGCACCTCGACGACGGAGGCGCGGATCTGGGCCAGCTCCTCGGCCGCCTCGGGACCCACCGTCTCGGCCACCGGCCGGCGGTCGGCGCTCGCTTCGGTCATCGTCCTTACCTCATCGGGGCAGGCCGAGCAGGCGCTCGGCGATGATGTTGCGCTGGATCTCGTCGGAGCCGCCGTAGATCGTGTTGGCGCGGCTGAAGAGGAAGTGGGTCTGGGCATCGTCCAGCTCGTACTCGGGCCCGGTGAGCAGCGCGCCGGTCCCCTCGACGTCGACCGCGAGCTCGCCGAGCGAGCGGTTCCAGTTGGCCCACTGCAACTTGGAGATCGACGCCTCCAGGCCGGACAGACCCGCACCGGCGGACGCGAGCAGTCGCACCGCCGAGTGCCGCATCACCTCGAGCCCGATGTACGCCTCGACGAGGCGCTCCCGCAGCGCCGGCTCCTGCCAGGCGCCGTTCTCGCGGGCGCGGGCGATGACGGCGTCGAGGCGCCGACGGAAGCCGATCTGCTGGCCGAGGGTCGACACGCCACGTTCGAAGCCCAGGGTGCCCATGGCGACCTTCCAGCCCTCGCCCTCGGCACCGACCCGGTGCTCGACGGCGGCGACGGCCCCGTCGAAGAAGACCTCGTTGAACTCGCTCGTGCCGGTCAGCTGGGTGATCGGGCGCACCGTGATGCCGGGCTGATCCATCGGCACGAGCAGGTAGGACAGGCCCGCATGACGGGTCGAGTCGGGGTCGGTGCGGCACAGCACGAAGCACCAGTCGGCCAGGTGCGCGAGCGAGGTCCACACCTTCTGCCCGGTGATCACGTAGCTCCCGCCCCGGCGCTCCGCGCGGGTGCGTACCCCGGCGAGGTCCGAGCCGGCGTCGGGCTCGGAGTAGCCCTGGCACCAGATGTCCTCGCCGCTGGTGATGCCGGGCAGGAAGCGCGCCTTCTGCTCCGGCGTGCCGAAGGCGAGCAGGGTCGGGCCGAGCAGCTGCTCGGACATGTGCCCGAGCCGGCCGGGGGCGTCGGCGCGCGCGTACTCCTCGTGATAGATGACCTGCTGGGCCAGGGTCGCCGGGCGACCGCCGTACTCGCGGGGCCAGCCGAGGCCGATCCAGCCGGCCCGGCCCAGGTGGCGCTCCCACTCGCGGCGCAGTTCGTGCGCCTCGTGCTCGCGCCCCTCGCCGCCGGTGCCGGCGGCCTCGGCGAACGGCCCGGTGAGGGCCGCGTGGAGCCAGCCGCGGATCTCGGCCCGGAACTGCTCGTCGCTCTCCGGCGCACCGGTGGCCTGCGCCGTGCCCGTACCCATGTCAGGCGCCGTAGACGGGGGTCGGCGGCGCGGAGCGGGCGACGAGGTCGGCGATCACGTCGGTGAGTTCCTCCGGCTCCCACCGCTCGCCCTTGGTGGCGGACAGCCCGTGGCGCCAGCCGTCGGCGAGCGAGACCTCGCCGCCGGCGACCTCGAAGACGGCTCCGGTGACGGCCTGGGCGGCGTCGGACCCCAGCCAGACCACGAGGGGGGCGACGTTGGCCGGGTCCATCGCGTCGAAGCCCGTCTCGGGGGCGGCCATCGCCTCGGCGAAGACGGCCTCGGTCATCGGGGTCCGGGCCGAGGGGGCGATCGCGTTGACGACGATGCCGTAGCGGGCCCACTCGGCGGCCGCGATCCGGGTCAGGGCGGCGATCCCGGCCTTGGCGGCGCCGTAGTTGCCCTGCCCCACGCTGCCCATGAGTCCGGCGCCGGAGGACGTGTTGACGACCCGCGCGGCGACCCGGCGGCCGGCCTTGGCCGCGTCCCGCCAGTAGGCGGCGGCATGGCGCATCGGGACGAAGTGGCCCTTGAGGTCGACCTGCAGGACGAGGTCCCACTCCTGCTCGCTCATGTTGACCAGCATCCGGTCGCGGTTGATGCCGGCGTTGTTGACGAGGGTGTGCAGCCCGCCGAAGGTTTCGACGGTCTCGCGCACGAGCCGCTCCCCGTAGGCCCAGTCGCTGACGTCGCCGGTGCTGACGACCGCTCGACCGCCGGCGGCCAGGATCTCGTCGACGACGGCCCGGGCCGCCGCTCGGTTGCTCTCGATGTCGTTGACGACGACGTCGGCGCCCTGGCGGGCGTACGCGAGGGCGTGGGCCCGGCCCAGCCCCTGTCCCGCACCGGTCACGATCACCGTTCGTCCTACGCAGAAGCCGCCCACGACACGCCCTTTCCCTGCTCGAGGTGCGGGGCCAGAAAATCACATCCGACCCTGGTTATGCAAGCAAGCGCTTGGTAGGGTGCGGGAAACGACAGAATGGCGACGACGTGACAATGTTCTCGGCCCTGCGATTCCGAGACTTCCGCTTCGTGCTCCTGACCCTGGTGCTGTCCCAGGCCGGCTACTGGGGCTGCAACATCGCTTTTCAGTCGGTGCTCACCGAGGTCGACGGCACCCCGGCGACGATGGGGGCGCTCTTCTTCTGCCTGCTCGTGCCGTTCACGCTCTTCTCCATCCCGGCCGGGGTGCTCGCCGACGCCTTCGACCGGCGGCGACTACAGATCGGCGTGCTCCTGGCGACCAGCGCCCTGGCCGGGGTTTGCGCGGCGACGGTCGCGGCCCGGGTCGTCGACCTGCCCGTCCTGCTCGTCCTCGCCTTCCTCGCCGGCACCGGGATCAGCTTCCTGTCCCCGGTGACCCAGGCCCTCGTGGCCAACACCGTCCCGGCCGAGGCGCTCGGCCACGCCGTCCCGATCCAGGCCGCCGGGCTCAACCTCGCCCGCTCGATCGGTCCCGCGGTCGCCGGGCTGATCCTGGTGGCGTGGGGGCCGCTGGGCACGTTCGTGATGTACGCGACGCTCAGCCTCGCCGCGGCCGCAGCCGCGCTCGCGATCCGCACCCGTCGCGTCCCGCCGGTCGCCCCGGTGGTCCGCGAGAGCCTCGTCGGGCAGGTCCGTGCCGGCATCCGGCACGCCCGGGACCGGCCCCCGGCCGCACTCTGCCTGGCCATCGTCGGGGTCAACGCGTTCTTCGGGTGCGCCTTCACGAGCCAGCTCGCCATCCGGGCAGCCGCGACCTCGGAGCATCCGGACACCGTGTTCCCCATGCTCGTGGCCCTGACCGGGGTGGGATCGTTCCTCGGCGTCCTCGTCGTGGCCCGGCTCTCCGGGCGCGTCGCGACCGTGTGGCACGCCGCGGTCACCCTCGGCCTGCTCGCCGTGAGCACCGCACTGTTCGGGGCGGCGACGACAGTGCCCCTGCTCGCGGGGGCCGCGCTGCTGTGCGGCTCGTTCAGCATCGGCGCCATGGTGATCCTGCAGACGGTGGTGCAGCGGGTCGTCGACGACACGCAGCGCGGCCGGGCGATGAGCCTCTACTTCCTCGGCTGGGGCGGGATGCCGTTCGGCGCCCTCCTGCTCGGCGGGCTGAGCACGTGGTTCGGCTCCGCGATCGCCTTCCTGCTGTATGCGGCTGCGGCCCTGGCGATGGCGACCACGGTGCTCGTGCGCTTGCGCCGAGGGGGCAGCGACCCCCTGCCCGTGACGTGACCGTGGCGATCACGACCGCGCCGACGGTGCGTCACCCCGCCCCGCAGGTGAGGCGGCCACGCGGGCGGCGACGTCAGTGCGGATCGTCGGACTCGGCCCGTCGGCTCGGATCGAGGCGCGACCCGCCGAGCATCGCGTGCATCCCGCCGTAGTTGCCGGCGACGAGCGCGGCCCGGTCCGGGCCGGAGCGCCGCGCGGCGACCTCGGCCTGCTGGCGCACGACGTGTACCGGGCCGGCACCCAGGGCTGCCAGCCCCTGGGCGGCGACGTCGACCGGGTCGGCCGCGTCGGTCAGGTCGAGACCGGCTCGCTCCATGGCGGGGGTGGCCGTGAGCCCGAGCACGAGGTGCAGCACGTCGACGCCGACCTGCCCGAGTTCGAGCCACAGGCCCTCCGCGAAGATCCGGGCGAAGGCCTTGGCCGCGGCGTAGACGCCGATGTCGGCGTGGCCCAGGTAGCCGGCCGAGGAGCCGACGACGAGGATGCCGCCCCGGCCACGTGCGGCGAGCCGGGCACCGAACTCCCGGCAGAGTTCGAGCGGGCGGGTGACGTTGAGGTCGACGACGGCCTGGACCCGGGCCAGGTCCGCCTCGACGAAGCGGCTGCGGTAGGTGTTGGCGCCCGCGTTCAGGACGAGCAGGCCGAGGTCGAGGTCGGCGACGGCCTCGACGATCCGGGCGGTCGCGTCCGCGTCGAGCAGGTCCAGTGCGAGCACGCGGCACCGGGCCCCGTGGGCCCGGACCCGGTCGGCGACCTCCTCGAGGACCTCGGGCTTGCGGGCGACGAGCACGACGCCGAGGCCGGCCCTGGCCAGCTGCTCGGCGAACGCGGCGCCGACCCCTTCGGAGCCGCCGACGACCAGGGCCCAGGGCCCGTACCGCTCGAGCAGGTCGGTCACGCTGATGCCCCCGCCACGGTGGCGTCGGGCTCGTCGAACCAGTCCCACTCCCAGGGGGTGATGGTGGCCAGGGGCCCGGTGAGCAACAGGGTGGCCGTGCTGGCGAGCGCTGCGGGCGGAGCCGGCAGCGGGTCCGCGGCCAGGGCCCGCGTGAACGCGACCGGATCGGTCTCGAGGTAGACGAGACGGATCCGCACGACCGGTCCGTCCGGGTGGCTGCGGCTCGGGGCGCTGCGGAAGGTCCACACGCCCGCGACGCCGTCCCGCGCCAGCAGGTCGGGTATCCGGGTCGCGTGCTCGAACCGGGACAGGTCGGCCACCTCGGGGTGCAGGGCGGTCCCCACCCGGCTCACCTCGACGTGCACCCCTCGGTGCGGCCGGAACGGCAGCGCGGCGAGGGTGACGAGGGCCCGGGGGGCCACGTAGCCCTGGACGGGACGGAACATCCCGGTCATCGGCCGTTCGGTCCAGGCCAGCTCCGGACGCCGGCCCTGGTGGATCGCCCGGTCGCCGAGGTCCTTCCACTCCGGGACCGAGTCCGCGGTCGGCTCGGCGAACCAGTACATCGCCAGGTACTGACTGCCGGCGAGGGCGGTGTCGGGGTAGCTGCCGAGCCGCTCGCAGGCGGGGGTGCGCACCCAGCGGTCGCCGTGGACGACGCCGGGCAGGGCGAGGTTCTCGGGACGGTGGTCGAGCTGGTGCCACGCGTTGTAGTCGCGGTGGCGGGCGGGGTCGGTCACCTTCGGGAACGAGAAGAAGGCGCGGGTGGCGGTCGCTGGGGTGCTCGGGATCATCTCGGCCCTCCACGGGTGGGGCGCTGGTGGAGCGCGCGCGGTCCGGCCGGTGAGGTGGCCCGGCCCGACACTGGCCCGGCGTCCGTGGCGGCGCCCGGTGCGCCGGTCGGGACGGCGTCGGTGGCCGGGTGGCGGCCCCGCTCGGCCGCGGGCCCTTGACCCTAGGACCGCACCACCCCTATCGTCAAGCAAGCGCTTGGTTGACGCCGCTTGTCCGGACAAGGAGCCCCATGACCGCCAGCGACGCGGACTTCCGTGCCCGACTCGACGCCCTGACCGGCCTCACCGACCCGCCGCGCCGGGCCAAGGACGCGGTCACCGGAGCAGCCATCCGCATCTGGTGCGACGCCGTCGGTGACGAGAACCCCGCCTACCAGGACCCGCAGTGGGCCGCCCGCTCCGCCTGGGGCGGCATCGTGGCCCCGGCGACCTCGCTGAACATGTGGACCCTGCCGGGCAACCGGCGCAGCCACCGCCACGCCGAGAGCCTCGACCGGGTCAACGCGGTCCTCGCCGAGCGCGGCTTCACCTCGGTGGCCGCGGTGCAGACGGAACACACCTACCTGCGCCCGCTGCGCCCCGGCGACCACCTCGAACAGTTCCCCTCCATCGGGGCGGTCTCCCCGGAGAAGTCCACCCGCCTCGGCCGGGGCCACTTCGTCGACCTCGTCAGCGACTACCGCACCGTCGAGGGCGAGCCGGTCGGACGCGTCGTCCTGCGGATGCTCCGCTGGAACCCGGCGACCCGGGCCGAGACGCCGGCGACGCCCGGGGACCGCCTCGCCCGGCCGGTACGCCCGGTCGGTGCCGCCCCGACCGACCCACCGCCCGCCGGCACCACCGGCACCCTGACCGCGCACCTGCAACCCGGCTACGCCGCCGCCCCCCTCGACGAGCGCCCCTACCTCGTCGGCACCGCCGAGCTGGCCGGCGGAACCCGGTTCAGCGGGGACGTCGTGGACCTGCGCCCCGACCTCGTGTACGACGGCATGCCGGTCGTCGTGGTCCACCGACGCACCCGCGACGGCCAGATCCTGCCGGTACTCACCGCGGCGCGGCCCGAACGCCGCACGAGCACCCGCACCGGGGCCGACGTGAGCACCGGGCAGCGCCTCGCCCCGTGGCCGGTCCCCGTCACCCAGCTGTCCATCGCGGCACTGGCGACCGCGACCTTCGACTTCAACGACGTACACCTGGACCGTGACGCGGCCCTCGAACGAGGCGCCCGCGACGTCTACATGAACATCCTCGGCTCCAGCGCACTGGTCAACTGCTACCTCACCGACTGGGCCGGACCGGAGGCCCGCGTCGTCGACTTCCGCACCCGCCTCGCCGCGCAGAACCACCCCGGCGACACCGTCACCCTCGACGGTGTCGTCACCGGCCTGAGGCCGGCGCCCGAGGCCATCGGCGGAACGCACGTCACCGTCGACGTCCGGGGCACCAACAGCCTCGGCGACCACGTCATCGCCTCCGCCACCCTCGCCCTGCCCTGAGGACTCGCCCCGCCCCGAGAGGAGCCCGATGCTCGCCAGCTACGTCCTCGACTCCGGCTCGCCCGACAGCCTGCGTCTCGGCCAGCTCGAGGCCCCGACGCCCGGCCCCGGTCAGGTGCTCGTCCGGGTCCGGGCGGCGAGCCTGGACCGGGTCGACACCTACATCCGTCGCGGTACCCACGGAATGGCGGTCACCGGGCCGACGATCCTCGGTCGGGACGTCGCCGGGACCGTCGTGCGGACCGGTCCCGGCGTCACCGGCTGCACTCCCGGCGACGCGGTCGTCGGACTGACCACCGGCACCCACGCCGAGTTCGCCGTCGTCGGAGCCACGCACTGCTTCCCGCGACCGGCCGCGCTCGACGCCGTGCACGCCGCCGCGGTACCCACCGCCGGACGCACCGCCTACGACGCGGTCGTCAACCTCGGCGGGGTGCGCCCCGGGGACCGGGTCCTCGTCGTCGCCGCCGCCGGCGCCGTCGGCACCTTCGCCGTCCAGTACGCCCGCCACCTGGGCGCACGCGTCGTCGGCACCAGCGCCCCGGCGAAGGCCGACGCCGTGCGCGCCCTCGGTGCCCTCGACGTGGTGGACCACTACCGCCCCGACGTCGTCGGGTCCCTGCGCGCCGCCCTGCCCGGCGGCGAGGCCGACGTGATCGTCGAGTCGGTCGGCGGCACCCTCTGGTCCGACGTGCTCAAGGTCCTCGCCCCCGGCGGGCGGCTGGTCACCTGCGGCGTCACCGCCGACAGCCACGCCCACCTGCACCTGGGCCGTCTCATGGTCAAGGGCTGGACGCTGCGTGGCATCGGCCGGCCCGGACCCGAGGCGGTGGCCCGGCAACTGGGCGAGGCGCTCGCCCTCTCGGCCGTCGCCGCCGCCCCGACGGTCGCCGCCACGTACCCGCTCGAGCAGGCCGCAGCCGCGCACGACCGGCTGGAGGCCTCCGACTTCGTCGGGCGGATCGTCCTCACGACCGGTTGAGCCCGCCACCCGGCAGGACCGCACGCCACGCCCGCACGCCAGGGGACCGTCAGGTGAGCGACTCCCCCGACACGGCGGACAGCACCACGAGCGGGATCTGCCGCCCGAAGCCCGCCGCCCGTTCGGCGTACCGCCCCACGTTCGGCTTGTGCGCCACGACGTGCGCGAACAGCTCCGGGTCCCGCTCCCCGTCGGTCACCCGCGCCCGCACCGCGATCGTCCTGCGCCGCAGGACGATCCAGCAGAGGTCGTGGTGACGGGCGTTGACCACCCAGGCCGGGTCCCTGGGGCCGCCCCCCTTGGAGCCGACCACCACCAGGTCCGGCCCGTGCGGCACGTACGGCAACGCCGCGTCGCGCAGCTGCCCGGACCGCCGGCCCACCGTGGTCAGCAGCAGCGTGGGGTGGTACGGGAACCCGCCGGCCAGCGCGTACTGCAACGACACGAGCGAGAACCCGGTCCTGCGCACGAGGAACCGGTCGAACGCCATCCCGCGCGGCCCACGGATGACGACCAGCCACGGCCGGCCGTACGAGGCGAACGACCTCGTCTCCGCGCCGATCCGATCCTCCCCGCTCATCGCGCCCGAGCCAGCAACGGTGACAG
Organism: Micromonospora sp. NPDC023956; assembly: GCF_040639195.1. Classification (NCBI taxonomy): domain Bacteria; kingdom Bacillati; phylum Actinomycetota; class Actinomycetes; order Micromonosporales; family Micromonosporaceae; genus Micromonospora; species Micromonospora sp. NPDC023956. The sequence continues at coordinate 723,066 of NZ_JBEZZN010000001.1, forward strand.
CGTCTCGGCGACGTCGGCGACGTCCTCGATGCCCCGGACCACCTCGACGAGCTGCGCCTGCGCGTCCGCGTCGAGGATCCCGTCGCAGAACGTGGCCAGTTTGCCGGCCACGAAGTCCCAGTCCGCCCGGGTCGTGGAATGCCACGGGTCGCCCTGGGCGAAGTCCGACTCGACGACGTACTCCCGGCCACCGGCCCGGATCGTCAGCGCGCCCCGCGTCCGGCGGATCTGACCCCCCGGGTGCGCCTCGAGGTCGGCCTGCCACTCGGCGTCGAGCACCGGGTCGGGCGCCGTCGTGATCCGACGCGCCAGGTCCCACACCGCCGGGTCGGCCAGCCGCTGCGGGTCGTACCACTGCGGCCCCGGGGGGTGCCCGAGCAACGCCAGCGCCGCGGCGTACGGCATGTTGAAGGCACCGTCCAGCGGCGCGACGAGCGTGTCCGGGATCTGCGCAGCCGGCTCGCGGAACTGCGACGTGCGGTAGGCCGCCGGGCTCAGCCGGATCTCCATGGACTCGATCTGCGACACCGGCACCCCGTGGGTGCTCGGGAACGCGCGGATCGCGTCGAGCGCGGCGTGGGTGAAGCGGCACGTCGGGTACGGCTTGAGCGAGGTCTCGCTGATCCACCACGTCGACCCCAGGCCGGCGACCATCTCGTGCCGCTCACCGCCGAGGAAGCCCATCGCCTCGATGAAGCCCGGGGTGCGGTCCAGCACGTCGAGGTCGCCGGTGTAGCCCTCCTCGGCCAGCGCCGCGCCGAGCATCCCGGCGTGCGCGATCGCGCCGTACGGGCCGTACTTGAACGCGTTGAACGAGCGTCGCTCGGCCATGTAGGAGTTCTTCGCCGGCGGGGCCAGCCAGGCGACCAGGCCGAGCGCATGGGTCAGCCGCTCCGGCTCCCAGCCGCCGACGACGGCGCACGCCGCGGCCGTGCCCATCGAGGCGTACCCGTGGGACGACAGCGGCGACCAGCGGAACTGCCCGTCCTCGAAGGCCATCAGCGAGGTCGACAGGTTCAGCCGTGCGTTGATCTCGAAGGCGAGGATGCTCGCGCGCAACAGGGTCGCCCCGTCGGCGTGCCGCCGCTCGGCCTCGGCCAGTCCGGCCGCGACCCCGAACACCGCGAAGTGCGCCGAGTTGAAGAAGGTGTCGTCGGCGTCCAACGCGTTCATCATGTCCGCGTTGGCGTGCGCGGCGTTGATCGCCGCGACCCGCTGTCGCAGCCCGAACACCGTCGCCTCGGTCGGGCCGCCGAACCGGGCGGCGACCTGCTGGACCATGCGGCTGCGCCGCAACCGCACCGCCGCCAGGCCACAGACGAGCGAGTCGAGCAGGACGAGTTTGCCGTAGTCGCGCACCGACTCGGGGACGTCCTCGTCGCGGGTCGTCGTGGCGAACCGCGCGAGAAGCTGCGTCCGGGTCGGTTCCGTCGCGTCGGTCACCGTTCAGCCCACCTTTCCGGGTGCGACGAGCCGGTTGCCCTGCGCGTCGCGGGGCAGCGGCACCGGGATCGCCGCGAGCAGCTTCTGGGTGTACTCGTGCCGGGGGTTGGCGAAGATCTGCTCCGTCGTGTCCGTCTCCACGACCTCACCGGCGGCCATCACCATGACCCGGTCGGCGATGACCTCGACGAGAGCGAGGTCGTGGCAGACGAACAGGTACGCCAGACCCCGTTCCTCCTGTAGGTCCCGGAGCAGGTTGAGCACCTGTGCCCGCACCGACACGTCCAGCGCCGCGACCGGCTCGTCGCACACGATGAGGCTCGGCTTCATCGTCAGCGCCCGAGCGATCGCGACCCGCTGAAGCTGCCCGCCGGACAGCTCGGCCGGGTAGCGCTCCAGGTAGCGCGAGCCGATGCCGACCCGGTCGAGCAGCTCGACGGCCTCCCGCTCCCGCGTGGCCCGGTCCCGGTCGGTGTGCACGAGGATCGGCTCGGCGACCGCGTCCTTGATCGTCATCCGCGGGTCGAGCGAGCTGTACGGGTCCTGGAAGATCATCTGCATCCGCTGGCGCAGCTCGCGCATCCGCTTCGTGGCCAGCACGTCGATCCCGTCGAAGGTCACCGACCCGGCGTCCGGTTCGATGAGGCGCAGCACCATGCGCCCGACCGTCGACTTGCCCGCGCCGGACTCGCCGACGACCGCGAGGCACTCACCGCGCTCCAGGGTGAAGCTCACCCCCTTGACCGCGTGCGACCACTTCGTGCGCCGGCCGAGCCAGTCCCGCCCGGAGCTGAACGACTTCGTGAGGCCGTCGACCTCGAGCAGGCTCATCAGACCGTCACTCCTTCCAGGGAGAGCTCCGCGACGCGTACGCACCGCGCGTCGTGCCCGGCGGCGCCGTCGACCCGGACCAGGCCCGGGTGGACCGCGTCGCACCGGCCCGGCTGGACGAACTCGCACCGGCTGCTGAACCGGCACCCGTGCGGCCAGGCGCCCGGTGCCGGAATGCCGCCGGGAATCGAACGCAGCCGCCGGCCGGTGCTCAGCCCCGGCCTCGGGATCGACCCGATCAGGCCGGAGGTGTAGGGGTGTCGCGGGTTGAAGAAGATCTGCTCCGAGGGCGCGTTCTCGGCCACCTCGCCGGCGTACATGACCACGACCTGCTGGCACAGCTCGGCCACCACCGCGAGGTCGTGGCTGACGAACAGCAGCGCCACACCGGTCTGCTCCTGTAGGTCGCGCAGGAGTTCGAGGATCCGCTCCTGCACCGTCACGTCGAGCGCCGTCGTCGGCTCGTCCGCGATGAGCAGGCGCGGGTTGCACGCCATGACCATCGCGATCATGACCCGCTGGCACATGCCGCCGGAGAACGCGTGCGGGTACTCGTCGACCCGCTGCGCCGCCCGCGGGATCTGCACCAGCTCCAGCATCTCGACGGCGCGGGCCCGTGCCTGCCTGCGGTTCATGCCCAGGTGCCTGCGTACCGACTCGGCGATCTGGTCCCCGACGGTGAAGGCCGGGTTCAGGCTGCGGATCGGCTGCTGGAAGATCATGCCCATGCCGGGGCCCCGCAGGCTCCGCCACTGCTTCTGCGTGCCCGCGGTGAGGTCCGTGCCGTCGAAGACGATCCGGCCCGAGGCGATCCGCCCACCGGTCGCCTCGGTCAGACCCATCACCGCGACCGAGGTCACCGTCTTGCCCGACCCGGACTCGCCGACGAGCGCCACCGACGCTCCCGGCTCGAGCGAGAACGAGACGTCCTGGACGGTCGTCTGCCATCCGCCGGAGGGGGCGGGGAACTCGACGGTGAGGTTCTCCACGCGCAGCAGGTCCGCCGCCGGGTCGGTGGCGTCGGTCCGGGGGCCCGCGGTCCCGCCGGGTGCCGTTTCACGTGCCATGTCAGCTCCTGGTGGAGGCCGGGCCGGTCAGTTGCCCGACCGGGTGCGCACGAGGGCGCGACGGACACCGTCACCGACGTAGGTGAAGGCGAGGACGGCGAGGAAGATCATCACGCCGGGCGGCCAGACGAGGTACGGCGCGAGGCGCATGTTCGACGAGGCCGTCGAGAGCATCGAGCCCCAACTGGCCGTGGGGGCCGTGACGCCCAGCCCGAGGAAGCTCAGACTCGCCTCGGCCGCGACGGCGCTGCCCAGCGACACCGAGATGACGAGGATGATCGGCGGCAGCACGTTGGGCAGCACGTGCCGCACCGCGGTCCGCAGGGTGCTGCAGCCCAGGGCGATCGAGGCCTCGATGTAGGTCTCGTGTCGCACGTCCATCGTGCCGGCGCGGGCCACCCGGAAGAAGCGCGGGGCCATGACCAGGCCGATGGCGAGCATCGCGTTGGTGATGCCGGAGCCGAGGACCGCGACGATGGTGATGGCCAGCACGAGCGACGGAGCGCTCATGAGCGCGTCCATGATGCGGGTGAGGATCGTGTCGACCCAGCCGCCGCGGTAGCCCGCGATCATGCCGAGCGGCAGGCCGAGCACGAGCGCGACGGTGGCAGCCTGCAGCGCCGCCCAGAGCGAGACCCGCGCCCCGAAGATGAGCCGGCTCAGCACGTCCCGGCCGTAGTCGTCGGTCCCCAGCCAGTGCTCCGCGCTCGGCGGCTTGAGCCGCTGCACCAGGTCCTGCACGTCGGGGTCGTACGGCGCCAGGGCCGGGGCGAAGATCGCGATGAGGGTCAGCACGAGCAGGAAGACGCCGGCCACGATCGTCGTGGGGCGACGCACGATGCTCTCGAGGATGCCGGGGGCGGCGACCGGCTCCGGGGCACCCGTACCGAGGGCCGCCGTGGGCACCTCGGTGAGGACGGTCTCGGCGAGGCCGCCTGCGGGCGGGCCGACGTCGGACGGGTCGCTCCCCGGCACCGGGGACGCGGGGGGCCGATGCGCGCTCATGACCGCACCTTCGGGTTGAAGTAGCCGTAGGAGATGTCGACGATGAGGTTGACGAGCACCACGATCGTGGTGCTGAAGAGGACGAAGCCGAGCAGCACCGGCACGTCACGCCCCTGCACGGCCTCGACGGCGGTGCGCCCGAGGCCCGGCATGTTGTAGATCATCTCGATGGTCACCGACCCGGCGAGGACCTCCGCGACGCGGAAGCCGAGGACGGTGATGACCGGGATGCACGCGTTCTTCAGGGAGTGCTTGAACACGACGCTGGCGCGCGACAGGCCCTTGGCCTCGGCGTTGAGGATGTAGTCGGTCTTCATCACCTGCCCGAGCGCCGAGCGCAGTTGCAGGGTCACCTCGGCGGCGGGGAGCAGACCGAGGGCGATGCCCGGCAGGACGAGGTGCGAGAGCCACGGCCAGAGACCGGCGGAGAGCGGTTGGTAGCCGAACGCCGGGAACATCTGCAGCCCCACCGCGAAGACCGAGGCGAGCACCAGGCCGAACCAGAAGCCCGGGATGGCGATCGAGATCGAGGCGAACCAGTTGACGACCCGGTCGACGATGCCGCCGGAGCGCAGCGTGGCCACGAGCGCCAGGGTGGCCCCGAGCACGACAGCGAAGATCATCGCGACGAGCACCAGCGACATCGTCGTGGCCATCCGCCGCGTCAGCAGGTCGGTCACGGTCTGGTCCGAGAGGAAGGACGTGCCGAGGTCGCCGCGGACGACGTCGCCGACCCAGCTGAGGTAGCGCACGAGGACCGGATCGTCGAGGTGGAGTTCCTCCCGGATCGCCTCGACGCGTTCCGGGGTCGGTTCGTCACCGGCGAGGACGGCGGCCGGGTCCCCCGGGGCGAACTCGATCAGGACGAAGACGAGCAGCGGGACGACGAACAGCAGGGGTATTGCCGCGAGTAGTCGCCTGCCGGCGTAGCGGAGCATGTCCTACCTCGACTCTGGGCGTGGTGCCTGGGACGGGGCCGGTCGCACGGCCCGGTGCCGGGCGGGGCCGGTGCGGTGCCGCCGCCGGCCCCGCCACAGCGGGTGGGTCCGACGACGACATCACCGGGTGGTCAGGAGCGGCCGGTCACTTCTTGACGGCGATGTAGCGCAGATCCCAGATGCCGATGTTCGACATCGGGATGTTGTCGAAGCCGACGACGTTCTCCTTGGCGACGGTCGCGTTGGTCTGGTTGCACAGCGGCACGTACCAGGCCTGCTCGAGGGTCGTCTTCCAGATGTCGTGGTACAGCGGGGCGCGCTTGTCCATCGACAGCGCGGGGTTGCCGGCCTCGGCGGCCTTGGTCGCGACGAGTGCGGGGTCCGCGGCGAGCTTGTAGGTGTTCAGCAGGTAGGTGTTCACCGTCGCCGCCGGGTCGGCCTTCGGGCTCCACGACGTGGCGACCATCATCTCGAAGTCGCCGGCGATGAAGCGCGGCTCGTTCTCGGTGTTGGGCACGGGGTTGAGCGTCGCGTCGATGCCGACGGCCTTCAGCGACGCCTGCACCACGTTCGCCGGCTGCTCGGCGTTCGTGCCTGCGGCGAAGGTGATGGACACCTTGGCGCCGCCGGCCTGCTGCACCAGGGCCTTGGCCTTGTCGACGCTGAACTCGTACGGGTAGGTGTAGTCCGGGATGCGGCTCGGGTCCGTCTCCCCGACGAGCTGCCGCGTCGGGGCGCAGTAGCCGCTGAAGAGCGCGCTGATCGCCGCCGGGTCGACCGCGTGGGCGATGGCCTGGCGGACCTCGGGCTTGGCGACGTCGCCCTTGGTGGCGCGCAGGTAGACGCCGACGAGGTTCTTGAACTTGACCTGGTGCTGTTGCAGACCGCTGCCCGGGGTGACGATCTTCTCGACCGTGGCGATCTCACCGGCCGAGCTGAGCGGGGCCAGGTCGACCTGGCCGCTCTGCAGGCCGTTGAGGCGGGCCGCGGCGTCCGGCACGCGCTGTAGCTCGATGCCGCCGAGGCGTCCGGCGTTCGGGTCCCAGTAGCTGTCGGCCCGCTTGAGGACGAGCTTCTCCTGGGGCACCAGCTCGGTGGCGATGTACGGGCCGGAGCCGGCGGTGCCGGGCTTGTTCCTGATGTCGACGCCGTCGGTGATGGCCTTCGGGCTGACCATCATGCCGGCCGTGCCGGTGAAGGACGCGGGCAGCTGGACGCCCTTGCCCTTGACCAGCTTGAGGCGCACGGTGGTCTTGTCGACGACCTCGACCGACTCGATGTCGGCCAGCTCGCTCTTGAGGGTCGAGCCCGCGAGGGTCTTGCCGCGCTCGATGTTGACCTTGACGGCCTCGGCGTCGAACGGTGTGCCGTCGTGGAACTTCACGTCGTCCCGCAGCTTGAGCTCGAGGACACTGCCGTCCTCGACGAAGGTCCACTCCTTGGCCAGACCCGGGACGATCTTGTCGTCCTTGTCGAGCATGGTCAGCCGGTCCCAGACGAGGAACAGGTAGCCCCAGGCGCCGTAGCTCGTCTGGACGGCCGGGTCGAGGTCGCGCAGCGGGCCCGCCGACGCGAACGTGAGCACGGCCGAGGTGTCGATCTCGCCCTGGCCGGCGTCGGTGTTGTCGTCGGAGCCCTCCGGTGCGGTGCAGCCGGTCACGGCGAGAGCCCCGATGGCGATCAGCGCGACCACACGTGCCCTGGTCCGGTATTTGACGCCCATTCTCATCCTTCCAAACACGAGCCGAATCGCTCCGGCCGATCGAGAGGTGGTGTTGCCCCCCGACGGCTGCCGGGCGGGATCCGTGGGTCGGTGTGCTGGCCTTCAGGGTCTGTGCGGTGGGGATCACCGGGCGCTCGGCGGCTCAGCCCTCCGCGGAGAGGATCAGTGCGCTGGTCGGGACTCCGACGCCCGCCGTCACGAGGACGTGGCGTACGCCGTCGGGCTGGTTGGTCGAGGTCCCCCGGACGAGGCGGACGCCCTCCGCGACGCCGTTCGTGCCGTGCAGGTAGGCCTCGCCGATCTGGCCACCGTGGGTGTTGGTCGGCAGCGAGCCGGTGACCTCGAGGTTGCCGTCGGCGACGAAGTCCTTGGCCTCGCCGCGACCGCAGAAGCCGTACTCCTCGAGCTGGTTGAGCACGTACGGGGTGAAGTGGTCGTAGAGGATCGCCGCGTCCATGTCGGCGGGCCCGAGGCCCGACTGGGCCCACAGCTGCCGGGCGCAGAGCTCGACCTCGGGGATCCGGGTCAGGTCCTCGCGGTAGTAGCTGACCATCTGGTACTGGTCCGGTCCGAGGCCCTGGGCCGCCCCGACGATGTAGGCCGGGGTGGCGGGCAGGTCCTTGGCGCGCTCGGCGCTGACGATCACCATCGCCTGACCGCCGTCGGTCTCCTGGCAGCAGTCGAAGAGGTGCAACGGTTCGGCGATCCAGCGGGAGGCCTGGTGCTCGGAGAGGGTGAGCGGCTTGCCGTGGAACCACGCCCGGGGGTTGTTCGCGGCGTGCTTGCGGGCGAGCACGGCGACCCGGCCGTAGTCCTCGCTGGTCGCGCCGTACTCGTGCATGTAGCGACGGGCGAACATCGCGGTGTGCTGGGCCGGGGTGAGCAGGCCGTACGGATTGATCCAGGAGCGGTACTCGTTGTCCGAGGTGGCCTGGGTCTTCGCCGGTGGGGGCCCCTGCCCGAAGCGGACGCCGGAGCGCTCGTTGAAGGCGCGGTAGGTCACGACGACGTCGGCGATGCCGCTCGCGACGGCCATGGCGGCCTGCTGGACGGGAGCGCAGGCGCCGCCCCCGCCGTAGGGGATCCGGGAGAAGAACGTGAGCTCGGGGATGCCCAGGCTGCGGGCGACCATGTTCTCCGGGTTGGTCTCCATGGTGAAGGTCGTCATGCCGTCGACGTCGGCGGGGCGCAGGCCCGCGTCGGCCAGGGCGGCCGAGACGGCCTCCACGGCCAGCTGCAACTCGCTGCGGCCGGAGTCCTTGGAGAACTCCGTCGCGCCGATGCCGACCACCGCGGTGCGGCCCGACAGGAAGGTGGACGTCACGTCACTGCTCCGTTCCGCCGGGGCAGGCGCACGGTCACCTCGGAGACGACGTGCGCGCCCCTGCTGTTCGTGCCCCGCACCGCGACGCGCACGGTGTCCTCCTCGACGCCGACGACCTCTCCGGTCAGTCGCATCGCGTCGCCCGGGAAGTTCGGCGCCCCGAGGCGGGTGCTCAGGCGCAGCAGGCGCGCGGCGGGGCCGGCCCAGTCGGTGACGTAGCGGCCGACGAGCCCGTTGGTGTGGTTGATGCTCATGTAGGTGTCGGGGGTGCCGCGACGCTCGGCCTGGGCCGGGTCGTGGTGCACGTCCTCGTAGTCGCGGGTCGCGAGGGCGCCGGCGACGATGAGGGTCCGGGTCAGTGGGATCTCGAGCCCCGGCAGCGTGTCGCCGAGGCTCACCTGCTCGATGGTGAGGTGCGTGCCGTTCACAGCGGCTCCCCCGCGTCGACGATGTCCGCCAGCTGCTGCAGGTGCCAGGGCCCCGAGCCGGCGGTGTTGGCCAGCTGGGTGGTCCAGAGCATGTAGCGGTGGATCGGGTAGGTGACGTCGGCGCCCATGCCGCCGTGCACGTGCTGCACGGTGCGGGCGACGCGGTCGCCCGCCTCGGCCGCCCAGTACTTCGCGACGTGTACGGCCGCGCGGGAGGACCGCGCGGTCGTCTCGCGCCAGAGCGCGTTGAGGTAGGTGACCTCCATCGCCTCGGTGTCGATGTGGCAGTCGGCGATCTGGTGGGCGACGGCCTGGAAGGTCGCGATCGGCACACCGAACTGCTCGCGGCCGGAGGTGTAGTCGGCGGCCTGCCGCACGGCGGCCTGGCTGATGCCGGTCTGCAGGGCGGCCACGGCGATCCAGACCTGGCGCAGCAGCCAGTCGATCCGGTCCTCCTCCGGTCCCTCGGCGAGCAACTCCCCGGCGGCGTCCTGGAGGTGCACGTCGGAGGCGAGGCCGCGGTCGGTGCGCTCGAAGGTGTCGCGGCGCACGCCGGCGCCAGCGGTCGGCACGAGGTAGAGCCCGACCGTGCCCGCCTCGTCGGTGGCCGGGACGACGATCGCGTCGGCGAGGTGCGCCGAGCGGACGCCGACGGCGCTGCCGCTCAGGGTGACCCCCGCACCGCCGGGCTCGGCGCCGGACCGCGCGCGGACCCGGGCACCGTACGGCCGGGCGTCGGCCAGGTCGTCGACGGCCACGGTGAGGACCGCGTCCCCGGCGGCGACGCGGGGCAGCCAGGCGGCCTGCTGCCCGGCGTCGCCGTAGCGCACCAGCGGCAGGACGCCGCCGACGAGGGTTTCCCACAGCGGGACGGTGGCCAGCGTGCGGCCCTGCTCGACGAAGACCCCGGCGACCTCCCCCATGCCCAGCCCGGCGCCGCCGTGCTCCTCGGGCACGAGCAACCCGAGGACGCCGGACTCGGCCAGGTCGCGGTGCAGGACGCGGTCGAAGCGGTCCGGTCCGGCCTCGATGTCGAAGAGGCGCTGCGGGTCGCCGTTGCGCGAGAAGATGTCGCGCGCCAGGTCGTTGACCGTGACCTGGTCCTCGGCGAGCTGGAAGTCCATCAGTCCTTCTCCTCTTCGGCGGGCTCCGACGCGCAGGGCGCGGCCCGGAAACGCGGCAGGGTGAGGTGCTCGCCGTAGTCGAGCCAGTCGACCTGCACGGGCATGCCGATCTCGACCTCGGCGGCGTCCCCGGCGAAGTCGGCGACGAGGCGGGTGCCCTCCTCGAGATCGACGAGCAGCACGGTGAGCGGGTAGTCGTACCCGGCCGCCTTCGGGTGGTGGCTGACGACGTAGCTGTGCACCGTGCCCCGGCCGCTCGCCTCGACCTCGTGCCAGGCGTACGAGTGGCAGGAGGGGCAGGCCGGGCCGGGCGGGTGGCGGAGCGTGCCGCAGTCGGTGCAGGCCTGGATGACGAGGCGACGCTGCGCGGCGGCCTCGAACCAGAAGGCGTTGTCGCGCAGGACGAACGGCCTGTGCCGCAGCGCCGGGTCGGCGCCGGCCGGCGTCGCGGGCTTGGCGCGGGACGGGTCGAAGCGCAGGATGCGGAAGCGCTGGCGGGCCACGACCTCGTCGTCCTGGTCGGTGTAGACGCGCAGCGTGGTGATGAAGTGGCCGGTGCCCAGCCCCGTGGTCTTGCGCGGGGAGACGTCCTCGATGACGGTCGTCATCTTGATCTCGTCGCCCAGGTGCAGCTCGCGCAGGTACTCGTGCTCGTCGTTGGTCGCGACGACCCCGACGAAGCCGGCCCCGGTGAGGATCGCGAGCAGCCGGGCCATGGGGGTGTCCGACGTGGTGCCCGCGGCGGCGGCCCGGTGGGCCTTGTAGCCGACCATGAGCCAGGTGGACAGCATCGGCGGCGGGGCGACGACACCCGCGCGGCCGGTGTCCCGGGCGGCCCGCTCGTCGACGTAGACGGGGTTCTCGTCGTCCATCGCCTCGACGAAGTGGCGGATCATCGCCTGGTTGACGGCGTCCTGGGCGTAGCGGGTGGGCGTGGCCTCCAGGCCGACGAATTCGCGCAGGCGGTCGAGGAAGGCCTGCTCGTCGGTGGCGTCGGGGGCCGGGGGCCGCGTCGTGGTGCTCATGCGGACCGTCCCTTGCGCGGCATGCCGAGGCCGGCGACCGCGATCATGTCGCGCAGCACCTCGTTGGTGCCGCCGCCGAAGGTGTTGATGTAGGAGCCGCGGGTGTAGGCCTCGAGCTGTCCGCCGAGGACGGCGTCCGGGGCACCGGGGCGCCGGGTCGCGCGGGGCCCGACGACGGACACGAGGTTGCGGCAGACCCGGTCGTGGGTCTCCGTGCCGTAGACCTTGGCGACCGACGCGGCGGCGGGGGCCGGGTTCTCGCCCTCCCCGACGACGGCGATCTTCCAGTTGAGCAGCCGCATCGCGGTCAGCTCGGCGTAGTCGCGGGCCAGCTCCGTGCGCACCCACGGCTTGTCGAGGACGCGGACCCCGTCGGCGTCGGGCTCGGCGGCCCACGCGGCGACGTCGGTCCACAGCTGCTCGGTGCGCCCGCCCATGGCGGCCAGGCCCACCCGCTCGTGACCGAGCTGGCCGGTGATGAGGCGCCAGCCGCCGTTGACCTCGCCGACGAGGGCCTCGGGGCCGACGCGCACGTCCTCGTAGTAGGAGGCGTTGGTGTGGGTGATGCCGCTGGTGGCGATCGGCGTGCAGCTGAAGCCGGGGCCCGAGGCCGGCACGATGAGGATGGTGATGCCCTTGTGCTTCGGGGCGTCGGGGTCGGTGCGCACGGCCAGCCAGACGAAGTCGGCCTGGCTGACGCCGCTGGTGAAGACCTTCTGGCCGTTGACGACCCAGCCCCCCTCGGGCGTGGCCTCGGCCCTGGTGCGCAGCGAGGCGAGGTCGGTGCCGGAGCCCGGCTCGCTGTAGCCGATGGCGAAGATGACGTCGCCGGTGAGCATGCCCGGCAGGTAGGTGCGCTTCTGCTCCTCGGTGCCGTGGCGCATGAGCATCGGGCCGATGTTGTTGATGGTGACGAAGGGGAACGGCGCCTGGGCGCGATTGATCTCGTCGAAGAGGATGTACTGGTCGACCGCCGGGCGGCCCTGGCCGCCGAACTCCTTGGGCCAACCGAGCCCGAGCAGGCCGTCCCTGCCGATCTGCCGGATGATCTCGCGGTACGCCGGACGGTCCTCGTTGGTGCCGCCGAGCGCCTCGCGGACCTCGGGCGTGAGCAGGCGCGCGAAGTAGGCGCGCAGCTCCCGGCTCAGCTCGCGCTGTTCTGGGGTGTACTCCAGGTACATGGATGTCCTTTCTCGCAAGCGTGCGGCGCCAGTCGTGGCCGGGCGGTCAGGTGGCTGGCAAGAGCGCGGTGCGCCCGTTGTCGGCGAACTGCTTCTCGAGGTCCCGGACGTCTTCGGTGGTGAGCGGGCGGTACGCGGTGGACGCACCGTCGCGGACGTAGACGGGGTCGGTCGTGACCCAGGCGGCACGCCGCAGGACCTGCTTGGCGACCTTGCTGTTGCCCGTGGTGGGGATCTCGGCGACGATCCGTACGAAGCGGGGCCGCCACTTCGTACCGAGGTCGGCCTGCTCGTCGAGGAAGGCGGTGAACGCCTCGGGGTCGAAGCTGGCGCCGGCGCGCAACTGGAGCGCGCACATGACCTGGTCACCGGTGCGCGGGTCGGGCACGGCGAAGACCGGCGCGACCGCCACCCGGTCCCAGCGCTCGATGATCCGCTCGGCGGGTCCGGCGGCGAAGTTCTCGCTGTCGACGCGGATCCACTCCGAGGAGCGGCCGGCGAAGTAGAAGTAGCCGTCGGCGTCGCGGTAGGCCAGGTCCCCGGACCAGAAGTCCTCGCCGCGGATCCGCTCGGCGGCGGCCTCGGGGTTCTTGTAGTAGCCCTCGAACCGGGCCGCCATGCCGACTCCGACGAGCTGGCCGATGGCCTCCTCGGCGTTGACGAGCCGTCCGGTCGCGTCGATCCTGGCCGGCGGGCACTCCAGCCCGGTGGTCTCGTTCATGACCTTGATCTCGGCGCCGGCGACGGCCACGCCGAGCGCCTCGTCGGGTGTCCCGGGGGTGCGGTTGATCCGCATGACGCCCTCGCTGGAGCCGTAGCCCTCGGAGATGACGACGCCGAAACGCCGGCCGAAGCGGGCGATGTCGGCGGCCGAGGCCTCGGTGCCGACGGCGCGGCGCAGCGTGCTCGTCGCGTCGCGGGGGTCGACCGGCTGGGCCAGGACGTAGGCGAGGGCCCGGCCGACGTAGTTGAAGTAGGTGACGCCGTGCTCGTGCACGTCGCGCACGAAGCCGGACGCGGAGAACCTGCGGACCATGCAGATCGTGGCGCCGCAGACCATGGCGGGCCCGAGGTTGAGCATGACGGCGTTGCCGTGGAACAGCGGCATCGACAGGTAGCTGACCGAGTCGCGGGTCAGCTCGGTGCGGGCGAGCAGCGCCTCGGAGATCGCGGCGAGCCGCCCGTGCGAGCAGATGACCGCCTTGGGTGCCCCGGTCGAGCCCGAGGAGAACATGAGCAGCAGGTTGGCGCCGGGGTCGACCGCGTCGACGGGCACCGGCGCGCCGGCGCGCCGGGCCAGCCAGTCGGCGTACTCCGGGGTGTCGACGTTGCGCACCTGCCCGGCGGGGATGCCCAGGTCCAGCCCGTCGACGAGACCAGCGAGGCGGTTCTCGGTGATGAGCAGGTCGCAGTCGGTGTGCCGTACGTCGTGGGCCAGTTCGGCGCCGCGTCGGGTCGGGTTGATCCCGACGACGGTGGCACCGGACAGCGCGGCCGCGCAGATCCAGTACACGTAGTCGGGGGTGTTCTCCAGGAGCACCCCCAGGTGCAGCGGCTTGCCCTCGGGCCGGGGCACGTCGGCCAGGGCGGCGGCCCGGTCGGCGGCTTCCTGCACGACCTCGCCCCAGGTGATCGTGCGGCCCTCGAAGAGGAGGCCCGGGTGGTCGTCGCCCATGCGCCCGCGCACGATGTCGGCGAAGACGGCGGGTCCCGAGCTTCGGGCTACCGGGGTCTGGGGCGTCATCGACGTCGCTCCGTTTCGTTCGTCGTCGACTGCGGATCAGCAATAGCAAGCAAGCGCTTGGTCGAGAGCGTAGGGTGAGGTGTGACGCAGGTCAAGGCCTTGACAAGGCTTCCCATGGGCAGTCCTCGGCGAGCGCCGAACGCACCCGGTCGGTGTCCTCGCCACGACGGCGCGGGGCCCGCGGGATCCCGGCGGGCGTCCGCGAGAAGCGGGGCACCGGAGCCGGCTGGGCGACCCCCTCGACCTCGACGACGGCGCGCCGGGCCCGCACCTGCGGGTGCTCGGCCGACTCGGCGACGTCCAGCACCGGGTGCACGCAGGCGTCGATGCCCTCGAAAACGCTGATCCACCTCTGCCGGGTGCGTCCCGCGAAGACCGTCGCGATCCGCTCGGCCCAGCCGGCCCACCCCGACGTGTCGAACTGCCCCGGCCCGTCCTCCGGGTCGAGACCGAGAGTGAGCAGGAACGTGCGGTAGAACTTCGCCTCGATGGCCGCGACGGACATGAACCTGTCGTCGGCGGTGCGGTACACCCGGTAGAAGTGCGCCCCGCCGTCGAGGTAGTTCGTCCCCCGGGTGAGGTTCCAGGCGCCGCGCGCGAGCATCGAGTGGACGACGACGGTGAGCAGCCCGCTGCCCTCCATCATCGAGGAGTCCACGACCTGCCCACGCCCGGAGGAGGCGCGCTCGTGCAGGGCGGCCAGGACGCCGAAGGCCAGCACCATGCCGCCGCCGGCGAAGTCGGCCAGGTACATCGGCGGCACGACGGGTCCGTGCTCGGGCAGGCCGATCGTGTCGAGCACCCCGGAGACGGCGATGTAGTTCAGGTCGTGCCCGGCGGCTGCGGCGAGGGGACCGTCCTGGCCCCAGCCGGTCATCCGCGCCACGACAAGGCGTGGGTACCGCCCGGTGAGGTCGGCCGGGTCCAGGCCGAGACGTTCGAGCACCCCGGGACGGAACGGGTCGAGCAGCACGTCCGCGTCGGCGAGCAGCCGGTGCACGAGCAGCCGGTCGGCCTCGGACTTCAGGTCGAGCGTGACGGTCGTACGGCTGCGGTCGATCGCGTTGACCTGCGCGCGCTCCCGCCGGTCGGGCTCACCGGGCGGGTCGACCCGCACGACCTGGGCACCGAGGTCGGCGAGCATCATCGTCGCGAACGGCACCGGCCCCTGCCCACCGAGTTCGACGAGGCGCAGGCCGGCCAGCGGCCCCTCGGACCGCTGGCCGGTGGCCGGGCCGGGGGCGGCACTCACGCCTGCTCCCCGGCGCCGGCCGGGACCCGGGTGCCGGTCACGGCACGGGGGTCCGTGCTCCACGTCCGCGGGGTCACGCCCTCGTCGCGCAGGACCCGTTTGAGGACCCGTCCGACGGCGTTCTTGGGCAGCTCGGTGCGGACCTCGATGTGGGAGGGGACGGCGTACCGCGGGATCCGCGGGTGCAGCCACTCGAAGAGCTCCGCGGGATCGATCCGCGCGCCGGGCGCGGGCACGACCGTCACCTTGAGGTCGTCCTCGGCCAGCGGGGACGGGACCGCGTGCACGGCGACCTCGCCGACGGCCGGGTGGGCCGCGACGATGCCCTCGATCTCGAAGCTGGAGATGTTCTCGCCGCCGCGGCGCAGGTAGTCCTTGCCACGGTCGACGAAGTAGAGGTAGCCGTCCTCGTCGAGACGGCCGTAGTCACCGCAGTGGAACCACAGGCCCCGGAAGACCTCCAGGGTCTTCTCCGGCTGGCGCCAGTAGCCGTTGAACATGATCGCGGGGCGGGTGGGGCGGGCGACGATCTCGCCGACCTCGCCGACGGGCAGCGGGTTGTCGTGCTCGTCGACGATGCGCACCTCGAAGGACTCGTTGACCTTGCCGGCGGCCCCGGCGCGGTAGCCCCCCGGCGGGGTGAGCGTGATCAGGCTGGCCTCGGTCAGGCCGTAGGCGCCCGAGCCGACCCGCTCGACGCCGAACCGCTCGGTCCAGCGGGCAGCGAGGTCGGCGGTGACCGGCGAGCCGGACACGACGCGCAGCTGGCCGAAGGCCCTGCGGGCAGCCTCGGACTCGGGGGCGCCGACGATCATCGGCAGCATCGAGCCCATGAGCGCGGCCATCGTCGCGCGGGAGCGCAGGATCTCGTCCCAGAAGCCACTGACCGAGAAACGCTGCGCGACGTCCATGGCCGAGCCGAGCTGGAGCGAGCCCATGACGTGCCCGACGGCGGCCATGTGGAACAACGGCATCGCCGACCACAGGACGTCACCGGAGTGGCGCTCGAGGTTCTCGTGCATCTGGCGGGCCATGTTCGCCACGAAGCCGTGGCTGACCATGCACGCCTTGGACGGTCCGGTCGTGCCGGCGGTGTAGATGAGGTGGCTGGTGGCGTACGCGTCGAGGTCCGGGGTGGTCGTCACCGCCGGGCCCCCGGAGACGGCGGCGTCGAAGTCGATCACCTCGGTGGCCCAGGCGGGTACCGGGCCCGGGGAGGGCCGCCCGGCCCCGGGGCCGCCGACGAGGACCGGCACCCGTAGCCCCGTGCCGACGAGTGCGTCGTCCAGGACGGGGACGAACTCGTCCTCGACGATCATCGCGACCGGGCCGGCGTCGAGCACCTGGTGGGCCAGTACCGGGCCGCGGTTGCTCGTGTTGAGCGGGACGGCGAAACCACCGCAGAGCGTCGTCGCCCACCAGGCCAGCAGGGCCGGGCGGCCGTTGCGGGCGAGGATGACGACGCGGTCGCCGGGAGCGACGCGGTCGGCGAGGAACCCGGCGAGGCGACGCGACGCGGCCTCCAGCTCCGCCACGGTGAACGGGGTGCGGGCGAGGGTGAGGGTGAGGTCCGGCTGCTCGTCGAGCACGCGGGACAGGGCGGGCAGGAGGGGGGTGGCAGCGGTGGGACGGGTCACGGGCTCTGGCTACCTTTCTTCGGGCCGACCGGTCGCGGGGGGCGACCCGCCGTTCCACGGAGGGGACCGGGCGCTCAGCCCTTCGTCATCGCGACGGTGCGCAGGTCGAACAGCCCGAGGTTGGTCCACGGCAGCTGCTCGGCCCCGAGGACCTTCGGGGAGGCGATGGTGGCGTTGGTGAGGTTGCAGACCGGGATGAACCACGCCTCGGTGAACAGCCGCTCCCACAGCTGGTGGTACTGCTTGGCCCGCTGCTCGACGCCGGAGCGGGGGTCGGCGGCCCTGGCCGCGAGCGGGGCGATGGTCTCGGGATCGGTGGCGAGCTTGTAGTTGCCGGTGAGGTAGTTGTTCACCGTGCCCGCCGGGTCGAGGCGCGGGTTGAAGGTGTTGGACACCTCGAGCTCGAAGTCGCCGGCGATGAAGCGGGCCTCGGTCTCGGAGTTCGGCGTCGGGTTGAGCTTCGCGTCGATGCCGGCCTGGGACAGGGCGGCCTGGATGGCGGTGGCGGGCTGCTCGGTGTTGGTGCCGGCGGAGAAGCTGATCGACACCTTGGCCCCGCCGACCTCCGCGATGAGCGCCTTGGCCTTGGCCAGGTCGTACTCGTACGGGTAGGTCGCCGCCGGGTCCGCCCACGGGCTGTTCGGGTAGATGCTGCGGGTGGGCGTGCAGGTGTCGGCGAAGAGCGCGCGGATGGCGGCCGGGTCGACCGAGCGTGCGATGGCCTCACGGACCCGCTTGTCCCTGAGGTCGCCCATGTCGGCGCGCAGCAGGATGCCGAGGACGTTGCGGTACGGGCGGGTGGTCACCCTGAGCTGGCCGGCCTCGCCGAGCTGGCGGGCCTGGACGACCTCGTTGGCCGAGGAGACGAAGCTGAGGTCGGTCTGACCGCTGATGACGCCGTTGAGTCGGGTCGCGCCCTCGGGGACACGGGTGATCTCCATCCCGGCGAGACGCCCGGCGGCCGGGTCCCAGTAGGCGCCTTCGGCCCGCTTGACGACGTACTTCTCGTTGGGCACGAACTCGGTGACGACGTACGGGCCGGAGCCGGCGTTGCCGGGGGCGAGCTTGAGGTCGACGCCGTCGGCGATCGCCTTGGGCGAGACCACCATGCCGGCGGCGGTGGCGAGGGCCGAGGGGAGCACCGCGCCGGTGCCGGGCCTGAGGTCGAGGCGCACGGTGTGCGCGTCGACGACGGTGACCCCGGTGATGTCGGCGAGGTCCTGCTTGACGGTGCTCGTCGGCAGCGTCTGGCCGCGCTCGATGTTGACCTTGACGGCGTTGGCGTCGAAGGGCGTCCCGTCGTGGAAGGTGACGTCGTCACGCAGGGCGAGCTGAAGGTAGGAGCCGTCCTCGGCGTAGGTCCACGAGACCGCCAGGCCGGGGACGATCTCGTCCTTGGCGTCGACCATGGTCAGCCGGTCGTAGATCAGCGTGAGGTAGGGATAGCCGCCGGGGGCCGGCTGGGCCGGGTCGAGGTTCTGGAACGGGGACGAGGCCGTCACCCGCAGCACGGCGTCGGGATCGACCGTGCCCGTGGCGGCACCGGTGGCGCCGGGGTTGCCGCCCGGGGTGCCGGTGCAGGCTCCGACGGCGAGCGTGGCGAACAGGGTGACGGCGACGGCGAGGCGTCGGTGGTGCGGACGACGGGGCACGGTGTTCCTTTCCTGACCTGCGGTCCGAGTGCTGACCTGCGGTCCGAGCCGGGAGCGGCTACGCGGCCGTCGGCGGGGTCCCGGTGGCCGGGATTGCCGGCGTGTCGTTCGGCAGTGGCCGGTGAGGGGCGGTGGTGGCGGCGGGTGAAGGCAGGTGTCGGCGGGGTGGCGCGGGGCTGGAGCTGATCGGGTCGGCATCCCCCGAGGACTTCCGGCCTGACGCCGCGCCGTCATCCAACCAAGCGCTCGCTTGGGAACGGTAGGGGCCGGCCGCAGGTGCGTCAATAGCCGGACGGCACCGCGGCCCACCGGGGAACGACGCCGCAACCGACCGGGAACGACGCCGCAACCACCCGGGGAACGACGCCGCGACCACCCGGGGAACGACTCCGGGCGCAGCCGTTGCCAGCACGCCCCCGGGTCGCTAAAGTTCGATCAAGCAAGCGCTTGGTTGCCCGGTCCGGTCAAAGGAGTCCGCACGGTGGAAGCCATCCTCGCCACGGCACAGCCCCGCGACGCCGGCATCGATGCCGTCGCCTCCGCCACCCGCCGGCTCGTCGACGCGATCACCCGCGCGGGCGGAGCCGTCGACGCCGACGCCGACCGGATCGTGGCCGACCTCGACGTGCTCACCGCCCGGATCGACGCCCACGCCCCGGCCCTCTCCGAGCGGATCGCGACGATGTGGCGCCAGCCCGGTCCGGGCCGATTCGACCCCGCCGGCGGCACCGAGAACCCGCTGTCGCCGCCGGTGAGTCTCTGGGTCGAACCGGACGGCTCGCTTCGCGGCGAGGTCACCCTGAGGCTGGCCTTCCAGGGGCCGCCGGGGCACGTGCACGGCGGCACCTCGGCCATGCTCATGGACCACGCCCTCGGCATCGCCAACGCCCGCGCCGGGTTTGCCGCGGTGACCGTCGGGCTCGACGTCTCCTTCCGCGCGGCCATCCCGATCGGCTCGACGATCACGATCCTGGCCCGGCACGACGGGCGCGACGGGCGCAAGGTGCGCAGCTCCGGCGAGCTGCGCGTCGGTGGCCTGACGTGCGTCACGGCCACCGGCACCTTCGTGCTGATGGACGACCCGTCGACGCGGGACAGGTTCCGACGGCTCTCGAGGGAGCAGGCATGAGCACGGGTCCCGAACCGGCCACCGCCGCACCCGGTCCGCTCGCCGGCCGCGGTGCACTCGTCATCGGCGGGGGCGGTGGCTTCGGCCGCGCCATCGCCGCCGCACTCGCCACCGACGGGGCCGCCGTGACGATCATGGGGCGTACCGAGGCGACGCTGCGGGCGGCGGCCGCGACGATCGCCGCAGCCGCTCCCGGGGCGCTGCCGGTGCGGATCAGCGTCGGCGACTCCACCGTCGAGCAGGACGTGGCCGCCGCCGTACGCGTCGCCGACGGGACCCCGTTGGCAGCCGTCGTCACGACGGTCGGCGGCGGCACCTTCCGTCCCGTGCTCGCCCTCGACGCCGAGACCCTCGAGCACGACTTCCGGCGCAACGTCACGACGGCGCTGCACGCGATCCGGCACGGCGGACAGGCCCTAGCCGCGCAGGGTGGGGGCTCGATCGTGTGCACCTCCTCGAGCGCGGGCGGGCACTCCTTCCCGTTC
The DNA here is from genome assembly GCF_040639195.1 of Micromonospora sp. NPDC023956. Classification (NCBI taxonomy): domain Bacteria; kingdom Bacillati; phylum Actinomycetota; class Actinomycetes; order Micromonosporales; family Micromonosporaceae; genus Micromonospora; species Micromonospora sp. NPDC023956. The sequence goes on from NZ_JBEZZN010000001.1 coordinate 743,054, forward strand.
ATGCCGTCGTACTCGGTGAGCAAGGCCGCGCTCGAGGCGCTCGTGCGGGTCGCCGCCGATGAGCTGGGCCACCTCGGGGTGCGGGTCAACGTCGTGCGGCCCGGCATCGTGGCCACCGACGGGGAGAACCCGGGCCTGCTGCTGGCCGACCCCGAGCTGGCCGCCGCGACCGTCGCCGAGAAGCCCCTGTCGCGGGTCGGGCGCGCCGAGGACGTCGCCGGCGCGGTCCGCTTCCTGTGCGGTCCCGAGTCCTCGTGGATCACCGGCGCGTACCTGCCGGTCGAGGGCGGGGCACACCTGCGCCGCGCGCCCCGGCTGGAGAAACTCGCCCGGATCGTCAGTGGCGACGAGGTCGTCGACGCCGCCCTGGCCGGCCGCATCACATGACGGCCCCGCAGGTGCCCGCCACCCGGATGGAGCTGACCACGACGCTGCCGACGACGACGGCGCTGCGCGAGGTGCCCGCGGTCGTGGCGCGCATCGAACGGCTCGGCTTCGACACCGTGCACGTCCCCGAGACGACGCACGACTCGTTGGCGGTCGCCCTGCTCGCCGCCGAGCACAGCAGCCGGATCACCGTGCGCACCAGCATGACGCTGGCCTTCCCCCGCAGCCCCATGGTGACCGCGTACGCCGCGTGGGACCTCGCGCGGTTCTCCGAGGGGCGCTTCCAGCTCGGTCTGGCCACCCAGGTACGCGGCAACATCGTCGGCCGTTTCTCGGTGCCGTGGGACCGACCAGCCGCACAGCTGCGCGACTACCTCGCCGCGATCCGGGCGATCTTCGCCGCGTTCACCACGGGCGGGCCTCTCCAGCACGAGGGCAGCCACTACCGCTTCACCCGGCTCCAGCCCTACTTCAACCCCGGCCCGCTGTCGACCGCGGCCCCGGCGCTCTACACCGGCGGGGTCAACCGGCGCGTCTGTGAGGTGGCCGGCGAACTCGCCGACGGCTTCGTCACCCACGCGACGAACTCGCACCCGAGCCACCTGCGCACGGTCGTGCTCCCCGGACTCCGCGCCGGGGCCGAGCGGGCCGGACGCGCCGGCATCCCACGGGTCGTCGTGGTGTCCAAGTCGATCACCGGTCGGACGCCGGCCGCGCTCGCCGCGAGCCGCGACGCCGCCCGTCAGGAGCTGGCGTTCCTCTTCTCCACTCCGGCCTACCGCACGACCCTGGACCGGCTCGGCCTGGGCCGGGTCGGCGAACGGCTCGCCGAGATGGCCGCCTCCGGGCGCTGGGCGGGACTCGCCGACACCCTCGACGACGAGACTATGGCCACGCTCATCCCGCACGGCACCTATGCCGAACTCCCGGACGTGCTCGAGCAGGCCTACGGCGGGCTCGCCGACGGGCTCGGCCTCGGGCTGCCGCTCGACCCGGACGACGACGAGGACTTCGGCGCGCTGCTCGCCCGCCTCCGGCTCATCCCCACCGGTGCCGCGGCCGGCGAACCGCCCGCGACCGATAGGACCACCAGCGCGACGCCCCGCGGCGCCGGATCGGAGAGCGAATCATGACCGCACGCGTCGGGCTGCTCACCCCGGTCGTCGTCCAGCATCCGCGCACCGCGGCCGGCTGGGAACGGGACGTCCTGACCGGCCCCGACGTCGGCGGCACGTTGCTGGCCATCGCCCGTGCCGCCGACGACCTGGGCTACCACCACCTGACGTGCAGCGAGCACGTCGCCGTGCCCACCCCGATCGCCGTCGAGCGGGGCGCGACGTACTTCGACCCCGTGGCCACGCTGTCGTTCCTCGCCTCGGCGACGCGCCGCGTCCGGCTCGCGACGAACGTCCTCGTCATCGGCTACCACCACCCGCTGTCCCTCGCCAAGACCTACGGCACCCTCGACCTGCTCAGCGGCGGTCGCGTCATCCTCGGCGTCGGGGTGGGCAGCCTCGAGGAGGAGTTCGACCTGCTCGGCGCCGAGTTCGCCGAGCGCGGTGCGGTCGCGGACGAGGCGATCGTGGCCCTGCGCGCCGCATGGGGCAGGGCCGTGCCGCACCACGAGGGGCCCCGCTTCACGTTCACCGACTTCGTCGTCGAACCGCACGCGCCGCGCACAGCGGTGCCGCTGTGGTTCGGTGGGCGCACCCGCCGCTCGCTGCGCCGCGCCGTCGCGCACGGCACCGGGTGGGCGCCGTTCGGCCTCGGGCCGCAGGAGCTGACCCGCCTGTGGACCTCCGTGGAGCGCCCGGACGCGTTCGACCTCGTGCTCCAGATCCCGCCGCTCGACCCGCTCGGGGACCCGGACGGCGCCCGCGAGCACCTGCGCACCGCCGATGCCGTCGGGGCGACCGCGGTCAACGCGAGCCTGGTGGCCACCTCGGCGACCCATCACGTCGAACAGATGGCCGCGCTGCGCGAGCTGACCCCGGAACGCTTCGAGACGAACGCCTCCACGACCTGACCGGCCACCGGCCGGATCGGCCCGCGAGAAGCCCGATCGAAAGGCACCCACCATGACCGACTCGGAGCCCGACCGGCTCACCCTGCTCGAAGCGCGCCTCGCCCGGGCCGAACGGCGCCTCGCCGTCGCCGAGGACCAGCTCGCCCTGTGGCACGTCGTCGCCGGCTACGGCCCCGCCGTGGACAGCGGCTCAGCCGAGGCCACCGCCCAGATGTGGACCGAGGAGGGCGTGTACGACACCTACCCGGTCGTCCTGCACGGCCGGGACGCGCTGCGCGGCATGGTGACCGGTGCGCGGCACCAGGCCCTGATCCAGGCCGGTGCCGCCCACCTGATGGGCCTGCCGCACATCGTCGTCGACGGCGACCGGGCCGTGGTGACGAACTACTCGCAGCTCGTGCTCAACGCTCCCGACGAGAACGGCTACCGGATCTGGCGCACCGGCGCAAACCGGTGGGAGTTCACCCGCACCGACGACGGCTGGAAGGTGACCCACCGCTGGAACCGCCAGCTCGACGGCACCGACGAGGGCCGCGACCTCCTCGCCCGCGCCGTCGGGTCCGAGGCCTGAGCCCGTCGGCATCGGCCTCAGCGCTCCGGTCCTGGCCGACTCCGGGTGCCTCGACCAGCTCGCGGCGGCAGCCGAGTTCTTCGAGCGCCGCGACGGAGCCCGGCCCGGGGCGCCGGGAGCCCGGCCCGGGTCCCGGCGCCCACGGTCAGGCCTCGTTGGGCAGGTTCGACCAGCCCTTGCGGTCGGCCCGCGCGTACCAGCCCGAGGCGGCCAGGGTCCCCCCGTCCACCGGGATCGTGTGCCCGGTGACGAAGCGGGCGTCGTCACCGGCGAGGAACTCGACCACGGCGGCGTAGTCGTCGGGCGCGCCGAAGCGCCCGACCGGGATCCACGTGCGGACGAGCTCCGGGTCACGTCCGCGCAGCATCGCCGCGGCCGGCGTCTGGGGCGTGTCGGCGAGGTCGGGCGCGATCGCGTTGACCCGCACCCCGTAACCGGCGACCTCGACGGCGAGGCTCCTGGTGAAGGCGCTGACCCCGGCGTTGTAGGCGGAGTACGGGGCACACGCCGGGATACCCCGGAAGGCCTCGACGGTCGAGTTGTTGACGATGGCACCACGGCCCCGCTCGACCATGCCGGGCAGCAGCGCATGGGTCATCGCGAGCACGTGCCACAGGTTGATCTCGTAGAGCGCCTGCCACTGCTGCGGGGTCGAGTGCAGGAAGGTCCTGGCGGCCGGACGGAAGTCGCCGACGTTGTTGACGAGCACGTCGACCCGCCCCGAGTCGAGGGCCGACGCGGCAGCGACCGCGGTGGCGACACCGTCAGCGGTGCGCACGTCGGCCAGGACGACCTCGACCTCGCCGCCGGCGCCACGGATGTCGGCGGCGGTGTCGGCGGCGGCCGCCCCGTCGATGTCGACCAGGACGACCTGCGCGCCCGCGGCGGCGAGACGGCGGGAGATGCCGCCGCCGATCCCGAGGGCGCCGCCGGTGACCACCGCGATCTGGTCCGCGAGCCTGCGGGGGGCGCTCACCCGCCGGTTCCTTCCCCGTCGGTCCCGGTGACGGAGACGCGGTGGCGTTCGATCCAGTCGATGGTGACCGCACGTCGCGTGAAGGCCCATCCTTCGTCGGTGCGCGCGTACTCGTCGTCGTAGTGCAGGAACCAGACGACGTCCGAGGGCCCTTCTCGACCCGGCAGCAGGTGGTGGGCGATGCCGCGGACCCGACCACGGGCCCCGGTCGACGCCGGCAGGTAGCGCGCCCCGGCTACGACGTGGGTCGTCGCCAGGGTGCCGGCGAGGGTCCCGAGCGCGGCCACGACAGCGGCACGGCCGACGTGGGACACGCGGGAGTCGAGGTGAGCCGGCGGCTCGGGGACGACGAGGACGCCGTCCGGGACGAAGAGCGCGCCGACCGCGGCTGCGTCACGGTCGTCGACGGCCGCGGCATACGTCGCGGAGAGTACCCGCAGCGCGCTGAGGTCGGCTGCGTCGAGGCTGGTCACGCCGCGCGGGCGGTCGAGGTGCGCACGACCTCGACCAGCTCGGCGACGGCACGCTCGCAGTCACCGCGGGTGTAGCCGAGCAGTGCGGTCTCGGCCGGATCCGGTTCGTAGGCGAGGACGTTCCCACGACCCTGGACGATCATCGAGTCGGGCATGAAGGGGTGCGGCTCGTCGAGCTCGGCGATGGTGCGGTTGCCTCCGGCCGCGTCGACGAGCAGTTGGAAGAACTGCGCGAACGTGAGGTTGACGTCACCGACGAGGTATGCCGTGCCCGCCGTACCGCGGTCGAGCGCGCCGCCGATCGCCTCGGACAGGGACCGGACCGACAGGTAGTTCGTGCCGCCGGCCGGCGCGTGGTCGGGGATCTGCGGCTCGTTGCCGGCTGCCCAGGACACCATGCGGCGGTAACGCTTGGCCGTGATGCCGGGGATGGCCCCGATGATCGAGGGCGGGTTGAGGGTGCAGACCGTGAAGGAGGCGTCAGCCAGCGCGCGGGCTCCCTCGTCGGCGGCGCGGCGGGCGGCGACGTAGGCGTTGGCGTCGGCCAGGGCGGGTCGCAGGTGGTGGTAGTAGCTGCCGACCTGGACGAAGCGGGAGACGCCCGCGCTCTTGGCGAGCGCGGCGAAGGCCGGCACCCCGACGCTCTGGGTCTCCTTCCAGAACTGCGTCTCGTCCGCGTCCCGGGGCAGATGACGCACGTCCTGCCCGGCGGCGAAGACGACCGCGTCGAAGGGAGCCAGGTCCTCCCGGGTGATCTCCTGGCGGGTGTAGTCCCCGCGGAGGAAGGGCAGGTCGGCGACGGGCGAGTCCGCATCGACCGCCCCCCGGGCGGCGACGGTGACGTCGTCTCCGCGGTCCCGCAGGTAGCGGGCGGCGTGCGCCCCGATCATGCCGGTTCCACCGACCACGAGCACCTTCATCGTGAGGTCTCCTTGCCTAGGGAGGCGACTCTCCTCGGGCGGGTCCGGGAGCCACCGTGACCTCGGAGCTTACCAATCAAGCGATAGGTTGGTTATCGCCTGAGCAGCAGTTTCCGGCCATCGGGACGGCTACGGGTAAGATCGGCTCCTCGTGGACCTGAATCCGGGGATTTCGATGATCGCTGTCGGGCCGGGGCAGGTGACGCTCTCGGATCGGCGGACGCAGCGCCGGTGGTCCGTCGCGCTCGAGCCGTACGAACTCGGGGCCTTCCCGGTCACCCAGGCGCAGTACGCCCTGGTCACCGGCGAGCGGCCGAGTGCGGCGCACGGAGCTCGGCTTCCGGTCGAGGGGGTGTCGTGGTGGGACGCGGTCCGGTTCTGCAACGCGTTGTCGCACCGCGAAGGGCTGACGCCGGCCTACCGGCTCCTCGGGGGTGACGACATCGAGTGGCGGCTCTCCGCCGATGGGTACCGGCTGCCGACCGAAGCCGAGTGGGAGTACGCGTGCCGCGCCGGCACGACGGGCCCGCGCTACGGGCCGCTCGACGAGATCGCCTGGTACCGCGGCAACTCGCGGGAACGGATTCACGAGGTGGGCGGCAGGCGACCGAACCCGTGGGGCCTGTACGACATGCTCGGCAACGTGTGGGACTGGTGCTGGGACGTCTACGACGCCGAGGTCTACGGCACCTATCGCGTGCTTCGTGGCGGCGGTTGGTTCGACGAGCACTGGAGTTGCCGGGCCTCCGTGCGGCGCCGCAGTCATCCGACCTTCCGCGTCGACGACGTGGGGTTCCGTGTTGCGCGTTCCGGCCGGCGCTGACACCGGTCGCCGCTGCGGTGTGGTGGGGGTTTCCCGAGAACGAGGACCGACGAGGCAATGGCCGAACAGGACAGGTCGTCGGGTGGAAGCGCCCTACGCGGCCAGGGCCGCCCGGACCAGGAACCGCTCGACCCCGTGCAGTACCGCGCGTGCCAGCTCCGGTGGAATCACCGCGTCGTCGCTCGTCGCGGCGAGCTGAGCGGATGATCCTGCCTCCTCGACCGAGACGAACATGGTGGCGTCGTTCATGTCACGGTGACCACGCGTGACCACCTCTCCCCCGGTCCGGTCGAGGTCCCGCAGTTCGTCGAGGTGGTCCTCCAACCCGTCCCAGGCGGTGGGGTCGGCGCGGGCGTCGTTGAAGTAGTACGACAGATCCGGGGCGGAGCCCCGGGAGGTCAGCCCGAACAACAGCTCGCGCCACCGGTGGCTGTCGTAGCGCGCCCTGGCGTAACCACGGGCCGCCGACAGGTGCGCGTGCCTGACGTAGGTGTCGAAGTCGCTCCCTGGGGCCCGGTGCGGTATCCGGTACAACGCGTTGCCCGCCGCGATCCCCGCGAAGTCGGCGAGCTGACGGTGGTGACGGTTGTCGCTGACCAGCAGCAGCGCCGACGGGGGCTCCGCGACGGCCTCGCGCAGGATCGTCGTCAGGGCCGCGAGGAGGACGCTGGTGCTGCTGACGCTGGCCCGCACGGCCACGGTCCGGGCGGCGACGGCCAGGGCCCGCGACCGGAGAACACTCTCGGTGAACGCGCCCGGGGCGGTACGCCGCAGTCCGCCTCCCACCGGCAGCGACGCGAGCGCCGCCAGCCACCGGTCCAGGGTCGCGGTGCTCCACGCGCGCATGTCCGGCGAGGTCTCCAGCCGGACCAGTTCCCCGGTCTGGAGGGTGGCAGCGGTGTCGGTACCGCTCAGCGCGGCGTCGACGAGCCGGCGGAGGGGACGGATGCTCCTGCCGTCGAAGGCGAGGTGGGAGACACCGGCGGCGAAGCCACGCACCTGCCCGTCGTCCACCACGAGCCCGAGTCGGATCGGCGGTTCGTCGAGCGCGAACGGCTCGGCCGTCACCGTGGCGGACAGGGCGTCGAGGGCCACCGACGGGTCTTCGCCGGCCTCCACGAGTCGCAGCCCGAGCTCGATGTCCGGCCAGAGCACCTGGGACGGGCCGTGCGCGTCGAAGGTCGTACGGGCGATGTCGAAACCCGACACGAAGGTGCCGAGCCGCGCGACCGCCCGCTCGACGGTCAGGGTTCCGGCCGGCAGGAGCTTGAACGCGACCAGGTTCAGCCGCCGGGTGCCGCTGCCCAGCGCCTGGATGCTCTCCCACATGTTCGCCTGCGCCCAGGTCAACGGCAACTGCCGGGAGGCGGTGCGGTCACCGCGCACACCGACGGACGCTCGCAGTTCCACCACGGTGCCTCCTTTGCGTCGCGGAGCAGGACGAGGTGGGGCCGGCGGTGAGACCGTACGCGCCGGGACCGACCGTAACAAGGCGACCACCGCCCGGTCGCGGGCCCGGCGTCGGCGACCGGCCGCCGGCCCGTGGTCGCCGACACCGCGGGGCTGGGCGCCGTTGCCGGACGCGGTCGCGCCGTCCTACGCTGCGCCGGACGGGAAGTGAAGATTGTCGATGCCTATGTCGTCGACGGTGCCCCGTCGGGGAACAGGTGAAATCGAGAGGACCCGGGATGCTCGATCAGACGCTGCACCGACCCGCTGACGGCCGCCCGGAAGAACCAGCCGCCCGGACGACCACGCCCACCCACCACACCCGCCGTCGCGGACGCCCACGTCGCCTCCAGAGCCGCAGTGAGGAAACATGACCGTCAAACTGAGCGTCGTCGTGCCGATCTACAACGTGGAGTCCTACCTTCCCGGCCTGCTCGACTCGTTGGCGGCCCAGGACCTGCCGGCCACCGAGTTCATCCTGGTCGACGACGGCTCCACCGACCGAAGCCCCCGGATCGCCGCGTCCCGCGTCCGGCAGGACCGCCGCTTCAGCCTGATCAGTCAGGAGAACCGGGGCATCAGCGAGGCACGCAACGCCGGCACGGCGGTGGCCCGCGGCCAGTACCTCGCCTTCGCCGACGCCGACGACGTCGTCGCCGGATCGGCCTACCGGACGCTGGTCGAATCGCTCGACGACACCGGATCCGACCTCGCCACCGGCGACGTCCGCCGGCTCCACTCGGGCGGGACGCACTCCTACGGCGGATACGGCGACGTCTTCGCCACCGACCGGAAGAGGACCCACATCACCCGCGACGAGATGCTGATCGCCGACCGCATGGTCTGGAACAAGGTCTTCCGCCGCTCCTTCTGGGACGCCCAGGCCCTCACCTTCACCCTGCGCCAGTACGAGGACGCACCGCTGACCATCCGGGCCCACATCACCGCCGCCAGCGTGGACGTGGTCGCCCGCACGGTCTACTACTGGCGGATCCGGGAAACCGGCGAACCCTCGATCACCCAGCGTCCGTACGAACCCGACAACGTCCTCGCCCGCATGCGGATGATGGTGGAGACCGGAAAGATCATCGAGGAACTGGCCCCGAGCCTCTCCGCCGGCTACGCCCGGGACATGCTCCTCGGCGACGTCCGGATCGCCATGCTCGCCGCACGGTTCAACTCGCCCCACGACCTCGCCGCCGCCGTCGACCTGGTCGACGGCTTCCTCCGCCGCGTCGACCCCCACGTGCTGACCCGGCTCCCCCACGAGCACCTGCGCCGCGTGCGGCTCCTGGCCGCCGGACGGTTCGAGGAGTTCCACGCCGAACGCCACGCCGACGAGCCGGGACAGTGGTGGTCCCCCCGCTTCCGGGCCACCGCCTGACCGCACCCGACGGGCAGCGGTCGGGGGCTCCACAGGGGAGTCCGGTAGCCGGCGATCGACTGGCGGAAGCACTACCATGCCCGGCATGACCGTCGCCGGGCTGCTCCTCGCCGCTGGTGCGGGCCGCCGCTACGGATGTCCGAAGGCACTCGTCCGGCACGGCGGAGGTCTGCTCGTCGACCGCGGTCTCCGCATCCTGCGGGATGCCGGTTGCACGCCCACGGTGGTGGTGCTGGGTGCGGCGGCCGCCGAGGTGAGAGCCGCCGCCCACCTCGATGGCGCTCGTGTCGTGGACAACGACGACTGGGCCACCGGCATGGGATCGTCGCTACGGGCGGGCCTCGCCGCGCTGGCCGGCGGCACCCGGTCCACGGTCGACTCGGACGGTGTCGTGGCGGTCGTCGTCATCCTGGTCGACCAGCTCCGCCTCACCGCCGCCGCGATCCGCCGGGTCGCCGCCGACGCGGTCCCGGCCGACCTGGTGATGGCTGGGTATCCCGACGGCCCGGTGGGTGACCGGCGCGGACATCCCGTGCTGCTCGGCCGTGACCACTGGGCCGGGGTCGCCGCGGCAGCGATCGGGGACGTCGGGGCACGACCCTACCTGCGGGCGCACGCCGACCGGGTACGTGTCGTGCCGTGCGGGGACGTGGCCGACGACGCGGATCAGGACGTGCCGGAGGGGGTCTCCGGTGCGTGACGTCCTCGACGACCTGCTGTCCTGGTGGCGTGCCGACGTCGCGGTAGGCATGGCGACCGTGACCGCCACCTGGCGCAGCGCCCCGCAGCAGCCGGGCGCGACCATGCTGGTCGGCCCGAACGGCACGGTGGTCGGAAGCGTGTCCGGCGGGTGCGTCGAGGCGGCCGTCTACGAGTTGTGCCAGGAGGTCATGGCGTCCGGGCAGCCGACCCTGGTGCGCTACGGGGTGAGCGACGACGATGCGTCGGATGTCGGGCTGACCTGCGGCGGGACCATGGAGCTGTACGTCGAGCGGGTCGACCGGGCGGGCTTTCCCGACCTCGGGGCGATCGCGGCCGACCTCGCCGCCGGCCGGCCCGTCGCTGCGCTGACCTGCGTCCAGGGTCCGCCGGAGCAGCTCGGCCAACGGATGGTGCTGGCCACCGACGGGCGGCGTGGCTCGCTCGGCAGCGCCCGCCTCGACGACGCGGCCGACGAGGACGGCCGCGCGATGCTCGCCGCCGGACGGACCGGCCTGCTGCACTACGGGGTGGCCGGACAGCGCCGGGGCAGCGGTGTGGCGGTGCTGGTCCGCGCGTACGCCCCGGCCGCTCGGATGATCGTCTTCGGGGCGACCGACGTCGCGGCGGCGGTGGCGCACATCGGCGGGTTCCTCGGCTACCGGGTGACGGTCTGCGACGCCCGCCCGGTCTTCGCCACCGCCCGCCGTTTCCCGGCGGCCGACGAGGTGGTCGTCGACTGGCCGCACCGGTATCTCGCCGCCGAGGCCGCCGCGGGCCGCGTCGACGGTCGCACGGTGGTCTGCGTGCTCACCCACGACCCGAAGTTCGACGTGCCCGCCCTCCAGGTCGCCCTCGACCTGCCCCTGGCGTACGTGGGTGCGATGGGCTCCCGCCGCACCCATGACGAGCGGCTGGGCCGGCTCCGGCACGCCGGGGTACCCGAGGCGGCACTCGCCCGGCTCTCCTCACCCATCGGGCTCGACCTCGGCGCCCGTACTGCGGAGGAGACGGCGGTGAGCATCGCCGCCGAGATCGTGGCCGTGCGGTGGGGTGGCGGTGGGGCGCGCCTGTCCGGGACGACGGGTTCCCTCCACCGCTGAGGCCGGTCCGGACCGACCGGAACCGGGCCGCCGGGATCGTCCTACCGCTCCACGCGCCGATCGGCCAGCAGGCCGAGCAGGTACTCACCGTATCCACTCCTGGTCAACGGTTCGGCCAGCCGCCGCAGTTGCCCATCGCTGATCAGGCCGCACCGCCATGCCACCTCCTCGATGCAGCCGATCTTCACGCCGTCCCGTTCCTCGATCACTCTGACGAACTCGGCGGCCTGCATGAGGGAGGTGAAGGTGCCGGCGTCCAGCCAGACGGTGCCCCGGTCCAGCACGGTCACGAAGAGCTCACCCGACCTCCGGTAGTGGTCGTTGATCGCGGTGATCTCCAGCTCCCTCCGCGCGCTCGGCCGCACCGTGCGGGCGATGTCCACCACGCGGTTGTCGTAGAAGTAGAGGCCGGGCACGGCGTACCGGGACCGGGGACGGATGGGCTTCTCCTCGATGGACAGCACGTTGCCTGTCCCGTCGAGTTCCACCACGCCGTACGCTGCGGGATCGGTCACCTCCTGGGCCAGGATCCGGGCGCCGGCCAGCCTGCCGGGGCGGGAGAGCTGCTGGCCGAGGCCGACGCCGTGGAAGATGTTGTCGCCGAGGATCAGCGCGACCGACTCCGCACCGATGAAGTCGGCGCCGATGAGGAAGGCCTGCGCGATTCCCTCCGGGCGGGGCTGCACCGCGTAGTCGAGGCGCAGCCCGAACTGGGCCCCGTCACCCAGCAGACGGCGGAACTGATCCTGGTCCTCCGGGGTGGTGATGATCAGTATCTCCCGCACCCCGGCCATCACGAGGGTGCAGAGCGGGTAGTACACCATCGGCTTGTCGAAGACCGGCATGAGTTGCTTGGAGATCGCACGGGTGACCGGCCACAATCGAGTCCCGGTGCCGCCGGCGAGCAGGATTCCGCGCATGGGGAGAGGCTAGCGGCGGCCACCCAGACCGGGTAGCGTCATCAATATCCGAACCACGTATGCCCTGCGTAGACTCATGGACCCATGAGGATCCTCGTCACCGGGGGAGCCGGATTCGTCGGTTCCGAGTACGTGCGCATGCTGTTGTCGGTGCCGGGCAGCACTCATCCGGACGACCCCTCGGTCGGACCGGTCGCGGTCACCGTGCTGGACAAGCTCACCTACTCGGGGAACCTGCAGAATCTGGCAGCGGTGCGTCACGACCCACGGCTCCGGGTCGTCCGGGGCGACATCTGCGACACCGACCTCGTCAACGAGGTCGTGGCTCGCCACGACGTGATCGTGCACTTCGCTGCGGAGACCCACGTTGACCGTTCCGTCCACGATGCACAGCCATTCGTCACCACCAATGTCGTCGGCAGTCAGACCCTCCTCGACGCGGCGCTGCGCCACGGGGCGCGCCGATTCGTCCACGTCTCCACCGACGAGGTGTACGGCTCCATCGACGAGGGCTCCTGGACAGAGGACACGCCCCTGTCGCCGAGCTCGCCCTACTCGGCGTCCAAGGCCGGCTCCGACCTGCTGGCCCTGGCCTACCACCGCACTCACGGCCTGGACGTCGTGGTCACCCGCTGCTCGAACAACTACGGGGCCTACCAGTTCCCCGAGAAGATCATCCCGCTCTTCGTCACCAACCTGCTCGACGGCGGCACGGTGCCCCTCTACGGCGACGGCGGCAACGTCCGGGACTGGCTGCACGTGCACGACCACTGCGTCGGGATCGCGCTGGTCCAGGAGAAGGGCCGCGCCGGCGAGGTCTACCACCTCGGCGGCGGTACCGAGTTGACCAACTGGGAGCTCACCGTCCGGCTACTGGAGGCCTGCGCCGTCGGACCGGACCGGGTGGTGCGGGTCGAGGACCGCAAGGGCCACGACCGCCGCTACTCGTTGGACACCAGCAAGGCCAGCAGTGAACTCGGGTACGCGCCCCGCATCGACCTGGAGCGCGGCCTGACGCAGACCGTGCAGTGGTACCGGGACAACCGGTCCTGGTGGGAGCCGCTGAAAGCGGGCGCCACGCCATGAGCCGACCACCGGTCACCGCTGCCGGGCGGCGTCCCCCGATGCCGCCACGGGCCGCTTTTCATTGACGATCGACTATGGCGCTGGGCCGAGGAGGACATCTACAGTAGATCAAACATGGAGGTGAAGCCGGGGACCGCACTGCTGAGGGTGCCAAGGACCTACTACCTGGAGGTCGCAGCGTGGACGAGGTCGTCGTCACGGGCTACGGCGTGTTCACGGCGTTCGGGTTCGGTGCGGAGGCACTCAGAGCAGGGGTCTTCTCCGCAGAGCCGGCCTTCGCGAAGGTCACCCGGTTCGACACGTCCCGGTACCGGGCGCAGTATGCCGCCGAGTACCGGGGCGGGGCGTTGTCCCAGTTGACCGTGCTGCGCGCGTGCGTCGAGGAGGCGCTCCGCGTCGCGGGCCAGAACGGAGCCCATGCGCCCGTCCTCCTGGGCACCGACGGGGACCACGCGGCGAACATCGACTTCTGGGCGGCTCACGCCACGGGGCGCCAGCCCGAGGCAGCCGCTGTGGTGCACGGTTCGCCCGGGTTGCTGGCAGAGGTCATCGGCGAGGAGTTCGGTCTCGGGCGGCCACGGTTGGCGTTCGTCAACGCGTGTGTGGCGGCGACGAACGCGATCGCCCACGGAGCACAGCTCGTCAGTACGGGACGGGCGCAGACCGTGGTCTGCGGGGGCGCGTACGTGGTCAACGAGGACGTGTTCGCGATCTTCGACTCGGGCCAGGCCCTGACCACCGAGGCGCAGATGCGTCCCTTCTCCCTGGGCAGGAAGGGACTGTTGCAGGGCGACGGCGCCGCGGTACTCGTGCTGGAGTCCGCGCGGCACGCACGGCAGCGCGACGCCGTCTCGTACGGCAGCGTTCTCGGGTGGGGCCTGGCCGCGGACGCCCACCACCCGGTGCAGCCACACCCGCAGGGCCGCGGCCTCGCGACCGCCGCCCGGACCGCCCTGCGGCGTGCCGGCGTCGCCGCCGAGGAGATCGGTTACGTCAACGCCCACGGCACGGGCACGGCACGCAACGACCCCGCCGAGTCGTCGGCGCTGCGCCACGTGTTCGGCGACCGGGCCGGCGCGGTCCCGGTGAGTTCCACCAAGAGCACCACCGGCCACATGCTGGAGGCGACCGGAGCCGTCGAGGCCGTCATCACGCTTCTGGCACTCGGGGAAGGACTGCTCCCACCGACGGCGGGCTTCCTCGAAGCAGACCCCGAATGCCCCGTCGACTGCATCCCGCACACCGCCAGGCCCTCGCCGGTCTCCCGGGCGCTGTCGCTCAACGCCGCGTTCGGCGGCGCCAACGCGGCCCTCGTACTGGGTGCTCCGGAGTCCCGTTGAGGGTGCCACCGCCTATCCGTGAAGGCAGCAGCCACAGAGGAATCCCATGCCGTCAGCGCTCGTGTCCCACCGCGCCATCGTCGATGCCGCCTGTCTGACCCCCTGGGGAGACGAGGCGTCCGGTCTGCCGGGAGCGGCTCCGCGGGAGCTTCCCCCGGTCACCGGGTTCGCGATCTCGCGGTTCGGTCCGCTGGTGCACGCGGTGGCAGCCGACTGTCTGGGACCCGCTGAATCCTCCGGCAACCACGTGGGACGACACGGCGCTGGCACCGCCGTCGTGCTCGCCACCGTGTTCGGTGACGCGGTCACCACGGACGCGGCGACCCGACGGACGGTCGCGGGCAAACAGCCGGGTGCACTGCTGTTCTTCCAGTCGGTCACTACCTCCATCCTCAGCCACCTCACCCGGCACTACGGGATCCGTGGACCGCTCACCTGCGTCTCGGCCGTCGCCGACCCCGCCGGGGAGGCGCTGAGGGTCGCCGACGCGCTGCTCGACGACCCGGAGCTGCAGCAGGTTCTCGTCATCGGCGTCGAAACCGAGCCGAACGAGCGCGTGCGCCGGGTGCACGAGTCGGCCGCGGCAGCCGGCCGGGAGGCGCGGCTACCCGCCGGAGATGCCGCTGCCGCCCTGCTGCTGCGCCGGTTCGAGAACGATCCGGCAGCCGCCCGGCTCACGCTCGCGGAGGCCCACCCCGGGCCGACCCCCGCCCGCAGCGACGACCCGGCGTCGGCGTTCGGCTGGCTCGGCAGGTTCATGGGGCTGTGCGCCGACGCCGGCGCCAGGCGGCACGGCACCTACGTCTACGAGCTTTCCCGGTGACCCGGACCTACCAGCGGAGGCAACCAGATGATCACTGTTGAGGACGCCAGGAGCATCATGACCGAATGCCTGAGCATGAGCGACGGGCCCGCGACGATCGATCTCGACAGCCCGGTCGTGATCGACTCCTTCACCCTGGTCTGGATTCTGCACCTGCTCGAAGAGCGCCATGACATCGAGATCGCGCCCGAACAGGCGGATTTCCCCTCGTCCATGTCGGTCCGGGAGTTCCACGGGTACCTGGCCACGACGTTCCCCGATCGCGTCTCCCGGGAGAGCTGATGGCTGCCGGCGGCGCGCCCTCCTGGTGGGGGGAGAGACTTCTCCGACGATGGCCCGACGACGACGTGTGGGTGCTGGCCGACCGCGCCGTCACCTACGGGGAGTTACGGGAACAGGTCCGGTCGCTGGCTGCGACGCTGGCCGCCGAGGGAGTCGGTCGGGGTTCCTCGGTCGCCTTACGCATGCCGCCCAGCCTCACCCTCCTGTACGCCCTGCTCGCCGCCTGGAGCCGCGGGGCCCAGGTCATGCTCGTCGAGGCCCGGTCGACGGCCTTCGAAGTCGACCGGTTGCTGGGTATCTGCGAACCCGAGTTCGTGCTCACCGCACCGCCCTCGTCGCCCATGGCCAGGTACCTCGCGGAGGACGTGCCGTTCACCACGGAGCGCCGCGCCACCGGGCGTCCGGCGGCACCGGACGTCTGTCTCGTCCAGGCGAGTTCCGGTTCCACCGGGCAACCGAAGGTGATCGGCCGGAGTCCCACCGCGTTGCTCGCGGAACTCGACCGGTACGCGGCGCTGGAGGGCATGCCGGTAGCCGGGGAGCGCGTCCTGCTGCTGAACTCCGTCATCCACAGCATGGGCCTGGTCGGCGGAGTGCTGCACGGGCTGAACTCCGGGGCGCAGATGGTGTTCCCGGCCCGCATGCGGGCCGAGACGATGGTGGAGACCGCGCGGGCCACCGAGTCGAGCGCGATCTTCGGCGTGCCGGTGCACTTCGCTCTCCTGGCGCGCTCCGCACCGGGTGCCGTCCCGTCGCTGCGCTTGGCGGTCTCCGCCGGTGAACTTCTGCCCCTACGGGTCTGGACCCAGTTCCGCCAGCGGTACGGGCTGCCGATCAGTCCGGTGTACGGCACGACCGAGACCGGGATCATCGCCGCGGACCTGGTCTCGGGCGCGGAACCACCGGTGCTGGGCCGGCCGACCACCGGAACGGAGGTGGACGTCGTGGCCGGGGAACTGCGGGTACGGATGGCACGCACGCCGTACCTCTGGTCCGACCGTGCCGACCGGTTCCAGGACGGGTGGCTTCGGACGTTCGACCGGTGTGACCGGGATCCGGCGACCGGGCTTCTGACGTACCGGGGTCGAGCCGACTCGATGGTGGCGATCGGCGGCCTGAAGGTCGACCTGATCGAAGTCGAGCAGACGCTCCTGCTCCACCCGCAGGTAGGGGAAGCGGTGGTGGTCTTCGGTGACGTCATCGAAGCGTACGTCGGCGGCGACGTCGCGCTGACCGCGGCCGACCTGGCGAACTGGTGCCGGTCCCGCCTCTCCGACTACAAGGTTCCCAAGCTCTTCCGGCTTTCCCCGGCGGTGCCGCGCAACGCGAACGGAAAGGTGATCCGCGATCGGGAGATCCTTCGACGGCGAGAGGACACCGATGCGTACGATAATCATTGACAACTACGACTCCTTCACGCACAACATCGCCCACTACGTGGGCGCGATGAGCGGAGTCGCCCCGACCGTCGTCAAGAACGACGAGCCGGGCTGGGAGCTGTCGATGCTCGACGACTTCGACAACGTCGTCATCTCGCCGGGTCCGGGCAACCCGTCGGACGCCGAGGACTTCGGCATCTGCGCGGACGTCATCCGCCGGGCGCGGATCCCCGTGCTGGGCGTGTGCCTCGGCCACCAGGGGATATGTCACCTCTACGGGGCCCGGGTCGTTCCGGCACCCAGGATCTTCCACGGCCGGGAGTCCCTGGTGACGCACTCCGGGGACGTCCTGTTCACCGGCGTGCCCTCGCCGTTCGCCGCGGTCCGCTACCACTCGCTGACGGTGGCTGACCTGCCCGACGAACTGGAGGCCATCGCCTGGACGGAGAACGACGTGCTCATGGGGGTGCGGCACCGGAGCCGTCCGCTGTGGGGAGTGCAGTTCCATCCCGAGTCGATCGGCACCGCCCACGGGCCGCGCATCCTGCGCAACTTCATGCGGCTCACCCACGAGGCGAGCCGGCTACGCGCGGCCGGGATCCCGCGGCAGCGCCCCGCCCGGCGCGTGGTGGTACGGAAGCTCGCGTTCGAGGTGCCGGCCGAGCGGGCGTTCGCCACGCTGCACGCCGACGCCCGGCACGCCTTCTGGCTCGACAGCAGCCGGGTGGGCCAGCAGCGGGCGCGGTTCTCCTTCATGGGAGACGCCGACGGCCCGTTGGCCCGGGTGGCCGAGGCCCGGGTCGACCGCCAGCGCGTCGTCGTCACCTCCGCCGCCGGACGGGAGGTCGTGGCGGGACCGTTCCTGGACTGGCTCGATCACGACCTGCACGCCCATCGGATCGAGGCGCTCGACCTCCCGTTCGACTTCGCGCTGGGGTGGGTGGGCTACCTCGGGTACGAGCTGAAGGCGGAGTGCGGCGGGGAGCCGGCACACCGCTCGCCCCACCCCGACGCGGAAATGATCTTCGCTGACCGGGCCGTCGCGTTCGACCACGAACGGCACGAGACGTACCTGCTGGCCCTGGTGGGCGACGGCGACACGGCCCCGGCGACGGAGTGGTTCGACCGGACGCAGCGCAGCCTGGAGGACCTGGCCGCGTCGGCGCCAGACGACGGCGCGGACGCGGCCGTCCCGCCGGGATCGCCCGGCACGCTCGACGAGGGGCGACTGCGGCACGACAGGGGGCACTACCTGGAGTTGATCGGTTCCTGCCAGAAGGAGATCGACGCGGGCGAGTCGTACGAGATCTGCCTGACCAACATGGTGCACGGCACCGGCACCTTCGACGCCGGGACGGCCTACCGGCTCCTGCGCCGCCAGAATCCGGTACCCTTCGGCGCCCTGCTCCGGTTCGGCCCGGTTTCGGTGCTCAGTTCCTCGCCCGAGCGGTTCCTGCGCATCGGCGCCGACGGGGCGGTGGAGTCCAAACCGATCAAGGGCACCCGGCGACGGTCGCCGTTCGCGCCCGAGGACGAGCGGTTACGCGTGGAACTGGCGAACGACCCCAAGGACCGCGCGGAGAACCTGATGATCGTGGACCTGGTCCGGCACGATCTGAGTCAGTGCGCCGAGGCCCACTCCGTGCGGGTCGACCCCCTCTTCGAGGTCGAGAGCTACACGACGGTGCACCAGTTGGTGAGTACGGTGCACGCGCAACTGCGGCCGGACTGCACCGCGGTGCACTGCGTACGCGCGGCCTTCCCGCCCGGTTCCATGACCGGCGCGCCGAAGATCCGCACGATGCAGATCATCGACCGGCTCGAAGGCGGGCCGCGCGGCATCTACTCCGGTGCCCTGGGCTACTTCTCGCTGACCGGAGCCGCGGATCTCAGCGTCGTGATCAGGACGATCGTCATGACCGCGAACGAGGTCTCCTTCGGAACCGGAGGAGCCATCACCACGCTCTCCGACGCGGACGCCGAGTTCGAGGAGATCGTGGTGAAGGCGACCCCCCTGCTCCGCCTCTTCGGCACGGAGTTCCCCACGGGCGAGGGCGACCCGGCGACCCGGGGCGACGACCGATGACCCGGGCCAAGGGAGCGTGTCCGGATCAGCGGGGACGGTCGGGGCGGCCCGTCGTCCAGTTGCACGCACGGCCGGGAGTGGGATCACGTCCCGACGTACGCCGTCGCGGGCGTGGCCACCTGTCCCCCGACCGGCCCGGCAGGACTTCCACGAAGAAGGGGGATCCGCGTCACGGGACCGACGCACTGACAGGGTAATGGCCGGCTACGGGGACAAGGCATTCCGCCATGGAGGCACACGATGTCCAGGAACAGCACCGACACAGTTGACGAGATCGATGAAATTCGCTCGATGATGTCTGCCCTGAGTGCCCGGGAGTCCGAGGTGATCCGCCTCGTCGCCACCGGCATGACCAATTACAGCATCGGCATGGAGCTGGGCATCTCCGAGAGAACGGCACGCGAGCACATCGCGCGCATCATGCTCAAGCTCCGAGTGGGCTCGCGGGTGGAGATAGCCGTCATCGCCACCAAGTGGGAGCTGTTCACGGGGCTACCGCCTGCCTGGCTGAGGTCCCGGATCGTTCAGGAGTGAGCAGCCGGGCGGACCGTCCCGCCAGTCCCGCGACGGAACTCCGCGCGAAGCTCCGCGAGCGCGGCGACCGTCTCGAGCACGGAGTCGCGCGGCAGGCCGAAGTCGACCAGGCAGGCCACCTCGTCGGCGCCCACCTCGAAGATCCTGGTGAGAATCGGCGTCGCCTCGGCACGGTCCCCGATCAGCGAACGACCCCGCAGATACCGGTGGACGGCGAAGTCGAGCCGTTTCGCCGCCAGAGCCGGATCGGTCGCGGAGTCCTGCTGACCGAGGTAGGAGGCGAGATAGCGGCGCAGTGGCTCCCGGGCGAGGCGGCGGGTGTCGGCGCCCTGGCCTCCGATGGCGGCGTGCACCATCAGGCAGACCCGCCCGTGCCCGCCGTGATGCGCCGCGAAGGCCCGCCGGTAGAGCCCGATGCGCTCGGCGAGTTCGTCGTGGCTGAACAGGCCGTAGCTGGTCAGCAGGCTGGCGCCGGCCTCGCCCGCGTACTCGAAGGTGGCGGGGTTACCCGCGGCGGTGATCCAGTAGGGCAGCACCGGCTGGACGGGACGAGGGTAGGTGCGCACCCGGTACTCGGCCCCGTCCGGCCCCTCTCGGGTGATCTCCCCACCACTCCACAGCTGCCGCACGGTCCGGAGGTGCTCGGTGGCCCGCGCCGCCCGCCGCCGGTAGTCCCCGGGCGCGAGCACGAAGTCCCGCGGGTTCCAGCCGGTCGCGGCCGATATCTCGACCCGGCCGTGGGAGAGGTTGTCGACCACGGACCACTCCTCCGCGACCCGCAGTGGATCGTGCAGCGGCAGGACGACGCTGCCCGCACGGATGCGCAGGTTGCGCGTGACCACGGCGATGGCCGCGGCGAGCACCGCCGGATTGGGGTGGCCGCCGCCGAACCGGGTGAAGTGCCTCTCCGGTACCCAGACGAAGTCGAGACCGGCGCGGTCCGCCGCTCTGGCCGCGTCGAGCAGCAGATCGAAGGCGGCGGCGTCGTCCGACTCCTCCTGGAGAGCCGAGAAGAAGTACAGACCCACCGCACGGGCCGTCTCGCCCCCACCACCACCCCGAGCCTCGGGTTCGTGCTGCTGCTCGGTCATCCCTGACCCTCCTCTTCCGCCAGCGGGGACCCGGTGCGCAGCGACGTGCGGCGCTGCCGGAGGCCGGCTGCCGCGAGGACGGCGCGGCGCGTCAGCACCCGGGTCAGGTGGGCCCGGTATCCGGGTGGGGCACCCGGATCGGGCCCCGGCGACGTGCCCTCGGCCGCCGTCGTGGCGGCCCGCGCCACGGCCGCCTCGGTGGCGTCCGCACCGGCCAGCGCCGCCTCGGCCACGGACGCCCGAAGCGGCGTGCCGCCCATGTTCGCCAGCCCGATACGCGCCTCGGCGACACCGCCGTTCTCCCGGCGCACCGCCACGGCGACGCCGACCGTCGTGGGAGTCTGCGCGGAGAACTGGAACTTCTCGTAGTGAAACCCCCACCCCTCCCCCAGCTTGGGCAGCCGGATCTCGACGAGCAGTTCGTCCGGTTCCAGCGCGGTCGTCAGGTGGTCGACGAAGAACTCGACAGCCGGGATGGTGCGCCGCCCGCGCGGGCCCTCCGCCACCAGCTCGCCGTCCAGTGCCAGCACCACCGCGTTCAGGTCGCCCGCCTGGTCGGCGTGGGCGACGGCGCCGCCGAGGGTGCCGCGATGGCGTACGGCGGGATCGCCGACCATCGCCGTCGTGGTGGCCAGCAGCGGGGCGTGCCGGAGGACGAGCGGGTCGTGGTGGATGTCGTGGAGGGTGCTCATGGCGCCCACGACGAGCGCGCCG
Organism: Micromonospora sp. NPDC023956; assembly: GCF_040639195.1. Lineage (NCBI taxonomy): Bacteria > Bacillati > Actinomycetota > Actinomycetes > Micromonosporales > Micromonosporaceae > Micromonospora > Micromonospora sp. NPDC023956. The sequence continues at coordinate 764,120 of NZ_JBEZZN010000001.1, forward strand.
GCCGTCTCCCGAACGCCGCGCAGCTCCGGCACCCGGCCCACGTCGACCAGCAGGCTCGACGAGGTGAGTCGCCGTCGCAGCATCGGCAGCAGGCTCTGACCGCCGGCCAGCACCGTCGCCTCCCCGCCGCCCGCCGCCAGCGCCCGGACGGCCTCCCCGAGGCGCGCCGGGCGGGTGTAGTCGAACGGCGCGGGGATCATGCCGCACCCCGCCGGCCCTGCCGGGCGCTCGGACGGCGCGGGACCGCCATGCCTCGTCGCGGGGCGGTCACGCCCGTCCCGCTTCCCGGCCCGACGCCGCGGAGAGCACGGCCCGGACGATGTTCTGGTAACCGGTGCAGCGGCAGAGGTTGCCCTTCAGCGCCTCCCGGACCTCCTGCGGGCTGGGGTCGGGGTTGCGCCGCAGCAGATCGCGGGCACTCATGATCATGCCGGGGGTACAGAAGCCGCACTGGAGGGCGTGCTGCTCGTGGAACGCCCGTTGCAGCGGGTGCCACTCGCCGTCCTGGGCGAGCCCGTGGATGGTGGTCACCGCACACCCGTCCGCCTGGACCGCCAGAACCGAGCAGCTCTTGACACTCGCCCCGTCCAGGTCGACGGTGCACGAGCCGCAGTCGCCGGTGTCGCATCCGATCGTGGCGCCGGTGCGGCCCAACCGGTCCCGCAGAAAGCTGACCAGTAGGAGCCGGGGCTCCACCTCGTCCTCGTACTCGGTGCCGTCCACCCGCACGCGGATGCGGTTCACGTGTTTCCGCCCGTTCGCCGGAAGATGCCGTCGACCATCAACATCTGACCGGTCGCCTCGTCGCCACGGTGGTTCTGCTCCAGGGCGACCGCCGAGAAGCCCCGTTCGGTGAGGAAGCTCAGCATCTCGGTGAGCGTCGGCGCGTCCTGGTGCACGGCGACCAACGGCAGTTCGAGTTCGAGCAGCGCGACCCGGTCGAGGACCGGACCCGCGCCCTCGAGGACGGACAGCTCCGCGCCCTCCACGTCCAGCTTCAGGTACACCCGGCGGCCGTCGCAGCCGAGTTCGGACCAGAGCGAGCGCAGCGCCCGCATCGGCACCAGCTCCGTGCCGACGTCGACGTCGTCCGGCCACAGGCGGGAGGGGAGGTCGGTACGCCGGAACACCGACGAGCCGAGTGACGTCCGGGTGAGGTGCAGCAGGACCTGGCCGTCCTCCGGCCCGAGCGCCGCGTGGTGACAGTGCCAGTCGTCGTCCGACCGGGCGGCTTCGGACAGCACGGCGAAAGTGTCGGAGGCCGGCTCGAACGAGATGATCGTCCCGCCGAAGCCGCACTGGCGCAGCCACTTCGCGTACTGACCGCCGTTCGCACCGCCGTCGATGACCACGTCGACGTCCCGGAGGAGGACGCGGCGCCGCTCCTGGGACGTCATCAGGTTCTCGGTGCACGCCGGGAGGTCCCGCACGTCACCCGGTGCCGGACGGACCATGACAACCTCGCTCTCGCCCTGCGGGCCGGTCGGTGCGGTCCCGTCGACCGGTGAGCCTGCCGCCTCGATCGCCGCCCAGACGCGGCTCGGCGTCATCGGCATGTCCACGTGCCGGACACCGAGGTGAGCGACCGCGTCGACGACCGCGTTCTGCACCGCGGGAGTGGCGCCGATCGTGCCCGACTCGCCGATTCCCTTGACCCCGAGGGGGTTCACGTCGGTGGGCGTCTCGCTGGCTTCGAGTTCGAAGTCGGGCAGGTCGGCGGCGGTGACGGTCCGGTAGGCCGTGAGCGTCGCGTCGAGCGGGTGGCCCGCTTCGTCGTGGCGTACCTCCTCGAACAGCGCCTGGGCGATCCCCTGCGCGATGCCGCCGTGGCGCTGGCCCTCGGCGAGGACCGGGTTGAGGATCCGCCCCGCGTCGTCGACGGTCACGTGGCGCAGCACCGTGGTGGCCCCCGTCTCGGTGTCGACCTCGACGACCGAGACGTGCGCGCCGAACGGGAAGGTCGGCCGGTCCGCCTCGAACTCGACGTCGGCACCGATCCGCTCCACCCCGGCGTGCGTGACGACCTGGGCCCAGGTCACGGAGCGGCCGGGGTCGCCTGCCGCGTGCCACGTCCCGGAACCGGTATCGAGGACGACGTCGGCCACACCGGCTCCGAGAAGGTCGGCGACGTGCTGCCGGGCCTGCTCCCTGACCTCGGTGGCAGCCTTGTGGACCGCGGAACCGCCGAGCTGCAGGGATCGGCTCGAGTACGTGCCGACGGCTTTCGGAATCAGGTCGGTGTCCCCGTGAACGACGGTGACCTGGTCCATCGGGATGCCGAGTTCGGCCGCGACCAGCATCGCCCAGGCGGTGTGATGTCCCTGGCCCTGCGTCGAGCTACCGGTCAGGACCGTCGCGTGCCCGTCGGCGTCCACGGCGACGGCGCCGGTCTCCCCACCGCCGCCGGTCATCTCCACGTAGACGCAGAGGCCGATGCCGAGCACGCGCCCGCAGCCGTCCGCCCTGCGGGCGGCCTGCTCTTTCCTGAGGTGGGGGTAGCCGGCTGCGGCGAGGGCCTGGTCGAGGGCCTTCTCGTACTCACCGGAGTCGTACCGGGCTCCGGTCCGGGTGCGGAACGGGAACGCGTCCGGCGCGATGAGGTTGCGGCGGCGGACCTCGGCCGGGTCCATGTCGATCTCGGCGGCGAACAGGTCCACCGCCCGCTCGATGGCGGCCGTGGCCTCCGGCCGGCCTGCGCCACGGTACTTGTTGACCGGGGTCGTGTTGGTGACCACGACGCGGTAGCCGGTCTGCACGTGCGGGATGTCGTACACGCCGGGAGCCATCGTGCAGGTGACGGGGGCGAGGGTGCTGGTGCGCGGGTAGGCACCCGCGTCCTGGACGACGTCGAGCCGGTAGGCGGTGATCGTGCCGTCGCGTCTGCCGCCGATCGTGACGTGGTTGAGCTGGGCACGGCCCTGGGTCATGGCCACGAGGTTCTCGGCGCGGCTCTCCGCCCACCGCACCGCGCCTCTCGACTTCCACGCCGCCCAGGCGACGACGATCGCGTCCCGGTCGATGCCGATCTTCGCGCCGAACCCACCGCCGACGTCGGGGACGACCACCCGGATCACGTCCGGGGGGAGGCCCAGGGACTCGGCCAGGGTGCTCCGGCAGCGCTGGGCGTTCTGGGTGCTGTGCCAGACGGTGAGCCGGGTGCCGTCGAAGGCTGCCGCGGTGGCGCGGCACTCCATCGGGACGCAGGCGACGCGGTGGTTCACGACCTCCCGCTCGACGACCACCTCCGCGTCGGCGAAGGCGGCGTCGTCGTAGGTGTCGCGGTCCCGCTGGTCGGCGAGGTTGGTGCCCGCCTCCTCGAACAGGAGCGTGTCGTCGAGGAGCGCCCGCGCGGGCCCCACGACGGCGGGGAGCCGCTCGTAGCGCACGTCGACGAGCGCGGCGGCGTCCTGGCCGGCATACCGGGTGCCGGTGAGCACCACCGCGACCGGCTCGCCCACGAATCGGACCTTCTCCCCCGCGAGCAGGGGTTCGGCGAAGAACCCGCGGTCGTGCCCCGGTCGCCGGAAGGGCTGGGGTGCGGGCAGACCGGCCAGGTCCGCAGCCGTGTAGACGGCCACCACTCCGGGATGGGCTGCCGCCCTGGACGTGTCGACGCCGGTGATGGCCGCGTGCGCGACCGGGGACCGCACGAAGGTCACGTACGCCGCCCCGACCAGCTCGGGTACCCGCAGGTCGTCGACGTAGGTGCCGCCCGAGGTGAGCAGCCGCAGGTCCTCCATCCGGTTCACCCGGGAACCGAAGGCGCTCACGGTACGACGCCCGGGTTCCTGACGGCGCGCAGCAGGCGGCACGCCACCGGCAGCTCGATCGTCCGGTCGCCCGACAGGCCCAGCTCGTCGTGCAGGTACCCGGTCACCCGCTCGTCCACGGCGTGCCGGGCCTCGACGGAGAGCGCGATCGCGCTGGCGTCGGTGCCCAGGAGCCCGACGATCTCCCCGGCGGTGACCGGCATCGACCAGGTGAAGCGCCGTTCGACGAGAGGGCTGAACAGCGACCCGGTCGGCGGGTCCGGGACGTCACGGCTCGGTGCCGCGGCGGTGGCACCCGGGCCGCTCGCGCGGGCCCGCAGCGCGCGGGTGAAGCGGTCGAGGTCGGCGACCCAGGGGACGGAGAGGTCCCGGTGGTTCCACAGGACGCCGAAGGTGCCGCCCTCTCGGAGCACCCGTGCGATCTCCGGCATGGCGCGCTGCGGATCCATCCAGTGCCACGCCATCGAGATCAGCAGCGCGTCGGCCCTGCCGTCGGGCAGGGGCATCTCCTCGGCGGTCCCCGGCAGCAGTCGCGCCTGCGGGCAGTTGCGGGCGAGGAGTTCACGCATGCGCGGGTCGGGCTCGACGGCGACGACGTACCGCACCCGGTCCACCAGGCACCGGGTCAGCGCGCCGGCGCCGGCAGCGAGGTCGACCGCCGTCTCGCAGTCGTCCGGGAGGAGCCAGTCCAGGGCCGCCGTCGGCACGCCGGGCCGGAAACGGTCGTACCGGTCGGCGATCTCACCGAACGAGAGCCCGCGCGTTCCGATCTCGGTCATGGCCGTCACCCTCCGTCGCCGGTGTCCCCTCAGGTGGCGCGCGCCGCGTTCTTGGCGACCTTCGTCCTGACCGCCTCCTGGAGATCGAGGCCGGTCATCTCGGCGATGCTCGACACGTAGAGGACGACGTCGGCCAGTTCCTCCCCGAGGATCTCCTTCCCCCTCCGCCACGCGGTGAAGGACGCGGCGGCCTTCTCCTGGAGCATGCAGAACTCCAGCGGCACGTCGGTGGTGTTGTAGCCCTTCCGCACCTTGTTGTCCCAGGCGATTCGTTGCAGGGAAGCCAGGTCCATGCTTTCCTCCGTGTCCGGACGGGATCGGTGCTCGTCGAAATGTGGCTCCATACTCCTGTCGGGACGGTGTCCTGCCTACTGGCCCTTCGGCCATGGGGCACCCGCCGGGTCGGTCCGGCGGGCGCCGCCGCTGTCAGTCGTCGATCGCCTGGTAGGCGGCCGTCCAGAAGTCGAGGTAGACCGGCAGCCACCACGACTCGGACTGCACGACGAGGATCGTCGTCAGGTCTTCGGCCGGATCGTTGAACCAGGTCGTGCCGTACTTGCCGTACCACCCGTAGCTCCCGGCCGAGGGGCCGAGGTGGGTGCGTCGGGTGGTGATGCCCAGCCCGAACCCCCAGCCGAAGTCGTCGAAGAACCCCGGCGGCCAGACGAACCGGGAACTCGCCTTCTGCCGCATCGTCAGGTGGTCGGTGGTCATCAGCGTCACCGACGGCCGGGAGAGGATCCGTACGCCCCGGTGGGTGCCGCCGTGGAGCAGGGCCGTGGCGAAGGCGAGGAAGTCGTCGGCGGTGGAGACCAAGCCGCTGGCCGGCGCCTTGAACGCCGGTGGCCGTCTCCAGAGCCCGTCGGTCGTCTCCTCGACGACGAAGGCGCCGGTGGCGGCGTCGCGCACGTAGGCGCTCGCCAGCCGGCCGGCGCTGTCGCGGCCGACGCTGAGGGCGGTGTCCCTCATCCCGAGTGGTCCGAGGATCCGCTCCCGCAGGACGTCGTCGAGCGACATGCCGGTGGCGCGGGTGACGAGCACCCCCAACGCGATGTTGGGGATGTAGTACATCCAGCGCTCACCCGGCTGGTAGGCGAGCGGCAGCGCGCCGAGGCGGCGGATCCACTCGTCCGGGTCGTCCGCGCTCTCGAGCGCGATCAGCGCGTCGGCGATCGGGACCGTTCCGGGCTCGGCCAGGATCGTGCCGGTGCCGAGCCGGCAGGTGAGCAGATCCCGCAGCGTCACCGGGCGTTTCGCCGGGACGGTGTGGTCCAGCGGCCCGTTCGGATCGACGAGTACGGTCATGTCCGCCAGCTCCGGGAGGAACGCGTCGACCGGGTCGTTGAGCCGCAGGGTGCAGTCCTCGACGAGGGTCATCGCGCAGGCGGCGACGATCGACTTCGTCCACGACGCGATGCGGCAGATCGTGTCGGCGGCCATCGGTGTCGTCGAGCCCTCGCCCTCGAAGGCGAGCGTGCCCGTCGCCTCGACGTGGACCTCACCGCGACGGGCGACGATGGCGACCGCCCCTGGACCGTGGCCGGCATCCACGTGACGCTCGAGCACGTCCCGCACCCGGGTCAGGCGTTTCGGCGAGAAGCCGCCTGTGGTCACTTCCCCTCCCCTGTGGTCCGTTCTCGCTCGGGAACGCCGCGCTCGTCGGCCCCTGCGCCGGCCCGCGTCATCGCTCGTCCTCGCCGGTCGACCCGGTGCCGGACGGGGCCGGCACCCATCGCGCCAGGATCCGTACCGGCGCGGGCCGACCGTCATGGAGGACCAGGGGGCCGCCGACCGTGGGCAGCACGGCAAGGCGGACCAGGACGTTGCGGGGAGAGTGGTGCGGTGGCCACTCGTCTTCCCGGATGATGCCCCAGCTCGCCAGGGTGTGCAGGAAGAACGGGTCGGCCGCCGTCCACCGGTCGCCGACCAGCACCTCGAACCAGACGTGCCGAGCCGGGACCGGCACGCCGACCAGCAGCCCCGCAGCGGGCCGGACGGTCAGGCCGGCGGCCTCGGACAGCTTCCGCAGGTACAGGTTGGCCAGTCGGCAGTCGGCCAGTCCGGTGTCGGCGAGGTAGCCGAGGTCCGCCACGAGGGCCTCGGGAAGCCGGTGGAACGTCAGGCGGCGCGCCGCCGCCACCACCTCGTCCAGGGTCGATCCGAAGTCGTGGGCCTGACTCAGCGGCTCGGCCCGCCCGCTCAGCGAGCTTCCGGTGAGCAGTGCGGGCAGGTCGCCCGGCACGATGGCCGCCGCCATGGATCCGATCGTGAACCGGCAGGCCCCGACGTGCCCCGGCGCCGGGCACCGCCAGTTGAGCTTGATCTCGTAGGCCCCACGGTCACGGTGCAGGCCGGCGCCGAAGGTCCGGCTCCACCGCCTCAGGAGCACCCGCTCCGGGCACTCGAGGTCCAGGCCCGACGCGACGTTCGCCAGGTCGAGCGGGTCGAACGACAGCCCGCCACCGGTACGGCGATGAGGCAGCCCGAGGCCGAGCAGCGTCTCCGCCAGGTCGTCGTCGATGCCGTACTGGTGCCGCAGGTCGGCCCGCGCGACGGAGAATGCGCGATGCCGGTCGCCGACGGTCCGGACGCGGGCGACGACGGTCCGCGGCGATACCTGGCCCACTCTTCCTCCTGTCACCGCCACGTGCCCGGCGTCGTCACGCTCAACCGGTGGCACTGTCGTGGCCACGGCTGTCCGGCCCGCTCCGCGCCGGGGTCACCGGAACGTGGTGGATCTCGGGACGGCTGCACGCGACCACCTGCTCTCCGTCGAGCAGCACCTCGGCGGGCATCGGCCGACTGAGGAACCCGATCAGGCTGGCCGACAGTCCGTAGGCGCCGACGTTGGGGATGGCGAGGACCATGCCCGGACGGGCTCCCGGCAGCGGCACGTTGCGGCCGAGCACGTCGAGCGGGGTGCAGCTCGGACCGGCCAGGTCCACCACGGGCACGTCACCCGGGCTCCCCGGTCGGGCCACCGGCGCTGCCCGCATCGGCAGCAGCCGGCCCAGCCCGGTCATTCCACCGAGGACACTGATCCCGGCATCGAGCAGGGCGTAGGTCCTGCCCCGCGTCCGTTTGACGTCGACGACCGTGGTCAGCAACGTGCCGCACTCCGCGACCAGGTACCGGCCGGACTCGAACGTCACCTCCGGGCTGCCCGTCCGCCAGCCCGGGAACGCCTCGTCGAGCCGTTTCGCCGCCTCCGCGCGCAGCCGGGGATAAGCGGGTCGGGAGCCGGGCGCCGCATAGGGGGCGCCGAACCCGCCGCCGAGGTCGAGTACCTCGGGATCGAGCCGACAGGCCCGGACGATCTCGACCGCCGTGTCGACGGCCGCGGCGAGTTCGTCGAGGAGCTGGTCCTCGTCGCGGGCGTTGGTGACGGGAAACAGGTGCAGACCGGTTACCCGAACGCGGTCGGGCACCAGATCCGGTGACCATTCGGCGGCCAGGGTCTCGGCGTCGATGCCGAACTGCGTGGCGGTTCCGGTCATGCGCAGGCCCGGCGCGCCGACGGCACCGCCACCGTTCACGCGCAGGAGCGCGGTCAGGTCGACACCCCGCCGTGCCGCCACCTGCCCCAGGCGCCGCAGCTCCGCGAACGACTCGACCGAGAAGGACCGCACCCCGCCGGCCACCGCGCGGTCCAGTTCGGCCAGCCCCTTGGCGGGGCCGGTGTAGAGCACGTCGTGGCCGTCGGCGCCGGCCCGGGACGCGGCCGAGAGCTCTCCCGGCGAGCTGACCTCCAACCGGCAGCCGGCCTGCCGCAACCGGGCCGCGATCAGCGGATGCGGGTTGGCCTTCATCGAGTACAGCAGGCTCGACGGTGCGGGCAACGCCGCCCGCAGGTCGCGGTACGCCGCCTCCACCCGGGCCAGGTCGTAGACGTACAGCGGACTGCCGTACGCGGCGACGAGCGCTTCCGCAGACGGCTCAACCATGGGTGGTGGTCGCCGCGGCCGGCGCCGGAGGGTCACCGTGGCGCACCGGCGCCTCGACGATGATCGTCAGCGGTTCGTCGGCGGAGCGGCCGACGACGACCGCCCCGGTTGCGGTCACACCGACTCCCGCTGCTCGCGGACCAGGTGCCACAGGTCGCCCGGAGTCGCGAAGACGTCGCCCAGCACCGCCTCGTCGGGAATGATCACCTCGTACGTGTCCTCGATCTCGGTGAGCAGTTGTACCGCCTTCATCGAGTCGAGCCCCGCTGCGAGCAGATCGGTGTCCGGCCTGAGCTGCCCCTCGCCCAGGAAGGGCAGGACGTTCCGGAGGATCCGCTCGAAGCCGGGGTCCAGGCTGTCATCGGTCATGCGGATGTCGTCCCTTCAGCCAGCCAGCGCCCGGGGCGAGACTCGCCGCCGTCCTGGATCCGCCGGGCTCGGCGCAGTCGAGGCAGGCGACCGTCGCGCGGTGCCCGACCGGACGGACTGAGCCCGGCCAGTGACAGGTGGCGTAATTGCGACGGATCAACAGTTCGTGTGACTTCCGAGAAGCCGCTCCGAATCAAGCCCGCACAGAAAGCGCACCTCTTTTTGTCGCGATGACAGGTTCAGTGGCAACACATAGATACATGTAACTTGATCAGTAGGCTAACCGTCGCACCAGCGACCGTCAAGAGGCTTGCGATCCCCATCCGGCCCGCATAGCATCGCGTGCGACCGCACCCCGCAATACCCCTCGACCAGGCGCGGCAAAGATCGTTCTCGGCGCAGGTCGGCGCGCGACGTCGCAACGATTGGCATCCATGCAGAGTGATCCAGATCGCCGGGCTGCGGCGTACCCCGGCATTCGGGTGGACCACCTGGCCGAGCGGGGCGACCCCGACCGTCCGGCGGTGACCCACCGTGGGGAGACCGTCACCTACGCCACCCTGCGGCGCCGGGTCACCCACGCCGCCGCCGGACTGCTGCAACTGGGGGTCGGCCACGGCGACCGGGTGGTCGTCTACACCGACAAGCGGATCGACACGGTGGTCGTCATGCTTGCCGTCGCCAGGGTGGGCGCGGTGCTCGTACCGGTGAACCCACACCTTCGAGAACGTCAGCTCCGGCACGTCGTCAGCGACTGCACGCCCCGGGTGGTCGTCACCGTGGCCGAGCGCGTGGGCATCGTCCGGGCGGCAGGCGGGAACGGCGTCGCACACGTGGTGACGCTCGACGACGTCACCGCCGGCCGGCCGGCCGGCGGTGACCCGGCCGTCGCGGCAGCCGGCGCCGGGACCGTCGAGAACGACCCTGCGGCGATCTTCTACACCTCCGGCAGCACCGGCTCCCCCAAGGGGGTTGTCGTCTCGCACCGGAACCTGGTCGCCGGCGCCGAGAGCGTGGCCGGCTACCTGGCCCACCGGGCCGACGACGTGATCCTGTCCGTGCTCCCGCTCAGCTTCGACGCCGGGTTCAGCCAGGTCACCACCGCTCTCACCGCCGGCGCCCACCTGGTGCTCACGACCTACCTCCGGCCCGGTCAGGTGCCCCTGCTGTGTGCCCGGCACCGGGTCACCGGGCTGACCTGCGTGCCGCCGACCTGGTGCGAACTCGCGTCCGCCGACTGGCCGCCCGAGGCCGCCGCCAGCCTCCGGTACTTCGCCAGCACCGGCGGCGCGATGCCGAGGACCACCCTGGACGGCCTGCGCCACCGCCTCCCCCGGACGCAGCCCTTCCTCATGTACGGGCTCACGGAGGCCTTCCGCTCGACGTACCTGGATCCCGCCGAGGTCGACCGACGGCCGGGATCGATCGGAAAGGCGATCCCGAACGCGGACGTGCGCGTGTTACGGCCGGACGGGACCGAGTGCCAGCCCGGTGAGCACGGTGAACTGGTCCACCGCGGCCCCACCGTGGCCCTGGGGTACTGGAACAGCCCGGAGGCCACCGCCCACCGGTTCCGCCCGGTGCCGGACCGCAACCCCGGCCTGCGCGGTGACGTCGCGGTCTGGTCCGGCGACCTGGCCTACCGCGACGAGGAGGGCTTTCTCTACTTCGTGGGCCGGACCGACGAAATGATCAAAACGTCGGGCTACCGCGTCAGCCCGACCGAGGTCGAGTCAGCCGCACTGGCCACCGGGCTGACCGCCGAGGCGGCCGCGTTCGGCGTCGACGACCCGAAGCAGGGCCAGCGGATCGTCCTCGCGGTGCCGTCGCCCTGCGACACCGAGCTGCTCACCCGGGCGCTCCGGGAGATCCTTCCCCACCACCAGGTCCCGGGCACCGTGGTCACGGTGCCGAGGCTGCCGCGCTCCCCGAACGACAAGTACGACCGACCTGCCCTCCGCCGCATGATCCTCGACGGTCTGGCCCGACCGGTCGCCCCGGCGGCGCCCGTCGCGGACGCGCGCACCGTGTCGCCCACGACGGCACCGCCGCCGGCGTCTACCCCGCCCGAGTCGCGGTGAGGCGTCGGAGGGCTGCGGCTGCCGGCGGCGCCCAGGTGGCCTTCCCGCCCGGACGGCCGTGGACTCCGTTGTCGCCGACGAGCAGGCAGGCGAGTGCCTTCCACACCGCCCAGCCGCGCGCGCGGCGCCGGGTCGCCGCGTCAGCGGCCGGCGAGTAACCCTGGTAGAAGCGGTCGACGACCGCCTCGGGCAGGAGCGCCCAGCAGGCAGCCAGGTCGCACCCCGGGTCCCCCGCGCACAGGTCGCCGAAGTCGATCACCCCGCAGAAGTCGCCGTCACTCGTCAGCAGGTTTGCCGGGTGCAGGTCCGCGTGCAGCCACAGGGCCGGGCCGGTCCATTCCGGCGCTGCCAGCGCGTCGTCCCAGACCTCCCGCACCGCCGCCGGGTCGGGGATCAACCCGCGATCGGTCGCCTCCCGGAGGGAGTACCTGAAGCCCTCGTCGACAGCGGCCAGTGGACCACCACGCCGGTTCCGGCCGACCGGGGCGTCGGCGGGCGCGGGTTGGTGCAGGGCGGTCAGGAAAGCCGCCAGGGTGTCGGCTGCCTCGGCGTCGCGCGTCACGGGGGCACGATCGGCCGGCTCGCCAGCGACCCAGGTGGTGACGATCCAAGGGTGCGGAAACTGCGCGGAGGGCAGCCCCAGACGCTGTGGAACAGGTATCCGCAAAGGAAGGCGAGACGCAATTCCCGGCAGCAGGGCGTGTTCCTTGAGGAGCAGTTCGTCCGCGTCCGACGTGGCCCAGGGCATTCGGACGGCGAGATCGTCCCCGAGCCGCCACAACTGATTGTCCCAACCACGGGCACCGAATGTCAGCGGCAGGTCGGCCAGGTCGGGATGCTGTGCACGGAGCAACTCCGCGATCACCTCTGCGGTGATCTCATTTTTCGGATCCGTCACAGCAGCACTCTAGTGGCAACGCGTTCAGCCAGTACGGTTGGCCGGCTGTCGGGGCCCGCTGTCGACTTCGACGCCCGCTGACCACCGGCGGCCTCCCGGCACGGCAGCCGCTCCAGCGCGCTCGTCTCACCGACGGCGTCGGGTGAGGTGGGTCGCCAGGTGCGTGAGCGAGACGGGCCGCAGCAGGTCGTGCGGGCCGATGCCGCCGTACCCTCGGTCGGCCAGCGCGCGGACCACGGCGGTCGCAGTCGCCGCTCGGCCGCCCACCGAGACGTAGCTCGACGACATGTCGGGCACCAGGTCGTCCGCGTACCGCGTGATCGCCCGCCACAGCGCGACCTCCGCTGGCGTGCGTGGCGTGTCGTGCATCGGGCCGACCCCGTCGCCGCTGGCGAGGACGGGCACGTCACGCCACGCGTCCACGCCTCCCGGCTCGGCGGGAAGCTGGCGGCAGACCACGAACCGGTGCGGGACGATGACGGCAGCCTCGGTGTCGAGCCGGTCGAGAACGTGTCGGCGAAGACCTGCCAGCGACGGTGTCCCTCGACGGCACTCCAGATACGCCGCCAGGACGTCCCGCCCGTCCGCCTGCTCCACGGTCACGACGCACCGCTCCACGGCCGGGTGGGTCTCCAGCACGGCTGCCACCTGATCGCGGTTGACGAGACATCCGTCGACCCACGACCACTGCGGACCGTACTCCGGGCGGGAGATGCCCGCCGCCTCGACGAGATCCGTGAGATCACGGTCGATGGCCGTCCGATCCCCGGCGAGCATGAGCAGGATCGCCTCGATCCCGGTGACGAGACAGCGAGCTTGCTCGGGGGGCACCAGGACCCCGTGGGCGACCAGTACGAGTTCGTCCACCCCGGAGCCGGGTCGCACGTCGAGGCGGACGTCCAGGTTCGAGTGCCCGATGTCGAGCGGCTTGACCGTCACCGCGCGCGCCGCCGGCCGGTCCCCCGGTGCCGTGCTCTGCGTCTGCTGGGACTCGTTGAAGTCGAAGTTGACGCAGATCCGGATCAGCAGACCGCGTCGTACCTGCGTTCGCGCGATCATGTCCCGGCTGTCCATGAAGGAGCAGCGGGCGCGGCGGAAGCCGGCCAGCATGGCCCGGCGCACCACGAGGACGGCTTCGCGTGCCGTGGTCCCGGCCGGAAGGGGCAACCACAGGAGGGCCGGCTGGAACAGGCAGGCGGCCGAGCGTCGGGTCGCCGGGTCGAGGCGGTTGCTGAAGTCCGAGTGGAGGGTCAGCCCGTATCCGCCCGAGAGGTCGCGCAGCAACGCGGCGAACGCGGCCAGGTACACCACCGACCGCGTCACCCCGAGCCGGTCGGCCAGGCCCGACGTGGCTGTCGGCAGCCGCTCCGAGTGCAGCGTCGCCCTGACGTGGCCACCTGCCGACAGGGAGCGCCCCTGGGCCAGGCCGGCGAACGTCCACGCCGCGGAGCGGGAGTAGACCTCCTCGCCGTACGCGAGCCCGGCCCGGAGGACGCGCTGCCCCGCCGCGGATTCCTGGAAGGCGACCTGGTCGAGGGGCTGGCTGACCGGCGTCTCCTCGTCCGGGTCGAGCGTGCCGGCGACACCCCGCGAAATGGCCTCCGCGAGTACCGTCAGTCCCGTTCCGTCGGTGGCGAGGTGGCTGCACACCAGGAGCAGCATCCGCACGTCCCGGCCGGCGAGAAGATAGGCCCGGACCGGCCACTCCCGCTCGACGTCGATGGCGACCCGCTGGAAGTCGAGACTGGCGCGGTAGATCTCCGCCGTGCCGCCGACCGGGACCAGCCGCACCGCCGGCCGGTAGGGCGCTCGGACCAGTTGGCGGGGACGGCCGTCGGTGTCCAGGGTGTAGGTGGTGCGGAGCGATTCGTGCCGGGCAACCAGCGCCGCCAGCACGGCCTCGGCTGCCGCCACGTCCGTCCGCGTCGGCACCCGGACGAGCACGGGCAGATTGAGGGCGGACCGGTCCGCAGGTGGTGGTGAGTTGTACCCGAACCAGAGGAACTCCTGGCTCCAGGTCAGGGGGCCGTCCCTGACGACCGGCGTGAGTCGGCCCCCGTCCGGATCCTCCATGTCGCGCCCCTTCCGTCGAGTCGGACCGGGTGACGGCCCCGATCGGTGCGGAACCACCGGCGACCGGGCGACGCCCCATGGTCACCGGCCGGTGGACACCTCAGTGCCCCATCCCGACACCGCCGTCCACGGGTATGACCGCTCCCGTGACGAAGCCCGCGCCCTCCGACGCGAGCCAGGTGACGGCCGAGGCCACTTCCTCGGGAGTGCCGAACCTGCGCAGGGCCGCCTCGCCGACGATCCGGTCCCGTCGTCGCTCGGGGAGGTCCTTCGCCAGGTCGGTGGAGATCAGCCCCGGGGCCACGACGTTCACGGTGACGTTGTGGGGGCCCATCTCCCTGGCCAGCGATCTGGCGAGACCGACCAGCGCCGCCTTGCTCGCCGCGTAGTTGGCCATGCCCTCGAAACCACGGAGGGCCGCTACCGACGAGATGAAGACGATCCGCCCCCGGCCCATCCTCACCATGTCCGGGTACGCGCAGCGGGTGGCGTAGAAGGAACCGCCCAGATTGGTCTCCAGGACACGGAAGAACTGCTCGTCGCGCATTCCCATGAGAAGCATGTTGTCGGCGATGCCCGCGTTGTTCACCAGGACTTCGACGGGGCCGTGGAGTTCGCGCGCCTTCTTGAAAGCGGCGGACACGTCCTGGGGAACGGACACGTCGCACCTGATCGCGTGCGCACCGTCCGGAACGTCGGAGCCTCGCTGGGCGACCGCGACCCGGTCCCCCTGGGCGAGGAATGCCCGGGTGATCGCCGCACCGATGCCTCGGCTGCCACCAGTCACCAGTACCGAACGCCGCACGAGACACCCTCCGTTGTCAGCACCGACGGTCACGGGTCGACCGCATGCTCCCAGCTACCCGTGGGCGTGGCAACCCGCACCGGACCTCGTCGACCGGCCCGCGCGCCGCAACCGACCACACCGGACCCGACACGTGATCGCTCGGCCGGGACGTAGCACGTAACATCGACGTCGACAGTTTTCTTGCTGACCGGAACTCCGCACGGATCATGCCGATGAGCTCGCAGAACGGTAGATCACACAGCGTCCCTCGATCGCCCGAACCGCCACGCAGAGAGCAGCCGGAGACACTCGCCGGCACGAGCCCACGGGAGGCGTCCGTGCAGCAGTTGCAAGCCGACTTCCGGGATCCACGGTGCGCCCGGCCGGTAGATTTCGCAGAGCCCGACGCCCCGTACCGGGTCGTGGGCAGTCTCGACGAACGCGGCTTCGCCGTGGTCGCGATGGCGGAGCCGGGTCCGCCCGAGGCCAAACTCGCAGCACTGTCCGCGGCACTCCGGCTGGGCAGTCCCTACGTTCCGGCTCTCTACCGCTTCGCGGAGACGAAGGAACACTCCGCCTCCTACAGCGACATCCGCAGCGACCCGAAGGACCGACACCCCGCCTTCAGCACCACGGCTGGCCAGTCCTGGCACGTGGACGGCCTGCTCGACGCCATCGGCCACATCAGGACGACCATCCTGTACTGCGTCCGCCCCGCCCACCGGGGCGGGGACACCCTGCTCTTCAACGCGGTGGCCGCCTTCGCCGAGCTGCGCGACAAGGACCCGGCCGCAGCGGACGCACTCTGCTCCCCCGACGCGCTGAGTCGCCGATCCACCATCCCCGCCATCGACGTCAGCACCACCGGCCCGGTGTTCTCGGTGGACGGACGCGGTGACCTCGTCACCCGGTACACGGACAACGAGACCTGTACGTGGAACTTCTCGGCCGGCCCACCCGGCGGCCTCCGCAGGGCACTGGCCTTCCTCCGCGCGGCGACCGACGACCCGCGGTACCGACTGGCGTTGCGCCTGGCAGCCGGCCAGGCTCTGGTCTTCCGTAACGACCGTCTCTCCCACGGCCGGCAGTCCTACGAGGACGGGCCGAACGGGCGTCGCCACCTGGTCAGAGCGCTCTACACCGAGGGCCCCACCGCACCCACCTGACCGGTCCGCCCGCACCAGCCGGGGCCCGCGACCGGGTCGGGACCGGCGAGCCGCTCCGGGACACGCACCGGCGAGAGGACAGCGCATGGGAAACACGCTCCGTCTGTGGCGGGCGCTGTGGTCCGCGGGGAAAGGGACCACGGTCGCCATCACCGTCATCCGGCTGGTGGAGAGGCTGGTTCCGGCGGCGACCGCCATGGTGGTGGGGCTGTTCGTGAGCCGGGTGACGGCGCTGGACGGCACCGGAAGTCTCGGCATCGTGCTGGTGCCGCTGGTGGCGTTCGGTGTGGTGCTGTTCGTGAGCCACGCCGCGGAGGCGGTGGTGGAGCCGCTGGCCTATCTCACCCAGCAGCGGATCGACGGGGCACACCGCGCGGCGGTGACCCGCCTGGTGGCGGGCAGCCCGACCATCGACGTCCTGGAGCAGCCCGAGGCGCAGCGCCTGATCCGGCTGGCCAAGGCGGACCCGGACGAGTACACGCAACGCACGCCGGGGCAGGCCGCCCTGGCCGAGCTCGACCAGACGGCGGATGCCGTCGGGGTGGCCGCCGCCTGCCTCGTGGTCGCCCAGTTCGCCTGGTGGCTGGTGCCGTTGCTGCTGGTTCCCGCGCTGCTCTGCCTCCGGCTGCGCTACCGGCAGCGACGGACGTTCATCCGGCTCTGGCGGGCGCAGCTCGACGACCTGCTGAGAGCGGATCGCTGGCAGGGCATGCTCACCTCGCCGGGAGTGGGCAAGGACCTGCGGGTCTTCGGTTTCGGCGACTGGGCCGTACGTCGACTGCTGGCGCAGCACGTGGTCCGCTGTGAGCCCATGTTCGCCCTGTGGAAGCGCAGCATCCGCGGCCAGTCGTGGATCCTGCTGCTGGTGGCCCCGCCGTTGCTGATCGCGATCACGGCCGTGGCGGCGGGCGCGGTCCGGGGGCAGGTCTCGATCGCGACGGAGACCGCGGTGGTGACGGCCGCGGCGGCACTGTTCACGATGATGGGTCCGGGCGAGACCGCACTGACCCGGCTGGCGGGACTCGAAGCCGTCCGGGCGTACGACGAGTTGACCGAGTTCATCGGGAGGGGCGCCCGACGTCGTCCCCCGGCCCCGGCCCCGGCCCCGGCCGACTCCTCGGCTCTTGTCCGTTTCGAGCAGGTCGGCTTCAGCTACCCCGGAACGACGCGCGCCGTGCTCGACGGACTCGACCTGGAGATCCGCCCCGGCGAGCTGCTCGCGATCGTCGGGCTGAACGGAGCGGGCAAGTCGACGCTCATCAAGCTGCTCGCCGGACTGTACGAGCCGACCCGTGGGCGCGTTCTCGTCCGCGACGGCCAGGACCTGTCCGACCTGAGGGCCGACGCCTGGCGGGAGCGGATAGCCGTCGTCTTCCAGGACTTCGTCAAGTACGAGCTGTCCGCCGCCGACAACGTCACTCTCGGCCGTCCCGGCGGGGTACCGGAGCCGGGCGCACTGGCGGCGGTGGCCCGGGAGGCGGGGCTGCAACCGGTCCTCGACCGCCTCCCCGACGGCTGGGAAACACCGCTGGCACGCTCCCGCACGGGTGGCGTGGACCTGTCCGGTGGCCAGTGGCAGCAGGTCGTGCTGGCCCGAGCACTGTACGCGCTGCGCACCGGGGCGGAACTCCTCGTCCTCGACGAGCCGACCGCCCACCTGGACGTCCGTACCGAACTCGAGGTCTTCCAGCGGCTGGCCGAACGGCGCGACGAGGCCGGGGTGGTCCTGATCTCGCATCGTCTGTCGACGGTGCGTCAGGCGGACCGGATCGTGCTGCTCGACGGCGGCCGGATCACCGAGTCCGGCACGCACGACGAGCTGATCGCATCGAACGGCAGCTATGCCACGATGTTCCGGACCCAGGCGAGGCGCTTCCAGCAGGGCTACCGGCACGCGACCGAGGAGGACGAATTGCGGTGAGGCGCTACCTGGCACTCTGGGCCGAGATGCTGAGGATCTCCTGGCGGCGGGATCCGGTCGCCACGGCGGCGATGTTCGGGGTCTGCGCGGTGACCATCGCGGCCGCCGCCGGGATCGCCCTGTCCCTGCGTACGGTGATCGACGCCAGCGCCCACCGCGCACTGGGCACGGCCGTCGCGGCGGCCTGCGTCGCGGCTGTCTGTTACGCCGTGTCCGTGGCGTTCCACCAGACGATCTGGGATCTGCTCCCCCTGCTGTCGGACACGGTCAACCTCGAGCTGCGACCGAGGATCCAGGGGTGGATCGCCGGGATCGAGGGCCTGGACCACCTGGAGCGCACCGATTTCCTGGACAGACTGGAGGGAGCACGCGACAACGGCTGGCAGATCTCCGTCAGCCTGTGGCACATGGTGATGGCGGTGCGCTCCGGCCTGCAACTGGCCGTCACCCTGGTCATCCTGGGCACCGTCAGCCCCTGGCTGCTGTTCCTCCTGCCGATCGCCGCGCTTCCGCTGTGGTTCGACCACCGCGGGAAGCAGGCGGTGGTCGACACCGAGATGGCGACCGCCGAGGTGTTCCGGCTACAGCGTCATCTCTTTCACCTGGGTACCCAGGCCGACAGCGGCAAGGACATCCGCGTGGCGGGCGCCGGCGAGGAGATCGCCCGGAGGCAGGCCGCCGCCTGGGACGAGGCGGTGCACCTGCGCTACCGGGCACGGATGCGTGCGGCGGGGTGGAAGTTCGGCGGCTGGGCGGTGTTCGCCTGCGGGTTCGTCGGAGCGCTCGCCCTGGTCGCCTACCAGGCGGCGCACGGCCGGAGCACCCCCGGTGACGTGGTGATGGCCGTCACCGTCGCGTCCGGCCTCCGGCAGACCGTGCAGCAGGCGGTGGGCCGCACGGCCAGCACGCTCGCCACGAGGACGGCCATCGAGTCGTACTTCTGGCTGCGGGAGTACGCCGCCGCCGAGGCGGCCCGCACGGTCGGCAGGACCCCCGCGCCCGCCCGGCTGGACAGGGGCATCACCTTCGAGCACGTCTCCTACCGCTACCCCGGCACGGACCGCCTCGCCCTCGACGACGTCAGCGTCCACCTCCCGGCGGGGACCGTGGTCGCGATCGTCGGCGAGTACGGGTCGGGCAAGACCACCCTGGTGAAGCTCCTCGCCAAGTTCCACCGGCCGGACGAGGGCCGGATCGTGGTCGACGACACGGACCTCGCCGACCTCGACACCGCCGACTGGCGCTCACACGTCAGTGCCGCTTTCCAGGATTTCGGACGCCTGAGGACCACCTTCGCCGAGGGGGTCGGCCTCGGCGACCTGCCGTACCTGGCCGACCGCGAGCGGATCACCCGTGCGGTGCGGGAGGCCGACGCCACCACCCTGGTGGAGCGGCTGCCGCACGGCATGGACACCCGACTCGGGCGCGATCTCGGCGGCGTCGACCTCTCCGAGGGCCAGTGGCAACGCGTCGCGCTCGCACGCGCCGTCATGCGCGACGGCCCCCTGCTGTTCGTCCTGGACGAACCCACCGCCTCCCTCGACGCCCCCAGCGAGCACGCCATCTTCCAGCGCCAGATGGAACGCGCCCGGCAGCTCGCCGAGCGGACCGGGGCGATCACCGTGATCGTCTCGCACCGGTTCTCCACGGTGGCCGGCGCCGACCTGATCCTCGTCCTCGACCAGGGCCGGCTCGTCGAATCCGGCACCCACGCCCACCTGGGCGCCCTGGACGGGGGCCGCTACGCCGCCCTGTACGGGATCCAGGCGGCAGCCTACCGCGCCTGAGGAGGACGCCCCGACCCCTGGCGGGGCGCCTGGTCCGCCGCGATGGCCAACCGCAGGAAGTTGGAGGTGCCGTCCATGAACTCGAAGGCGTAGACGTCGCGGCACCACTTCTCGAGCAGCGGGTGTGCCAGCAGGCCACCCGGGCCGAGCGAGGACTCCGCCCACCGGGAGACCTCGACCGCCAGGGCGGTGGCGTGCACCTTGGCGACACACGGTGCCCGGCGGTCGTCGGGGTGGTGGTCCACCTCGACCGAGCTGTCGTACAGCAGCTCCCGCGCCGCGTCGAGCCGCGCCGACACCACCTCGTGCCCGGACCACCCCGTCCGCTCGGCGCACACGTAGTCGCGGATCGCGAACGCCACGCCGAGCGCCTGGGCCCCGATCTGTAGCCGCATGATGTTGAAGGCCCGGCCGGCTCCCCAGATGCCCCGCCGAGACGCCGGCAGGTGGCTGCCGAGCAGCAGGTCCGCACCGACCGGCACCGCGTCGAAGGACATCTCGCCGATGCAGGCCCCGCGCAGGCCGATCATCTCCAAGGTGCTGCTCCGGAAGGAGGAGGTCCGGCGGAGCAGCAGGACGGCCCGGATCGACAGGGCGCTGCGGCCGGTGCGGGCGAACACCACTCCGATCCCGCCGCGCGCGGCGTTCGCGACGTACCGTTTGACCCCGCTCAGGCGCAGGCCGGTGTCCGGGTCCGGATCGAGTCGGGTCGACATGGCGGTCGCGTCGCTGCCGTGCATCGGTTCGGTCATGCCGAAGAAGGTCCAGAGCCGGTGCTCGGCCAGCTCGCGGTAGAACAGCTCCTGCTGCTCCCGGCTGCCGAGCACGTCCACGGCGAGACCGGCCAGGCCGGGGGCGGCGCAGGCGTTCAGCACCCCGGCGTCGCCGTGGGCGAGCTCGAGGTTGGCCACGGTGCGGGCCAGGCAACTCTCGGTGTACGGCCGGGCGCGGGACGGCACGTCCCGCGGCCGGAACCGGTGGGGCGTGGCCATGACCCGGACCAGGTCGAGGGCAGCGGAACGCTCCAACCGGGCGCGGTCGAACGGATCGGCGTCCACCGCCAGGGCCAGGGAGCGCAGCTCGGTGCCGAGTTCGCGGCCCAGGTCGCGTAGCTGCCGTAACGCGGTGCTCAGCTCGGGCACGACACCCCTTCCCGGCGGATCCAGCAGTTCGCGGTCAGCCGGGACACGTAGGCGCTGGACGCCGGCCCCTGGCCGACGTACCCGCTGGCGCCCAGCAGCTTCGCCAGCTCCCAGTCCAGGGCGGTCAGCCGGTCGTGCACGTCGGCGACGGCCACACCGAGGTGGCCCGCGACCAGCAGGCACCGGCGCGCCGCTTCGATGCCGAGCCGCGCGTCGGCCAGGGTGCCCTGGACGAGTTGCTTGCGCAGCGTCGGTTCCCCGCCGACGATCCGGTGGGCAAGGTGCTCGACCACCCGCTCGACCAGGCGGCGGGTGACGCCCAACCGGACCGCGCCCAGCCGGGCGCCGAGCGCGGTCAGTTCGGCCGGCGCCGCCGGCGACGGGCCGGACCGGACGAAGCTGATTCCCTCGCGGGACGCCATCTCGTGCGGGATCACCGGTGCGCCCTCCGCGACCAGAATGGACGGCACGGCCGCGATACCGCCCGGGGCGGCACTGATCGCCGTCCCGCTCAGCGCCTTCCCGAGGCCGACGGCGAGACCGTCGGTGTGGCCTGCGTGCTCGCACTCTCGGATGGTGTCCCGCATCGCATCTCCGTCCTGCCGGTCGACGTATCGACGTGCCACGAGGTTTGCGCGTCAATAATGGTTGTGTCAAGGCTCGCCGCCCGGAACAAGATGCGACATTCCGATCGATGAAAATGCGTTCCGATCTCGCCGCCGGGTTGCGTCGCTTCGATCAACATGTATATGTTAGGCACTCCCACGCTCCCCCGACAGGCCCGCCACACTCTGTCGTTCATCGATGGATGCCGGCGCTGTTCAGGGAACAGGGTCGTGGTGGTCCGCAGTAGGGCCGCTCCAGCGAACGAGCCACGCGCCGGGCGATCAGCAACGCCCGCGAGATGCAACCGTCGACGTTGATCTCACGCCGAAAGAGGGCCGATGGCACACTCCCGTTCCGCACAGATACCGCTGGGTCCGCCGATTCCCCATGGCGGCTACGATCCGCTTCGCCACCACACCGCTCCCGGGGTCCTGGCGGTCGAACCGACGGTCGGTCCCGCCGCCGCCGACCTCCTCGCCGCGGCGGCGGTGGTCGAACTGATCCGCCCGTACCACGGCGTCCTCGTGCACGGGGACATGAACGGCGACCTGGGCATCGCCGTGTCGGGCGGCGCCCCGCGACCGGACCTCACGATGGTGAGCGTGGCCGCGGCGCTGGAGGCTGCCGGTCGAACGGTACGGGTGCGCGACGAGAACGCGCACGCGGGTCCGGCTCCGGCCGCCGCGCGTCCACCCGACCTGCGCATGGTGAAGATGCAACTGGCGACCTGGCGCGACGACGTACGGTACGTCGAGCAACTGCGGGCGGCCGAGCCGGACGTGCCCGTGCTGATGTTCGGCGCTGTCGTCACCTACCTGCCCGGCATCGATCCCGGCCTCGCCGTGCGCGGCGACGCGACGCGAGCGGTCAGTGACGTGCTGGGTAGCGAAAGACTGTTGGTGGGCGCGGCCTATCGATTGTTCCCGGTGGACCTCTACTGCGACGAACGAGGCAGGCCCCTGCTCCATCTTCAGGCGAGCCGAGGGTGTGACCGGACCTGTCGATACTGTCCCTACATCAGGATCCACGGCCGCTGGTCCGGCCGTCGACTCGACGAACTCGCCGACGACATCCGGCGCCTCGACGACCTGGGCGTCCACCGGATCCAATTCCGGGATCAAGATTTCCCGTCGGATCCCGGGCACGCGATCGAGGCGGCGCACGTCGTCGCCGAGGCGAGCCAGAACCGGATGCGCTGGGCGGTCGAAGGCAATCTCGACCGCTTCACCGCACCCGTGCTGGAAGCACTGCGCACCGGCGGTTGCGACGAGATCATCATTGGCATCGAGTCCACCGACCCGAAGGTCCTGCGGGCGGCCCGCCGCCGGACCCTGGCCGACCTCGCGGAACGAATCAGCGCGGTGGTGGAGTCCGGACTGAACGTCCGTGGACTCTTCATCGTCGGACTGCCCGAGGATGACTGGGAGCGCTTGGCAGCCACCGTACGCGACGCGCTGGACCTGCCCCTGCACGCAGCCCATTTCAGTGTCTACTCGCCGCTCCCCGGGGAGTCGTTCGGCACCAGGGACACCGTCCGGGTGGAGGACATCGAGCCCCACGTCAATTTCTACCGCTATCCGACCTGCGAGGCGATGACCGAGTCCGAGGTCCGGCTCGCGGCGTCCCTGGCCGATCGCGTGTTCATCGCCCATCGCGCGGGTGATCCGTCCTGGCGGGAACTGCTCGCCCAGATCACCCGCGCCGCGGCGCACTCGTCCACGCTGCGCGCGGCCCGCCCCGCGCCGTAGATCGAAGGACGTGGGTCGCATGACAGTGGAGGATGTCCGTCAGGACGCACTGGTTCGGGGCAAGCTGATGGCCCCCGGGCTACCGTCGATCGTCGTCGAGCGCCCGCGCGTCGACGCGATCTTCACCAGCCTGTTCGAGGAGCACCGTGTCGTCGGGGCCTCCGCCGTGACCGGATCCGGCAAGACCGTCCAGGCGCAGTTGATCGCCAGGCGACTCCGCTGGCCGCTCGTCTGGCTGACGCTGGATCCGCGCGACCGCTCGGCGTCCCGCATGCTCTCCTGGCTGGCCGAGGCGCTGGAACCGGCCGCCCCGGGGGCGCGGCGCGTCGTCGAGGAGGGGTTCGCCCGCAGGCTTCCGCCCGAGGAGACCGCCGCGCTGCTCGCCGAGGAGGTGAGCGCCGACCGGGCTCTCGTCGTGATCGACCAGTGCGAGGTGCTCGTCGACGACGCCGCCGCGGAAGCATCGCTCGCGAGCTTCCTGGACCACCTTCCCGGTGGGGTGCACGCGATCCTGCTGGGGCGGACCGAGCATGCGGGCTCGGCGGGCCGGCTGTTCGCGTACGGCCGCCTGGGGCGCGTGTCGCAGGAGGACCTCGCGTTGACCGAGGACGAGGCGACCGCGCTCGCACGGGCGCAGGGTCACGACCCGGCCAACGCCGCCGAGCGGTGCCGCCGCACCAACGGCTGGATGGCGGCAGTCGCCTTCGTCGGGTCCGGTCGTCGCAGCCGGGCGGCCGGGAGCCGCGACTTCTTCGCGATCCTCGGCGCGGAGATCCTCGGCGGCCTCACCGGGGCCGAGCGTCGTTTCCTCCTGGACACGGCGGTCCTCGGCCGCATCTCACCGAGGGCCGCCACCGAACTCTGTGGTCCGGAGGCGGGCAGCGTCCTTCGGGCCGTCCGGCTCCGCCACCTGCCCGCGACGACGATGGCCGACGGTACGGTCGTGCTCCACTCCTGTTTCCGCGACTTCCTGCGCAACCGGTTGGCGGCGGACGAGCCGGATCGCCTCGCCGACCTGCAGCGCCGGCACGCCGACCTGCTCGTCGCCGCCGGCGAGTTCGAGGAAGCCACCGAGCTGCTGCTCTCCGTCGGTGACACGGACGTCGCCACGGGCGTGGTGGAGAAGGCGGTACCGGCCGTCCTCGGCCGGGGCGACGGGAACACCGTCCTGCGGTGGCTCGAGTCGCTCGCCCCGGAACCGGCCTCGGCCAGCCCGGTCCTGCTCGGGGCGAAGATCCGCGCGCTGGTCGACGCGTCCCGGTTGGAGGAGGCCCGCGCACTGGTCCGCGAGGTGGACCTCGCCGACCGGCTCACCGAGGTGCTCGCGGCCGACCCGGGCACGGTCGGCTACGCCGCCGGGGCGACGCCTCCGCTGGCCCGCGACCGTGGGCGGGACGTCAGACCGAGGCCGCCCGCGTCAGACGGGCGAGCGTCCGGGCGTCGCTGAGCAGGGCGACGTCGAAGTCCCGCGATCCCTCCACGGTCGCGGCCAGGACGTCGGACAGGAACGTCCGCATGCTGTCGGCGGGCTCGACGGTCTGCACGTACACCTGGTCGCCGGTCTGGACCCGCAGGTCGACGGTCATCCCCGGCGGAGCGGAGAAGGGCCGTTCGACCTCGATGCTGAACCCCTTTCCCATCAGCCGGACGATGTTCTGGTAGCCGGTCGTGAAGCCGAACTGACCGACCACGGTCCGGCCACCCGGGTAGCCCGCGAGCACGCTGTAGGACGTCTCGAGCGCGTCGGCGGTGCGGTCGCCCACGATGACGTGCACGCGTTCGGGCTCCTCGCCCCACAGCACCCGCCCCAGGGACGCCGCGTAGGGTCCGGTGTCCCGCAGCGCCCCGCCGCCCCTGGCCCGGTCGTACCGCCAGTCGTCGGCGGGGACGGGCGGGGTGAAGACCGCCAGCGCCTTGGTCACCTCCGCGCCGAGGTCCGCGAGAACCGACCTGACCGCTGCGAACACCGGGTGGAACGAGTAGCAGGTGGCCTCGGCGATGACGAGCGACGACGACCGGGCCAACGCCACCATCTCCTCGGCGGTGTCCGGGTCCGGTAGGCCCGGCTTGTCGACTACCACGTGGTGCCCGTGCTCGAGCGCACGGCGGACCACCCGCGCGTGGTCGCTGTTGACCAGCGAGACGTAGACCAGGCCGGGCCGGGCGACGGCCAACGCCTCGCGCCAGTCGGTGGACACCCTGCCGAGCTTCGCCACCCGGCCGAGAGTTCCGGGACCGGCGTGCGAGCTGACCACGTTGATCGTCTCGATCTCGGCGAGGGCGGCGGCGGCCGGCAGCACCCGCCGCTGGGCGAACCGCGACATGCCTATCAGCAACAGTTCCATGGGCGTGCGGGGTCAGCGACGGGGGACGAAGGGAACGACGTCGCCCGCGCGGTCGGCCTCCGACAGTTGGCCGTTGCGGTCGGTACGGACGTACGCCCGGTGCAGCCAACGGTCCTTGCCGTCCCAGCGCGCGGTGAACGGCGCGCGTCCGTGGGCGATCCGGAAATTGTCGATGATCAGCAGGTCTCCCGGGGTCAGCAGGACCGGCTCGGTGACAGCGGTCAGGGCCGCCGACAGCGCGTCGAGGGCGGCGACGTCCTGCGGGGTCTCGGCGCTGAGGAACGACCGGTTGAAGCTGACGTACGGGTCGTCCCTGTCGCCGTACAGGGGCTTGACGCGCGCGATGGCGCCCGGGTCCGCGGCGTCGAACCGTCGGGTGAACACCCGGTCGAACAGGTGGTCCCGTACCTCGTCGCTGAGCAGCGGCAACGCCTTACGGATCGAGCCGATGAGGGTCGCGGCCCGGCCCTCGTGGTCGCCACGGGAGCAGGACAGGAGAATGTAGTTCGGCTGGTGGGCGTGGTGCGAGAGGTCCGTGTGGAACTCGAGCTGGGTCGTGGAGGTCGCCCCGGACAGGGGATGCGCCTCGGGCGTCGGGAACAGCTCGTGCAGGACGGTGATGGATCGGCGGTTCCCATAGCCCTGGTCGTAGGCGGTGAGCAGGCCCAACGCCCCGCCGACGATGCAGAGCATGGCCTCCATGTTCAGCAGTGGCCGGTCCTCCGGCGGCGGACTCACCGTAGGAGTGGGCGGCAGCTCGTCGTCCGGTTCGACGGGGAGGCCC
This sequence comes from Micromonospora sp. NPDC023956, assembly GCF_040639195.1. Taxonomy (NCBI): domain Bacteria; kingdom Bacillati; phylum Actinomycetota; class Actinomycetes; order Micromonosporales; family Micromonosporaceae; genus Micromonospora; species Micromonospora sp. NPDC023956. Next base: position 790,320 of record NZ_JBEZZN010000001.1, read on the forward strand.
CGCAGGAGCAGGTAACCGGTGACGTTGCCGTTGGCGTTGAAGTCGTCCAGACCGTCGCGCAGCTCGTGCGGCAGGCGGTCCGCCAGCCGCATCGCGTCCTCGAAGAAGGCGTACGGGTCGGCTCGCGGCACTCTCGGCAGGGTCGAGGCGAGAGCGAGCAGCTCCGCCCGGTACGGGGCGCAGTCGATGGTGGATGAGGACACGGTACGCGGCTCCCTTCGGTGCGGTGTGCGTCAGAGCAGGCAGGCGATGAGGCTGCGGGCCTCGACGTTGACGTAGTAGCCGGCGTGGATCAGGCGGTTGAGCAGGCCCAGGGTCATCCATCGGTAGTTGTCCGGCGCCTCGACGTGGTGCCCGTCCGGGACGTTGACGACGACGTGCGTGGTGTCCGCGCGCAGGAACCGTCCGCCGTCCTCCGACTGTGACACCTTCAGACGGAGCCAGGAGTCGGGTGCGTCGAGGTACTCCGCGAGCGGTGGGACGTCCTCCGGCCCGCGGTAGCTTCCCGGGGTGAGCTGCACCGTCGGGGCGAGTTCCAGCCGGTCCGTGAGGCCCGGCTGGATCATCGCCTGGACGAGGAACCTGAGCAGTCCCGACCGGCGCTGGCAGATCATCGCCACGACGTTGCCGCTCGTCGGCTCGAGCATCGGTTGATACCACCGGTCGACCTCCCGGCTCGTCGCCGCGACGGACAGCCCGACGATCCGGAAGTAGCGGTCGTCGCGGTGACGGATGCTGTCCGCGCCGCACACCCAGCTGTCCATGTCGTGAAGGCTGATCCGCCGCACGTGCAGACCGAACGTCGCCTTCTGGTCGATGAGCCAGGTCATCGCGGCGGAGACGTCGGCGTACGAGCGGTCTGCGCGGTGCGACTCGACCAGCTGGCGGTGGAACGCGTCCCGGATGTCGCCGCAGGAGGTGGGGTCGTCCGCCGTGGCGTACGAGATGCCTGACAACACCGTCCGCGCGTTCATGTTCACGCGGCTGCCCCGCACGAGCTGATGCCGTAGCTGCCCGAGCGTCAACCACGCGAAGTCGTCAGCCACCGCGACGTCCTCGTCCTCGGGGACCTCGACGATCATGTTCCGGTTGCGCTTGTACAGGTACCAGGACGCGTGCTCCGACAGGAGTTGGTCGAAGAGGATGCGTCGTCCGGCGTGCTCCTGGAAGTACTCCAGGTACGGGGTGGGCCTGCCGCCGTGTACGCGTTGGTAGTTGCTGGGGGTCGCCTGGACGGTCGCGGCGTACTGGACCAGCTCGCTGTTGCCCGGTTCCATCTTCGCCTGCATCAGGAAGTGCAGCACACCGTCGATCCGCTTGACGAGGATGCCGAGGATGCCGATCTCCGGTTGCACGATGATCGGCTGGCACCACCGGGGCGTCGGCCCGAAGTTCGTGTGTACCGACAGCCCCTCCACGGTGAAGAACCGGCCGGACCTGTGCGAGAGGCGCTCGTCGATCCGCCAGTCGGACAGCGAGTCCAGCGGCACCTCTTCGACGCGGAAGTCGTGGGAGGCCGAGCGTTTCCGGAGGAAGGAGTCGGGGTCCGGTGACCGCGCGGTGTTCACGGTCGTGGCCGAGGTCAGGAAGTCCTCCGGGTACGACATGTCACCGCCCTCGGGGGAAACCGTCGGCCTCGATGGCGCGGGCCATGAGCGTGATGCCGGAGACGAGGTCGAGCGGTTGGAAGTCGACGACGCTGCGGAGCAGCGACAGGTCGACGGCCAGGTTGCCGGTGTCGGTGTGCGCGGTGGGGCCCGGGGTGGTCGTGACCACGGAACCCGTGGCGGCGGCGACCGCGTCGAGCACGTCGACGATGGAGTTGCCCACGCCGGTGCCGATGTTGATCCTCTCGGGCAGGGCCCGGCCGGTGGCGAGCAGGTCGAGCGTCGCCGTCACGACGTCGTCCACGTGGATGAAGTCCCTGGTCTGCCGCCCGTCGCCGTGCAGCGTGAAGGGCTTCCCGGTCAGCGCGCTCCAGAACGCGGCCGACACGACGCCCTGCCCCCGGGACTGCGGCAGGAGGCGACCGTAGACGTTCGCGCAGCGCAGCGAGTGGGTGGAGAGGCCGTGCACCCTGCGGTAGTACTCCAGGTACTCTTCGCCCACGCGTCGTGACATCCCGTAGGGAGACGTGGGTTCCCCGGGGTCCGACTCGCGCTTGAGCTCCTCCCCGGGCGAGTACACGGCACCGGCGGAGGACAGGAAGAAGATCTTCGTACCGGGGCTGACCGAACGGACCGTCTCACAGACACCGATCACCAGCGTGAGTGTCCCGACCGCGTCGGCTGCGGGTGCCGCCGCCGACGGCACCGGAAAGCGACCGCCGGCGGCGATGACGATCGCGTCCACGTGCTGGTCGAACGTCTGTGGCAGAGTCTCGACACCGTCGCCGCGCAGCAGTCGGATCCGACCCGGCCCGGGATCCGCGTCCCGCGTGGCGAAGGGGTCGGAACGGCTGAGCACGGTGGTGCTCCACCCCCGGCGCGCCGCACCCAGGGCCAGTGCGTTCCCCAGGAATCCCGCCCCGACCACCGTGATCCGGGTCATCGTGCTGCCGTGACGTCGGTCGACGCGCCGTTCGACAACACCTGCTCCAGCCGCCGCACGACCGCCTCCTCACCGTCGGCGCTCAGCGCGCGCGGGTCGACCTCGAGATGACCCAGGTGCAACTTGAAGTCACGGAGATAGATGGCAGGAGTGCCCGATGTCATCTCCTCGGCGAGGCTGGCGGCGCTCCGCCCGGTCGCGGTTGGATCGACGGTCAGCAGCACGCGATAGATCAGACGCCCGGACTCGTCCTCGACAAGGCGGGCGGAGAGGCCGGGCAGCCTGTCCAGCCGGGCCGCGAGGTCGGTCATCCGCGCGCGCTGCGCCGCCGCCCGCTCCGCCTCCGGGACGGCGGTGTACTCCCGGACGGCCTGGAGCAGCCCGAGCAGGTTCTCCTTGCCGACCTTCATGGGCCGGGCGATACCGGCGTACTGCGCCCGGCACGCCGCGACCAGCTCGCTGCTCCCGCAGATGAACCCGGAGGTGGGCGCGCCGAGCATCTTGGTCCCGCTGTAGATCACCAGATCGGCCCCGGTCGCCACCCAGCCCCGCAGGTCGCTCTCGCCCGCGGCGTCCACGATCACGGGGACCCCGTGCTCCCGGCCGATGGCGACCATCTCGTCGAGCGACACGCTCTTCTTCTGGACGGCGTGGGTGTGGGAGGTGACGTACACCAGGGCCGCGGTGTTCCGGGTGACGGCGCTGGCGACGTGGCTCCGCAGGGTCTCGTTCACGGCGCCCACCTCGACGGTCCGGCCGCCGCCCAGCGCGATCATCTGGGTGATGGGGGCACCCCCGTAGCTGATGGAGTGGCCTTTCTGCACCACGACCTCGTTGGGCTGGTCACCGGGGTCGGGCAGGCGCTGGACGCGCCGGACGTCCGTCCCGGCGACACAGGCGGCCACCGCGATGGCCATACCCGCTGCCGCGCCGGTGACCGGGCACGCGTCCGCGCTGCCGGTGACCTCGGCGAGGAAGTCGCCCGCAGCCCGCCAGAGCTGGTCCAGGTCGACGTGGAACCGTGCCGCGTTCCCCATCGCCGCGATGACGCCCTCACTGAGCGTGCAACCACCCAGTGGTGTCGAGTTGGCCTGGGCGCTGATGACGGGTGTGACACCGAGATCCTGGTACTCCATGAGTGGTTTTCCGTTCCCCTGACGACATTCGGGCGGAGGCGCGACTCATCCACGGCGCAGTTCCTCGTCGAACCAGTCCATGAAGGTGGCCATGCTGGTCTCGTAGAGCCGCTCCATGCGCCGGCCGGGCCGGCCGACCGCGCCGGACGTCACCTGCTGCATCGCGTCGGCCAGGCTGTCGGCGCTGGGCTCCCGCAGGACGACTCCCAGGTTCTCGCGGGCGACCAGGTCGCCGGAGATCCCGTGCGGGTCGATGATCGTGGGTATCCCGTGCAACCAGGTGTCGCGCAGGCGCAGCCGGGTGCCGGTCTCGTTCTCCGCTCCCGGCCGGGCGATGCAGACGTACGCCTGGGCGGCCTTGACGTACTGGTCGCGCTCGGACAGCGCCAGGGGCTGCGTGTGCAGGTGGACGCGGTCGCCGAGCGCAAGGGCGTCGATCGCCCTGCCGACCTCGACGATGGTGGACCGGGTGTCCTCGGTCGGTGCGGCGTGCAGGAAGGCGGCACTGGCGTCCACGCCGCGATCGCGGAGGATCTTCACGGCCTCCACCAGCATGAGCGGCTCGAAGAAGGCCCAGAGGCCGCCGGTCCACAGGAAGTCGGCCAGGTGGACCGGCTCGGCAGCCTCCGCCGCCTCGAGACCGCGCCGGCTGAACCCGACCGGGACGGTGGTGATCAGGTGGTCCAGCGTCGAGGACCGCGCGATGTCGGCGGGAGTCATCCGGCCGGACGCGCACAGCGTCGACAGGAGCGCCGCCCGCTCGACCCGGGAGCGGCAGAGGAAGTGGTGTGTCACCTGGAGCAGGCGCCGGAAGGTGCCGAGGAACCGCTGGTGCTCGCCCGTCGGGTCGGCGCAGGCGAGCACCGAGGGGTAGCTCATGTGCTCGATGGGGGCCCGGCATTCCGCGACGATCAGCTTGCGGTGGGCGACGGCGAGCTCGATCCGGTCCCGGTCCGGGGTGTCGAAGAAGATGACGGCGGCGGCCGTCGTGATGGCTCGGGTCGCCTCGTCGCCCAACGCGACCTGCTCCGCCGCACCGAGGTCGACGGTGTCCGGGGCGGGTGCGGCGATCACTCGCACGGTGTACCGCTCGCCGAGGGTCTGGGCGATCTCCACGAGCCGCTGGCCCGTACCGGCGATGGAGGTCTCGGACAGGGAGTACGAACCGGCGTCGACGACGACGATGGGTTGGTCGGTCATCGCGCTGAGCACCATCCAGTCAGGAGAACTCGACGAAGTGGAACGGCGGGCCGCACTGCTCGCGAACGCGCCGGCTTCCGCCGCCGTCCCGGCGGACGCCGGCCCGCGCGTTGCTGAACTCCCGGGCCAGCGCGTGCACGGCGGGCTCACGTCCCCCGATGAAGGTGAGCTCGTTGACTCCGAGGCGGAGTACCGGGCCCGGCAGCCCGGGGAGGTCGACCTGGACGTTGACCCGGATTCCGTGGTCGTACAGGGACGCCGAGAAGCGGTCGGTCCGCTCCGCGTCCCCGATCGTCACCCAGACCTGGTGGGTGCTCGTGGTGTGACCGTCCTCGTCCGCGGCGACGTCGAACCCGTCCGCCGCGAGCAGCTTGCTGAACAGCCGCGCGTTGGCCAGGACCTGTTCGGCGTAGGCGGGGCCGAAGTGGCGGAACTCCGCAGCGGCGAGCCCCAGCGCGAGCGTCTCGGCGAAGTGGTGACTGCTGAGCATCGTGAACTGCGCGTCCTTCAACCGCTGGTGCAGCTCCGCGCTCCGGGTGAACAGGACGCCCTTGTGCGGCCCGGGGAAACTCTTGTGGGTGGAACCGCCCATCGTGTCGGCGCCGGCATCGAGCGGGTTGCCCAACGCGCCGCCGAGGACCAGTCCCAGCGTGTGACTACAGTCGACGTGCAGGAGGGTCCGGGGCGAGTGGGCCCGGACGAGTTCCGCGACCCGGGACACCTCCAGCTCGTGACGGCTGTTCTGGAGGTCCAGATAGACAAGATCGGGTTGGCGCTCGCGGAGGATCTCGCTGAACCGTTCCTCGTTCACCTGTCCCCGGAGGACGGGAACGGTCGCGGAATCGAAGCCGAACCGGCGGGCCATGCCGGCGGTGGCGTAGTGCCCACCGGACGCGGCCTCGACGGACACCACCGTTCCGCCCGGTTCCCCACCGAGGCCGGCCATCGCGATCATCATCGCCGACAGCCCGGAGATGGGTCGCGGGTTGACGTACGGAGCGTCGGCGAGTCGGCTCAGGTGGCCGATGGTCAGGTCGGTCTCGACGTCGGCAACGTCCTGGCCGCCCCGGAACTGCCAGAACCCCGGATCCAACGCGTCGTTGAAGAAGTACCGGTTGTAGTAGTCGGTGCTCAGTGGCATCTGCGCCAGCGGTGACAGCCTGTTCTCGCTCGGCACGAGGTTGACGGCGACATCCGACCGTCTCTGCTGGGCCCGGAATCGGTCCAGGACAACGCGAAGGTCCTTGATGTCAGTCATCTCCGAACCTCGCGAGTCGCTTGTCCGACGGCCATCTCGGGATTGCTCGTCATCTATCGGTAACCGCACATCCACGCGTGCTCTGTGCGCGCCCGCCCAGTCTTCTGGGCGCCCGACAGGCTGTCCACCGACTCTTCGTCGTCGGCGGATCGGCCGACCCGCGCGGTCGACGGTCGCGGGACCCGGAACGCACGGCCGGAGCCCGACCGACTGGACTGCGCCGCCGGACCCGGTCGACGCGCACCGGCCGCTCGTCGTCGCCTCCGGCGAGGGGCGCGGCGGATCACCACGGGCTCGCGGTCGGGGGCGCGCGGCACGGTGCCGGCCGCCCTCCCGGGCACGACGTCCTGCCCCTCATACCTGGCCAACATTGTCAGGCTTCGACAATTATCGACCCTGTGCCTGGTGATTCCCCATAGGACTGCTCTACCGTCGCCGCATGGTCTCGCGTCGATCTGTCCTGCGGGCGGTACCGCTCGCGGCCGCTGCCCTCACCGCCGCCCCAGGTCATCCCCGTCGGCTCGGCGCGACGTCCACGTCGACGGACACGGTACGCGTACCGCCCGATCCGGCCACGATGCAGGCCGCCGTGACCGCCGTACGTGGTTTCACGGCCGACCTCTACGGCACGGTGGCGTCGACCCGCACGGGCGGCAACGTGGTGTGCGCGCCGTACTCGGTCGGGCTCGCGCTCGCGATGACCAGGGCGGGCGCCGGCTCGACCACCGCGGACGAGATGGACGCGGTACTCCACGCGCCGCATCCGCGACCCGGCGCGCTCGACAGTGGACTCAACACCGTCGACCAGACGCTCGCCGGCCGGTACCAGGACGGCGACGGCGTCAAACAGCCCCGGCTGACCACGGCCAACGCCCTGTGGACACACCTCGACCTGGGCCTGCGACCCGGGTTCCGGGACACCCTCGCCGGCTACTACGGCGCCGCGCCGCACCCGGTCGACTTCCGCAACGCGCCGGAGGCGGCCCGCCAGGAGATCAACACCTGGGTGTCCGACCGGACCAACGCGAAGATCCCGGAGTTGCTGCGGTCCGACGCCGTGAGCCCCGACACCACCCTGATCCTCACCAACACGACCTACCTCAAGGCGGCCTGGAAGTACCCCTTCACCGCGACGGCCACCGCCACGGCGCCGTTCACCCGGGACGACGGCACCGTCGTCACCGTCCCGATGATGCGCGGGCCGTTCGACCGGATGGGCTACCTCGAGGGTGACGGATGGCGTGCGGTCGACGTGCCGTACGCGGGCGATGGGCTCGCCATGGCCATCGTCATGCCGACCCGGGACGACCTCGCGGCGGTCGAGGCGAAGCTCGACGCGACGTGGCTCGCCGCGCTGCTGACCGGGTTCCGGCCCACCGACGTCCAACTGCGCCTGCCCCGGTGGACGTTCCGCCTGCCCGTCGAGCTGGGCGCCGCGCTGGGCAGCCTCGGCATGCCCACGGCATTCACCGCACAGGCCGACTTCACCGCCATGAGCACCGACCCGGCCCTGCACATCGACGACGTGGTGCACGAGACGTTCATCGCGGTGGACGAGAAGGGCACCGAGGCCGCAGCCGCGTCGGCCGTCATCATCCGGCCGCCGTCGGTCCCGCAGGGGCCGCAGTTCTTCGCCGACCGGCCGTTCCTGTACGTCATCCACGACCGGCTCACCGGCGTACCGCTGTTCCTCGGCCGGGTCCACGACCCGCTGCTCACCGGCCCGGCCTGATCCCGCCCCGCGGGTGTAGGTCAGCAGATCCCGCAGCGTCATCGGGCGGGTCGACGGCCCGCAGGCGTCGCCCCGAGGGCCCGGGCGGCTCGACGTCCCACGGTACGCTGCGCCCGGGATCGGGAGGTATGTGGATGTCGGAGATGGACCAGCACCTGTCGACACTCATCGCCTTCCACGGCCGGGCGAGCGCCTCGCCGGCCCGGTTCGCCCCACCCGCCCCCGCGCGGCACTTCGCCAGCTACCGTGCCGCATTCGGCGAGGATGTCCCCGCCGAACTGGCTGCGGTGTACGCCGTGATCGGCAGCGGGCCGTTGCTGGACAACGAACTGCTCAGCATCGAGCACGTCATCTCGGCTCGCCGGTCGTGGGACGCAACCGTCGCCGGGTCGGACGACCCTGACCACGACCACCACCGGGCCGTCACGTCGCTGGACCCGGACGCGGTGTCGGCCAGGCACTGGAAATCCGGCTGGGTGCAGTTCACCAGGGACGGCGGCGGCAACGGCTTCGCGGTGGACCTGGCACCCGAGCCCGGTGGCACCGTCGGCCAGGTGATCAACGTGGGTCCCGAGGGCGACGTCCGGGCCGTGGTCGCGGTGTCGGTGGCGGACTTCGTCGCCCGCGTCGCCCAGCTGATCCGTTCCGGCCGGGTGAGCATCTCCGACTCGGGCCAGGTGGAGATCGGCAAGGGCGACACGCTGCTGACCGCGCTCCGGCGGCAGAACCCGGACCGCCATCAGGCGTCGCCGCCGAGCAGGCCCGCTCCCGCCCCGGTCGCCTCGCGGCCCACCAGTGGCCGGATCGATCTGCCCGACGACCTGGTGCCGTTGCTGACCGGATCGCCGCACCTCAACGTGTTCGGGCCGATCCGCCCATGGGTGCCGCCCCGGGGATGGCTCGAGGACACCCGCGCACGACTGATGGCCATCGCCTCGCGCGAAGGGCTCACCGACCTGCCCGCCCGGGCGCCACGCCTCAAGCCCGGCACGTCGATGGCGGTCGAGGAGGTGAAGTGGCTCGCGCAGGGCGCGCTCGGCGCGTCCACCAGCGCGTCGGGCTCGCTCTGGCGGCTCGGCGACCTGCTGGTAGCCGACCACCTGCAAGCGCCACTCACGCCGACGACGGACCCCGAGACGACCTGGCAGACCCAGGTCGTGCCGGCCCCGCCCGGACGCCTCTTCGCGGACTCCGACAGCCCGGAGCGCCGGGAACGCATCCTCCGCTACTACCGCGACTGCCTCGGGGTCCTCGTCGAGGCGCCACCGTTCGCGGACCGGGGGAGCGCACTGGCCGCGCTGTACACCCGGATAGCCGAGGACCCGGCGCTGCGGGAACAGCACCGGACGGGGTCACGGAAGCACCTCGCCGCCCAGTGGCGGTCCACCCTGCTCGGTGACGCGGAGCGCGCCGCCCTTCCCGACCACGCCGGACCGGCCGACTACCTTTCCTGGACCCTGACCGGCCTCCGCGCCGCCCACCAGCGGTTGGTGGACACCGTGGGCGCCGAGGCCGGCAGCTTCGACGAGGTGGTCGCCGCCATGCTGCTGAAGCTCGGCAAACCGGTGCCCGCGGTCATCGCCACGACCGGGCTGGGGCAGGACGGTTTCCACGCCATCCTCCGTGCGTTCGACAGGCTCAAGCCCCGCTTCGACTACGAGGTCTGGTACCGGGGAGTCTTCGCGTGGCTGGACCGCGCGATCATCGCGGGCGAGGCGGAGACCGCGCGCATCTGGGTGGGCCTGGAGTGGAGCTGCGCCACCGCGCTGAACGGCTGGCCGGGCCCGCACAAGGACGTGACGAGCGGACTCTTCTTCTGCCTGAGATACCTACGTAGCCTGCGCACGCTCGGCCAGCCGCGGCCCGCCGTCATCAACCCGCTCGTGTCCGCCCTCGCCGATGCTCCCAAGCCGACGCGGCCCGCCCCCGCCCTCCCCCGGCCGGCCGGGCCCGGCGGCGCCCCGAGCGTTCAGGCGGAGCAGGTTGCCGTCGGCCTCCTCGACGACCTGGTCGGGTTGTCCCCGGTCAAGCAGCGCGTCGCCCGGCTGAGTGCCGAGGCCAGAGTCGAGGCGTTACGCCGCGAGTCCGGTCTGCCGCCAGCCCGCAACCGGCGGCACATGGTGTTCGCCGGGAATCCGGGTACCGGGAAGACCACCATCGCCACGATCATCGGCCAGATCTATGCCGCGAACGGCGTGCTGGCCTCCGGGCACCTGGTCGAGGTGGCCCGGGCAGAGCTGCTCAACGGCGCCAAGGTGACCGCTGCCGTACTCAACGCGCTCGGCGGCATCCTGATGATCAACGTCGGCCGGGCGGTCCAGGAGAGCGCTGCCTCCCGCGAGGCTGTCGCCACGCTGACCAGGATGATCGAGGAGCACCGCGAGGATCTGGTGGTCGTCATCGCCGGTCACCCCAGGGACGTCGCGGACTTCCTGTCCAGCGAGGTCGGCCTGGCGGCGCGTTTTCCCAACACCTTCAACTTCGTCGACTTCACTGACGACGAGCTGGTGCGGCTCTTCGAGCTGGAGGCCACCGCGTCCGGGTTCAGGCCCGCCGACGGGGTGCTCGACCGGGTCCGGAACCTGGTCACCCGCATGCCGCGCGCCGCGGGCTTCGACAACGCCCGGGTGGTCCGCAACCTCGTCGACGAATCCGCGTCGCACCAGGCGATGCGGATCAGTCGGTCGGCCAGACCCACGGTCGAGCAGCTGGCCGAGCTGCTCGTGGAGGACATCACAGCACCGGCGTCCATCGTGCTCGCGCCCGCCCGCAGCGGCGACCCGATGGTGGAGCTGGACGCGCTCATCGGGCTGCGCGACGTCAAGGCGCAGGTGCGGCTGCTGGTCGCGGAGGCTCGGGCGGAGAGCCTGCGGACCCGGGCCGGGCTCGCGGTGGGCGGCGGGTCCCGGCACATGGTGTTCGTCGGCAATCCGGGCACCGCGAAGACCACGGTGGCCCGGATGATCGCCCGGATCTACGCCGACCTCGGGTTGCTCGGTTCCGGCCACCTGGTCGAGGTGACCCGGGCAGACCTGATCGGCCAGTACATCGGACAGACCGGTCCGCGCGTCCACGCGGCGTTCGAGCGAGCGCTCGGTGGTGTGCTCTTCATCGACGAGGCGTACTCCTTGTCGATGTCCGACTCGCCGAGGGACTACGGCCACGAGGCGATCGCCACGCTGCTCAAGCTGATGGAGGACCACCGCGACGACCTGGTGGTGATCGCGGCCGGCTACGACCGTGAGATGCGGCAGTTCCTCGAGGCGAACAGCGGTCTGGCATCGCGCTTCCCGAAGATCCTCGAGTTCCCCGACTACGACCTCGACGAACTGGTGCAGATCTTCACCGTCCTCGCCGACGACGCCGGCTATCAGCTCGCCGACAACGTGCGGGATCGGGTGCGGACGGCGCTGGCCCAGCTTTCCCGAGGGTCGTCGTTCGGCAACGGCCGCACCGTGCGCAACCTGCTGGAGGCGACCATCGCCCGGCAGGCGGCCCGGATCATCGAGCTGACCGACGCGCCTACGGAGGTCATTCGGAAGCTGCTGGCGGAGGATCTGCCGACCGAGTTCGGCGACCAGGACAGGTCGCCCGCGGTCGGCCAGTACCTGTGACCGCCAGGAGTCCCCTGCGGCGCGATCGGCGGTGCCTCGTGGGCAGGACCTGCCCAGGCGTACCCAGCCGGTAGTCACCGACCACCGAAACCGCGACCTCGACGATCTGGCCCGCGACGGCAGCCGGTCGAACCGCGCTCGGCCGACGCGGATGCCGTCCCGGCCTACTTTCTATCGAGATGCGTCTCGATGTCTCTCGATCAGGGCATCGAACGCCGTCGCCTGTTCGAAGGGGTCCCCGTTACGGATCTTCTCATTCAGGAGGTCATGTACACGCTGCGCCTCCGCCTTCTGCTCCGCCACGAGCCTCTCGACCACCTTCGCGAGTTTCTCGCTGGTCATCTGGGCTGCCCCGTCGGCGATGGGGCTACCGACGAGCTTCTCCAGGACGGTGAGCCACTGTCGACTGAGCCGATCGGCGTACTGCGCCCGTTTGACATCCACGTCGTGTTCGCAATCGATTTTGATCAGCTCTTCCCAGTACGGGCGGACGGTCTGCTTGACGTGTTCGTCGAGCTCCACCCAGACGTGGGGTCGGCAGGTGACCTCCATGCCGCCGCGTTCGTACCGCCAGGGCTCCCCGTCGGCCAGCGCTCGTTGGATCTCGGCCTCCAGCTCACGTGCCCGGTGCGCGGGATGGTTGCGGGCGCGGGCTGCGACGAACTGAGTGATCGCCCGGACGGCGTAGGGCATGAAGTACTGCGCCAGGCTGCCCAGCAGCTCCCGGGGCAGGCCGTCGGATGCCCAGACGAAGGTCACGTGGAGGTGGAAGGTGAAGACGTAGCCCCGGGCTGGCACCACGATGGGTTGTGCAAGGCGACGTCGTTCGGTCAACCGACCAGGCGGTGCCGGAGGCGGAGGCGTGATGGGAGCGAACGCCGGGTCCGGTGGCGCCAGCGGGGGGAAGAGCCGCTGCCAGAACGCCGACAGCCACCGTCGGAGCCGGTGCCACAGGCCAACGGACAGGGTGTTCGTAGGGAAGTTGTCTGTCATGTCACCGGTCCCTCATCGCGGGTTCGATCCAGCCGGGTAGGCCCCCGTTGCGAAACGTGGGGTGTCGGGCCACGTGAAAGCGCATTCGACGGCGGACGGCGGCGTCGCCCGCCAGCTCGCTGACCAGCTCGCCTACCGCTTTGCGGAGGTTGTCGTCGAGGTCCGCATGGGCCACCCACTCGCCGAGGACCGTCCAGCCGGCCGGGGAGGTTTGGCGGATCAGCAGTGCCACCCGCCAGAGCCGGGCGAGTGCCGTGCCGTCGACATCGCTCGCGGCGAGCCGTACCAGCAGATCGGGGGTACCTGTACTCTCGCCGGTGCTCTTGCCGGCCAGGGCGAGCAGGGCGTTGGCGGCGTGCCTCTGCAGCGGCGGTGCCTGTGCCCAGTCGACAAGCTCGGAGATGATCTGGTGCGTCCGATCGGTGGCGTAGAGCTGGCTGATGGCCTCGGCTACCGAGCCCGTGTTCTGCTGCATCCGGTCTTCGGCGATACGGCGAAGATCCGCCAGGCTCCAGCTGAGGTCGGGCTGTTGCAGGCCGCTCGCGTAGACGAGCGCGGCGACGTCACGGTGGTGGTTGAGTCGGCCGTTGGCCCACTGACGTACTTTCCTCCGTACCCGGTGGGTGACGTGGCCGCCGAAGTCCGCCGTGACGATGGCCCAGGCTGCGGCCTGACGTAACCGTGGGCGAGGCGACGCCGCCCACCCGTCGATCAGATCGCTGCACACCCGATCGAAGTCGTGGTGAGCGAGGAGACCGGCCACCTGGGCGGTTGCCCGACGCACCAGGTCGTCGTCGGATGCCGCCATGGTGTTCAGCCACTTGAGGAGAGCAGGTCGAGTGCTGTCGAAGTCGTGCCAGGCGACGTCGATGATGGCACCGCGCATCTTGGGGTCCCGTAGCCACGCCACCCGGGAGGCGCCTCCGCGCGACTGGGCCTTCTCTTGGCCTTCCTGCCAGTCCTCCCCGAGCGGCCCGAGGAGTTCGAACACCGGGTGCTGCAATGCCATCCGGCCCCACTCCGGCCGGTTGGCTTCGCCGTCGACGTGCTCCAGCAGCAGATCGGCCGCCTCGAAGACGCAGTGCAGCGGCAGGCGGTGGAAGACGGCGTACGACATCCGGAACGCGCGCTCGTGTTGGTCGGCACGTCGATGTCGTCGGTCTGTCTCGGCACGCCTCGACTGCAGGATGTCTGCCGCCTGTTCGCGGCGCCTCGGCTGGGACAGAGCCAGGATCTCCTCCATCGCGGACCTGTCGACGAGAGGACGCTCCGCGATGGCCCTGGCGATCGCGACGGCTTCCCGTGGTCCGTAGGTCGCATCCAGGGCCTCGCCCAGCTCTGCGACCTGGAGGTACCGGTCGATCCGCTGATCGCCTTGCGCGCCGGTCAGGCGCCAGCGCTCGGACAACAGGTGTCGCAGGTGGTGACGGAAGACCTCACGGGGCAGGGGTCGCTGGTGGCGCACCTCGGCGCTGTGTCGTACCTTCACCCGAAAGTCGTCGTCCCTGATCAGCAGGAGCGAAGCCGAGCGCTGGCGGAAGGCGTCGGCGAGACGGCGCATGACGGTGACGTGTCTGTCACCGGCCAGGCGGAGGACGTAGCCGTGATCCTTGTCGATGCAGTCCGGGTCACGAATGATGACGTCAGGCTCGATGTCTGCGGGCAGCAGCACCTCGCGAACCCGCTCGGCACTGTGGTGTCTCGCCAGGGCGGCACACGCCGTACTGAATCTGCCGGTGTTCGACACTCCCGTCAGGCAGGCCGTGGAGCGGTGGCTCAGGACCGCGTCGAGGTGCTCGTCAGCGGCGCTGTACGCGTACACCCTCAGCAGGTGGGGCACTCCGGGAAGGTGCCGTATGATCGGTTTGGCCGCTGGTTGACCCTCGTAGCTCACGTAAACGGTGTTGTTGTTTCCGAACGCCGTTGGCCCGTGCGCGTTGATGTCAGCGTAGGAACTTCCGGCGAACTGGTCACCGTACAACTCCTCGCCGACCTGTGGATCCATCCAGAGCGAGTCAGGCTCGATCGCCTCGTCCGGATCGCCGCCTGCCGTGTCGCGGTCATCCGGTGGCGGGGCTGGAGGCTCCGGCACGACCGCGGACTGTGGGACCAGACCGTCCGGGGGCTCAGCCCCCGCACCGGCTGACGTGGCGGGAGCCGCGTTTGACGCCCGCGGTTCCTCGTTCATCGACGGGGCCGCCGCGGATCGACGACATCGTCAGGCCTGTTCGTGGAAACGGTGTTGCCGTTGCCGTAGGCCGTCGGTCCGTGGGAGGTGATGTGGTGGAACACCTGACCGCCGCCGGTCGAGCGCGGCACAGGACGGTCCTCACGGTCGACGCCTCCGTCGTCGAGCTGGTCTTCGGTCGCTCCCCGACGTTCGTGGTCCAGCGGCGGCCGGCCAGCCGCGTTCTCGCCAGGGACGTAGATCCAGGCGGCCGCTTCGAACTTCTTGCCGGGCAGGCTGGCTGTCACCCGAAGAAAGTGCTCCGGCCGTAGGTCCTGGTACTGCCGGACGACGTCGTGGTAGATGCGGTCGGAGACGATCAGCGCCGCCTCCGAACCGGGAAAGCGCTGCAACGCGCTCTTGAGTTGAGGCGAGTCCACCAGCCGGCAGACGTGAACGACGGCGTCACCGGGATAGCCGTTGGCGCCGTCGAGGTGGACCGGGCCCTCGTGCACGGCAAGACGCAACCGGACCCGCGCCTCGGGCGCCAGGCCACGGTTGTGCTCCCGGAGCAGCCGGTCGACGAGCGGTGCGAGCCGGGTAGCTACGACTCTCTCGCTGGTCCCGGCGGGCAGGATCGCGAGTTGACCGTCGCCGCCCTGCTGGACGTGCCACTTGGCGCGGTCGAGCCCCACCTCGTCGCAGGCGTTCCACATGATCTCCTGCAATGCCTGCTGTGCCCGGTACTGCAGGACGTTGTCTCGGATGCTGTAACTCTCCATGTCCACGGCGACAAGAACCCGCCGGTGCGGATCTGCTAGGTCGGCCACCCGTTCAACCCTTCAGTCAGTAACTCGAACAGTCACGTCCATCTCTACCGGCCGCACAACGAGCAGACCCCATACAAGTACGGGTTGTCGCGTTCCCGGCCGCGGAAGGAGAACCGATACTTGGACGCCCTCCGCACCGTCGTGGTCCCGTTCCCTGGGGACATGGGAGCTTCTTGTCAACCGCGCAGACCATCGGCCCTCGACCCCTGGCGTGACCTTCAGGTGGGGCTGGCCACCGCCACGTCGCTACAGACGTCCATCCGGCACGCCGACACCAAGGCCGCCACGCTCCTGGCGACGGAAGGCGCGGTGGCGACTGCGGTGACCGAACCCGCCGCGTCGCTACTGTCCGCCGGGACCACCGGGTCGGTTGCGGGCACGGTGCTACTGGTCGGCCTGGTGACCGGGCTGTCGATCGCCTCTTGGCACCTCATCCGTGCGATGCGTCCGCAGGTGGGCGGCGTGGCCGGTGACAACCGGTTCGGCTTCCCCAATCTCGCGCGGGCCGGCCGGCGACCAGCTGCAGTCAGCGCGCGTCAGCAACGGAACGAGGCGTGGGAGTTCGTCTCGACACTTGCCCGGATCGCGATGGGCAAACACACCCGGGTCCGCAGGAGTCTGCCGTGGCTCGTCCTGTCCCTGACAACAGCTGGCCTGGTGATCCTGATGAGACTGGTGCTGTCCGTGGTGTCATGACCGGAGTGAGAGCATCCTGTAGCGAAACCCGCGCCATCCGTGAGCGCCGAGCCGCACCAGTAGGAGGTCGCACGTGCCAGACCAGCAGTGGCTGCCCGGGACCCTGCTCGGCCGCCTCGACACGGCGGCACGCAGTCGACTGCTGTCCATCAGCGTCCGACGCTCGGTCGACGCATCACAGGTCGTCCTCCATGAAGGAGCCGTCGAGTCCCACATTGTCCTGCTCGACGATGCTCTCGCGAAGGTCACCGTCGCCATGACAGACGGCCGCCACGCTCTCCTGGCCATCCGCGTGCCCGGTGACATCGTCGGCGAGATTTCCGCCCTCAACGGCACACCGCGAACCGCGACGGTCACGGCGTGCAGGCCATCCATGATCCGTATCATCCACCGTAACGAGTTCCGCGCCTTCCTGCGCAGCAATCCAGAGGCGGCCATGGAGGTCGCCGGCATCGTCGCCGACCGACTGCGCTGGGCCAACCGCCGGAGAATCGACTTCGCGTCCTACACCGTCAAGGTGCGACTAGCCCGGGTCCTCTGGGAGATCGCCACCGCCTACGGCAGACGCGATCCGAGTGGTGTCGTGGTCGACATCCGGCTCACTCAGGCAGAACTGGCCACCCTCTGTGGCGCAGCGGAAATCAGCCTGCAGAAGGCCCTACGGGCGCTGCGCTCGGCGGGCATCCTCGAAACCGGCTACCGGGCTATCGTCGTGCGGGACATCGAACAACTGCTTCTTGCCGCCACGGACGGGGGACAAGAGCCCATCACGTAGATCAGCATCCAATAGGCGAAGGTTAATGTTCTAGTTTCAATGGGTCCACCGGCTCCGTCGCACCTGCCACAAACGGCGATTCACTGCACCGACAGGTGCTGGTACCGGCACACAAACCGGCGGAGTGCGATCTTCGTGTCGACGACCGTATCGGTCAGGTCGCACTCGGGCCGCAGGGCAACCACCGTCATCGCGCTCCCGGGTCGGCCCGGCGAACCGCCCGTCAAGGCCCAGGAGCAGAACGGACCAACCCGCTCAGGGCCCGAGGATGGCCGCCGCCCCGCTCGCGCTCCGACCGTCGCCGTACCGCTTCCGCCGGGGCGAGCAGCCGGGTAGCCGGACGGCCGTCGCCGGGAATCGCTCATTTCCGACGTCTCCTGATGCTGCGGCATTGACCGTCGAACACCGATTCCACCTGTTTCCGGCTGCCAGCCGCCGGCTGAGCCGACACCCATTATCAGCCTTTGTCGGATCGCCCTGCGCCGCGTCGCTAATATCCGAGATGGGCTGTTTAACCACGTGGTCGGGCCACGCCGGGTTGTCAGGATTCCCTTTCCCTTTTCGCACCTTGACACGTGGCGACGATCCGTCCACTCTCATTAGCACCCTGTTCGGGCAACTGATACGAGTGAGAGGAGAACGTTCATGGCTACCCTGACCCTGGGACGGGCGAACGAGGTCAGCACCGGCGGCGTCGAGGACGTCGTGGCCTTCCTCGGCGGTGTCGAGGACATCGTCGCCGGCTGAAACACCACAGCCGGACCACTGGTCGTCGGCGGGAAGTACCGCACCGTCTCCAGTTCGTGCCCGGCCGTACATTCGGCAGTTCCGAGCGCCAGCCCACGTCGACGGGCTGGCGCTCGGCTTTACCCGCCTCGCCGCCCGCCTCGCCCCACCCCGCCCTGACCTGACCTGACCTGACCTGCGGCGAGGGAACCGGAGCAGACCGGCGCCTACGGGGACATCGGAATCATCATCCCCGATACCTGAACAGATCGCCGAAGTCGGTCCTACACCACCGGGGGCCGACAGCGCTACGACGCACCTGACAAGTCCACTGTCGACTTTGCGAAGGTTCAAGATCCAGTCTGGTTTGTAGGGTGATCCGCGCTGATCATCCACCCCAGAGGGATCGCCCCATGCGTCTGCTCGCCGTACCCGTCCGAATCGACGCACTGTGGCTCCCGGCCCAGCGGACCGTCACCGGCCCGGTCGCCGACTTCACCCGACTGCCCTACCGGGACCCGCTCACCGGGCGGGACGTCCATCCCGACCAGCCCTTCCTCAGCGAGGGGATCCTCCCCGCCCCCTTCGAGGAGGAGCTCACCCTCCAGGCCGGGATCCACCTGCACTGGTCCCTGCCGGACGCACTGACCCGCCTGGTCCACGGCCCGCAGGGGGTGCAGCCGCCCCGGGTGCCCGACCGGTGGCTGGTCACCCGCACCGACCCCGACGGCCGGCGGGCCCGGTGGGTGGTGGAGAGCGACGCCCTCACCGACGAGTCGCCCGCCTCGGTGGCCTACCCCCTCTCCCCCGCCGACCCCCCGGGCCCCTCGGGTCGACCCTGGCGCCGGCTCGGGCGGGTCCTGCCCCTGGCGGCCTGGCCGGGGTCGGAAACGGACCGGGTGGCCCGGCTGACCGCCCTCGGGTACGGGGAGCCCACCTTCGCCGCCTTCTACCCCAACTCGGCCAGCGTCTTCGGGTTCTTCGACCCCCAGTCGGGCACCCGGCGCCCGGCCGGTACCCGGTACGACCTGCTCGGCTGGTACTCCTCCCCCGCCCTGGACGAGCTGACCGGCACCCTGGCCCGGCCGGGTACCGGCACCTGGGCCGAGCGGGTGGCCGACGAGCTGGGTTGGGCGGCGGGGCCCGAGGGGGCGGCCCCGGAGCGGATGGTCTGCTTCGGCCGGCTGACCCTCGACCCGGAGGGGGAGCTGTCCCTGCTCGAGAACCGGACCACCGGGACCGGGGTCTACCTCGCCGACAGTGCCACCGAGGCCCTCGCCGCCCACCTGGGGGCGGAGCTGCCCGGGGTGAGCGCCGACGAGATGGAGCAGCTCCTGGAGGCGATCGACCTCGCCGACCACCTGGAGACCGCCACCCTGGACCTGCCCGAGCGGCTCGCCGAGGCCCGGCACACCGCCGCCTTCACCGCGGTCGCCGCCGGGACCCGCTGGACGGTCCGGCCCCGGGACGCCGTCCCCGGCACCGACCCGGCGGCCCTGGTCGCCGCCGCCAACACCGCCGGCCCCGCCAACACCGCCGGCCCCGCCAGCACCGCCGGCTCCGCCCGCCCCGCTCCGGTAGGGGCCGCCCCCGCCCGGGAGCTGACCGACCTGCCGCCCGAGCTGGGTGACCTGCTGGTCGCCCTGAACGCGGCCCAGGCCGCCCACGAGGGGGCCCAGGCTCGGGCCACCGGGCTGCGGCAGCGTCTCTTCGCCGACTGGCACCGGTACCTGACCTGCGCCTACCCACCCCCGGAGAACCGGACGGACTACCCCGACCCGGACCTGGCCGCCGCCTACCTGCAACGGGAGATGGCGACCCTGGACGCCCTGCTCGCCGAGACCGGGGAGTTCCCGCCGACCGGGCGGGGGGACACCCTGACCCACCGGCTGGCGGCGGCCCGGGAGGCGGTGGAGGCGGTGGTGGCCCGGGTCAACGCGGAGCTGCCGGAGGGGGCCGGCTACCGGCTCCAGCAGCTCCCCGACGACTCGTACCAGGTGCCCAACGAACCGGTCGTGCTGCTCACCGGGGCCGAGGCCACCGGGTCGGACCGGTACGGAAGCGACGACGAGCACCCGGAGGGTCTGCTGCCCTGCCTGGTGGTGGAGGCCGCGGGGGCAGCCGGGGCCCTGGCCGACCCCGAGGGGGTCGCCGCCGCCGGCGACCTGCTGGACACGGTCCTCGCCGGGCTGGCCGAGCCCCACCCGGCGCTGCGCCGCTGGGCCGGCCAGCCCTGGCATCCCCTGCTGCTGCACTGGGAGGTGGAGTTCCTGCCGTCGGCCCCCGGGACCAACCTCGACCCCACCGACCGGGACTACGACCCCGAGGTGGTCAGCCTCAACTACCGGCTCCCGGCCGGGGAGGTCGAGCTGGCGACCCGCCCCGGGCACCGGCTCACCGAACGGGCGGCGGTCACCTACAGCGGCAGCACCGTGCTCTCCACCGCCACCCGCCCGCTGCTCTCGGCCCGGATCCTGCGGTACCTCGCGGGCGGCCCGCTGGCCCGGTACAACGAGGAACGCACGGCCGCCGGGCTGGGGCTCCTCACCCCCGAGCAGGTGACCGCGGACCCCGGGGCCCTGCTCGCCTGGTGTGCCGACCGGTCGGCCGACCCCCGGCTCGGCACCCTCGCCGCCGCCTACGCCCACCTGGCCGAACACGAGGGGAGCAACCTGGCGCAGAGCCTGGGCGGGTTCAACGACGCCCTGCTGATGCGCCGGCTGACCCGCCAGCTCCCCGTCCTCGACCCGCTCGGTTTCCCGTCCGGGCAGCTCCTCGCCGCGCAGGTGCGGGACCGGGTCGGGGAGCAGAACCGGCAGGCCCCGGTGCCGCTGGCCGACTTCAACCCGCTGCGGGCCGGCTGCCTGCGGCTGCTACGGCTGCGGGTGGTGGACTCCTTCGGGGTCGGGCACGACCTCTCGGTGGACCGGCCCGCCGCCACCACCCGGCTGCGGGTGCCGGACCGGCCGGGCTGGATCGCCCTGCCGCCCCGGGTGGCCCAGCCGGCCCGACTGCGGCTGCGGCTGCTCGACGCCGAGCACCCGGGCCGGCCGGTCAGCGGCCTGGTGGCCTCCTCCCCGGTCTGCGGGTGGCTCCTGCCCGACCTGCTCGACGACGGGCTGCGGGTGCACGCCGCCGGCGGGGAGTGGCTGGGCAGCCTCCTTCCCGACCCGGACCCGGACCGCCCGGCTCTGGCCCGCTGGCTGGCCGCCCCCACCGGGGGTGTTCCCGCCGTGGAGCAGATCACCAACCCCGGGCTGCGGGCCGTCGTCGACCGACTGCGGGGGTACGGGGCGGACCGGCTCGGGGAGCTGCTCGGTTCCCTGCTCGACGCCGTGGAGGCGGTGGGTGAGGAGGGGGAGGGCGGCCACCAGGTCCGGTCCCGCCTCACCGGTCGACCGGTCGCGGTGCTGCGCCTGACCCTCGGGCTGGACCTGCTCGGCCCGCCCGCGATCCACCAGGACTGGAACGTGTTCCGGCAGGACCTGGGGCGTACCGGCCGGGAGACCAACGGCTTCCCGCTGGTGCGGTTCCCGGTCCGGCTCGGGGCGTACGGGCGGCTCACCGACGGGGTGCTGGGGTACTGGCGGCACGAGCCCGACGGGAGCCTCGGCACCGAGTACCACGACGTGCCCGCCATGGCCGCCGCCGGCACCGACCCCCCGGTACGGCTCGCCCTCGGCCTGCCCGAGGAGACCCTGACGGTGCTCCTGGAGCCGGCCGGGGCCCTGCACGCCACCACCGGCATCCTGCCCACCGTCTCGGTACGGCTGGACCCCGCCCACCACCACGACGCCCTGGCCCGCCTGGAGACCGGCTTCCTCGCCGCCCCGGTGCTGACCGACGCGGCCGGGGTCGGGCTGGTGCTGCCCGCCACCGAGCCGGGCCGCCGATGGACCTGGCGGGAGCGGACGGGTGCCGTCTGGACCGAGACCGAGGATCCCCCCGCCCCGAACCCGGGGTTCCCCACCGACCTGACCCTGCGGGAGGGCTGGCTCGCGCTGCCCACCCCGACCGCCCCGACCCGATGAGCCACCACCCCGGTCACCCGACCGGATCAAGGATGCGAGCGATGCCCCCGATCACCCTCACCCTCACCCTCGACCAGACGAACACGATCCTGGAGGCCCTGGGTCAGATGCCCTACGTCCGTGTGTACGAACTGATCGAGGCCATCGGCCAGCAGGCCGGTGCCCAGCTCCACCCGGAGGGGGCCCCGGCCGGCACCCGACCGGCCGTCCCCGGTACCGCCGCCTCCGTCGTCCCGGGCTCCCCGGCGTGAGCGCCGCCCTGCTGCTGCACTGGCAGCTCGACGACCTGGCCCCCGGCCCCCTGGTCACCGGCTCCCCCGCCGCCCCGGCCACCGGGGAGATCGAGGGTGCCCCGCAGGTCCGCGCCGACGACCGGTTCGGCAGTTGCCTGGCCCTGGGCGGGGGCGCCGACGCGGTGGTCAGCACCGCGGGCGTGACCCAGCCGGTCACCAGCATGGTCTGGGTACGGGTGCCCCCGATGCCGTCGGACTCGATGGCCGCCGTCTTCGGCCAGGGGGGCCACTTCGTGCTCCGGCTCTGCGACGACGGCCGGATCGTGTACCAGGGCTCCACGGTGGACGGGCCCTTCTGGCAGAAGACCTCCCCGGGGACCTTCACCTTCGACCAGTGGCACCACCTGGCGGTGACCAGTCAGGACGGCACCGCCCGGATCCTGCTGGACGGGGCGGTGGTCGCCGAGGACGCGATGCCGGGGCCCACCCGGCCGAGCGGGGAGAGGTTCGCCCTGGGCCGCGACCCCGACTCCGTCACCTCCCACCTCGCCCTCGCCGCGGCCCACCTGCGGGTGTACGACGCTCCCCGGTCGGTAGCCGAGATCCAGCGGGACATGGCCGGCGACGAGGCCCTGCTCGCCACCTTCGTCCGTACCCACCCCCTCACCTTCGAGCTGGCCAACGTCGACGACCAGCCGGTGCTCTACATCGACGACGCCCCGACGGGGCAGACCCTCACCCTGCGGGTCACCAACTCCTCCCGGCAGGACCTGGTCCTCTGGTCCGCCCCCGGACCCGTCGGTCCCGGGAACCACCACCTCGCGGTGACCTTCCGCGAGGGGGTGCTGTCCGCCGACTCCCGGCCGGCCCTGGAGGTGCCGGGGTGGGAGCTGTCCCTGACCGGGTCCACCGGCTGGCTGCGCGGACCGGAGGGGCTGACCCTGCCGGCCGGGAACTCCCTCGACCTGCCCCTGACCGGGCTGCGGGCCGACGGGGTGGGCGGCACCCGGGGCAGCCGGGTGGAGCTGGGCTACCGGCGCATGGGGTACAGCGGGGAGCCCAGCGAACTGACCGGGGCCCGGCACCAGGTGCTGGAGATCGTCAACCACCGGGGTCGACCCGACGTCCCCCTGCACCTGGGGTTCGTCGGCGGGGACCGGGTGCTCAGCGACGGACGGACCCCCTGTGACCTGCGGGTCCGGGTGGCCAACGTCTCGCGGGAGATTCCGGTGCCGTTGACCGGGGCGGACGGGACCGCCCCCACCGAGCTGGTCCTCTCCTTCGAGGTGCAGGGCGACCGGGAGACCCGGGACTGGGCCCTGACCACCGCCGGTACCGCCGGCACGGTCACCCTCCGGGTCGGGGGGTCGGTCTCCGGGGTCTGGCAGGTCCACCACGAGATGCTGGCGGACCGGGCCCAGTGGACCCTGGTCCCCGAGCAGGACACGACCCTGCCACCCGGGGAATGCCTGGAGCTGACCCTGGAGGAGGTGCAGGGGCTGCCGGACCCCGGCCACGCCCCGGTGGTGCTGGCCTACCGCAACCTCCCCGGGTTCCAGGACGGCCAGCTCAGCGCCACAGTGGAGCGGGCGCCCCTGGTCTTCTCCGCCCGCAACGCCGGGCTGGGCACCGCCACTCCCCAGGCCCGGCTGCACATCGTGGACGCCAACGGCGACGCCAACGCCGGCAGCGTCATCGTCGGCCCCACCGACCAGCCGAACCTGCGGCTGGGCTACGACACCGGGTACTCCTGGATCCAGTCCCACGGCTCCGCCCCGCTGGCCATCAACCCGGTGGGCAACAAGGTCGGCATCGGCACCACCGCGCCCGGGTCCCCGCTGACCGTGCAGGCGGTCTCCGAGCACCTCCTGCTGCGGCGGGAGGCCCAGAGCGGCGGGCAGGTGGTGTTCCTGGAGCTGTTCCAGACCGACACCCCGGCGGGGGTGGACGTCTTCCCCAGCATCCGCTTCCACCACGCCAACAGGTTCTGGCACCGTATCGAGGGCCGCCCCGAGGGCTTCGCCTTCAAGCAGGGCAACTCCGACGAGCTGACCGACGTGCAGACCGGGGCGCTGACCGCCAGCGCCGTGACGACCGGGCCTCTGGTGGCCGGCGCCGTGACGACGCCCCGGCTCCAGGCCGACGAGGTGCGCGGCACCCGGCTCACCGCCGGCCAGTCGGTGTTCACCGCCGGCGCCGACCACCTCCAGCTCCGCCGGGAGGACCAGAGCGGCGGCGGGGCCCTGTTCCTGGAGCTGTACCAGGCCGAGACCCCGGCCGGGGTGGACGTCTACCCCAGCATCCGCTTCCACCACTCGCACAAGTTCTGGCACCGCGTCGAGGGCCGCCCCGAGGGCTTCGCCTTCAAGCAGGGCGGCTCCGACGACCTGAGCGACGTCCAGGCTGCCCGGGGCACCTTCCAGGCGCTGACCGTGGACGGGGTCACCATCGGCGCCCACGAGCTGCGGGCCCTGGTACGGCTGGCCGCCGGGCAACTGGAGTGCGACCTCTACAACGTGCTGCAGGACGAGTTCGCCTACGCCGCCGACTTCAGCCCGTTCGACAACGACCGTCGACACGTCTTCACGTGGCGGCGCAAGGGCGAACGGGTCAGCCAGGGTCGCTGGCGGATCGCCTTCCCGAGCTGAGGAGATCACGGTGACCAGCCCGACCCCCCCGACGAAACGCAAGCGGAAGACGGCCGACTACAGCCTCGGCCTCAAGGACGGGGAGACGATCCTCGACAAGAACCGCAAGGAGTCCAAGAAGAAGCGGATCAAGTTGCAGGAGGAGCACGAGGCGAGGCTCCGGAGGGAGGCTGCGGCCCTGGCCAAACTCTGGGAGGACGAGATCAGCAAGCGGCCACCGGCCGCCCCCGGCAACCGGGGGGACCGGAGGTTCTACGCCCGCATGATCAAGGTGGGGCAGGGGGACTGCATCGCCCTCAGCACCCCGGGCGGGCGGATGATCCTCATCGACTGCGGCTCCACCTCGCGGGAGGTGGAGGAGTCCGAGGTCGATGTCTACACCAAGCGGGTGCGGGACTGCCTGGAGGATCCGAAGTTCCTGGGCCCGGTGCAGACCACCGACGACCTGGGCCGGCCACTGGTGACCCCGAAGGCCCAGTTCGTCGACATCCTGATCTTCACCCACTCCGACGAGGACCACTACAACCAGCTCGCCACGGTGCTCGCCGACAAGCCCCACAAGATCCAGGTCGGCCGGGTCTACCACAGCGGGGACTTCGCCGGCTACGGATCCGCCAACACCTGGGTGCGTGAGCACATCGTGAACGAGAGCCTGATCCGCAAGGTGGTCCACAACGCGGTCGACCCCGACCAGAGGTTGGGCAAGACGGATGTGGTCGGGGAGACCACCCTGGGAGGAGTCGACGTACCGGCGGCGAAGTCCGCCACCGACATCGACTGCCTCGACGCCTGGGGCGGCATCCGGATCGTGGCGGAGACCGACCCGGCCTGCACGGTGACCATCCTGGCCTCCGGGGTCGTCAACGACTACCGCAAGGACAAGGACGCGGCCCAGGGCAAGAACCGGGGCAGTGTGGTGCTCCTGGTGGAGGTCTTCGGCAAGAAGCTGCTGCTCTGCGGGGACTCCACCCGCAGCACCGAGTACCACCTGATGAACCGGGGGAAGTACGCCGCTCACAACCGGACCCGGCTGAAGAACGTAGACGTCGTCCACATCGCTCACCACGGCAGCAACTGCACCTCCTCCTCCCTCGAGTTCGTGAACCTGGTGGACCCGAAGGAACGGGCCCTGATCAGCGCCGGAAAGGTGGGGGTGTCCAACCACCACCTGCCCTCCAAGACGGTGGTGGACCGATACGTCAAACGGTTCGTCGACAGCGGCCGGGAGAAGGACCCGCCCCACTCCGGGTGGGCCTGGGACTCCGAGAACTACGAGCCCCCGCTGTCCCTCCAGTTCCCCTTCAAGGCCCCGGTCTACATCACCGGGTCCCACGGTGACCTCGACATCACCTGGGAGAAGTCATGACCCCCGAGGCCCTGGAGACCCTGCTGGCCGGGGTGCCCTCCGGCCGGCTCGACCTGCCGGTCGCCGCCCTGGACCCGCCGACCGCCGCCTACCTGGGCCAATTCCTGCCCACCGGCCGGCTGCTGCTGACCGGCTGTGCACGCGCCGAGGCCCCCGGCCCGGTCACCGTCCGGGGCACCGGCTCCGGGGTGCCCTTCGACCGGGCCGACGTGACCCTCCGGTTCACCCTGGCCGGCGAGACCGTCAGCCGGGTCGAGGTGATCGTCCGGCCGGGCACCGACTGGTCCCTGGCCGACACCTTCCCGCCGCTGCGCGGGACCCTGCTGGACACCCTCCGGTTCAGCGGGTCCGTCCTGCGCCTGGACACCGACCTGATTCCGGAGAGCGGGCAGCCCCCCGTCCCGACCGCCACCGCCATGACCTTCGAGGGGGACCTGCAGATCCGGCCCGGGATGGAGCTGGTCGGGCTGCTCTTCCCCGGACAGACCCACCCCCTCTCCGGGGAGATCACCATGGTCTCCCTCGCCCCGCCCGGGATCACCCCGGCCACTCCCCTGGTGCCGAGCGTGGCCCTGTACGGCCCGGCCGACGCCGGCCTCGACCTGGGCCTGTTCACCCTCACCAACCTGCGGTACGGGCTGTTCGGTCTGCCCGACCTCAACTACCACACCCTCGACCACCGGGTCCGGGGGGCGCTGGTCCTCGCGGCCGGCATCCCGGTGTCGGCGGGCAGCATGACCGGGGTCGCCGAGGACCACGAGATCACCATCGACGCCCGCCTCGCCTCCTGGAGCGAGGACCTGGTCCTCACCGCCGACTTCCGTCGGCTGGGGCCCCTCACCCTGGCCGACATCGCCGGCCTGGCCGGGCTGGAGACGCTGCCGGTGCCCTTCGGCATCGACCCGGTGGCCGGGATCACCCTGGGGGCGGTCACCCTCGCGGTGAACCCCACCGCCGCGAACCCGGTCGAGTACCTGACCATGACCCTCTACACCGAGGCGGAGTGGGAGGTGATCCCCGGGCTGTTCACCCTCCAACAGATCGACCTGACCGTCCGGGTGGTCGCTCCCGGTCCCTCCGCCCAGGTGTCGGTCCTGGTCGGCGGTCTGTTCGGGATCGGCCGGGACGGCACCCTGGAGCTGGTCGCCGACTCCGCCACCCGGCAGATCGGCGGCGGGCTGCGGGTGGGCGACCCGCCCCTGCGCATCCGGGAGGTCTACCGGCACTTCACCGGCACCGAGCCCGACCACGTCCCGGATCTGACGGTCACCCGGTTCCAGGCCGGGGCCGTGGTGCCCTCGGCCACCGTGCCCGCCTCCTTCGACGGCGAGATCGTCATCGACGGCGTCTGGCAGATCACCGAGGAGGTCGCCGTCACCCAGGTCGGCTTCGACCTGCTGCACGACTCCACCGGCACCACCTTCCACGCCCAGGCGGGGCTGCTGCTGGGCGGGGTCGGGGTGACGGTCCGGGCCGCCTACGACCCGGCCCCCGACCGGCGTTGGGAGTTCGCCGGGGAGACCGGCCCCGAACAGCAGATCCCCATCGGGCACCTCTTCGCCGACCTGGCCGACCGCTTCGGGGGGCTGGCCCTGCCGGCTCCCCTGGCCGAGTCCGTCGTGGACAACCTGGCCGCCGAGATCTCCACCGGGGCCAAACGCCTCTTCCTCACCGGACGGACCCGGTTCCCGGTCGACGGGACCGAGGTGGCGGTAACCCTGGCCGTGGACACCGCCCGACGCTCCGTCGCCGGGACCCTGGACCTGGCCGTACCGGTGCAGGGAGGAACCTTCCACCCCTCCCTGGAGCTGCACTTCGCCCAGGACCCCACCGCCCATCGGCTCGCCGCCTCGTACCGGCACCTGCCCGACGATCCGGTACCCGACCTGAAGTCCCTGGTGGGGGCGATCTCCCCCACCGCCGCCGCGCACGTGCCGGAGGGCATCCGGCTCGACCTGCGCCAGGCCCTGTTCGCCCTCACCGGCAACGGCACCCGTACCGGGTACCTCTTCGGGGTGGAGGTCGCCGCCACCCTGGACCTGGGGCGGCTCCCGGTGGTCGGGGACCACCTGCGGGGCACCACGATGGGGGTGGACCCCCTGCGGCTGCTCGCCGCCACCACCGCCCTGCCCGCGGCCGAGGCCACCGCCCTCGCCGCCCTGCTCCCGGCGGGCACCACCCTCCCCGCCGGGGGCCTCGCCGCCGGGTTCACCGTGGACGCCACCCTGCTGCTCGGACCCTTCACGCAGGCCCTGGCGGTACCGGTCGGCGGTCCCCCGGGGGTGACCCCGGCACCGGCCAGCGGCGGCCCCGCGCCGGTACGGACCGGCGACGACGCCACCTGGCTCACCGTGCAACGCTCCTTCGGGCCCCTGCACATCTCCCGGGTCGGCCTGGCCTTCCGGCAGTCCCCCGGCCGGGAGTCCCGGGTCGCCCTGCTGCTGGACGCCTCGGTGACCGTGGCCGGGCTGACCCTTTCCCTGAGCGGCCTGGCCATCGGGGTCTCCACCACCGACCCCCTCTCGATGCCCACCTTCGACCTGGCCGGGATCGGGCTGGCCTACGACACCGTCCCGCTGCGCATCGACGGGGCGCTGCGCAAGGACACCATCGAGTACGAGGGGGCCAGCTACACCGCGTACAGCGGGGGGCTGAGCGTGCGGACCCCGTCCTTCTCCGTCGGGGCCCTCGGCGCCTACGTCCAACTCCCCGCCGGGCCCTCGCTGTTCGCCTACGCCTACCTCAACGGCCTGCACGCCGGGCCGCCCGAGTTGTCGGTGCGGGGACTGGCCGGCGGGTTCGGGTACAACCGGCGGTTCGTGGCCCCCGCCATCGACCAGGTGGCGACCTTCCCCCTGGTGGCCGACGCGGTCACCGGGCCGCCCCCGGGCACCACCCTCGCCGACGAGCTGCGGATCCTCGCCGACTACCTGCCGCCCTCGGTCGGGGACTACTTCCTCGCCGTGGGGCTGCGGGTCAACTCCTTCGAGATGGTGGATGCCTTCCTGCTGGTCGCCGCCGCCTTCGGGCACCGGTTCGAGCTGGACGTGCTGGGGCTGGCCACGGTGGTGCTGCCGGCACCGGACGCGGGGGCGGGGCCGGTCAAACCGGTCGCCCAGATCCAGCTCGCCATCAAGGCCACCCTGGTCCCCGAGGACGGGTACCTGGCGGTGGAGGCCCAGCTCACCCGGGCCTCGTACCTGCTCTCCCCGGACTGCCACCTGACCGGAGGGTTCGCCTTCGCCACCTGGTTCACCGGGGAGCACACCGGGGACTTCGCCCTCACCGCCGGGGGCTACCACCCCCGGTTCCCGGTACCCGCCCACTACCCCACCGTGCCCCGGCTCGGCTTCGCCTGGCAGATCACGAAGCAGTTCAGCATCGCCGGGGCCGGGTACTTCGCGCTGACCCCCACCGCACTGATGGCCGGTGGCCGGCTCACCGCCCTGTGGCAGGACGACTCCCTGCGGGCCGGCTTCGACGCCTCGATGGACTTCCTCATCTCCTGGCAGCCGTACCACTACGAGGCGTCCCTGCACGTCAGCATCGGGGTGTCGTACACCTTCAGCCTCTTCGGCACCCACACCCTCAACGTGCAGGTCGGCGCCGACGTCCAGTTGTGGGGTCCGGACTTCGGCGGTACCGCCGCCATCGACCTGGACATCGTCACGGTGCGCATCTCGTTCGGCTCGAACGGCGGGGCGAAGCCGGCACCGGTGAGCTGGGACCGGTTCCGGGACACCCTGCTGCCGCCCCGGGAACGGATCCTCGGCCTGTCGGTACGGGCCGAGACCCACCGCACCGCCCCCGGGGCCGCCCCCGACGAACTGGGGGTCGTCGACCCGGCCACCCTGGTCGTGTCGACCACCAGCGCCATCCCGGCCAGCGGGGCGGTCCGGGGCACCCCGGAGCGGGAGGTGGCCCTGCCCACCGGTGGGGGCCGGACCGCGTTCGGGGTCGGCCCGGTCGACCTGGCCCCCGGCGCCGTCACCGCCGTCCACCGGATCGTGGTCACCCACGAGGGGGCGCCGGTCGAGGACCGGTTCGACTACACCCCGGTTTGCCGGGGGCTGCCCTTCGCCCTGTGGGGTGGCCGGCTCACTCCCCAGGTCACCGACCCGGCCCTGATGGAGGACCTGGTCACCGGGTACGAGCTGCGCCCCCGCCCACCCGCCCCGACCCGGGCGGTCTGGGTGGACCGGTCCGCCCTCCGGGCCGACACCCCCCGGTACACCCGGGAGGTGATCACGCTGGCCCCTCCGCCCCGGCGGTCGGTCGTACCGGACGGGCCGGCGGCGCGGGCGACCACGATCCGGACGGCGATGGCCGACCCGGGGGTCGCCACCACCCGCAGCGCGGTCGCCGCCGCCCTGCTCCCCTCGGCGGTACTCGACCCCGCCGGCTTCGACACCACCCAGTTCCACGCGATCCCCCAGGTGGCAGCCCATGTCTGAGTCCCAGGTGACCTTCCGCCGCGAGCACCGCCCGGTGCTGACCGCCGGCGACTACCGGGTCACCCTCTCCCAGCGGGTCAGTCTGGAACCGGTGGACTTCACCACGACCCGTCGGTTCACCGTCGCCGGGGACCGGTTCGGCCTGGCCCCCTCCCTCGTCCGGTCGGTCTTCCCGCCCGAGGGGAGCGTCGGGGACCACGCCGCCGTGCTGCCGCACGTCGTGCTGGAGCGTGCCACCCTGCCCTGGGAACGCAGCCCGGGGGGATCCGGGCCGCAGACCCCGCCCTGGCTGGCCCTGCTGCTCTTCACCGAGCAGGAGGCGCCCCCCGTCTCGACGGTGCCCCTGGGACAGGTGGCGGCGGGGCACTGGCTGCCGCCGGCCGCCGTCGCTGCCGAGTCCCACGAGTCGGCGCAGGACCCGGTCACCGTCATCGACGTCCCGGTCGCTCTCCTCGCCGACCTGCTGCCCGGCTACGCCGACCTGCCGCTGCTGGCCCACGTCCGGTCCGAGGGGGACGATCCGGCCGACACGGCGGTGGTGGTCGGCACCCGGCTGCCGCCGGCCGGGATGACCAGCGTGGTGCACCTGGTCTCCCTGGAGCACCGGTTCGCCCCGGCCACCGACGGGTCGTGGGCACTCGACCGGGGGCCCGCCCCGGTCGGGGACACCGTCCGGCTGGTCAGCCTGACGAGTTGGCGGTTCGCCTCGGTGAGCGCCGACCACACCTTCGCCACCCTGGTCCGGGACCTCGCCGACGAGGGGGCCACCCTCCGGCTTCCCCCCAGCGGGCAGCCCGCCGCCGACCGGTACCTCAATCAGGGGTTCGTGCCGGCCCGGCACCGGCTCCGGCAGGGCGGGAGCAGCATCGGCTGGTACCGGGGGCCCCTGGTGCCCGGTCCGACGGATGCGGGGCGGGTGGCCCCGGTACGGACCGGGGACGCCCTGCTGCGTTTCGATGCGGAGCTGGGCATGTTCGACCTGGGGTACGCCGCCGCCTGGCAGCTCGGCCGGCTGCTGGCGCTGGGCAGTGGGGACACCGCCACCGGCCTGTACGGGTGGCGTCGCCGCCGGGACCAGCAGGCCGCCCGGGACCAGCGCGCCGCCCGCAACCTCGACGCCGGGTACCCGCTGGCGGTGGCCCCGATCGACGACTCCCTCCCGGCCGGGGTGCGGGACTGGCTGACCGGGCTGACCCGACTCGAGGGGGTGCCCTTCGGCTACCTGGTGCCGGAGGAGGGGCTGCTGCCGGTCGAGTCGATCCGGTTCCTCGGGGTGGACCAGAGCTGGGTCCGGCACCTGGTCGACGGGGCGGTCAGCGTCGGTCGGCTGGGCCCCGCCGACGAGGCCCGGGACGCCGCCGCCCCCCTGCCGGTGGACTTCCCCACCCTCACCGGGGCCCTGATCCGGTCCCAGGTGGTGTCGGGCTACCCGGGGCTGCTCGTCGACGGGTACGCCGACCGGGCCGGGACCGGGCACCTGACCCCCTGGGTGACCCGCCGACTGAGCCCGGAGGTGCTGCTCTGCCTCTTCGAGGGGGAGCTGGCCCGGCTGGACCTGCACCAGCCCCCGGAGGCCCAGCACCTTGCGGTGGAGCCGCACTCCCCCGGCACCTTCGGCAGGACCCTGCGGGCCCCGGGGGGCTCGGAGCGGGTCCCCGACCCGGTCGGGCCCCTGCCCCTGGGGCCCCGGGGGACGGTTTCCCCGACCGGGTTGGCCGCCGCGATCGCGGGGTCCCTGGGGGTGCAGGCGGCCGAGGTGGACTCGGGGGACCTGGCCCTCCAGCTCACCGAAACCGCCGAGCGGGTCACCTTCCTGCGCCCCTGACCGGTGACCCGGGGTCCCGTGACGTGCGCTGACGCGGCCCGGCCTGTCCACCGATCCGCCATGGCGACCGGGCCGCCGGCGGCACACGGGGAATTAAAAATGACGTATGTCGATGTAGAGTTTCATTGATATGACTCATGGGTCCTGGCGACCTGCCGGGGCAACGCCGCCCTCCACCGTACGGGACCGACGATGCCTGAGGAGAACAGGACATGAACGAACATCGGGAGGGTCGGCTGCGGTCGCGATGGCGGCGGTTGGCTCGAACCGCCGTCGCGGCGGCGGCCTCTGCGGGGATCACCGTGCTGGCCATCGGGCTCACGGCGGGTGCGGCCACGGCGGGCGTCACCCCTACCGACCGGGGCGCGCCGAACGTCTCGCCCGCCGCTGCGTCGGTGTCCCGGGTCGCCGCGGGTGATCTGCACACCTGTGTGGTCCGTACCGACGGAACGCTCTGGTGCTGGGGCAACAACTTCTACGGCCAGCTCGGCGACGGGACCAACACGAACCGGACCGCTCCGGTCCGGATCGGCGACGCTACCACCTGGGCGGGTATCGACGCCGGCAGCAGCAACACCTGCGCGGTACGCACGGACGGAACGCTGTGGTGCTGGGGTGGCAACAGCAACGGGCAGCTCGGCGACGGGACGACCACGAGACGGAACAGCCCCGTCCGGATCGGCGACGCCACCACCTGGGCCAGCGTCAGCACCGGCGCCAATCACACCTGCGCCGTCCAGACCACCGGCACCCTGTGGTGCTGGGGCCTGAACCGTCACGCGCAGCTCGGTACCGGCCTGTCTCCCTATCTGGCGACCGCCCCGATACAGGTCGGCACGGCGACCACCTGGGCGAGCGTCACGACCGGCTACGCGCACACCTGCGCCACCCGCACCGACCGGACCCTGTGGTGCTGGGGCAGCAGCTCGGACGGGCAGCTCGGTCTCGGCATCCGGGACTACCGGGCGACACCGACGCAGGTGGGCACCGCTACCACGTGGACCGGTGTGACGGCCGGGTACGTGCACACCTGCGCGGTCCGCGCCGACGGGACGCTGTGGTGCTGGGGCGAGAACGGGTACGGCCAGGTGGGCGGGGGCACCGGCTTCCAGACCACCCCACTGCAGGTCGGCACCGCCACCACCTGGGCAAGGGTCGAGACGGGCATCGACTCGTCCTGCGCGGCGCGCACCGACGGCAGCCTGTGGTGCTGGGGCAACAACACGTCCGGGCAGCTCGGCGACGGCACCACCACCCACCGGCCGACGCCGACCCGGGTCGGCACCGCCACCGCCTGGACGGGCGGCTTCGCCGTGTCCTACCACGCCTGCGCGGCGCGGACCGACGGCAGCCTGTGGTGCTGGGGCGACAACTCGTTCGGGCAGCTCGGCGACGGCACCACCACCCACCGGTCGAGCCCGGTACAGGTGGTCCTGCCGGACTGACCGTCCTCGGTGGACGACCTGTGCCGTCGGTCCGCGTCGCTGCCGCGTCGGCGGCGCGGACCGACGGCGCACGGACAAGCCCCACGTCGACGCCGCTGAGGTTCCGGCGGTGACATCGATCCTGCGGGCGATCCCGGTGCTCGCACCACCGCTGCGCGGGCGGTCACTCGTACCGGTACCTCAGCGAGTCCGCCTCCGCCTGCTCGATGTCGGCGATCGTCAGCTCCGGCATCCGCAGCTGGGCCAGCGTCACCTCGGCCGAGGTCGGCTGGGCGTCCGCCGGCAGCCACTGCTCCGGCTTCCAGGCCCCGCTGCGCAGCAGCGACTTGGGGCAGTGCGGGTAGACCTCCTCGATCCCCAACACCAGCGCACTGGCCGGCGGCTTGCCCACGGCGGTCAGCTGCGACAGCAGCTCGGGGCGGGTGGAGACGCAGGCCCGGCCGTTCACCCTGAGCGTCGTGGTGCGCCCGGGAATGACGAACAGCAGCCCGGCCCGCCCGGTGGCGACGACGTTCTGCAGGGAGTCCAGACGCTTGTTGCCGGTCGCGTCCGGTATCGCCACCGTCCGCGAGTCCAGCACGGCGACGAACCCGGCGGGGCCGCCGCGCGGGGAGACGTCACAGTTTCCCCTGGCGTCCACGCTGGCGACCAGGACCAGCGACGAGCAGCCGATCAACCGCCGGGTCTGCTCGGTGAGTTCGGTCATCTGCTTCCGCACGGCCGCGTCGCCGGGGAGTTCGTAGACCCGGCGCAACGTCACCTGGTCGGGCACGGCGTCGAGGCGCAACGAGTCGAAGGCGGTGGCGGCACGGGTTGGCGTCATCCTACCGACTCTAAAGGGGCTGCCTGGTAGGTGACCTGCTGCCCAGCAGCCGGGTGGACCGGTCCCGTGGTCATCGTTCCTCCTCGCCGGAAGTGGCCAGCCCCGGGGCGGATCGCCTCGGGGCCGGTGGGGCGGAGTGGATCAGAAGGTCGGGTCCAGGTAGAGGAACCGGTTCGGGGAGCCGGTGCCCGGGCTGGTGATCACGTCCTCGGTGGCCTGGCTGATGAGGTAGCTGGACACCTGGGCCGGGGTCCAGGTCGGGTACACCTGGAGCACCCGGGCAGCCGCACCCGCGACGTGCGGGGAGGCCATCGAGGTGCCGCTGATGGTGTTGGTGGCGGTGTCGCTGGTGTGCCAGGCGGACAGGATGTTCACGCCCGGGGCGAAGATGTCGGTGCAGGTGCCCCAGTTGGAGAAGGAGGCCCGCGCGTCGTTGCTCTGCGAGGCGTTGACGGTCAGCGCGGTGGGCACCGACGCCGGGGAGAAGTTGCAGGCGTTCTGGTTCGAGGTGCCGGAGGCGACCGCGTAGGTGACGCCGTCGGCGATCGAGTTGGCCACGGCGGTGTTCAGCGAGGTGTTCAGGCCGCCGCCGAGGCTCATGTTCGCCACCGCCGGCTGGCCCGGCTGGTGGTCGGCGGTCACCCAGTTGATGCCGGCGATGACCTGCGCCCAGGTCCCGCTGCCGGCGCAGTTCAGCACCCGGACGGCGACCAGCGTGACGTCCTTGGCGACGCCGTAGCTGGTGCCGCCCACGATGCCGGCGACGTGGGTGCCGTGGCCGTTGCAGTCGGCGGCCGGCAGGGCGTTGTCGATCGCGTCGTACCCGTCGACGGCCTGCCCGGCGAAGTCGACGTGGGTGGTCCGGATACCGGTGTCGATGACGTACGCGGTGACGCCCAGCCCGGTGCTGACGTAGGTGTACCGGCCGTCGAGCGGCCCGGTCCGCTGGTCGATGCGGTCCAGATTCCACGGCGGGTTGACCTGGGTGGCGTCCATCTCGACGGTGTGGTTCTGCTCCACGTAGTCCACCGAGGGGTGGGCGGCCAGCCGCTTGGCGGCCC